>CAMENP010000017.1 GCA_945928575.1 uncultured Butyrivibrio sp.
CCGGAGCTGCCGCATAAGATCTAAAAGAGCCATAGCTATACACAACAAGAACAGCTACCATAAAAGCAGCTAAAGCAGAACATATTTTTCTATGCTTTCTTAAAAAATCCATGCTTGAACCTCCACAAGATTTGATGTATAATTTAATAAAAACAGAAAGGAGTAACAAAATGATAAAAGATATAATATTTTTTACAGTAAATGTATTACTACTAGCAATCCCAACAATAGTAATAATACATGTAATTAAAAATAAATCTAAAACAAATAATAATCCTCCGGAAGAATAATCCGGAGGATATATTATTTAATCCTCTTCATCTTCAAGGATTTCCTTCACTACTTTCTTTTTCTTTGGCTGCGGAACGTATGTATGTTCCTCATGCACATGTACAATCTTACCGCACTTATTTAATCGAATAAGTAAGGCAGTATCAATTATACAAACTATTAAAATCAAGATAGCAACCATAATTACCTCCATTACTTGAAATTAATATCAGTGATAGCCATTCTGCCATTCTGCCAGGCAGCAGTAATCAACATTTCCTTTGAAATACATGCAGGTGTAAGCTTATCCAACAGCGGCTGGTAGATCCATATATCCTCAACACAAGAACCACCAACACCGTCTAATCGTCCGACTTCTTCAGGGGTATAATCCCGGACACACTGAACTTTAGCCATAGGAAGGCCTTTTTTGCTTGTCAACTTACAATAACCAATAACTAACATAATTTTTTACCTCATTCTTTCTCGCGTTTTCCTACGCGTGTATGTAAGTTTTATATCAATTCCGGGGCGTTTCCACCCCGGCGGTTGATATGGGTACCAGAGTAATATATAAAACATTGCTCTTGCACTTAGTATAAAACTGCACACAGCTTTACAAAAGAAATATTGCTATTTGACAAAAAAAGTGATAAGGTATATTCGGAGAACATTTTTTGTATCATAAATTATATATAATAAACCAATATATGTGAGTTTATAAAGGAGACTTATTATGAGAAAAACAAAAATAATTTGTACTATGGGACCGTCCACCGACAAACCGGGCGTTCTTAAAGAACTTATTATGGGCGGCATGAATGTTGCCAGACTTAATTTTTCACATGGCAGTCATGAAGAACATGGCGCAAGAATGGAAGCCATCAAAGCAGTAAGGGAAGAGTGCGGCAGATCCGTTGCAATCATGCTCGATACCAAGGGACCGGAAATCCGTGTGCGCGATTTCGCAGATGGCAAAGTTTTACTTGAAAACGGACAGGATTTTACACTCACAGCAGATGATTCACTCGGAGATAATACACATGCGGCTATCACATTTACGGATTTATACAAGGACGTGAAGGCCGGAACACATATACTTATAGATGACGGACTTATAGAGATGATCGTTAAGGAAATTAAAGGAACAGATATTGTATGTACCGTTATCAACGGCGGATACATATCCAATCACAAGGGCGTTAACGTACCGGGCGCGCATATCAATATGGATTTCTTAAGTGATATTGATAAGTCCGATATACTTTTCGGAATAGAACAGGATGTGGATTTCATAGCGGCTTCTTTTGTAAGATGTGCCGATGACGTTAAGCAGATAAGAAAACTTCTTGATGACAATGGCGGCAAGGGAATTAATATTATTTCCAAGATCGAGAATCAGGAAGGTCTTGATAATATTGATGAGATCATCGAAGCTTCAGATGCTATTATGGTAGCCAGAGGTGATATGGGTGTTGAACTTCCTGAGGAAGAAGTACCTATTGCACAGAAGGTAATCATAAAGAAAGTATATGAAGCCGGCAAACAGGTTATAACAGCCACGCAGATGCTTGATTCAATGATCAAGAACCCGCGCCCGACAAGAGCAGAGACTGCGGATGTTGCGAATGCGATTTATGACGGAACAAGTGCAATAATGCTTTCGGGTGAGACCGCAGCCGGTAAGTACCCGGTTGAAGCGCTTGAGATGATGGTTCGTATCGCAGAGAGAACCGAGCGAGAGATTAACTATAAGAAGAGATTCTTTACAAGGGAGCGTGCTTCCAATCCGGATATCACAGATGCTATCTGCCATGCGACATGTACAACGGCTTATGATCTTAATGCCAAAGCAATTATTGTTGTAAGTAAGTCAGGAAAGAGTGCCAGAATGATATCAAGATACCGTCCGGCATGCGATATCATCGGTTGTGCCACTACGGAGAAGGTATGCCGCCAGCTCAGTATGGTATGGGGAATTACACCGGTGCTTCTCAAAGAAAAACATGATGTGTTTGTTCTTTTTGACCATGCAATCGAGAAAGCAAAGAGCCAGGAGCTTGTCAAAGAAGGCGATATCACGGTAATTACATCCGGAATTCCTATGGGAAGATCCGGAACTACGAATATGCTTAAAGTTGAGGTAGTAGAATAATATATGAATTCAAAATACATCATGGCACTTGATCAGGGAACTACAAGTTCAAGATGCGTAATATATGACAATAAAGGCCGTATCTGCTCGATGCAGCAGAAAGAATTTGAACAGATTTATCCGAAAGCGGGATGGATAGAACATAATCCCGTGGAAATCTGGTCGTCGGAACTTGCGGTCGCAATGGAAGCGATGGTAATGGCCGGACTTTCGGCATCCGATATTGAAGCAATCGGTATAACCAACCAGCGCGAGACCACGATCGTGTGGGAGCGCGCTACGGGAAAGCCTGTTTATAATGCCATAGTGTGGCAGTGCAGACGGACATCGGAGCGTATAGACAGGCTTAAGACCGAAGGAGTGTCAGATAAGATACGACAGATTACCGGTCTTATTCCGGATGCGTATTTTTCGGCATCCAAGATAGAATGGATCCTTGATAATGTATCCGGGGCCAGGGAGAAAGCTGAGAACGGCGAACTGCTTTTTGGCACTGTGGATACATGGCTTATATGGAATCTTACCAAGGGCAGGGTACATATCACGGATTACACCAATGCGTCAAGAACCATGCTGTATGACATACATAATTTGTGCTGGAGCAGGGAATTACTGGAATATTTTAACATCCCGGAGTCAATGCTGCCGGAAGTTAAACCATCAAGCTGCGTATATGCACAAAGTGACCCGTCAATACTCGGCGGTGCGATACCTATTGCCGGAGCAGCGGGAGACCAGCAGGCGGCTTTGTTCGGACAATGTTGTTTTGAACCGGGCGAAGCCAAAAATACATACGGAACAGGCTGCTTTCTGCTTATGAATACCGGAGATAAGGCAATTATGTCGGAAAACGGACTGCTCACGACTATTGCGGCAGGAGCTGACGGAAGTGTAAAATATGCACTCGAGGGCAGTGTGTTCGTGGCTGGCGCGGCCATACAATGGCTGCGTGACGGAATGAGGCTTATACGCGATGCGGCGCAGTCAGAGAAATACGCATCATCGGTCAGAGATGCAGACGGTGTATACATAGTGCCGGCATTTACGGGACTTGGAGCTCCGTACTGGGATCAGTATGCAAGAGGCACCGTTGTCGGACTTACAAGAGGATGTACCAAGGAGCATTTCATAAGGGCAACACTCGAATCGATAGATTATCAGGTCGCTGATGTGCTCGGCGTGATGCAGGAAGAATCGGGCATTTATCTCAAGGCACTTAAGGTTGACGGCGGTGCAAGCGCCAATAATTTCCTTATGCAGTTTCAGGCGGATATTTTAAATACACCGGTTCACAGACCGGATGTCATAGAGACAACATCACTGGGTGCGGCATATCTTGCCGGACTCGCGACGGGATACTGGAGCGGTAAGGATGAGATTCTTGCCAACTGGAAACTCGGACGCTCATTTGAACCCGGTATGGCTGAGGATGACAGAAACAGAATGATTAAAGGATGGCACCGTGCGGTTAAATGCGCAAGGGTATGGGCCGAAGACCGGGAGAACTGAAATGATACGTCAAATTGACATGAATGAAATATCGGACGGCAGATTATATAGGGCAGATGATATGGTAAAAGCCGGATGCGGCGGATGCGAAGGCTGCCATGTCTGCTGCACCGGAATGGGCAATTCGATCGTGCTTGACCCATATGATATATATTCAATTGAAAAAGGCCTGAGTACAGGCTTTGCCAGACTTTTGAATGATAAAATAGAATTGAATGCGGCGGACGGGGTCATACTTCCCAATATGAAACTTTCCGGACCGGATGAAAGATGCGGATTCCTTGATGCGGACGGAAGGTGCACCATACACGGATTCCGCCCGGGAATATGCAGGCTTTTTCCTTTGGGACGCATATTTGAGAACGGCGGGCATATGTTTTTTGTGCAGATAGGCGAATGCCCGAAACGTACCAAGACGAAAGTTAAAGTCAAAAACTGGCTTGACATACCGGATTTTTCAGCCTACGATAAGTATACGGATGATTGGCACTATTTTGTGAAAGATGTAGTGGAATATGTCAGAAACTGTGGGTCAGAACAGACTGTATCGGCGGTGTGTACAGTGTTATTGAAGATTTTTTATTTTGAAGACTACGATACGGAAGCCGATTTCTACAGCCAGTTTTACATAAGACTTGATAAGGTTAAGAAATATATGTGACCGGTTCATTAAGAGGTATATTATATGAGTAAGGAAAAAATCCATCGTAAAAGAATTCTTTCTCCGCGCACGATTAAGTTTATGGCTTTTGCAATCGCGGTTATTGTCCAGCTTGCGGTAATTCTTGTGCCGTATTTTTTCTTCAGAGGATATCTGAAACATCTCAACTGGATATTTGAAATCCTGTCGTTTGTGGTAGTATTATACATAGTCAAATCGGATATCAATCCGGTTTACAAGATACCGTGGATAGTTATAATTCTTGTTTTCCCCGTTTTCGGAGGCGTGCTGTATCTGATATACGGAGTAAGGCATTTCGGCAAAAAAGAAGTGGCAAAAGGTCTGGAAATGTCCCGAAATTACAAGCAGGCAATCAAATCAAGGCCGTACTATAATGAAGAGCTGCGCATGATTGATGAACATGTATCGGTACAGACTGATTATCTTCTTAACAAAGTAGATGCCCCTGTATACCGCAATACCTGTGCTGAATTTTTCCCGCTGGGAGAGGATATGCTTCCGGTTATGCTTGAGGAACTCCGCAAGGCAGAGAAATTCATTTTTATGGAATATTTTATTATCGAACGCGGAGAGATGCTTGATTCCATAGTGGAAATCTTAGAGGAAAAAGCTGCAAAGGGACTTGATGTACGCTTCATGTATGACAGCTTCGGAAGTATTCTTAAGGCGCCGGGCGATTTCGTGAGACAGATGAGGGCTAAAGGGATCAAGTGTTATGAATTTAACACATTCCGCTCGATTTTGCACTCCAGATATAATAACAGAGACCATCGTAAAATCTGTGTAATAGACGGTAATGTAGGATTTACGGGCGGCGTTAATCTGGCTGATGAATATATTAACCGTAAAGTTGTATACGGACATTGGAAAGACACTGCGATCATGATTAAAGGCGAGGCAGTGTGGAGTCTTACGACCATGTTTGTTACATTGTGGGACAGTTCATTTAAACAGGAAGATAATTTATATGATTATGTCCCGACAAAAGAATTTAATTATAATGACGGATATTTTGCACCATATACGGATTATCCGTTTGATGATGAGCCGGCCGGTAAAACGGTTTACTACAATATGATCAACAGGGCGAATGACTATGTGTATATTATGACACCGTACCTCATACTTGACAATGTCATGATCACAGCCCTTGCCAATGCGGCCAAGAACGGAATTGATGTAAGAATAATCACACCGGGCATACCGGATAAGAAAATAGCTTATATGCTGACGCAGTCGTACTATGAGATACTTCTGAAAGCGGGAGTTAAGATTTATGAGTATACTCCGGGCTTTGTGCATGCGAAGATTTTTGTGTCGGATGATGAGACGGCGGTTGTCGGAACGATTAATCTCGATTACAGAAGCCTCACACATCATTTTGAGAATGCAATCTGGATGTATAAATCAGAGGCGGTTAAGGATGTGCTTGATGATTACAAAGATACACTTGGCAAATGCCGGGTTGTGACTCTTGAAACGGCTAAGAAAAAGTCATTTATAAAGCGTCTTCTTATGCCTATATTAAGATTGTTCTCACCGATGTTTTAAATTTTTAATATTTTTTGAAAAAGTTATTGACATCTAACTATGATTAGGCTATACTAACTCATGTAGTAAAGAAAAACTTCATAAGGAGGTCTTGACTATGGAAAAATACATAGGAACAATTATAGTGGCAGCAGTGCTTGTTCTGGTAGTCGGATTTGTCATTTACAGGATGATTAAGGACAAGAAGAGCAATAAGGGATGCACGGGCAATTGTGCAAGCTGTGGCGGACATTGTTCACACGCCTCCAGATAAGTAATTTCAAATTTCTCGTAAAGTACATAAAGTATAGAATGAAAATCCTCACTATGGGCAATAATAGTGGGGTATTTTCATTTTATGCTTTTTTATTATTGGTTGTAACGGGAGGAAATATGATAAGAATAACCATAACAGGTGTACTTGCAAGAGAAATTATAGATTCAAGGGGTAATCCGACCGTTGAAGCGGAAATCTATTTAAGCGACGGCAGCATGGGACGTGCTGCTGTGCCAAGCGGCGCATCAACCGGCAGATACGAGGTGCTTGAACTCCGCGATATGAATCCTGACAGATATATGGGACTCGGTGTAAGAAAGGCTGTTGACAATATAAATATGATAATCCGGTCTGTTATAACGGGCATGGACATAATGAACCTGAAAGCGATTGATGATGCGATGATTGCGGCCGATGCCACAAAAGATAAAAGAAATCTCGGAGCCAATGCAATTCTGGCTGTATCCATGGCATGCGCGGATGCTGCGTCAAAGTCGCTTGAAATACCTTTATTCAGATTTCTGGGCGGAATGAGGGCGTGCGACATGCCGGTCCCGATGATGAATATATTAAATGGAGGGGTACATGCCGCCAACAATATGGATATACAGGAATTTATGATAATGCCGGTTGGCGCGGACTGTTACAGCGAGGGCCTCAGGTGGGGATGTGAGGTGTATCATTCACTCTCATCCATATTAAAATCGAGGAATCTGTCAGTATCTGTAGGCGATGAGGGAGGATTTGCACCGGATCTTGAGAGCGATGAGGCGGCGCTTGATCTGCTGACGGAAGCCGTTAAGAAAGCCGGATACAGACCGGGATATGATTTCAAGTTTGCGATAGACGCAGCGGCCGGCGAGTGGAAGAGCGGCAGAACCGGAACTTACAGAATGCCCAAATCCGGCAGAGAGTATACAGCTGCCGAACTCATTGAGTATTGGACGGCAATATGTGACAAATACCCGATGTATTCGGTTGAAGATCCGTTGGATGAAGAAGACTGGGAAGGATGGCATGATATAACGCAAAGGCTCGGGGACAGGATTAAAATTGTAGGTGATGATTTTTTTGTTACCAATACAGGGAGACTTGCAGACGGAATAAAGCAGGGATGCGCCAATGCAATTCTCATAAAACTCAACCAGATAGGAACGGTGAGCGAGACACTGGACGCAGTCAAACTTGCAGGCGACAATGGATATAAAACAATTATATCCCACCGTTCGGGAGAGACGGAAGATACTTTCATTGCCCATCTTGCCGTGGCGGTAAATTCCGGACTTATAAAGACGGGGGCGCCTGCGAGAAGCGAGCGTGTGGCCAAGTATAATGAACTCTTAAGAATTGAAGACAATCTTTCCGGAAAAGACAAATAATCCTTGCCTTTTAATGACTGCGGGAATTATACTGAATGTACCGCAGTTGTTGAAAGGAAAACATATAATATGAAGAACAGAAAAGAACATCTTAAACCGGCATTTATCCTGTGTGGGGTTGTCGGCATAGTTATAATAATTATTTTTATTGCATCGGGCCAGGTTAATAAGAATGTTGCCAGAAATCTCAAAGGCAAAGTCCTGTATACGGAAGGAAACGGTGTTGTTAAGGAATATGATTTAGGCAAGGGTAAGGCATCAGTTATAGGCAATGGTACCGGTGCACATTATGTTGATACCGGAATTGTATACAATGATACTGATAAAATATATCTGTATGACAGCAAGAGCAGCAGAGAGCTGTATGCGCTCGGATCCGGAAGCCGGTTTAATTCCCTGGCAGCAGACGGTACAATGATAGTGGCATCGTATATAAATGGAGATACATACAACATAATTAAATATGACATTGCAAAAGATGAATCCGATATATTGGTTACATCGGACAATGAAATAATGTCGGTGTGCCTTGGAAAAGATTCGGATTTGTATTACACCGAAGCGGACAAAGAGGATACATTGCTCTATAAAATATCGTTAAACGGCGGCACACCGGAGAAACTCCTTAAGGGAACCGATGAAAGAATAGAGTATATTACATACGTCGGCGGGATGATACTTATGTGCGAGAACAAATCGGACAATACCGTGATGTCAAGGTTCAATATCAAGACAGCCAAGGCAGTTGAGCTGAAATTCTCGTCGGATAAATATAACTGCGTATCGGCAGCGGCGGTGTACGATGAGGAATATATCGTGAGTTCGGATAAAGATGCCGAAAACTATGCGCTCTATGTGTGCAACGGATCCAATATGGTTAAGATTGATGATATTTCCGGTACGGGAAGCCTTGTAGTATCGGATTACAGTGATGCAGACTGAAATAATGTATTTTTTTGGTAATAATAGTAAAAAGATATAGCATTATTCGTCAAAATGTAGTATAATTTTGTCCATAGAAATAACTTAGGCAGATATGGAGGATACATATATGGATAAGTCAGAAGACATTAATTTAAATAATGGGGAAGAGGTAACAGAGGTTAACGGACAGCAGCCTGCGGAAACTGCGGACGCAGTGACAGAAGAGAATAAGACACGCAGTGAAGAATTACATGAGAAGATTGAACAGCACCATGAGGAGATGCTTGAGAAAGCCGAAGAAGTAAAGGAGAAAGCCGAGAAAGTCAAGGCAAAGGTCAAGGACCGCGTCAAGGTAAGCTTTATCCATTCTATTTCAGCGAAGATAGCATTACTTGTATTTGTTGCACTTATGTGTACCAATGCATTCCTTATCTGGTCTGTATCATCATCTACATCGAATCATGTATCACAGATGGTACAGAATTATATGGTAAGTGAGTCCAAGCTTGCAAGAGGGCTTGTCAATGACGGAATGCAGCAGATGGGTTCAGAGAATGCACTTGCGGCTACATATCTCCACAACAGAATCGGAGATGTTGGCGTAACCGGACTTAAGTCATCATATACATATGTAGTGGCTTCGGACGGAACGATGTTATATCATCCTGTAGAGGATAAGATCGGACAGCCTGTAGAGAATCAGGTCATAAAGGATGTTGTTGCCAAGCTTGCCGAAGATCCGAATCAGGTAGAAGATGCATTTGTATCATATGAGTACAGAGATAGCCAGAAATGTGCCGCTTATGCCGTTGTAGGACAGGGACAGGCGGTGGTTATCGTAACTGCTGATGAATCTGATGTTCTCGGTGAGACTACAAGTATCAGAAATGATATAATTAAGTTCTCGCTTATAATATTGGTTGTTGTGCTTGCTGCAGCGATTGCAGTCGGTAAACTTATTGCCAGACCTATTCTTAAGGTAACCAATTCAATATTTAAATTATCCAAGCTTGAGCTTGCCGTTGATGATGATACCAAGCGTATCACGAAGCGTAAGGATGAGACGGGATATATGGCAAGAGCTGTCGATGAACTTGCTACGAGCCTTAACGGTGTAATTACCGAAATCAGGAACCAGAGTGATAATCTTTACGGAACATCCGAGGAACTTGCATCAGATGCCAACGATACGGTTAATTCAGTAAGACAGGTTGAGATTGCCGTAAGTGAGGTTGCGGAAGGCGCATCAAGCCAGGCAGAAGAGACTGCCGATGCTACATCTAACGTAATATCAATGGGCGATATGATCGAGAAGACCAATGATGATGTTGAAAGACTCAGCGAGAGCTCCAAGGCTATCGGAGAGGCTGTTGATGAGGCTACAGAGATTCTTAATGAACTTCTTACCATTAATGAGAAGGCAGTTAAGTCAATTGATATGATCTACGAGAGAACCAATACGACCAATAAGTCCGTAGAAGACATCAAGGCAGCTATTAATATAATCACATCGATTGCGGAAGAGACGAACCTTCTCTCACTCAATGCAAGTATTGAGGCAGCCAGAGCAGGCGAACAGGGACGTGGATTTGCGGTCGTTGCTTCACAGATACAGAAGCTTGCAGAGCAGTCCAATGAATCTGCTAAACAGATTGAAGACATTACAGAGAAACTTATTGAAGATTCACAGCAGGCCGTTAACGGTATGCAGGATGTGCGTGAGATTATGAATAAGCAGAGTGTGAATGTCAAGAATACTAACTCAGCATTTGATAAGGTTAAGGATAACATTGAAGTTTCAATACAGGGTATCAAAGAGATAACCAATGTAACAGAGAAGCTCGACAGTACAAGAACAGCCGTAACGGATACGGTACAGAATCTCTCTGCTATCGCCGAAGAGAATGCGGCAAGCTCACAGGAATGCTCAGCTTCGGTTACAGAAGTATGTAACATCATGGAGAGAGTTACCAATGATGCTGTAAGACTTAAAGAGATATCCAAGATTATTGATGACCAGATTAAGGAATTCATAATCAAAGAACAGGAACATAACTAAGTACAGAAGTACATATGAATAATATTTTACAAAGGAACTGCCGGATATGACAGTTCCTTTGTTATAACGGAAAGGAGATTTAATAATGTATGACAAATTAACACAGAAAGACATCGATAAGATGGAGGAAGAAATTGAACACAGAAAATTAGTTCTGCGTAAAGAACTGATTGAGGATGTTAAAGATGCGAGGGCACAGGGTGACCTGAGCGAGAACTTTGAATATTATGCAGCCAAGAAGGCCAAGAACCGTAATGAGAGCCGTATAAGATATCTTGAGAGAATGATCAAGACAGCCCAGATTATCAGTGATGAGTCTGCGGACGACGAAGTCGGACTGAATAAAACCGTGGAGTTATATTTTGAAGACGATGATGAGACTGAGAAATTTAAAGTGGTTACCACGGTGCGCGGAAGTTCTCTTGAGGGGTATATCAGTAATGAATCTCCGATCGGTAAGGCTGTTATCGGACATAAGGTCGGGGACCGTGTATATGTTGAGGTAAATCCCGGGGTGGGATATTATGTTGTCATCAGGTCGATAGAAGATACAAGTGATGCAGATGAGGCTGAACTCAAGAAATATTGATTTTTAATAAAAGTTTAATATTTTTTTAATTGATTTAATGATTGGTAAAGAGTACTATCAATTATAAATATTGTGAAAGGACTGTGTTAATACACAGAGTAGAGATGAAATATGAGGCACATATTCAGTAACATGAAGAAATACTGGGTATCGGTAGTAATTATTTTTGTGCTGCTTATACTCCAGGCGGTTTGTGACTTTTCACTGCCTAATTATACATCCAAGCTCATTGATACCGGAATTACCAATGATGGTGTTGAGTATGCTACTCCTGACAGTTTGTCTTCACCGGATTATATAGGAATCGCGATGTTTATGACGGACGATGAGCGTAAAGTATGGGTTGAGAACTATACTATGAATGAGAATGGAAGTTTTGTACTTAACGAAGGTGCAGATAAGAAAGAGCTGGATAAGACATTGGTAAAACCGATTGCTGCATACAGCCTTATTATGAAGGAGTACGGAGAAAGGCGTGATGGCGATATATCGGAAGATGAATCACCGGGGAACAGTGAAGTAAGGGCTGCCGCGGATAAGAAGCTTGATTCCATGGGAGAGGCCATGACTACCAATTATGCCATTCTTTTTAACAAGTACCAGCTTAAGGCAAAGGGTGTAGATTTTAATGAAATGCGCTCAAAGTATTTATGGCGTATGGGAGGCCGTATGGCTTTATTTGCACTCGGGATGATGGCAATTGCCATTGCTGTAGGATATCTTGCATCAAAGGTCGGTGCGGGAGTCGGCAGGGATCTGAGAGCCAAGGTCTTTAATAAAGTAGTCAATTTTTCGGATGCGGAGATCAATAAGTTTTCGACGGCATCATTAATTACCAGGACGACTAATGATGTACAGCAGGTCCAGATGGTAACGGTCATGCTGTTGAGAATGGTTCTTTATGCGCCTATTATGGCTGTCGGCGGAATAATAATGGTTATCAGGACCGGAGCCGGAATGGGATATATCATAGTGATCGCGGTAGCTGCAATAGTAGTACTTATGATCATGCTTATGGCATTTGCTATGCCTAAGTTTAAGAAAATGCAGAAGCTTGTGGATAAAGTCAATCTTGTGTCGAGGGAAATACTTACAGGTATTCCTGTAATCAGAGCTTTCAGCAGGGAGAGACATGAAGAAAAGCGTTTTGATGATGCCAATAAGGAACTGACAGATGTAATGCTTTACACTAACCGTGTAATGACATTTATGATGCCGGCTCTTATGATTATCATGAATGTAATGTCAATCCTTATAGTATGGACATCCGCACACAGAATCAATGACGGTGTTATGGAAGTCGGAACTATGACAGCATTCATTACCTATACAATGATGATTGTCATGGCTTTCCTGATGCTTACCATGATATCGATTATGCTTCCGAGAGCCGGAGTTGCTGCCGACCGTATTGATGAAGTCCTTAAGACAGAAGTATCGGTTAATGACAGTACTGATGCTGAGAATGTAGGAAGAAGTAAAGGTGTTGTCAGATTTAATCATGTTAGCTTTGCATATCCTGAGGCAAGCGGCAAAGTGCTGGAGGATATTGATTTTGAGGCCGCTCCCGGAACGACGACTGCGATAATAGGAAGCACCGGATGCGGTAAGTCTACTCTTGTCAACCTCATACCAAGATTCTTTGACGTCACTGAAGGAAGCATCACGCTTGACGGACGCGATATAAGGGATATTACGCTTGAAAGCCTGAGAGAGAATATAGGATATGTCCCGCAGAAAGGAATCCTGTTCTCCGGAACTATTGCCGATAACATCAAATACGGCCAGCTGGTAGAATCCGATGAGGCTATGCTTGAGGCGGCAGAGATTGCACAGGCAACGGAATTTATAGAGACCAAGCCTGATAAATATGACAGTCCGATTGCACAGGGCGGAAATAACGTTTCCGGCGGACAGAAACAGAGACTCTCTATTGCCAGAGCGATTGCCAGAGACCCAATGATATATATTTTCGATGACAGTTTTTCTGCACTTGATTTTAAGACCGATGCAGCATTAAGAAAAGCATTAGCGCCTAAGGTTAAAGATAAGACGGTATTTATCGTGGCACAGAGAATCAGCACTGTTATGCATGCTGAACAGATAATAGTTCTTGATGACGGCAAGGTTGCCGGGATCGGAACTCATAAGGAACTTATGGAGAATTGTGAGATATACAGACAGATTGCCGGTTCGCAGTTATCCGAGAGTGAATTAAGAAAGAGTCTGGAGGTGGAATAACATGGAGAATCAGAAAAGACCTATGCGTGGACCGATGGGACACGGAGGAATGCGCGGCGGCGGAGAGAAAGCCAAAGACTTCAAGGGAACTATCCGTAAACTTTTCAAGTATATCGGAAGTTACAAATATGCGATAATCGTATTTGCGGTATTTGCGATCGGAAGTACAGTATTTAATGTCGTGGCTCCTAAGACACTCGGTAAGGCTACCAATGAACTCCAGACAGGCTTTATGGCGAAGCTTACCGGAACTGGACAGATCAATTTCGATAAAATCGGTCATATCCTTCTCCTCGTGCTTGCAATTTATGCAACATCGGCTGTATTTAACCTTATCCAGGGATTTATAATGACGGGAATTACCCAGAAACTCTGCTACAGGATGCGTAAGGAGATTTCCCAGAAAATAAACCGTATGCCGATGAAATATTTTGAGAGCAGGACTAACGGAGAGGTTTTATCGGTTATTACTAATGATATAGATACACTCGGTAACGGACTTAACCAGTCGCTTACAACACTTGTTACATCAATAACCACTATTATCGGTGTGTTTGTAATGATGCTTACCATAAGTCCGCTTATGACGCTTATTGCGGTATTAATAGTGCCTTTAAGCATGGTGCTTATAAGCTTTGTTATGAAGAAGTCCCAGAAGTTTTTCAGGGTACAGCAGGAGTACGTGGGCCATATTAACGGACAGGTCGAGGAAGTGTATGGCGGTCATAATGTAGTAAAGGCTTTTAATAAAGAGAAAGATGTTATAAAGACTTTTAATGATACCAACGATGTCCTTTACGACTCGGCATGGAAATCACAGTTCCTTTCGGGAATGATGATGCCGGTTATGCAGTTTGTCGGTAATATCGGATATGTTGCAGTTGCAATATCCGGAGCATTTCTTGCAGGTAAAGGTGTTATCAAGATAGGTGATATACAGGCGTTTATACAGTATGTCAAGAATTTTACCCAGCCGATACAGCAGATAGCTCAGGTATCTAATATGATGCAGTCAATGGCAGCGGCAGCGGAAAGAGTTTTTGCCCTTCTTGAAGAAGAGGAAGAAGACCGGTTTGTGTTAAATGCGGTTCATCTGGATCATATAGACGGAGCGGTCGATTTTGACCATGTTAAATTCGGATATAGCGAAGACAAGATAATCATTCATGATTTCACGGCGCATGTAGCTCCGGGTAAGCAGATAGCCATAGTCGGACCTACCGGTGCGGGCAAGACAACAATGGTCAAACTTCTTATGAGATTTTATGATGTTAATTCCGGAGAAATAAGGCTGGATGGACACTGTATTAAAGATTATAACAGAAACAGCTTAAGAAGAGCTTTTGGCATGGTACTTCAGGATACATGGCTTTTTAAAGGTACGATAATGGAAAATATCCGTTACGGAAGGCTTGAGGCTACGGATGAAGAAGTCATAGCAGCAGCAAAGTCAGCGCATGCACATCATTTTATAGAGACTCTGCCTGACGGATATAACATGGAAATCAATGAAGATGCCACTAATATATCACAGGGCCAGAAACAGCTCCTTACAATTGCCAGAGCGATACTTGCGGATAAGCCGGTGCTTATCCTTGATGAAGCAACATCATCGGTAGATACAAGAACAGAGCACAGAATCCAGAAAGCGATGGATAATCTTATGCGTGGCAGAACGAGTTTTGTAATTGCCCACAGACTTTCTACGATAAAGAATGCTGACCTTATCCTTGTCATGAAAGACGGGGATATAATTGAACAGGGTACGCATGATGAATTGATGGCTGAGAATGGCTTCTATGCACAGCTGTACGAATCACAATTTGAAGAAGTTACGGCATAATAATGTAGACGTGGCAGTCAAAAAGCTATATAATATCAGATAAGAGAACATTCAGGAGGATAGGACAATGAAGAATGTAGAAGTAGTAATTAATCCGACAGAGATAAGAAGCGTTAAATATTCCAATGCTTTTTCAAAGAAACCGGGAGAAAAAATAGCTCTTTCGGTGAGGTCGGAAGCATCGATAAAGCTTAACCCGACTAACCCGGTTGTTGCAATAGTTGTGGTCAGGGTTGTGGTAGAGGATCCTGATAAGTGCATACAGGTTGATGTAGAGACAATAACAGGAGTTACGGTAAGTACATTCATAGATAACCTTGACCAGTTTATCAAAGATAATTATCTTTCGGTAATCATTATGTCAGCTAACGAGAAGGTGAGAACACTCAGTGCTGTGATGGGTGCACCTATCAAAATTCCGAATCCGAAGTTTAGCGTAGGCGGAGTACAGACTTCGGAGACAGAGTTTACACAGTAATATATGATAGCATTACTTGCTAAATTTTTTATCAAGGACAGACAGAATTATTCTGACGGTACAGTCAGGAAGAAATACGGAACTTTAACGGGAATAACAGGAATTATATTGAATGTATTTCTTTTTATCGGAAAATTTATTGCCGGAAGCATAAGCGGAGCTATTTCAATAATGGCAGATGCTTTTAATAACCTTTCGGATGCAGGTTCATCTGTGATATCCCTTGCGGGATTTATGATGGCCGATAAGAAACCCGATCCTGATCATCCGTTCGGGCATGGCAGAATGGAATATATATCTGGTCTGTTTGTATCGGTTCTTATCATAATGATGGGATTTGAGCTTGGTAAAACATCTGTTTCAAAGATTATATCACCTGAAATGCCGTCCGAAAGCGTGCTTGCCATAATAATACCTGCCGCCGCAATACTGGTGAAGCTTTATATGTTTGCGTATAACAGGATTTACGGCAGGCGGATCAACTCGGCATCGATGAAGGCGACAGCACTCGATTCTATAAGTGATGTTGTTGCGACATCGGTAGTATTGATATCGGTACTTCTTACGAGATTTTTCGGAATCAATATAGATGGATATGCAGGACTTGCCGTGTCCGCTTTTATCCTGATAACAGGAGTCAAATCAATCAAAGAAACGGTTGACCCTCTTCTCGGAAAGAAACCTGAACCGGAATTTGTCAACAAAATCCGTAGTATTGTAATGTCATATGATGAGATTATAGGGATTCACGATCTGGTTGTGCATGATTACGGTCCGGGAAGATGCATGATTTCGCTTCACGGGGAAGTCTCGGAAGACGGAAATCTGATCGAGCTGCACGATGCTATAGACAGGTGTGAACGCGAATTACATGATACACTCGGATGTGAGGCAGTTATACATATGGATCCTATATCTGTTAATGATGAACGTGTTATATCGATGCGTAATGCAGTGACAGAAATGATACATGAATATGACGACAAAATAACCATACACGACTTCAGGGTTGTTGACGGAAAAACTCACACTAATGTAATATTTGATGCTGTTATTCCTGCAGGTTCGGATAAGAGTCCTTCGGAAGTTAAGGAAGCAATGCAGAATATAGTTGCCAGACTTCCCGGAAATTGTATCGGAGTAATCGATATTGATCTGGAATATGCGGAATGGAATGGATAATATAAGCCGGAGTTTACCACTCCGGCTTATATATTTTGTCTGAAGGAATATATTCTGACAGGCAATTTAATGCAAGATCATTCATTTGCTTTGAAAGCCTGCTGTCGTATGAACATATTCCGTTAATGTTACTGTAAGGATATGTACTTACGGAATCCGGATGACGTCTGCGCATATTTTTGATATATGATGCGGATATTCTGAAAAGTCCGCAGCTTGCATCGTAAATCCGCCCGGCGTCAATATGGCGGAATACGTATTCATAGAAGTTCTTATATATTTTTTCCCAGTTTTTTATGTATATCATAGGATCAAAACACAGTCTGACCGCAAAACCGCATTCATAAGCTTTCCGTATGGCCGAAAGCCTTGCATCCAGCGATGGAGTATGCAGCTCATACATGTCTATTACAGGTTCGGGAGAGAGCGTCCATGCCATAATGATGCCGGCATTTTTGTATTTGGAAAGCGCGGTGCAGTCAAAAGCCGATTTGGTTCGGATCTCAATTGTAATATTTTCATGGCCTGATACGAAATCACACCATTTTGATGCAAATCCCGTGAGATGATCCAACGCAAGAATGTCCGTATCGTAAGATATACACAAATAGACCGGATGTTCTTCACATAGTCTTGCGGCCTCTGCAAAAATATCATCTATGTTGACAAAAACGACAATGCATGATGAAGGATACATTCCCTTGAGGTAGCAGTATTTGCAGTCGAAAGGGCAGTTCATTATTGATGAAGTGTAATAGAAATAATGATTGTCAAAATCCTGACATACTCTTGCCCCCGGATAAATAAGTTCGCCGTGTTTTACTGCGAGAACGAGCGAAGGAGCTTTTTTCTGGATTTCACAATCCTGATGCGGCCTGTTAAAAATATCTTTATAGTGTTCAATCGGAATGCGGACCGAATCCGGATACATTGCGAGAATGCGCTTTGTCGTATCGTATTTCAATGCTTCCTTTTCAATATATATGTGTGAGAAAAAATCAGTCCATGATATGTTGGTATAATCCGGCATAAATTGCTTTACCTTCTTTCTTGCTGCCGACCGGGAGGCGGAAGGCTTGATATGTATCATTGATCAGTTCCATAACATCGTTGCCGCATGCTGCATAATAGGTAAAAATCTGCTTTAGTGATGCACTCATGGTAGCAGAAAGCTCCAGATCGTTACAAAGAGTATTTATGGCCTTTGCAGCATCATCATCGACAGACAAACTGTGCACTGCGCGTTCAAATAATGAAGCGATACTTTTTGCAATATCACAAAGTGCATTCCGATCCGTCAATGAAAGAAAAACACAATGCGCACTGCCGTGGCTGCGGAGCAGTTCTGCAGCTGTATCATATATATCAGGGGCATTTAGCTCACCTTCCTCAAACGGATGTTTAAAAAATATATCCGGATAGAGGCTTATTGAACCGGACTTGCTTATTTTATTATATATTATATTTCTGTTTTCGTCTGCAAGGCAGAAAAAAATACCCGAGTATTCTTTGATTATCATATTATTTCCTTTTGATTCTGTGATATTGCGGAGATATTGAAATATCATTAACATTGATTCCGGCAGGTTCACTTACGGCCCATACAACCGCATCTGCCACATCTTCCGGTCTGAGACTGCATCCGTAATCCGGGTCTGCCGTAAAATCGGCATTGCGGTACAGGCCGGTGTCGGTCATATCCGGATGAAGTGTCACCACGCGGATGCCGTGTTTGCGCACTTCCGCAAAAAGACTCTCGGAGAAAGATGTAAGGCCGGCCTTGCTGGCAGCATAAGCGGCCCCGTGGGTGTTTGGAGTTCTCTTTGCTGTAGCGCTTGATATGTTGATGATCGTACCGTGATTTTTCTTAAGGCGGTTGATCATCAGTGAGCATATTATCATCGGAGCTTCGAGGTTTACGGAAACGATTTCGTGAATCATGGCAGCCGTTAGATTTTCGTGAAGCCCGTAATAAGCTGCACCTGCATTATTGATCAATATGTCAAAATCATATTCTTTACATAATTGCCTGATACAAAGTGTCAGGGCAGATGTATCCGTTATATCTATGGATATTTCCCTGAAAAGCGGGGATGAATATCCGGATGTGCTTCTGGACAAACCTACCACATTGATGTCATGCCGATTCAATGCTTTGGCTGTGGCAAGTCCGATTCCGCCCGATGTGCCGGTAATAAGAGCTGTCTGCATAATCTGAACCTCTTTTCATAATTCTTATTACAGTATAAATAATATAAGCCCAAAAGTCAAAAGAACCGTTGACTGGCGGTTCAAAATAACATATTATTTATTTAGTATGTTTATGGAGGATATGCAAGTGGAAGAAGAAGTAAAGACGAATAAGAAAAAAATAATAATTATTATGGCAGCGGTCATAGCGGTTGCTGTTGCGGCGGTAGTTATTATGATAGTTATAAGTTTTACCGGAAAGCCTAAGGAACTGACGGCGGATGATCATATGAAGAATGCAGCGTCTTTTATGGAAGATAAGGAATATGGGAAGGCGATATCGGCCTATAATATGGCGCTTGAGAAGAACCCGGAGCTTTTAGATGCGTACATCGGAATTTCCAAGGCTTATGAGGCGGAGAATAATACACAGGGAGTTAAAGAAACGCTTATAAAAGCAATAGATGAAATTGAAGATATTAACTGGAGTGATAAGGAAGTACCGGATACGGTTAAGGATATTTATTATAAATATGCGGACATTCTGGTTGCCGACGGCGACAGTGTCATGGCGCAAAGTGTTCTTGCATCGGGATCGGATATATCGGAAGGCCTTCTTGATAATTATTCCAACCCTGATTTTAAGGTACATAATGATGCACCTGTCCGTTCCGGTGAGAAAACAGTCCTTTTCGGCATGTATCCCGAAAAACGTGTAGGAGCAGGTGAGCTTACGAAGAGCATAACCGATGCGGAATATGATGACAACGGCGTAGCTGAGGTTAAAGGTATTAAATATTTCAGAACCGGAGAAGACGGTAAATACAGTTATTATATAATGAATGATATTACATGGAGAGTTGTCAGCGAAGACAAAGACAAATGTGTTCTTATGAGCGAATACGCGATAGACGCGGTGCAGTTTAATGATGAATACACTGATATTGACTGGAATAACAGCTCATTGAGAAACTGGCTTAACAAGACATTTTATGATATTGCTTTTAATGATGAACAGAAGAAGGACATGATCAGCATGTCGACCGCATCATCACGTAATCCTGATTATGGTTTTGTATCAGGGGGCGGAGTAAGCGATATGGTAAGTATTTTTTCGGCGGAGGAATGCAGCGAGGGAGCTAACGGTTTTGCCGGTGACAGAAAGGCCGCAGATAAAGACAGATTATGCAGGCCTACGGAATTTGCCGCAGACAGGGGTGTGTACACGGATACGGAAGGATATTGCAAATGGTGGCTCAGAACATGTGGTGTTAATATGGCACTTGAGATGTTTACCAATACAACAGGTGTGTTTGCGTGTGACGGTTATTACGTAATCGGAACTGATATAGGCGTGAGACCGGTAATAACGATATCTGAAGATTCGATGGTATCCGAATAGAATTTTAAAATAAAATCCCGTTGACATATCGAACGTTTGTGCTATAATGAATTTACAAACAAATGTTCGATATGGAGGCGGGATTTTTGAATATATGTGATAATCTTGATATAATGGATAAGCTTGCTATTCTTTCCGATGCGGCTAAATATGATGTCTCATGCACTTCCAGCGGAACAGAACGCTCTAATAACGGACGCGGAATAGGTAATGCTGCAGCCTGCGGTATCTGCCATAGTTTTGCCTCGGACGGCAGATGCATATCGCTTTTGAAGATTCTTATGAGTAATGAGTGTATATATGATTGTCGTTATTGTGTTAACAGGGCTTCCAATGATGTTGTCAGGACTTCGTTTACACCTGATGAGATATGTACACTTACCATGGAATTTTACAGGAGAAATTACACAGAAGGATTGTTCTTGAGTTCCGGCATTGTGAAGAATCCCACATATACGATGGGACTTTTATATCAGGTTGTATACAGGCTGAGAACAGAATATAATTTCGGAGGATATATACATGTTAAGGCGATACCCGGTGCCGACAGGGCAGTCATAGAGATGACAGGATGGTATGCCGACCGTATGAGCGTGAATCTTGAATTACCTACTACGGAGGGACTTAAGAGTCTTGCACCGAATAAGAACAGACATAATATCCTGACTCCGATGAAGCAGATTCAGAACGGAATAAAGGAGAATGTCCTGAGACTGAATGATAATTCAACGGTATACGGCACAGGCATACCTTTTAAAGAACACGGGTATACCGAAGAATCATTGGCAGGGAGAGATGCCTTCAGTTATGGAATTACGCGTCCGGGACAGGATAATGCACGATTTGTTCCGGCCGGACAGAGTACACAGATGATAATAGGTGCGACACCGGAGAATGATTATCAGCTCGTGACCGTTGCGGAAGCATTATATAAGAACTACGGACTTAAGAGAGTGTTTTACTCTGCGTTTGTGAATGTCAATAATGATTCGTCGCTGCCGTCCACGGAGGCGGGACCTCCTCTTTTGCGGGAACACAGACTTTATCAGGCGGACTGGCTGTTGCGTTTTTATGGATTTAAGGCATCGGATCTATTGTCGGAGGACAGGCCTGATTTTAATGTCTTTATTGATCCTAAGTGTGACTGGGCGGTCAGACATCTGGAACAGTTCCCGGTAGAAATTAACAAGGCCGGTTATTATACACTGCTTAAGGTACCGGGAATCGGCACGAATTCCGCCAGACGCATTGTTAATGCGCGAAAGAGTGCGAGACTTGATTTTGAAGATATACGTAAGATGGGCGTGGTTCTTAAGCGCGCAGTCTATTTCATTACATGCTCGGGCAGAATGATGTACCGTGGTATAAGGATGAATGAAGATTTCATAGTAAGTAATCTTGCGGATGCAGATATGAATATACGCAGGAAGATAGGGAATCTGACATATAAGCAGATTTCGTTTTTTGACGATGATACTTATGCGGATATTATGCCGGAAGGGTTCGCGCAGAAGAACTCATACGGTGTTATATCCGGACAGATGTAGGTGGTTTTTATGGTAGTATGTTGTTGTGACGGAACGGTCGACGGAATACTTACGGCTGTGTTTGATGCCTGGGCAGCGGGAGTTAATGACAGCAGGATTAGTATAGGCAAGGGAAATATTGAATGGTTTGCCGATTATATTGATGTAGTTACTGACAGCTCCAAAGCATCGCGCGTGGCTGCCAAAGTTATTGACGTCATGGGATATGATGCGTATGAGATGATTTATTTTGCAGCCGTATCCGGGGCGGATGACCGCGGTGAGGCAATATTTGGGTTTATACGTAAAGGACTTCGGATTGGCAGGAGCATAGTAAGTGATTTGCATGATAAATACGTTATGCGTGTGTTTGAACTGCACAGATCGAGTCAGAGAGAATATCAGCATGTAAGAGGTTTTTTAAGATTTCGCGATTACAAAGGATATCTTATCGCAAGAATAGAGCCGAAGAATAATATTTGTGAGATACTGATGCAGTTTTTTGAGGACAGACTGAAGCAGGAACGTTTTATGATAATCGATGTCATAAGAGGTGTTGCCGGCGTTTATGACGGTAATGCAGGTTACATGACAGGTATAGATGATGATATGCTTGCCGGAATAAGGAATATGGAGATAACAGACGAATTCGGGAGCTTGTGGAATGTTTTTGAAGATAACATCGCAATTAAACCGAGATATAATCCCAAACTGCAGCAACAGAATCTTCCGCTGAGATTCAGGAAATATATGTAATAACAGTTGAAAGTTGCCGCATAATACGATATAATTATGTACTTGGGTGATTACAGGATTGGGGATTTTGTGCAACAGGAGGTATAATATATGAGTAAATATGACGTTATAATAATAGGAGCAGGACCCGGCGGAATTTTTACCGCTTATGAGCTTATCAATAATAAGCCTGACTGCCGTATAGCGGTATTTGAAGCCGGACATCCTCTGGCAAAGAGAAAGTGCCCGATCGACGGTGTCAAGGTTAAGAATTGTATCCATTGCAAGAGCTGTTCGATCATGAGTGGATTCGGTGGAGCCGGAGCTTTTTCTGACGGTAAATATAATATAACAAATGACTTTGGCGGAACATTATATGAATATATCGGAAGACAGAAGGCGCTTGAACTCATGCGTTATGTAGATGATATTAATATGAAGTTCGGAGGAGAGGGAACAAGACTTTTCTCAACTGCAGGAACCAAGTTCAAGAAAATCTGCATGCAGAATAAGTTAAAGCTTTTGGATGCATCTGTACGCCATCTCGGAACAGATATTAATTATGTTGTCCTTGATAACATATATCATGAACTCAAGGACAAAATAGATTTCTATTTCGACACGCCGGTACAGTCGATCAAGGTGCTTGACAACGGATTTGAAGTAATATGTGAAGATGACAAGGTTTATGAGTGTGATAAATGCGTGGTTTCCGTAGGTCGAAGCGGAAGTAAGTGGATGGAACATGTATGTCAGGAACTTGATATACCGACGAAGTCCAACCGTGTTGACATAGGTGTACGTGTCGAACTCCCTGCAGTTATATTTTCACATCTCACGGATGAACTTTATGAGAGCAAGATAGTATATCGTACACAGCAGTTTGAGGATAATGTAAGAACATTCTGTATGAATCCTAAGGGAATAGTTGTTAATGAGAACACCAACGGAATAATTACGGTTAACGGACACAGCTATGAAGGAGAGGACAAGCAGACAGAGAATACCAATTTTGCATTGCTTGTTGCCAAGCATTTCTCAGAGCCGTTCAAGGACAGTAACGGATATGGAGAAAGTATAGCGAAACTTTCAAATATGCTCGGAGGCGGTGTAATTGTACAGCGTTTCGGAGACCTTATAAGAGGAAGAAGAAGTAATGTCAAGAGAATGGAGGAGGGACTGGTAAGACCTACATTATCGGCTACACCGGGTGATCTGAGCCTTGTTCTTCCTAAGCGTATACTTGATGGTATTATCGAGATGATATATGCACTTGATAAGATTGCACCGGGTACGGCGAATGACGATACGCTTCTTTATGGCGTTGAAGTCAAGTTCTATAATATGGAAGTTGAACTTAATGAACATCTTGAATGCAAATATGACGGTATGTATATAATAGGTGATGGCAGTGGCGTGACACATTCACTTTCACATGCATCGGCGAGTGGTATATATGTAGCAAGAGATATTTGCGGAATGCATGATTCGGAGAATCCAATTGACTAAAGAACAGATAATAACCACGGCGGCGGCATTAGCTGCCGCTGTTTTAATCTTAACAATAATATTTATAATCAGACGCGCCCTCAGACACAGAAAGCTCTCCATAGATGATATGGAAGGACATGAGTTTGAAAATTTTTGCGCGAAAATGCTTGCCCAGGATGGTTTTGATGAGGTTATCACGACGAAGGCTAGCAGGGATTTTGGGGCGGATATATTGGCAAGCAGGGATGGCGTGACATATGCAATACAATGCAAGTGCTATTCTGACATGGTTGGCATTAAGTCCGTACAGGAAGTATATGCGGCCAAAGACTTCTATGACCGGATGGTCGGAGTGGTTATGACTAACAGTTATTTTACGGCACCGGCAAAGGAAGCGGCGGATAAGCTGAAAGTTCTTATGTGGGACAGAGATTATATCGCGGACAGAGGATATACAGAATGAATAAGAAAGAAATAACAAAGCAATTTACAAAATATGTATCACAAAATATATTAGGAATGATTGGAATATCATTATATATACTGGCGGATACTTTCTTTATTTCAAAAGCAGTCGGAGCGGACGGTATCACAGCACTTAATCTGGTACTGCCACTATATAATTTTATATTTGCGCTGGGACTTATGATAGGTGTCGGAGCGGCAATCAGATATTCGGTAGCTGTAAGCCACGGAAGAAGTGAAGGCAGGAGCCTTTTCATGAATTCGATAGAATGTGGCATTATTATAGGAATTATATTCGCGGTTGCCGGAGTAACAATTCCAGATAAGATAATAGGACTGCTTGGCGGAGATGATACAATTATTGCCGTGGGAAAAGGATATACAAGGATTTTTATGTCATTTGCTCCTTTTTTTATCTGTAATCATATCTGTAACGCATTTGTCAGAAATGATAACAGACCCGGACTTGCAATGCTTGCCACGCTTTTGAGCAGTTTGTTCAATATTATATTTGACTATGTTCTTATGTTCCCTTGCGGACTTGGAATGGAAGGCGCGGCGCTTGCTACGGCATTCTCTCCGGTTGTCGGAATAGGAATATGCATGACACATCTTCTCGGACACAGGAGTGCGATTTCATTAAGACCGGTAAAACCATCTGTCAAAAAGATGTTTTATTCATGCCAGGTTGGTGTGTCAGCATTTGTTGGGGAAATGTCTTCCGGTGTCATAACGGTTGTATTTAATTATATCATACTGGGCCTGGCAGGCAATTCTGGTGTTGCGGCATATGGAATTATAGCCAATACGGCACTTGTTGCGGTTGCTACGTTGAATGGTGTGGCGCAGGGTTCGCAGCCGCTTTTAAGTTCATGCTACGGACGCGGTGAGACAGAGAATGTACACAGACTTGTGAGATTAGCTATGACAACAGCAGTCGTAATCGGTGCCGTTATATATGCCTGCGCTGCATTTTTTGCACCACAGATTGCAAGCATATTTAACAGGGATAATGATGCAGAACTTACCCGGATGGCGGTAAACGGAATGCATATATATTTTGCGGGATTCATATTTGCGGGAATTAATATAGTCGGAAGTAATATTTTCAGTTCCGTGGAGAAGGCCAGACTGGCATTTATTACATCGCTTATGAGAGGATTCATTGTTATAATCGCATGTGCTTTTATCTTATCGGCGATAGCAGGGATGACAGGTGTATGGAGCGCATATCCGGTATCGGAGGCGATAACGGCTGTTGTCAGTGTGGCTGGAGTGATCGGAATATTAAGGAACCGCCAAAGTTCATAAAAAAACAACATGTTTTCTAAGAAATCTTATATTTAAAGATAATGAATGCAATGATAGAATTATTTACGAAGATAAATCTTAACATTAAGGAGAATGAAGATGACTAAGAAAAAGATTCTGTCGTTAATTCTTGCATGCATGCTTATCATAATGGCTGCGGCCGGTTGCGGAAAGAAGAGCAGCACCGGTGATGAGACGACACAGGCCGGCGAAACGACAATTGAAAGTACGGAAGCCGAAAGCTCACAGGATACGGAAAAACCGGATAAAACTTCCGGCAAAAATATCAATGGTACGATTCTTCAGTGCTTTGCGTGGTCATTTAACACCATCAGCGAATCAATGGAAGATATAGCACATGCGGGATATGCAGCTATACAGACATCCCCTGCCAACGAATGTATCGTCGGCGGCAATGGCGGAATGGAACTTATGGGACAGGGCAAATGGTATTATCATTATCAGCCTACGGACTGGAAAATAGGAAATTACCAGCTCGGAACCAAAGAGGAATTCAAAGCTATGTGCGAAAAAGCACACAGTTACGGAATCAAGGTTATAGTGGATGTTGTCCCGAACCATACGACAGGTGATGAGAGCGCAGTTTCACAGGATCTGATCAATGCTGTCGGAGGAATTGACAAGCTTTACCATTCAACAGGCAAGGAGGGCATAACGGATTACGCGGACAGAGCACAGTGCACATTATACAGCCAGGGTGGATTATATGATGTGAATACCGAGAATAAGGCATTCCAGGATTATTTTATCAAATACCTTAATGAATGTATCGCCTGCGGAGCCGATGGATTCAGATATGATACAGCCAAACATATTGGACTTGAGGATGACCCTAAGGATACGGGTGTTACCGAGAATAATTTCTGGAAAAGAGTTATTACCGAAATAGATAATGCGGATAATATATTTAATTACGGAGAAGTTCTTCAGGGAGACAATGACAGGATTGCAGATTATATAGATACGATAGGCGCAGCAACGGCAAGCTCATACGGTTATAAATTAAGAACCGCTATCAAATCTGCCAAAATGGATGCCAATAATCTTAAAGATTATGCTGTAGGCTCCAGAGATGCGTCAACAGTAACATGGGTTGAATCGCACGATACATATACCGGTGAGGAGTCAACATCGCTTACGGACGAGGATATTAAACTCGGATGGGCATTCCTTGCGGCAAGGGAGAACGGAAACGCACTCTTTTTTGCAAGACCTTACGGAAGCAGCGCTGATAATATGTGGGGTACGATGAACAGAATCGGTGTGGCCGGAAGTTATTTATACAAAGATGCAACGGTGGCGGCCGCCAATCTTTTTAACAAAGCGGTTACCGGAGAAAGCGAGAAATTGAGCAATCCGGATAATGATACTTTGGTTATCATGGTTGAAAGAGGAGACAAAGGACTTGTTGCGGTTAATTATGCTTCATCAGATAAGCAAATCAACTGCAAGGTGTCACTTGCCGACGGCAAATACATTAACAGAGCCGACAACAGTACGGAATATACTGTTGTCGGCGGCAAAATAACGGGAACAATTCCTGCAAGAAGTGCAATAGTTCTTTGCAATGACGGATACGAAGAATACGGTACATTGCCGGAAGTTAAGATTGAGGATGGAACATCATGCGTATACAATGAGGATTCTGTTCAGGTAACGCTTAAGGCATCCGATGCCGACAGTGCGGCATACTCCTTAAACGGAGGAGCGGAGACTGCTTTTACGGACGGCGATAAGATTGAAGTCAAGGCAGGAAGCGATAATACCGCAACACTCAGACTGACAGCCAGATCGGGAAGCAATCAGACTGTAATGACATATGTATTCACGCATAAGGCAGCCAACGGTTCCGGAACAAAGATATATTTCCAGAAACCGGAAGCATGGGCGGATACAGTTAATGCTTATATATATGATGAGTCATCATCCGATGTTAAGGAGAATGCATCATGGCCGGGAGCGGCGATGACAAATGAGGGCAACGGACTTTACAGCTATGTTCTTGAGGAAGACTGGAGTGCGGCGCTTGTAATCTTCAACGACGGCTCATATCAGTATCCGGGAATGATGGAACCGGGCCTCACCATAGAGAATGGAAAAACATACACAGAAGAGCTAAAATAAAATATCGACAACGCAAACGGTGGCGCATATAAAAAATCCCCTTGTTTATTGATTCGACAGATTATAGGCAAGGGGATTTTTATTGATAATCAACAAATACCTTTGTGCAATACTTACAATATTATTATGCTGTATTGACGAAAATATGTGAAAGTGCTATACTCAAACCATAAAGAGCGCAACCGATTGCGCAAAAAGTAACTATTTATAATGTATGGAGGTATTTTATGAAGAATATTGCAAAAAAAGCAACAGCCATCGGATTGGCTGCGGCAATGGCAATTGGTTCAATGGCGTTATCACCGGTACAGGGTTCCCAGAATATAACGCTAAGCAACGGCAATTTTGAAACCGGTACGACGGATGGATGGAATCTTAGCTGGGACAGCGCAGAAGTGGCCATAAATCAATACGCATCAAACAACAAGACTTATACACTTACGCTTCCGTGGTATCAGACGGATACGGATGTCAGTGCATCATATACAACGGGTGCGCTTGATGCCGGCACGTATAAAGTTTCACTTGATATATCCGGGGCAGAGATGGATTCAGGACTTAAATTGTCCGTAAACGCATCTGACGGAACACAGCTTTATACGTCAGATACCATAACGACAACAGGATGGGATGCCTGGCAGACGGTTACATCCGATGAGATTGTCCTTGATACACAGGAAATTGTCACGGTTACGCTTGGAGGAACAGAAACCGCACAATATTGGGGAAACATCGATAATCTGGTGATTGAGAAGGCAGACGGAGATGATGAGGACGAAGATACTGCTGTGGATGCGGATATTTTTGTCAAAAAAGTAAAAGGATTATCGGATGATTTTATCACGGGCGTGGATGTGTCATCTTATATATCTGAAATAGAATCCGGCGCAGTTTATTATGACTGGAACGGTAATGCTCTTGACAAACAAGGCTTTTTCAATCTTCTTGCCGATTCGGGAGTCAACTGGATAAGAGTCAGGGTGTGGAATAATCCTTATGACGAAGCCGGAAACGGATATGGAGGCGGCGATAATGACCTTGGCAAAGCTATTGAAATCGGAAAACTTGCTACAGCAGCGGGAATGAAGGTGCTTGTGGATTTCCATTATTCCGATTTCTGGGCAGATCCCGGCAAACAGAAAGCGCCAAAGGCATGGGCAGATATGAGCCTTACAGAAAAAGAAACGGCTCTCTATAATTATACATATGATTCATTGACGGCCATAAAAGCTGCCGGCGTGAATGTGGGAATGGTGCAGGTAGGTAATGAGACCAATAACGGAATGTGCGGTGAAACAGATATGGCATCCAAATGCGCTTTGTATAACAAAGGAAGTGAAGCTGTCAGGGCTGTCGATGCCGGTATACTTGTGGCATTACATTTTACCAATCCCGAAAAAAACGGAAGCTATGCATCAATCGCAGCACAGCTTGCAGCCAATAACGTTGATTATGATGTTTTTGCGTCATCATATTATACATACTGGCACGGAACAATGTCCAACCTGACATCGGTACTCAAGAATATTGCAGATACATACGGCAAGAAGGTTATGGTTGCCGAGACATCATATGCATATACGATGCAGGATGGTGACGGACATGAGAATACAATTAAAAACTCTGCGACGGATCTGGTGAGCGGCTACAGCGCAACTGTGCAGGGACAGGCAAATGTTGTAAGAGATGTAATCCAGGCGGTTGCAGACATCGGAAGTGACGGAATAGGGATGTTTTACTGGGAACCGGCGTGGATTCCTGTTAAATATGCTTATGAAGACGGAGAATTATCACAAGATACACTTGCATCAAATAAAATCATATGGGAAAGCAAAGGCTCAGGCTGGGCGTCAAGCTATGCTGCCGAATATGATCCGGATGATGCCGGAAAATGGTATGGAGGATGTGCATGGGATAATCAGGCGATGTTTGATTTTACAGGAAAGCCGTTAGCTTCCCTGAATGTATATAAGTATGTCAGAACCGGCGCAAAGACAACGGTCAAAGTTGACTCCGCCGAGGAGACTGATGTGGAAATTAATGCGGGGGATGCGCTTACGCTCCCGGATAAGGTCACGGTATATTACAATGACGGAACAACCGGAGAAGAAAATGTGACCTGGAATACCGATGGCACAGATATATCCGCACTGGAAGAAGGAAGTTACATCTTCTACGGTACAATTCAGGGATGCGATATAAAAGCTGTTTTAGGTGTCAGTGTAAAAGCACATAATTACGTTATTAACCCGAGCTTTGAAGATTCTGACAGAAGCAAGTGGGTCATCACAGGAGATACGGATGCAACGGATTATCAGAATAAATCGGCGGACGCATCAAGCGGGGATTATTCGCTTCATTTCTGGAAGGACAGCGATTACGCATTTGATGTATCACAGACAATAACAGGTCTTAAACCGGGAACATATAAATTTACAATTTCAGCACAGGGCGGCGATGCATCGGGTGCGGTTAACGCAATATATGCTGTATCGCAGGGCGTGAGAAAAGAAGCTTCATTTGAACTTGCGGGATGGAACACATGGCAGAATCCTGTGATTGAAGAAATTGTGGTGGGTGAAGACGGAACAGTTACGATCGGGGCAGCTCTTTCGCTTCCGTCCGGCGCATGGGGAACACTTGATGATTTCACGCTTACACTTGTAAAAGCGTCCGATGAAGATAATAATAAACCGTCAGGTGACGATAACGACACACCCTCGGGCGGCAACAGTGGTAACGGCAGTGGTGATAACAGTGGCAATAATGGCAGCGGCAGCGGTAACAGTAATCCGGAAGAAGAACAGAAACCGGATGTAGAAGCCGGTGATGCCGGATTGCTTATGCTTGTTATAATGCTTGGTGCGGCTGTTGCGGCAGTTATAATTGCGGGCAGAAAAATTTATGAAAATTCTGTGAAAATGTCGAAATGATATTGACTTCAACATTACTTCAAGTGCTACACTCTGATAAAGAATAACCAAGGAGCACTTGAAATAATGGCTAAAAAGAAGTTCTCAAAAAGAAAAGTGATAGTACCGGCTGCTTTGTGTGCGGCGGTTATCGTGACAGTGGCTGCAGCCCTTTTTGGTGCAGGCTCCTACAGAAATCATATCAGAAAGAAAGTTCTTTCATATGAGCAGGAGACCAATGAACAGGGAATTGCGCAGTATATGGACGATAATCCTTACTTTGCCACGAAACAGCCGGGTTTTGCATACAGAAAACCGGATGTCATAAAATATTATTCGGGCGTAACGGATACTTACAGGCACGCAACCGTAATCCTGCCGGATGATTATGACAGTGATAAAAAATATCCGGTGCTGTATCTCCTGCACGGTCTCGGAGGCAGCCATAAAACATGGATTAATAAGGGTGCGGATGTGATAATCCATAACCTCAATTATTTTAATAATGTTCCTGATATGATCGTTGTGCTTCCAAACAGTGAAGTAAATAAAGAAGAAGATGCCGACGGTCTGCCGATAGAAGAGCGAATTGCCGTATATGATAAGACGGAAGAAGACCTGATCAATTATCTTATGCCTTATATTGAAGAAAATTATTCTGTTAAAACCGGACGGGATAACACTGCGATAGCCGGAAATTCGATGGGTGGCCGTAACACTATGTACATCGCCTTTAAACATCAGGATCTCTTCGGATATGTCGGGGCATTTTCAACGGCGGGTGTTGTTAAAGGAGAGTCTAAGAAAACAGTTATGTATCCGCTTTTGGATGACCTGGTGATCGACCCAGAGTATGGCGGATTTAAGCTTCTTATGTTAGAGGTCGGCAACGAAGATAATGTGTGCGGATGGGTGACATATGATCTTGACCGTATGATGACCGAAAAAGGAATTGAATATATATTTTATGATACAAATGGCGGACATCAGACAACGGTATGGCAGAATGCGCTTTATAATTTCTGCTTAAGACTTTTTACCGATGATAATAAATAACCCTTGCTTTTTTCAAATAAATGGGGTATATTATATCCGTGTTAAAGACAGGTGACACAAAATATACATATTTGTGGATATTTTTATTTTCAAGGAGGGAATTTGTTATGTCTAGAAAGTCAACCGGAGTTAAGCAGAATGTTAAGGTTACAGCGGCTAAGGCAGCTGAGACAGTTAAGGAAGCCGGAAACACAGTTAAGGAAGTAGCAGCCAAGACAGCAGAGGTTGCCAAAGAGACAGTTAAAGTTGCTTCAGAGAAAGCTGCAGAAGTTAAAGAAACAGCCAAAGAAGAGTCTAAGAAAGTTGCGGTTAAGGCAGCAGAGACTAAAGATACAGTTAAGGAAGCAGTTAAGAAGACTACTGCTAAAGTTACAGAGAAGAAGGCTGAGCTTGTATCAGAAGTTTATGTTCAGTTCGCAGGACAGGAAGCTAAGGTTGATGCCGTAATCGAAAGAGCCACACAGGCTTATGTTGCAGACGGACACAGAGCTTCATCAATCAAGTCACTTCAGGTATATCTTAAGCCGGAAGAGTCAGCAGCGTATTATGTTATCAACAGCAAATATGCCGGAAAAGTTGATTTGTTCTAATTTATAAAATAACTAATACGGAACCGCTTCTCACAGTTGGGAAGCGGTTTTTTAGTACTTGACTTTTTACAATGATATTATAAAATTAAATATATCACATTATTGAAACGAGAGGTTTTTAAGATGAGTAAAGTTATATTAACGGGTGACAGACCTACCGGACGTCTTCATGTCGGACATTATGTAGGCTCACTTAAGAGACGTGTGGAATTACAGAATTCAGGTAAGTTTGATGATATATATATTATGATCGCGGATGCACAGGCACTTACTGATAATGCTGATAATCCGGAGAAAGTAAGACAGAATATTGTTGAGGTTGCACTCGATTATCTGGCGTGCGGACTTGATCCGGCCAAGTCGGTGCTTTTTATACAGTCAATGGTTCCGGAACTTACGGAATTATCGTTTTATTATATGAACCTTGTAACGGTGTCGAGACTTCAGCGTAATCCTACAGTTAAGTCAGAGATACAGATGCGTAATTTTGAAGCAAGCATTCCGGTCGGATTTTTCACATATCCAATAAGCCAGGCGGCAGATATTACGGCATTTAAGGCAACGACTGTTCCTGTAGGCGAAGATCAGATGCCTATGCTTGAACAGACAAGGGAAATTGTTCATAAGTTTAATGCGGTATACGGTGAGACACTTGTAGAACCGGAAATCCTTCTTCCGGATAATAAGGCGTGTTTAAGACTTCCGGGCACGGACGGCAAGGCCAAGATGAGTAAGTCACTCGGCAACTGCATATATCTTGCCGATACACAAGAAGATGTGCGCAAGAAGATAATGTCAATGTTCACGGATCCTAATCATCTTCGCGTGGAAGATCCGGGACAGGTTGAAGGTAACCCTGTATTCATATATCTTGACGCATTCTGTAAGCCTGAACATTTTGAAGAATTTCTTCCTGAATACAAGAATCTCGATGAACTTAAAGCACACTACAGCCGCGGAGGCCTTGGCGATGTTAAGGTTAAGAAGTTCCTTAATAATGTAATGCAGTCGGAACTTGCTCCTATTCGTGAACGTCGTAAAGTATGGGAGAAAGATATACCTGCTGTATATGAGATCCTCAAAGAAGGAAGCCGTAAAGCGGAAGAAGTGGCGGCAAAGACACTTGCCGAGGTAAGGGCATCAATGAAGATTAATTATTTTGATGATGGTGCACTAATTAAAGAACAGATAGAGAGATATAAATAAAAATATGCCGTTGGTATTTAATATGACACCAACGGCATATTTGCATTATTTGTCGCGGTTAAGCTTTTTACGGCAGTCAAGACCGCTGTTGTATGAATTGTTGCGTAACATTTCAAGAATTACCGGAGAATTATCTTCGATAACTTCGAACGCATCATCAAGTGCGTCGGCCATCTTGATCATATAAGAAGCGTATTTGGATGCCGCGGATTCCATTATGTCAAAAACAGACTCCGTGCTGCAATGTTCTTTATCCCATGGATTGGCCCAACGTTCATGCGAGAGGTTGCATGGGTCATTTACATGTTCAATCTCGTTGATCAGAAGCGGGGAGATAAGATTATATCCAAGCGTACGTTTCTCTATGAAATCAATAATATGATGCTTGTACGTCTTTTCATCGATAAGCATGGAACTTTCAATCTTAAAACTTACCATGGCAGCCTTGATCAGTCTTGTAGTCACATTAATATCGTATGTGGCCAGTATGGCTATGCTCAGGATTCTTGCAATAACGCTTCGCTCACGCGGAGAAAGCCTTATGCATGAAGAATGCGGAAAATCTGTCTGGTGTTTTCTCTTGTATTTCCAGAGAACCTCCCTGTCTATATCGGTTTCGATTGCAAAATGTTCACCGAGCGTTCGGTTTGAAATCGAAGTACCGACCCTTGAATATACATACGGATGCATCGCCGTATCCAGAAGATAGTGTCCCATAAATCCCTCAATATATGCGAAAGCAGTTTCGTAATCCTGGTGCCTTGTAAGTGATGAAACCGACGCTATTAGCTGTCTGAAGAATTCATTGGTCTTCTTCTTATGCATGATATTGGCAACATTCGGTTTGAAACCAAGGGAAGTCGGCATAAAATAGTAGAATAAGTCCGGACCCTGAAGCCCGAGACAATATGCCTGCCTGTTGCGATATATTATATCGTGAATATCACTGTTATCAAGCTGCTTATAAGCGTTAACGCCGAAAATATAATGAGTTACAAAACCCGGCATATGTAACACCTCCTGTCACCCTAACATTATAGCCTTTTTGAAAAAAAAGTAAACATTAAAGATAAAGGTTTATTTTCAACTGAAAATAGTGTAATATATCGGGTGTAAGAGTGTGTGGATACAGGAGGGAAAGAATGGAAACAACAAAGAAACATAACGGCGGCAAGGTCATGGCAATCATCGGCATATCGCTTGCGGTTGTGATAAGGCTTGTGATCATGGGAGTGGCAGGCAGAACAATTTTTGAGGATGTCTCCCAAAGTACGACAGTTAATCCGGATGATAAGTGCGATTATACCGTTATGGTATATATGATAGGCTCCGACCTTGAAAGCGATGCAGCCTGTGCGACCGAAGATATCAATGAAATGATCGAGTCAAAGATAGGCGGCAATGTGACGGTGGCACTTCAGACCGGCGGTACGAAGGAATGGCACAATAATAAGATAAGCGGAGGTTCGACACAGCGTTTTGTCATTAAGAATAATGATATAACGGAGAAAGAGGATCTCGGCAGAACAAGTATGGTTGATAAATCAAGCGTATCTGATTTTATTACATGGGCAAGCTATAATTGTCCGGCCGACAGATACAGCCTGATTTTCTGGAATCATGGCGGCGGTGCGGCTATGGGATTCGGATATGATGAATATTTTACAGATGACGAATTGATGTTGGATGATGTTGCGTGGGCGCTTAAGGATGCAGGAGTGCATATGGATTTCGTCGGCTTCGATGCCTGCCTTATGGCCGGAATTGAGACAGCAGCAGCTGTTTCGGATTACGCAGATTATCTTGTCGCATCGGAGGAGACTGAACCGGGAGGCGGCTGGTATTATACAGACTGGCTCAGCGCATTGGAGAATGATCCGGGCATGCAGACGGTTGATATCTGTACTATGGTAGCTGACGGATATATCGATAATAACGAGGAAGATAACTGGGATGTTAAGACGATGTCGGTTATTGATCTGAGCCGGATACCCGATGTTCAGGAGAAACTTTCGGCATATATGACGCATTCGCTTGGCAGTCTGGAAAATAACGGATATTATAAGATACTTGAAGCCAGAAGCAATGCGAAATCATACGGAGAGGAAGAGTATGACCAGATAGATATAAAGGATTATGTAAAAAGACTCGATGTTGAAGGATCGGACGATTTATTGCATGCGCTTGAGAAGGCAGTTGTGTATAATGTAAGCAATATTGATGAGGCCTGCGGACTCTCAATGTATTATCCGTATATATATCTTGATGCATATCAGAATACGGCAGACCATCTTGATGATGTGCTGGGATATAGCGAATATGAGAAGTTTTTTGATGTATTCGCCAATATTGTAGCTTACACATCACAGGAGAATGATTCGACCGACGGCTTTTTCGGATGGCTTTTTGACGATAATGATTACGAGCAGTATGACTGGTATGATGCGTCTGTCGGAGAAAAATATGTTTCACAGACCGAGCAGCTTACACAGGATGATCTGAAACTTGATTATGAAAACGGACATTATCTGTTAAAGCTCAGTGACAGTCAGTGGGATCTGGTATCGCAGTTAAAGCTGCAGGTATTCCTTGATGACGGTTCGGGATATATCGACCTTGGTATGGACAATGTGTACGATTTTGATAATGATGGTAATCTTATTGTTGATTTTGATTATACATGGGTTGCCTTAAACGGAATGATCGTTCCGTTCTATGCACAGGAGGAAGGCACCAAGTCGGACGGCGAGGAGTATTCATACGGATATGTGCCTGCTGTGCTTAATGATGAAACAGATATTAAAATAATGGTTTATTGGGATAATAACAATAATAAGAACGGCAAAGCTGTCGGATATTATATTGATTCCGAAGATGATACATCTTCATTCCCTTCAAGAAGCATGATAGATTTTGAAGAGGGAGACGTTATCAAATTCTATTATGACTATTATGATTATGACGGTAATTTTGTAAAAAGTTATTATTATTCGTCAGGCGACAAGGATGCGGTCATCACATATGACGGAGAAATAGATGTGTCATATGACTATGTAGCCGAATATGATGCCGTTATAAGTTATAATATCGAAGATATTTATCTTAATAAATACCGTACAGAGTTCGTTTCTGTACAATATGATGAGTAAAGTAAAGACCAACCGGAGGACACAATGAAATATAAAGTACTTGCATTTGATATAGACGGAACACTTACCGATTCACGCAAAGAAATAACACCTGAGACTAAGGAAGCGATACTCAAAGCGGCGGATAAAGGATGCACGATCGTAATCGCGACAGGCCGGCCACCGCAGGGGGTCGTAAGGTATGTTAAGGAATTGGAACTTCCCGCTAAGGGCGGATATGTTCTTGCGCTTAATGGAGGCCTTCTTGAAAACTGCAGTACGGGCACGGCGATAAGCAGGACTTTTCTCCCTATGGAATATTACCATGAGATATGTGCGCTTGCAAAAGAATATAAAGTCAACCTTATGACGTACCAGGGTGATGATGTAATATCTGAGAAGACAGATGACAAATACCTTGAGATTGAGTCGAGGATTAACGGTCTTGGAGTAAAACAGGTCGATGATCTGGAAAAATATCTCACATTCGAAGTACCGAAATTCCTTATGTTAGGAGACGGAGACTACCTTGCTGAGGTTGAGAAAAAAGTACATGCAAGGCTTTCAGACAGACTGGATGTATACCGTTCGGAACCGTTTTTCCTTGAAATACTCCCGAAAGGAATCAATAAAGCGGCAACTCTTGAAAAGCTGTTAAACCATCTTGGCTGCAAACGAGAGGAACTTATGGCGTTCGGAGACGGATATAATGATATATCCATGATCAAATATGCCGGAATGGGTGTTGTGATGGGTAATGCCAATGCTGTTGTCAAAGCGGAAGGCGATTATATTGCGCCTTCAAATGATGAAAACGGAATTGCAGAAGTTCTTAATAAATTTGTGCTGGACTAGAACACTTTAATGTGTTAAAATTTTATTATGTGAAAGTGAAGGAGACTGGTTATGAGTAAGAATATAAGAACTGAAGAAGTTGACCATCTTTTTGATGCTATATTGTGCCTTAAAGACAAAGAAGAATGCTATGATTTTTTTGAGGATGTATGCACAGTCAATGAACTGCTTTCGATTTCGCAAAGATACGAAGTGGCTAAGATGCTCCGTGAGAACAGTACATACAGGGACATCGCAGATAAGACCGGGGCATCCACGGCAACGATAAGCCGTGTTAACCGTTCGCTTAATTATGGCTGCGACGGATACGATATGGTATTTAAGAGATTATACGAGAATAAATAATATTAAAGGATACTTGCAATGGAGAGGCTTGATAACGAAGACCTCTCCATTTGATTATTTTTATGACATTGTTATATTGCTTTTTTGCAAAAGAAAAGTATGGAATATGGTTGTTTTTCCGAAAAGGCAATTGACACTTCGGGAAATATACCGGATGCTGCACTTTTACATGGTATAATTTCTATGATTAAGTATATATGTGGTTTAGTATATTGTTGCGGCCAATTCCGCGGAAAGGAGAATAACAATATGAAGAAAACGACCATAAAAATCAAGCTGTTTGCAGTACTGTCCGCGTTATGCATGGTGCTGTTATTGATGCCGTTTACGGTGTCGGCAGCTGGTTTGACAGTTCAAAACGAAACCGAACTGGAGGAGGCTTTGAAGGATGCTGACTGTTCGGAGATCAAGCTGGGTGGGAACATCGAGACTACAGGGCAACTTGAAGTGAAGCGCACCGTGACGCTGGATCTAAACGGATATACACTAACTTGCAGCTCGATTGATGAGAGTATATTATGGGTACTGAGCAGCGGAAACCTGACGGTTAAAGACAGCGGCAGCGGTGGCAAGATCGACGGGCAGAACAAAAACAACGGATTTGAAGTCAAGGGTGGCATATTGACACTGGAAAGCGGCAGTATCGTGAACTGCACGGATGCCGACGGTGACGGCGGCGCAGTGGATGTATCTAAAACCGGTGTGACGGAAACGCCAACCAAGTATGGAAAGTTCATTATGAACGGTGGTACGATTATGGATTGTAAAGCCGGTGATGACGGTGGAGCTGTGGATATAGGCGCAGGGTGCACATTTACAATGAACGGTGGCATAATTAGCGGCTGCAGAGCAGATGATGACGGCGGTGCTGTTTTCATCAAACAGAGAGGTACTTTTGAGCTGAATGGCGGTAGCATCCGGAATTGCTCTGCCGGCGCCAATGGTGGGGCGGTGAATATTTACAAAGACGGCCGATTCACAATGACCGGTGGCACTATAAAAAGCTGCAAAGTAGATCTTGGTGGACTTGGCATGGCAGTGTACGGCAGTAACGATGAGGCCGTGGTCGCCATAACGGGCGGCGCATTTGAAGACTGCGGTACATTTCCTTATTCCTTTGATGAATTCACCGTAACCTTTGATTCTGACGGCGGCAGTGTTGTGTCCGAGCAGAAGTTAAGAAATACTCAGGCAGTAAGTCCGGCTGATCCGAAGAAGAACGGATATGATTTTGCCGGTTGGTATCTTGGCAATGAAAAGTACGATTTTGATAGCAATGTCACCGAAAATATTACACTGAAAGCGCATTGGACTCCAAACACTTCATCAACTGTCATCACGACGGCAACGATTGAGAACGTAAAATTCGACTATCAGCCGGGCGATGTTCCGCAGGCAACTGCATGGATTTCAGAAAGCGATACAGACAAATATGAGATTGTATATGAATGCTGGCAGCAGTTTGAGGACAACAACCCTGTTGCGGTATGGTATTCTGACAATGTGTCTCACGGTTCATTGCCGGCAATCACAGAATTTGAAAGCGGAAAGAAGTATGTATATTCCATTATGCTTGAACCGAAAGATGGATACTCCTTCAGTAGTGAAACCATAATTACCGTGAATGGAAAAAAGGTGACAGCACCTTTTGCTGACGGCGCTATGTATATTCCTGCTATTAAAACGATTACTATGCCGACAGTGATTGCTATCGATGTGGTGGAAATTAACGATGTAACTATAAGCTTTAAAGATGGCGATAAACCGGTGTTTACCGGCAAAGTGCCGGATGGTGCAAATTATGCATATCGGTGCGAATGGTGGGAACTGGATAGCAAGACCGGTGCGATGTCTACAGACTTCGGGAATTTCTATGAAAACAAAATCACCGCTTTTGAAACCGGAAAGACCTATTATTATGGTGTGTATGTGACGACTTATGGAGATGTAGGAAATGTCAGATATATATTTACACCTGATACCAAGCTTAAAATCAATGGTGAATTCGTGAATTATAAACGTTACGAAGGCGATATGGGAGACGGCTCTGACGGTACCATGTGGGTTATAACCGACCTTGCCATGACACCACAGTCATCCGGCAAACCGGATAAACCGAATCAGGGCGGCCAGGATTCTCCAAATACCGGAGATAGTAACAACATCATGCTGTGGCTTATGCTGTTGTTAGCCAGCGGCGGAGTCCTGATTGATGTATCAGTATTTGATAAGAGAAAAAAATATGCTGTCAAATAACCGGACATAAGTGATTATTTGCATTCCGGACAATACAAAGTTGTAAAAAAATGCCATTATGGCGCCTTCCTTATTAAGGGTGCTATAATGGCATATTGTTTATGTTATTTCTTGTGAAATTCTTTGACTGCGGGAGCCTTAGCCGGTTGTTCTTTCTTAGCTTTTCGCTCGGCTTCTTTAAGTTCGGACTTTTCTCTGTCAGCGACGATAGTGTCGATGAGCCCTTCGATAATCTGTTTCTTAAGAAAAACATCAAATCCGAGCATACATATCATGGAGAATTTCTGTAAGAATTCACGGTCCTGTTTGTTCTTCACATCGTTAAAATGTTCTTTATCAACTTCGAGCTTGGCTTCAATGTCGGTGCTTATCGTGGAAAGCTGAGATTTAATAGTGTTAAAAACCTCGGTATACACGTCTTCCATGCTTATCTTGCCGGCGTTGTCGGCCGGGTCGAAAAATTTATCGGTCAATGGATTTAACATTGCCTGGATTTCGCTTATGGAAAGTATGTTCTTGAAATAATATATAAAAATAAGAACAATCATGTGCTCTTTGGAATATTTCTTCTTAACCGGAGGCGGCAGCAGATTATTCTTGGCGTAATTATTTATCATTGTCTTGGTCAGGATCTTATCGTCCGATTTAATCTTGGAGTCGGACAAATGAGAGTTCATAAATGTGGTGACCTGATCCATATATAAATCTATGTTGGGAAATTCGCCCGGCTTCACATAGTCAATCTTAGTGAGTTCACGAAGAAGGCGGGTATAAAGATCCGTTGTTGAATCTGCCATAATATATGTCCTTTCAAATTGCAGTATGTGTACTGCCTTACCCTATTATATAGTATTGCAAACCATATGACAAGAAAAATAAAATATTCGTGACAGAAACGGGGGAATATGGTATACTTACATTAATTGTAAACAGCCCGGATATATGGGCACATAATTTTTTTAACCGCAGGAGGTAAGAGGCAATGGGTATTATTTCCAGATTCAAGGACATTATGTCCGCTAACATCAACGCACTTCTTGATAAGTGTGAGGATCCGGAGAAGATGATCGATCAGTACATGAGAAATCTTGAGAGTGATTTGGGAAAGGTTAAAGCAGAGACAGCATCTGTTATGGCTGACGAGCAGAGAGCCAAGAGAGAACTTGATGAGTGTACGGCAGAGATTAATAAGCTCCAGTCTTATGCAGAGAAAGCAGTTGCAGCAGGTAATGATGATGACGCAAGACAGTTCCTTGCCAAGAAGCAGACACTTGTTACCAAGCAGCAGGCATTCCAGCAGACATATACACTTGCAGCAGATAATGCTGCAAAGATGAGACAGATGCACGATAAGCTTGTTAATGATATTAACGAACTTAATTCCAGACGTGACACTATCAAGGCTAAGATGAAGGTTGCCAAGGCACAGCAGACAGTTAATAAGATGACATCAGGCATGGGCAAGGCAGATAATAACCTCTCTGCATTTGACAGAATGGAAGCTAAGGCTGACAGAATGCTTGATGAGGCCAATGCAATGGCAGAGCTTAACACAGCAGGCGCTGACAATAGTATCAAGGATCTTGAAGACAAGTATAAAGTATCAGCTCCGGCAGTTGATGACGAACTTGCAGCTATTAAGGCTAAGATGGGTATGTAATCTATTGATCTGAATATGATATATGACCGGAGGGTGTCCTGTGGACACCCTCTTTAAGACTTTATTAATAAGAGAGGAAGAATTATGGGACTTTTTGGCGGACGTATGTCCAATGTCGTAGAATGGGTTGAGAACTCTGAAGATATAATTTTTTATAAATGGCCCGAACCGCAGCTGAAGAAAGGCTGTCATCTGGTGGTGCGCCCGGGACAGAATGCGGTATATCTTGTGAACGGACGTATTGAGGGCATATTTGAAGATGAAGGATGCTTTGATATTGATGTTGATAACAGATCCAGATGTGAGGTGCTTTTTGTCAACACCAAGGAACTTACGATCAAGTGGGGAACACAGAGCCCGGTAACGATTCCGGTGCAGGGATTTGCAACCGGTCTTCCGATACGCGCTTTCGGTACATTCGGCTGTAAAGTATCGGATTATATAGCTGCCATGGATAAGTATGCCGGTGTGCGGACAGTATATACCACGGATGATTTGCGCGACCGCGCGGTGTCAGTTCTGGGAAGCCTTCTTATGAAGTGGATCACGAAGGAGGGCAGGGATATATTTAACCTTCAGATGAACGCAAAGGAAATCGCGGCGGGAATCAAGGAAGACCTTGATATGGAACTGTTTAAGGACGGTATCAGTGTAACATCTTTTACAATTGCTAATTTCAGCTATCCGGCAGAAGTACGTCAGGCGCAGATTAATGCAGGATTTGGTAATGTTAATAATCAATAGGAAATAATAATATGAGTATATATGACAGATTGAATGAACAACAGAAGAAGGGCGTTTTTACGACCGAAGGACCGGTGCTTTTGCTTGCCGGAGCAGGTTCGGGGAAGACAGGTGTCATTACGCACAGAATTGCTCATCTTATAGATGACTGCGGTGTGAATTCTTATAATATACTGGCAATCACATTTACCAATAAGGCGGCCAGAGAGATGAGAGAGAGAGTTGATGACCTGGTCGGATGCGGAGCCGACGCGGCCTGGATAATGACATTCCATGCGGCCTGTGTGCGTATATTGAGACGATTTATCGACCGTCTCGGATACGGGACTAATTTTACTATATATGATACAGATGATCAGAAAAGCCTTATGAAGGAAGTCTGCAAAAGTATGGATGTGGACACCAAGGTCTATAAAGAGAAAATGCTTCTTAGCAGAATATCCGCTGCGAAAGACGAATTACTGTCGCCGGATGATTTATATTCGCGTGCGAATAATGATTATACGCAGATGCGTGTTGCGGAAGTTTACAGAGTATATGAAGAGCGCCTTAAGAAAAATAATGCGGTTGATTTTGACGACATAATCAATCTTACGGTTGAATTATTTGAGAAGAATGATGATGTTCTGGATTATTACCAGGAACGTTTTAAATACATAATGGTGGACGAATATCAGGATACCAATACGGCACAGTTTAAACTAGTGAGCCTGCTGGCGCGCAAATACCATAACCTCTGTGTTGTGGGTGATGATGACCAGTCAATTTATAAATTCCGCGGGGCCAATATACGTAATATTCTTAATTATAAAGAGTATTTTCCGGAAGCGGAGATCATCAAACTTGAACAGAATTACCGCTCCAAGGGTAATATACTTGATGCAGCCAATGCAGTTATTAAGAATAACTCCGGACGTATGGACAAGAGCCTGTGGACCGAACAGGACAGTGGCGATAAGATAGCTTTTAACGTATATGAGACCGGTTATGCCGAGGCGGAGGGAATTGCTTTCGGTATAGAGAAGAATATTGCAGACGGATATGCATATAATGATTGTGCTATCCTTTACAGGACCAATGCGCAATCGAGAGCTATAGAAGAGAAGCTTCTCGGGCATAATATACCTTACCGTATATATGGCGGCATCAATTTCTACTCCCGCAAGGAAATAAAGGACATTCTGGCATATTTAAAGACAATTGACAATGGAATGGATGAGATAGCGGTAAGACGTATCCTGAATGTTCCGAAGCGTGGAATCGGCGCAACAAGTGTCGGTAAGATACAGGCATACGCCGATGAGAAAAATATTGGTTTTTATGAGGCACTTAAACAGGCCGAGGATATTCCGGGTCTTGGAAGAAGTGTATCCAAGATAACGCCTTTTACCGATATGATAAGGCTGTTCCGTGCGGAATTGCATGAGTTGTCAATAGTCAGGCTTATTAATGACATTATAGATAAAACAGGATATATGGATTATCTTGCTGAAAATGACAGCCCGGAAGAAGTTGAGGAACGACGCGCCAATATAGATGAACTCATATCCAAGGCGGCGACTTACGAAGACGGAGAGGAGACACCGACATTGTCCGGATTCCTTGAAGAGGTTGCGCTCGTTGCGGATATCGATAATATGGATGACAACAATAATGTGGTATCTCTTATGACACTTCACAGCGCCAAGGGCCTCGAGTTTCCGATAGTATATCTTGCAGGCATGGAGGACGGACTTTTCCCGAGTTATATGTGCATTGATTCCGATGATCCTTCAGAACTCGAGGAAGAAAGAAGACTGTGTTATGTAGGAATTACGAGAGCCAAGCAGAAACTCATTATGAGTGCAGCCAAGGTGCGTATGGTGCGCGGTGAAACTCATATGAATAAAGTGTCAAGGTTCGTTTCGGAGATACCGGGTGAGCTTATCGTCAATAGCACACAGGGACCGGCCCATAAGATACTCACATCGGACGGTACGGACAAAGACCATTTCCACCTCCCGCCGCGTAAAGCCGGCGAATCCCGATTTCAGTCATTCCAGCACGATGTACTTAAAGAAGATATATTCGATAAGAAACCGTCATCAGGCAACGCTGGACTCGGATACGGCATAGGCGATAAGGTCCGTCACATCAAATTCGGAACAGGTACGGTAAAGGAGATCAAGAACGGCGGCAGGGATTACGAAGTTACTGTTGATTTTGAAAACGGCGGTACCAAGAAGATGTTCGCATCGTTTGCCAAATTGCAGAAAATTTGATTTTTGTGAAAAATTAATATATTTTCTATGGTAAAATCGAACTTTTTGTGATAAAATAAATATAATATTTTTAGTTAGTGGTCCGAATGGGGCACGGAAAGGATTGAACTATGAAGAAGATTAATGAACTTTTTGCAGATTCCAGATTCTATGATTATTTCAAACCGGCAGCCGTTACAGAGGAACCGGAATGCAAGTGCAAGAATAAGGCTTTGAAGATTTTTGCAATTGTCGGTGTGGTAGCCGCAGTAGCCGGAATCGCATATGCATTGTACAGATATTTTAAGCCGGACTACCTCGAAGATTACGAGGACGACTTTGAAGATGATTTCGACGATGCAGACGATTTTGAAGAAGAATAATTAATTCTGAACAGTGAATTTACAAGAGTGGGGATTGGTTACCTATAATCCCCACTTTTATATTGAATAAGAACAGTGGCATGGAGGCTGATATGAATAAGAAGGCAAGAAATGAACTTATCCGTGTTATTATCGGACTTGTCATGATTGCGGCAGGAGTAGGACTTTTTATATCTAAGACCAGCGTTAGTACAGAACTTCTGTCATTTGGCGGCATGTATTCGTGGTGGATAACAGTGCTTGTGATCCTTCCACTTGCAGCCGGAATAGTAATGCTTATAGTTAAACCGCATCTGATGGCTTCTAAGATTGTTGCCATAGCGGGCGCAGTGATAATCGTGACTGCGATTCTGATAAATACAACGATTATAATAGAGAAGGACATTTCCACATTTGAATGGATAATTTACGGAGTCCTTTTATTAGGCGGAATAATAGTATGCCTTTCGGCACTTTTTATAAAAAAACACAAGAAATAGCGGGGAGCGGACGATATGAAAAAAGGTCAGGAATACACAGGAACGGTTGCGTCGGTAGATTTTCCGAATAAAGGCAGGGTGATCTGCGAGGACGGAACAGTCACGGTTAAGAATGTAATACCGGGACAGAAGGTGCGTTTCGTTATCAATAAGAAGCATGGAGACCGATGCGAGGGCAGGCTTTTGGAAGTGGTTGAAAAATCACCGCTTGAGTGTGCCCCGGATTGTTGTACCCATTTTGGCGTATGCGGAGGCTGCACATATCAGAGCATTCCTTACGAGGAACAGCTTAAAATAAAGGCATCCCAGGTAAAATCAATGCTTGATGAAGCGGCAGAGGATTATGTTTTTGAAGGAATAACCGGAAGTCCGATAACCAACGGTTATCGCAATAAGATGGAGTTTTCTTTTGGCGATGAATATAAGGACGGACCGCTTTCTCTCGGCATGCACAAGAGGGGCAGTTTCTATGATGTCACGGCGGTTGATGAATGTCAGATAGTGGATTCCGATTACCGCGCCATTCTCGGCGCAAGCCGCCGCTATTTTGCTGCGAGCGGACTCAAATTCTATCACAAGATGCGTCATGAGGGTTATCTTCGTCATCTTTTGGTGCGCAAGGCGCATAAGACCGGCGAGATAATGATCGACCTTGTGACTTCGACCCAGGAATCCCCGGACCTTCAGGGATACGTCAAGCTCCTTCTGGATCTTAAACTTGACGGAACAATAACCGGTATTCTCAATACACATAACGACAGTCTGGCCGACACGGTGCAGAATGACGGAACCGATATTTTATACGGCCGCGATTACATGTACGAAGAACTTCTGGGCTTACGTTTCAAAATCACACCTTTTTCGTTCTTCCAGACCAACACGCTCGGCGCTGAGGTCCTTTATTCAAAGACGCGTGAATATGTCGGAGAGCTTAAGGACAAGGTCGTATTTGACCTTTACAGCGGCACCGGCACGATCGCACAGGTGATGGCACCTGTCGCCTCCAAGGTCGTGGGTGTTGAAATCGTGGAGGAGGCCGTTGTGGCTGCGCGTGAGAATGCGCATTTTAACGGTCTTGACAACTGTGAATTCATAGCGGGGGATGTTCTTAAGGTTGTCGGAAATCTCACGGACAAGCCCGATATAATTATACTTGATCCGCCTCGTGACGGAATCCATCCGAAAGCTATCGGCCCGATTATCGATTTCGGCGTCGACACGATAGTCTATGTATCCTGCAAGCCGACCAGCCTTGCGCGTGACGTGAAGATATTTGAAAGCCGCGGGTATAAGCTTGTGAAGGCATGCTGCGTGGATATGTTCCCGGGAACCGGAAATGTGGAGACGGTGGTTCTCTTGTCCCAACGGAAAGCGGATGATTATGTTGAGGTTGAATTGGAACTGGATGAGCTTGATGTGACGAGTGCAGAGAGTAAGGCGACTTATGCAGAGATTAAGGATTATGTATTAAAGGAGCAAGGGTTGAAGGTTTCTAACCTGTATATTTCACAGGTAAAAAGAAAGTGTGGAATAGAGGTTGGAGAGAATTATAACTTGCCGAAATCGGAAGATAGCAGACAACCACAGTGCCCGGAAGAGAAGGAAAAGGCGATTAAGGATGCGCTGGAGCATTTTGGGATGGTGTAAATAAACATTTATAGATAAAGGAGAATAAAAATGGCTAAAGCTACAACACAATCAATAGAACCTTTAATTGCTGATTTGGCAAATGGTTGGCTGAAAGCATATAAGCTAGATTATAAATTGGAGCAGGAATCTTTGAATACAGAAATAGATACTGCTTTGAATGAATATTTTTCAAAAAGTGGCGGTAAAGGCGGAAATAGACCAGATGCTAAGATTTTATTACAGGATAAGAGTCTTAATTTTTATCCAATACTTATTGAATATAAGGGGTATAAAGATAAACTTGTAAAACTTGATGCTAATGGGCAAGTTGAAAATCGGTCAGCAAAGAATGAGCCTATATTGAAGAATATAAATGCTTATGCTGTAAATGGTGCTGTTCATTACGCAAATGCTCTGTTACATTATACAAGTTATACAGATATTATTTCTATAGGTATGACAGGATATAAGGATGAAAACGGAAATATACAACATTCTATTGGGGTATATTATGTTTCGAAAAGTAATTTTGGTATCGGACAGAAAGTTGATGAATATACGGATTTCTCTTTTTTAAAAAAAGAAAATTTTGATGCCTTTATTGAGAAGGTGAAAAATTTGCAGTTATCCCAAGATGAAATTGATAAACTCAAAGAAAAGCGTGAGCGTGAAATCGATGCGAGTTTAGTGCGGCTTAATAATGATATTTACCAGAATGAAAAAGGTTTGGGAGAAAATGACCGAGTTTATCTTGTTGCAGCATCTATTATTGCAACAATAGGTGTGCCAGGAAAGGTTGCTCCACTTGAAAAGACGGATTTGAAATCTTCTGTAGAAGAAGGAAATACGGATGGTGATATTATTGTAAGAAAAATAAAAGCATTTCTTAATGAAAAAAAGTTGCCAAAAGCGAAAAAGAAACTTATTATTCGAACATTACAAAATACACTTACAACTGAGAATATTAACAAGGTTGAAAACGGAGAGAGTCAATTAAAGCGTGTGTTTACTAAAATTGTGGATGATTTAGGCATTTACTATAAAATTGGATTATCAACCGACTTTACAGGAAAACTCTTTAATGAAATGTATAGCTGGCTTGGATTTACTCAGGATAAATTGAATGATGTAGTGCTTACACCATCATACGTGGCAAATTTACTTGTAAAACTTGCTCGTGTAAATAAAGATTCATATGTGTGGGATTTTGCTACTGGTTCTGCGGGGTTACTCGTGGCAGCTATGAATGAAATGCTTATTGATGCAAAGAATAAAATTAATTCGCCAGAACAACTTGCTATTAAATCAGCAGAAATAAAGGCAAATCAATTGCTAGGTTTGGAAATTTTACCAAGTGTTTATATGCTTGCTATTTTGAATATGATTTTGATGGGAGATGGAAGTTCAAATATTCTTAATAAAGATTCTTTAAAAGATTTTAAAGGTAATTATGGATTTGGAAATACAAATAAAAAATTCCCAGCAGATGCATTTATTCTTAATCCACCATATTCTGCACCAGGGAATGGTATGATATTTGTAGAAAAGGCATTGTCAATGATGGAAAAAGGATATGCTGCAATTATTATTCAAAATTCTGCGGGTTCAGGAAAAGCAATAACATATAATAAGAATATCTTGAAACACAGCACATTATTAGCGAGTATAAAAATGCCATTAGATTTATTTGTAGGAAAATCAAGTGTGCAAACAAATATATACGTTTTCAGAATTGGAGAAGCCCACCAAAATGATGATATTGTTAAATTTATTGATTTTTCAAACGACGGGTATACAAGAAGCGACCGAAAAAAGTCAAGTTGTAATCTAAAGGATACTGATAGAGCAAAGGAGAGATATAAAGAGCTTGTAGAATTGGTACGTTTTGGAAAATCAAAGCTTAATATTTTTACAGAAAAAGAATATTATGAAGGAACAATAGATATAGAAAATGGTTCGGATTGGAATCAAACTGCTCCAATTGATACTATACCTACGCTGGATGATTTTAAGAAAACGATAAATGATTATTTGGCATGGGAAGTGTCAAACTTATTAAAGTGTCAGGGAAATGAGGATGAACGCCTGGGAAAATAAATGCCTCACTCAATGAAATGCTCAATGGCGTTGAGTGGGGCGAGTATAGGCTTGGTGATCTATTTGATATTAACAATACATTAAGCTTTAATACTGACAAATTGGTCGATGGTGATGAGTATGATTATGTTACAAGAACATCGACTAATCAGGGGATTTTAAAAAGTACCGGTTTTGTAAATAAGGAGAATATAAATGAGGCAGGTGTGTGGAGTTTAGGGTTGCTTCAAATGGATTTCTTTTATCGAAAGAAAAAATGGTACGCAGGGCAATTTGTCAGAAAAATAGTTCCTAAAATTGAATTAGCGCCAAGTGTGATTCCGTTCTTCACGGCGGTACTTAATCATCAAAAACCGATATTGCTTTCAGTACTTGTACGTAATGTAGATGATATATTTAAAAATTTGAAAGTTAAATTGCCCGTAAAAGAAGGAAAATTAGATTTTGATTTTATGGAATCATTTATAGCGGAGTTAGAAGCGGAGCGCATAGGAGAGTTATCCGATTACTTAAAAATAAGCGGATTCAACAATTATGAATTGTCGCCTCAAGAGCTCAAGGCTCTTGAGAGTATAAAAACGATTTCATGGGATGAATATAGGATAGGTGATTTGTTTGATAAGTTAAAAACAAAGAAGCTTCCTTACAAAGCAAAAAAATTGCCGACTTATCCAACAGGTAAGAATATATTACCTTGCTTAACATCTAGTTTCCAAAATCAAGGCTTGAATTATTATGCGCCTATAGACGGAGCTACTGTTTTGAAGAATGTAATTACGATACCGCAGAACAGTGATGTGTATCGAGCTTATTATCAGTCTAAAGAATTTACCGTTTTATCTGATGCCTATGCAATAGATTGGATATATGATGATTGCAAATTAACAAGAAATCAGTATTTGTTTATGGTTATGTGCATTAACAAAGTAACGGATTTGCCTATATATTCATATAAAAACAAGCTTGGCGGCTGGAATGTAGTGAAAGATAAATATATTTCACTACCAAAAGCAAACGGTAAAATTGATCTTGATTTTATGAACCACTTTATATCCGCAATTATTAAACTTGCAATAAAAGAAGTTGTTATATATACGGATGAAAAAATAAAGGTCACAAAGCAGTTGACAGCCGCAAGAAAAGATACCAAAGCAGGTATATTAAATCAACTGTTTACATATGAAGAAGTAATAGAACACGATACATTGATGGTGGCAGAGGAGTCTTTATATAATAAATAAAAAGGCATATATCTATAGTGCTAATATATTAATAAAAGGTGAGTCAAAAAGTGGAGCACCTTTTCAAAAAGTGAGTCAAAAAGTGGAGTACTTTTCCGAAAAGTGAGTCAAAAAGTGACTCACCTTCCAGAACAAGTATGATTGCCATCAAAAAGGGTGAGTCAAAATGTGGAGCACCTTTTAGAAAGTGACTCCAAAAAGTGGAGTACTTTTTCAAAAAGTGACGCACCTATATAAAAATTAGGGGTTTTAGGGGACTTTCCCTAACAAGAAGCATGAAAATGGCTTGTGGCCACAAAATGCGTATCTTGCAGAAGACACCATGAGAAATTTTCAATATGAATTTTAAATAGTGTCTGCTTAAGGCAAAATAAATATGCCTCTAACCATTGCAAATACTG
>CAMENP010000018.1 GCA_945928575.1 uncultured Butyrivibrio sp.
CAGCCAACTATTATCATAGAAGTTCTTATTTACAGACTTTTCTTCATAGACTCTGTGATGATATTATACCTTACGGAAGAATAGTCCACCATACTGGCTGATTATTATCTGCGCCGCCTTAGGGTCAGGCCGCTTGATGTTTACCGGAAACTGAAGTCTTTTTTCATAAACCCACATTATTCCATTCCTCCTTCCCATGGCCAAGGTCCGTCAACCCAGTCGAAACGGCTGTTACAGGTTACATGGTATTTGTTGAGCGGGCCATACCATTCGACATAGTTCTGGACGGCGGCGTCATATTCATGGTGTACTTCGTGATAACGTGCAAGAGAACGGCAGTCATCGGGATGAGTGTCAAGATAAAGTCCGATATCATCGATGTAGAAACCAAGCTCCATTATTCTGCGCATGAGAGCGCACTTGGAAGGTCTGTTTGATGTGTTGGTATTGTTCATCGTCTGCAGCCTCCTTTACCCAGAAACGGTTTGTCAAGTTCTTTATAGATTGTTCCTTTGATGAGAGCGGTGGAAAGATCATATTCGGGACTGTTGCTTTTCTGCCAGACAACTCCGCCCATTGCAAGAGGACCACGGGCATTTACAAAAATATCCTGACACCATTCCCCTGACTCATCAGCCGGTAAAGGGACCGGGCATTGCGGACGGTTTGGAGTATTGCAGGTATTTTCCTGGCGCGGCTGCACTCTGTTGCTGCATCCGGATGAGAACCTGTTATTGTAATAAGGCATAAATCAAACTCCTTTAGCATATAATGTTGTTCAATTTAGGATATGGTGAAAATAATATTTTGTGATAAAAAAGAAGCAGGGCGCTACTGTAATAAATAGCACCCTGCGGTAATAACGATAAAATCAGGTCTCAAGATTCTGCTGCATTACATCGGAGCCGATATTGGTGTCAAGTTCATCGTCCATATCGGTTCTGAAAGGCGAAGCAGCAAGTCCGTTAGCACCAAAAAGTGTCGGTGTGCAATAGTTGCTCCAGCAATATCTTGCGTAAACCGGATTCTTGACTTTCCCGGAAGAAAATTCAACCGAGGAGTCCTTAACTTTGATATCAGCCGGATAGAAAATCTTATCGGCACCGGCTATTTCATAATATTCAGGTTCACCCTTTAATACGAGACCGCCCTTGCAATGTTTGAAGAATGTTTCAAGAACATTACCGTGGATTTCCTTATGTGTGTATATAGGACCAAATGCTGCGTCCTCATCAATAAGACCGTAAGGCTTGTACTCGGCCTGAAGAGCGAGACGGTAACCGACAGGGCCTTTGTTGACCGGATGAATTTCATTGTACTGTCCGCAGTCCGGGATTACGGCAATGCCGGTGTTTGCAACGGTGTCAAATACATGCATCTGTGCTTCGCGTAAGATTGGCCAGTTCTTAAAATCCGGGCTTCCGGAATATTTGTGCATAGGAAGCTGGGTTATGATGAAAGTAAGGCTTTCGTCCTCCCAGTCTTTGCGCCAGAGCTTGATAAGGTTGGTTAGAAGTTTGTCGTACATTCTCGGACGCATATCATCGTTCTCACCCTGATAGTATATGAAACCTCTGAGTGTATAAGAACTGATTTTGCGGATCATCTGCCAATACTGTCCGGTAGGACGGAATGGGTTATAATTATTGATGGGACCCGGCCATTTACATTCGCCGATTATTTTCTGAGCCTCGAACCAGTCTGTATCAGGGTGCTCGGAGAATAATTTCTGGGAACGCTCATTCCATGCGGTATCATATACGACATATTCGTCATAATCCTTGCGCTGGACATCAAGCGGGATGTCCTTATTGCGCTCATCAAATTCATCCATATATATGCGTGTTTCGTCATCGGCCATAATGGCTTCACGGCTCATCCAGCAGCTGGCGGATGTGCCGCCCCAGTTACATCCGATTATACCGATTGTGACGCCGAGGTCTTTTGATAATTTTTCGGCAAAAAGATAACCGACGGCAGACCAGTCTTTGAAACCTTCATCATCTGCAAGCTGCCAGTGTGCATTGTCAAAAGCTTCATAATATTCGTCTGTCACATAAGGAAGCTTTGGCGTGTAGAAAAATCTTACATTGAAGTCGCGATCCTTGGCGTCCTTTACACGGTCCCAGTCTGTGCAGGATGAAATCACAAATTCCATATTGGACTGTCCGCCGGCAAGCCAAACCTCTCCGATAGCAATGTTATTTAATATAATCTTATCTTCGCCGCATACAGCTGTGAGCGAAAGATTGGTGGCTGCACTCATTGGCTGCAGTTCGGTCTCCCAATATCCGTCATTATCAGCTGTAGCTGAAACTGTCTGATTATTGAAATCCACTGTAATCTGCCTTCCGGGTGTCACATTACCGAACAGTTTAACGGCTTTGTCACGCTGGAATACCATATTATCGGTAAATACAGCGGCGAGTATTTTTTTCTTCATAATGACCTCCATATGTAATTATTGTATGGGTTCGCCGTAAAGCAATCCCCTTGAACCGGTGGCAATGTAGAACCGGCCGAAATTGCGGGCATCGCCGCAGATACAGTCAATCTGACCGAACATCTGATGAGCGTTATTGATACGTGACCAGGTTGCTCCGTCATCATCCGAACGGTAGAACCCGTATGCTCCGTCGATAATCGCGGCGGCATAAATCGATTTCCGGCCGTGGAGAAAATCTCCGTCCGGACCTATGCCGAGGCCGATTCGGTAAAATGTTTTGTCACCATCGGTAATTTTGTTAAAAGTAATTTTGTCATCGACAATATTATACTGCATCTTCCAGATACCGTCCACCCCGAGGGCAACATAAAACACTCCAAAACGTCCGCGCTCTATGCAAAGAGATGATTTGTCCATTGTGTCAATCAGATTGAGATTACATTCGGGAACGTCATCCCGGACCGGATATTGTATGAATGTATCACCTGTATCATGACTGATATATATTTTCCTCGTGGTATCGAATGCATACACAATTTCAGGGTTGACACGGTCAGCGTACACCTTGGCAAAACCATCCGTCAGGATATTGCCGTCAGTATCGTAAAATACCGAGTGGCGGAAGGTACGGCCGCAATCGTGGCTTACAAGCACGGCTCCAAGCGGCAGAAAAACCCTGTCTGCCGGAGACCATATGATCGAATTGCCGTCGGAAGTTATTGTAACCCATCCCGCATTCTGGTTTACCATCGAAATGCGGTGTAAAAGCGTGTCCGTATATTCATCGACGCCGAAAGGCAGGTCAAGGTGGGTAAAAGTCTTACACTGGTCGTCGGACAGAATAAGACCGCCCGTGGTCATGCCGGTCCAGTTTCCCCTTGCGGTAACGACAACACGGTCCGGATTACCGTCGGGATAATCGGCATTAATACAGGTTATGTACCGGTTGCCGTCCGCGTCCGCAAAAGAATTGGTGCACGGTGTATCTGTTTTGGTAAAAGCAAAACCGCCCAGGTCACCGACCGCATCAATAGCGATCACATCACCGGCATGCGGACTGTATACATTGATATGTACGGTTTCTTCTATTCCCTGACACCGGTCGCACCATTTACAGTCATCCGATGTGAAATTATGAGTGCCGAATACACCCGTTCCCGTGTTAAAAATAACATCATTATAGTCAAAAGGATTTATTTTGATATCACTGAGCCAATGAATCAACGATGTGTTACCGTTAAATTCCGGCTTCATATATGATGTATTAAAATAAATTCTGTCATTATCAAGCTTGTGGAGATTTACTTCCCATGTATCACCGTAATCTCTGGATATAAATACCATATCACCACGTTTCTCACTGAGGGTGGAATACGCTAACAGTCCCGGAACCTGAGGTGATGAACTTATTCCGCCGAATCCGCATTCATTGGCTCTGTCGCGGCTGTAGGAATAAGGTCCGCCGCATGGAGTGATATCATCATACGGGCCGAGATGCCCCGATTTATCAACAGGATAGCGCAGTATTTTACCGCCTGCGGCATCCCCTGAATCGCAGCTGTATCCCTCGTCATCAATCTGGCTCTTCGGACCGTTGCAGGATAATGTGACATACAGGTAACGGCCGTCGTAATCGTAACGTTCGGCGGTGTATCCTTTCATGTGTGCACCGGCCGGAACAAGGCAGTCAGGCATTGGCAGTTCCTCCCAGGTGCTGCCGGTGTCATATGATATATATAAACTGTGACCGCGCGTGAGTCCGTCAGACGATTTGTTATTAATGCCGGCTGTTCCAAGAACAATAGTGTGGGAATCAGGGTGAACCCAGACAAAAGTACAGTTGAGTTCATTGACCCTCCCGCCCGCAGCTATTGATATGCTCTGCCAGGTCATTCCGCCATCTTGTGAGCGTAACAGTCCGCCGCGCTGGCTTGCAAAATAAATAACGTCAGGATCATTGTAATCCACTACAAGACGCATGCCGCTTCCGCGTCCCGGAAAATTTCCGTGAACAACGCATGGAAGTTCGCTGTAACGGAATGTTTTACCATAGTCATCCGATATGGCAAATATGCCGTTGACGCCGGGCTTACGGCGCCAGTCGCTAAGTCCGCACGCTATATACAGCATTGCGGGATTATGCGGGTCGAGTGCAATAGCGGACGGAAAACACTCAGCCGGATTAATATGCGTTACATGGTCCATAAGGCTTATCCATGTGTCATTATCATAGTCATAGCGGTATACGCCGCCGATATCCGTACGGCAGTAGAGCAGGTTTCTGCATACAGGATGATAAGCGAAACCTGTTACATATCCGCCGCCGGGAATGGACATATGACCGTATTTATATTGAATATTTTTCATAAGCAGAAAAATCTCCTAGTATATCTTATATTCCTTGCCCTCTCTTACAAATACCGGAATAATATCAAGCGGAGCATCCACAATTACATTCTGGCCGCCGTCAAACATCTTGCCCGATGCGGCATCCTTCCAGCGGGTCCCCGCAGGAAGATATACGGAACGTGTGAATGTCTGTGCCTCCATGACAGGAGCAACCAGAATGTCCGGGCCGAACATATACTCGTCCTCATATCCCCAACATATCTTATCCGCAGGAAAATCATAGAAGAGCGGACGCATAACCGGAGTGCCGTGAAGATGTGCTTCCATCATGCAGTCTCTTATATAATCTCTTAAGTTCTCTCTAATGAAGAGGAATTTCTTCATGATTTCGTAATTTTCTTCGCCAAAGCTCCAGACCTCGTTATCCTGTCCGGATGAGAAGGTGCGGACACCGTCTATATATTCGACTTCACGCTCATAATAAGGAAGTCTTTCACCGTGAAGACGGAATACCGGACAGAAAGCGCCCCACTCAAACCATCTTACCAGAAGCTCCCTGAAAGCAGGATCTTTGCCGTCACCGCCTACAAAACCTCCGATATCGCTTGTCCACCACGGGATACCGGCAAGTCCCATAGAGAGACCGGCCTGAAGCTGTTCTCTGAAGGCACGGAAGGTTGAACAGATATCGCCTGACCATGTGAGTGTTCCGTATTTCTGGCTGCCGGCCCATGCGCATCTTACAAGGCTCATGATATCTTTCTCACCGGCAGATTTCAGACCATCATAGAATCCCTTGGCATACATTACCGGATAAATGTTGGTGCACTGGAGTGCCGGACCTTCATAATATCTGAATACATCAAAATCATACGGACCGTATTCCGGCTCTGCCTCGTCAAGCCAGAAACAGTGGATTCCTTTATCGTAATAATTTTCTTTGCAGCGATCCCAGACAAACTGTCTTGCACCCGGATGGGTCGCATCGAAAAATGTGGTATCTCCCATCCAGTTCATATGGAAACCGGATGCACGGTCGGTTTTGACAAGATAACCGCGGTCGCTCATTTCACCGTAATTGATGGATTTCTCATCAATTGTAGGCCATACCGAAACTGCGAGTTCCACGCCCATTTCTTTGAGTTCGCGTACCATTCCTTCAGGATCCGGCCAGTCACGCGGTTCAAATCTGAAATCGCCCTGTCTTGTCCAATGGAAAAAGTCAATAACCACGACATCCATAGGAAGACCGCGTCTCTTGTGTTCACGGACAACTTTCATAAGTTCATCCTGCGTTCTGTATCTTAATTTACACTGCCAGAATCCGAGACCGTATTCAGGCATCATAGGGGAAAAACCAGTGGCACGGGCATAATTCTCCTCTATTGCTGCGGGAGTGTCGCCGGCAGTTATGAAATAATCGAGTTTCTTGGTGCTCTGGGCGGTCCATTCGGTCTTATTGTTTCCGAATACGACATTGCCTACTGCAGGGTTATTCCAGAGAAAACCGTATCCCCTGCTTGATATGTAGAACGGAACACTCGCCTGGCTGTTGCGGTGGCAGAGCTCAAGAACGGAACCTTTCTTATCGAGGCTCTTATCCTGATACTGGCCCATTCCATAGATATGTTCATCATCAAAAGCTTCAAATCTGGCGGCAAGTGAGTAATCGTTTGTTCCCGGAATCGGCTTAAGTTCACGGCCTTCAACTCTTATCGGGACGCTGTAACGGTCAATCCTGTTACGGTTGCGCCAATATTCCTCGGTAAGAAGTTCACCCTTATCATTGTAGAAGGAAATCCAGCCCTCAAAGGAAACCCTGGCGGTAATCTTACCGTTGGTTATGGATGCTTCCATGGCCGATTGCGAATGTTTCTTTATCTCCTCCTCGCTGTGCCACCAAGGCTCGGTTGTATCGATCTCATGGATATCAATATGACTGTCGGTGCAGGCAGGCTCCATTGTAAGAGCCCAGTCATGCTCATCCATCTTATTCTCTTTGGTCATGCGGACTCTGAGAGAATCCGCGCCCCATGGTGTAATCATTACAACTGCAGGGCCGTATTCTATAAGCAGTGAGTTGTCTTTTTGTGAAAATCTCATAAAAACCTCCGTTAAAAACATAATAAATATATGTTTTCATTGTACAAAAGTGTCAATCCGCTTTCAAGCAAAAAAATTCGATTTTTTTTACAGAAAACTATTGACATTCTGAAAATCTGTGTTATAGTATTTATAGAACAGATAAAACAGATAGGAGGGATTTTTATGAATATACAGAAATTCACACAGAAATCAGTGGAAGCACTGCAGGATTGTGAGAAGTTAGCATATGAATACGGTAACCAGGAAATAGATCAAGAGCATCTTTTAAGATCGCTTGTCGATCTTGACGACAGCCTGATTGCCAGTCTCCTTGAGAATATGGGCGTAGACCTTGCCGTATTCCGCTCGGAGGTAGATGCAGCACTTAATCGTAAGACTAAGGTGTCGGGAGATGTGGAACTCCATATCAGCCAGGCTCTTAATAAGGTATTGCTTTGTGCCGAGGATGAGGCTAAGAGCATGGGAGACCAGTATGTTTCCGTAGAACATATTTTTCTTACTCTTATCAAGTATCCTAATAAAGAGACGGCGCAGATATTCCGTACATTCGGAATTAACAGGGATTCTTTCCTGAAAGCACTTATGGCAGTCAGAGGCACCAAGCAGGTTACGAGTGATAACCCTGAGGCCACATACGATACACTTAAGAAATACGGCGTTGATCTTGTGGAACGTGCCAGGGAGCAGAAGCTTGATCCGGTAATCGGAAGGGACAGCGAGATTCGTAACGTGATCCGTATTCTTTCAAGGAAGACCAAGAATAACCCGGTTCTTATCGGTGAACCCGGTGTAGGTAAGACCGCAGTTGCAGAAGGACTTGCACAGCGTATTGTTCACGGAGATGTTCCGGAAGGACTTAAGGATAAGACCATATTTTCGCTTGATATGGGTGCAATGCTTGCCGGCGCGAAGTACCGTGGCGAGTTTGAGGAACGTCTGAAAGCGGTTCTCGACGAAGTACGCAAGAGCGAAGGTAAGATCATTCTTTTCATAGATGAGCTTCATATAATCGTAGGCGCAGGTAAGACTGACGGCTCAATGGATGCAGGCAATATGCTTAAGCCTATGCTTGCAAGAGGTGAGCTTCATTGTATCGGTGCTACGACACTTGATGAGTATCGTAAATATATTGAGAAGGATGCAGCTCTTGAGAGACGTTTCCAGCCTGTAATGGTGGATGAACCGTCGGTTGAGGATACTATTTCAATACTTCGTGGACTGAAAGAGAGATATGAAGTTTTCCACGGCGTCAAGATTGCGGACAATGCACTTGTAGCTGCTGCTGAACTTTCACACAGATACATTTCCGACAGGTTCCTGCCGGATAAAGCCATCGACCTTGTTGATGAGGCCTGCGCACTTATTAAGACGGAACTTGATTCCATGCCTGCAGAACTGGATGAATTATCGCGTAAGGTTATGCAGCTTGAAATCGAAGAGGCTGCTCTTAAGAAAGAGACCGATGAAGTCAGTAAGAAACGTCTTGCCGAACTTCAGGAAGAACTGGCAGGACTCCGTGATGAGTTTAATGCCGGCAAGGCTAAATGGGATAACGAGAAGGCTTCGGTTGACCATTTAAGCCACCTTCGTGAAGAGATAGAAGACGTCAATAAGCAGATACAGTTAGCTAAGCGTGAATATAATCTTGAGAAAGCAGCAGAACTTCAGTACGGTAAACTGCCGACCCTTGAGAAAGAACTTGCGGAGGAAGAGAAGAAGGTTAATGAGAAAGACCTTTCGCTTGTGCATGAATGTGTAACAGACGAAGAGATAGCTAAGATCGTATCGAGATGGACCGGTATTCCGGTTGCCAAGCTCAATGAGAGCGAGCGTAATAAGACTCTTAATCTTGCGGATGAACTTCACCGCCTTGTTATCGGACAGGATGAAGGTGTCACTAAGGTAACGGAAGCAATCATGCGTTCGCGTGCCGGTATTAAGGATCCGAAGAGACCTATAGGTTCGTTTCTTTTCCTTGGTCCTACAGGTGTAGGTAAGACAGAACTTGCCAAGACACTTGCACAGAGTCTTTTTGATGATGAGAATAATATCGTCCGTATCGATATGAGTGAATATATGGAGAAATATTCCGTATCCAGACTCATAGGAGCGCCTCCTGGATATGTAGGATATGAGGAAGGCGGACAGCTTTCCGAAGCAGTAAGGCGTAAACCGTACTCCGTAGTTCTTTTCGATGAGATCGAGAAGGCACATCCGGATGTGTTCAACGTACTTCTTCAGGTACTTGATGATGGACGTATCACAGACTCACAGGGCAGGACGGTTGATTTCAAGAATACGATAATTATTCTTACATCAAACATCGGTTCGCAGTATCTTCTTGACGGCATACAGCCTGACGGAAGCATCAGTCCTGAGGCAGAGGCTTCGGTCATGAATGATCTCAGAAATCATTTCAGACCGGAATTCCTTAACAGACTTGATGAGATTATCATGTTTAAGCCATTGTCAAAAGAGAACATCGGTGCGATTGTTGGACTTATGATTGATGAACTCAATAAGAGGCTTGAAGACCGTGAACTCAAGGTTGAACTTACCGATGCAGCGGTTGCCAATGTTTCTGAGAACGGTTATGATCCTGTATACGGTGCAAGACCGCTTAAGCGTTACATCCAGAAGACTGTTGAGACACTCAGTGCCAAACTGATCCTTGAAGCCAAAGTAGGTCCGGGAGATGTTATTCTTATCGATGTTGACAGCGATGGTAAATTAACTGCCCGTAAGAAGTAAAAACAACTTGATATTTCTTTAAATAGATGTATAATTGGAAATTGTAATACAAGACGGGGTGCTTGCCAAAGGCAGGCTGAGAACAGACCCATAAACTGATTTGGATAATGCCAACGTAGTGTGATTGTATACAATAACGATGTAATTTGTGTGCAGAGACTCAGTTGGGTCTCTGCATTTTTTATGGAGATTTATTATGAATATCAGCAGAGAACAGCTTATATTATATGCAGTGACCGACAGGGCATGGCTTAACGGCCGTACATTGTACGAACAGGTGGAAGAAGCGCTTGAAGGCGGAACCACACTTGTACAGCTTCGTGAGAAGAATATGTCCGATGCGGATTTCGTAAATGAGGCGATACCTATAATGGAATTGTGCCACAGATATAACGTGCCGCTTATAATAAATGATAGAGTTAACATCGCGTCCGAAATACATGCGGACGGGGTCCATATCGGACAGTCGGATATGGATGCGGCAAAAGCAAGAGAAATTCTTGGACCGGACAGCATAATCGGCGTTACCGCAAAAACAGTTGAACAGGCAGTGAAAGCTCAGGCGGAAGGCGCAGATTACCTTGGCAGCGGAGCGGTATTCGGGACAACAACGAAGTCCGATGCGAAACCGATGGACATAGATACATTGAATGCAATCTGTGACAGCGTTGACATTCCGGTGGTTGCGATCGGAGGTATCAATAACGATAATGTTATGAAGCTGTCGGGAAGCAGGATTGCAGGAATTGCCGTGGTAAGCGGTATTTTTGATAATGATGATATTAAAGGCGCAGCCCATTCATTAAGGGCGAAAGTCTTAAATATAATATAGGGCAGATAAGCCCGCATACAGCGGCAGATTGGGGGCACCACCTTAGGTCGCTATACAAAATTAATGCATAAGGAGAAAGACTATGAGAACAGCATTAACAATCGCCGGAAGTGATTCCAGCGGAGGCGCCGGAATACAGGCAGATATTAAGACTATGACCGCGAACGGCGTTTATGCCATGAGCGCGGTTACGGCACTTACTGCCCAGAATACAACCGGCGTAACAGGAATAATGGAAGTAACCGAAGATTTTTTGGCAGAGCAGCTGGATTGTATTTTTACCGATATCTATCCGGATGCGGTAAAGACAGGTATGGTATCATCATCAGGACTCATCAATGTCATATGTGACAAGCTGGTCAGCTACGATGCGAAAAACATCGTTGTGGATCCGGTCATGGTGGCAACGAGCGGAGCCAAACTTATCAATGATGATGCAATCAGTACATTGAAAAATAAATTACTGCCTCTCGCAACAGTGATAACTCCCAATATACCGGAAGCCAAAGAACTTTCGGGCATGGAAATTGCCTCAGAAGATGACATGGTAAAAGCCGCAGAAGTTATCTGTGACAGATACGGCTGCTCCGTTCTTTTAAAAGGAGGACACAGCCTTAATGATGCCAACGATCTTTTGTGGCAGAAGGGTATGGAACCGGTGTGGTTTTACGGAAAGAGAATCGACAATCCCAACACACACGGAACAGGATGCACATTATCATCGGCGATAGCATCCAATCTTGCCAAAGGTTATGATCTTACATCATCGGTGAGACATGCCAAGAATTACATTTCGGGCGCACTTGCGGCGATGCTTGATCTCGGCAAGGGAAGCGGCCCTATGAATCATGCTTTTGCAATAGAAGGAGAATTTATCAATGAGTGAGAAAAAAACATCCGTTTTCAGTAATGGATTAATATGGTTCGGAGCAGGCGTATCAATAGCCGAGATTATTACGGGTACATATCTTGCACCTCTTGGTTTTTCCAAAGCGATGCTTGCTATCGTTATAGGACATTTAATCGGAGGTCTTATGATGTTTGCGGCCGGAATGATTGGCGCAAGAGAAGAAAAAAGCGCAATGGAAACCGTTAAGATGAGTTTCGGTAAGAAGGGAGGACTTCTTTTTGCCGTGCTTAATATATTACAGCTTGTAGGCTGGACGGCCATAATGATTTATGACGGCGCGGTTGCAGCCAACGGCATTCTGGGCACCGGAATATGGGTATGGGCCGTTGTAATCGGCGTGCTTATTCTTGTGTGGATACTTATCGGACTTACCAATCTCGGCAAAGTCAACACGATCGCAATGGCTGCTTTATTTATATTATCCGTCATCCTTTTTAAAGTTGTATTTTTCGGCAAGGGTGTACGTATTACGGACATAGTAAGCAGTGAAGGACTTTCGTTCGGTGCGGCAGTTGAGCTTGCGGTTGCAATGCCGCTTTCTTGGCTTCCGCTTATAAGTGATTATACAAGAGAAGCTGCCAAACCTGTAAAGGCAACGGCCGCAAGTGTTGTTACATATAGCATTGTAAGTATCTTTATGTACACAATCGGAATGGGAGCCGCTCTTTTTACCGGAGAAAGCGATATTGCAAGCATACTTGTAAAAGCCGGACTCGGAGTTGTCGGCCTTCTCATCGTTATTTTCTCGACGGTTACGACAACATTCCTTGATGCTTATTCAGCAGGTGTATCATGTGTGTCCATTTCTTCCAAAATTAAGGAAAAATGGGCTGCCGTGGTTGTTACGGTAATCGGTACGATTGCAGCAATTGTATATCCTATGGACAACATTACTGATTTTCTCTACCTTATCGGTTCGGTGTTCGCGCCGATGATAGCGGTTCAGATAGCGGATTATTTCATATTGAGGAAAGCTGATTCGATAGACAAGGGATTCAATTGGAGAAACCTTATCGTATGGCTTGCCGGTTTTGCGGGATACCGTGCGCTTATGCATGTGGACACTCCTGTCGGCAACACACTTCCCGATATGGTCATCACAATCGTACTCTGCCTGATTGTGGAAAAAATTGCCAAGGCAATCTTAAAAAACAAATACTAAGTCACTTTGTCCTCTTTCGGACGGAGTGCGGAAAAGAGGACAAAAATGAATTACAAATCAAACCTTAAGAAATTGACATTAACAGCTATTTTTGCGGCAATATCGGTTGTCGGAAGTATGTTTTCATTCCCGGTATTCGGCTCCAAATGTGCTCCGGTACAGCATCTCGTAAACATATTATGTGCAGTTACCGTAGGACCGTGGTGGGGTCTTGCACAGGCTTTCACAGCATCGCTTATAAGAAACCTTGCAGGCCTCGGAACGCTGCTTGCCTTTCCGGGAAGCATGTGCGGCGCTTTGATCGGAGGACTTTTATACAAAGCGCTTAAGAAACTTCCGTTTGCATATATCGGTGAAGTTTTCGGAACCGGTGTGATCGGCGGAATGCTTGCGTTCCCTGTTGCACGTCTTATCATGGGTAATACTTCGGCAGCATTGTTTACATTTGTAATTCCTTTCCTTATAAGCACATGCGGCGGAACAATAATTGCGATAATCATCACAGTGCCGTTAAAGCAGACAGGTGTATTATCTAAAATCAGAGAAAATCTGGAGAACTGAGCATGAAAATAACAGAAGAGTATGCAAAACAATTGTGTCATCAAATACAATCAACCAAACCGGTCATCCATTGTATTACCAACACTATCACGATTAACGACTGTGCCAATGTACTGCTTGCCTGCGGGGCTTCGCCCACAATGGCGCACCATCCGGCGGAAGTGGCGGAAATAACATCCGCGGCATCGGCCCTGGTATGTAATCTTGGCGCAACGGAGAATTATGATGCAATGGTAAATGCCTGCAAGGCGGCGGGTGAGGTTAAACATCCGGTGGTTATAGATCCGGTCGGAATTTCCGGTTCGACGTTCAGACGGAATTTTATCAATGAACTTATAGAGATAAATAAACCTGCATGTATACGTGGCAATTATTCGGAAATACGTGCCCTTATGGAAAACCGGAACACGATAGCTGGCGTGGATGCGGCCGATAAGAAAATCGATATATCCGATATGAAATCATATGCGGCATCCCATGGTATAATACTTGCGGCATCCGGTCCTACGGACATTATAACCGACGGCAATGATATAATTTATTGTAATAACGGTGATGGCATGATGACCCGTATAACCGGAAGCGGATGTATGCTTTCGGCATTAATCGGCGCATTCTTATCGGTAGATTCTTCTGTTTATTCGGTCGCAGCATGTTGCTGTATGTACGGTGCGGCAGGTGAAATCGCATCCGGCATGACCCGGGAAAGCGGCGGCGGAACAATGACTTTTCATGATAAATTCATCGATGTGATTTCATTGATTGAAACACAGAAAATTGATGTAAAATGTGATTGCACCATGTAATGCATTCAGTGCGGAACGTAATATCATTAAGTAAAGAAACAACTCCTTTTTCCTGATTGGTAAACGGAGTTGTTTTCTTTATACTTTAATTCTAAACCGGTATATGTTACAATATTACCATTAATATTTTAGGATGGTTTTATTATGGAGAGAGAATCTTTTAAATCAAGGCTTGGCTTTATACTGGTCAGTGCCGGATGCGCAATAGGGATAGGTAATGTATGGCGTTTCCCATATGTGGTCGGTCAGAACGGCGGAGGAATATTTGTGCTTTTGTATCTGGTATTCCTTATTATCATGGGACTTCCGGTTCTTACTATGGAACTTGCCGTAGGCAGAGCCAGCAGAAAGAGTGCTGTATTATCGTATAAAGCACTTGAAAAACCTAAGGCTAAGTGGCATATCCACGGATGGTTTGCGATGTTTGGATGCTATATGCTTATGATGTATTACACCACAGTATCCGGCTGGATGTCATCGTATTTCTTTAAATTTGTAACGGGAGAATTCAAGGCAGGAATGGATTCCGCGGCAACAGGTGCGGTATTTACCAATCTTCTGGATGACCCGGTGCAGATGTTGATATGGATGGGACTTACGGTTGTTGTCGGATTCCTGGTATGCAGCCGCGGACTTCAGAACGGACTCGAGAAAATAAGCAAAATAATGATGGTGGCATTACTGGGACTTATTGTCGTACTGGCAGTGCACAGCATTACACTTCCGGGAGCGTCCAAAGGAATAGAATTCTATCTTGTGCCTGACATAGACCGTGTTAAAGAGGTCGGGGTCGGTAATGTGATATCCGCCGCGATGAACCAGGCGTTCTTTACGCTCAGCCTTGGCGTTGCCGCAATGGAGATTTTCGGAAGTTACATGAGCAAGGACAATACGCTTGCCGGAGAAGGAATAAGAATATGCGGACTTGATACATTTGTCGCAATAATGGCAGGACTTATTATTTTCCCTGCATGCTTCAGTTACGGCGTTGACGTAAGCCAGGGACCGAGCCTTATATTTGTGACATTGCCGAATGTGTTTGTAAATATGGAAGGCGGAAGGATCTGGGGATCACTGTTCTTTTTGTTTATGACATTTGCAAGTTTCTCGACGATTATGGCGGTATTTGAAAATATTATGTCATTCTGCATTGATATGTTTGGATGGAGCCGTAACAAAGCAGCGATAATCAACTGCATTATTATCCTTATAGCCAGCGTTCCGTGTGTACTCGGATATAATCTGTGGAGCGGGCTTCATATTATCGGAGGACGTGATGTGCTGGACAGTGAGGATTTCATAGTAAGCAACCTTTTGCTCCCGATAGGTTCACTTGTGTATACACTTTTCTGCATGACCAGATGGGGCTGGGGCTTTGATAATTATATTGGCGAGGCCAACACCGGAAAGGGTGTCCGCATTGCGCGATGCATGAAGCCGTATTTTAAATTCGTATTGCCGGTGCTTATTGTTATCATAATTGTACAGGGATTTATAAAATAAAAACATGACTGAATTACAGAAAGAGTTATTTGAATTACAGGATACGAAATACAGGGACTTTCACAGCAGACTTATGCCGACGATTGACAAGGAACGGATCATCGGCATAAGAACGCCGGTTTTGAGAAAGTTCGCGGCGGATTTTGCCGGGACGGATAGGGCAGCGTCTTTTCTTGAAGAACTGCCGCATTATTATTATGAAGAAAACAATCTTCATATGATGATCATATGCGGTATCAAGGATTACAATGAATGCCTTGAGAGGATACAGAGATTTCTCCCATATATTGATAACTGGGCTACATGCGATCTGCCCGAGCCGAAATGTTTCGGAAAACATAAAGAAGAGCTTCTTCCGGTTATCAAGGAATGGATCTCATCTGACAGAACATATACTATAAGATATGGAATCGGCATGCTTATGAGGCTGTATCTTGATGATGATTTTAAGGAAGAATATCTGGAATTGGCTGCGGGCGTACATTCCGAAGAATATTATGTCAATATGATGATCGCATGGTATATGGCAACAGCGCTTGCCAGGCAATGGAGCAGTACGATACCGTATATTACGGACAGAAAGCTTGATGTGTGGGTACATAACAAGACAATACAAAAAGCAGTTGAAAGTTTCCGCATAAGCAGTGAACAGAAAGAAATTCTTAAGTCCTTAAGAATAAAAAGCAGGTGATAAGATGGATTGGGACAGCATAATTAATCTCAGACATGAGTTGCATAAGATACCTGAGAAATCTTTTTGTGAAAAAAAGACCTCAGAAACTATCAAGAATTTTATCAAAAATAATACATCATGGAAAATAGAAGAACTGGAACATAATGCATTCGTTGTGCATTGTAAGGCTGTTAAAGCCACGGGAACTGATGCTATTGCTTTCAGGGCGGATATGGATGCGGTATGTGCGGGCGGACATAATGAGCCGGGCCATTATTGCGGTCATGACGGACATTCTTCCATTCTTGCGGGACTTGCGGTCAGCCTTTACGAGAACAGGAACAGACTTAACAGGGATGTGTATCTTATTTTTCAGCCGGCGGAAGAGACCGGTAAGGGAGCATTGGTCTGCCGTGATGTAATCAGAGATAAGAAAATCAAAGAGATATACGGCCTTCATAATATACCGGGATACCGGATGGGAGATGTCCTTATAAGAAGAGGTACATTTGCCTGCGCGTCGACAGGAATAGCCATAAAGTTTACCGGAACGCCAAGCCATGCGGCGTACCCGGATGCAGGACTTAACCCATGCGTCAGTCTTGCCGGACTGCTTATCGAACTGCAAAAGCTTACTGATGATATGCAGGATAACGGTGGAATAGTCATGATGACGGTCATCGGAATCGAAGCCGGAAGTGATAATTACGGTGTGTCAGCATCGGAGGGCACATTAAGACTTACTGTGAGGGCCGAGAGAGGCATTGTATTTGATGAACTGGTATCGCAGATAGAAAATAAAGCACGCATGTATGCCGAAAGAGGCGGTTTTGATATTGAAATCGAACGCATTGAGCCTTTTCCGGCTACCGAGAATAAGGACAAATCTGTTGAGAATGTAATAAAATGTGCCAAAAGACTGGGACTTAACGTGCAGGAACTCAAAGAACCGATGCGTTGGTCGGAGGATTTTGGATATTATCTTAAAGAATGTGACGGAGCATTCTTTGGAATCGGAGACGGAGAAAATTATGCACAGCTCCATACGGTACAATATGAATTCCCGGATGAGATAATTCAGAATGCTGTCGGGATTTTTACGGAACTTGCATATGAAATCATCTGATACCGGGAAATAAATCATTCAACATATAAGGGAACGAAATTTTCTATTGCCTCGCGCATCTTCGGGTGACGGATCACAAAATGGATTGCTGGAGAGCGTCCTTTTGAAACCATTGCCCACCGGCCTTCATGTATGGTTATCCGAAGGTTTGAGAAGGTGTGGGAGGCATTCTGTGTGTATGTAAAATTCCTGTTTTGACCGGCAAATTGTTTGGTCAGTTCAATATGTTCAAGATATTCCTCATAAGTGTATCGTATATCATTTTCATAAAACATATCGGGAAGCGACATAAATACCGGCTGTCTGTCAAATTCTTCTCTCGTAAGGAGCGGAATGTCTATTTCGACTGCCGCATGCTCCAAGATGTTTGAAATGATATCTTTTTCAAAGGCCAGATGAGTGATTATACGGCCCGCGTCAGTGTCAGGTACATTATGCGCAATGAGCATATTGCGAAGTTTATACTCTGTAAATGTGTAAACCGGTGGAGCGGACAGGATGCACCGTCTTTTGCCGTCTATCACCGAGTCGGAGCGTAAAAAGGCACGGAATGAGTTAGCTTGTTCACTCCGGTATATTTCCATAAGCGGGCTGGCAAGAGAAAGAAGTTGCTCGGCACGTTTCCTGTAACATGCGACTTCATCTTTGTTCTTGGTAAAATAATAACGGCCGTCTGACTGATGTCCTTTGATCGCTTCACCGGAAATGGCGGCCTGACCCGATACTCTTAAAAAATGCATAAACACATTGTTATGTGTTCCCTTAAGGTAATAAGGGGAAATCTGGCCGGTCATATACATCGGAATGTAGCTTTCAAGTCCTAACATCATCTCATTGAACGGTCTGTCGATGTTGTGGATCATATTGAGATGAAGTCCTTTTTTGAGCATCATGCACATACCAAACATCCACTTTTTGGGAAATTCATGGTCCTTGGCCATATCTTCCATTGGCATATCACTGTACATATATACAGGTTCCGTTGATTTGGAAAGAACGGTGGCTTTAAGAAAATCAAGCTCAACATTCATCATATCATTGAGCCCTGTGCAGAATTTGGAACCCGGAAGCTGGAACGGTACGGTCGGAACCTTAAGCTCGTTAAAATGGATTGTATTTATGTATTCATTGAGGTCAAAATCGTTGAGCTTGGATAAAAAATCACCTATGCTCTGCGAGCCGTTGTTATGGTCCGTCAGAAGCCAGTTCTTAACAGCAGTGCAAAGCTTTCGTGAGGTGTTCAGTGCATCGGGAGCGCAGCCGGTAAGCTCCGTTATCACGGAAAGTGTGGAACCATCCGATTGCTCTTCGGCGACGTAACGGGCGACGTCCGAGGCAAAGCTTACCGGGTCTGACGGCTGTCGTTTGCCGCCTCGTATGCGGAATATGGTTGAAGAATCATAGTTAGTGTGACGGCATAATTTGGAAATATTGATATTCAAAACAGATATCAGAGTGTTGAAATTAGCGCATAAAGCGTCCTTGCCAATAATGCATATGTCATCACATTTGCAGAAAGTGTTATATATTATGTCATCATTCATGTTTTTGTGTCCGCCGGATACTGCAATTTTTGCGATTGCGTAGCACAAATTCTTAAACCCATTGGAATTGACATCGGGGGTCCTTTCTCCTGAACGATAGCGGCTTAATGTGGCCGGAGAAAGTCCGGAAGCATCGCATAACTCCTTTGCGGTACAGTCAAAAAGCTCTATGTAATAATTGAGCTGTTCATTAAATTTCATTTGATAAAAATCCTTTCATATATCCTTATCTGATTATACATTATTTTAAATTTCAATTACAACAATTTCCGTGTTGGCAAGTGACAAATCGGAAACAATAAGCACATTTACCGGGCTGTATTATATAATAAATACAATAATCTTAAGGAGAATAACTGTATGAAAAATTTATTGTTACGGATTGGGGACGCATTTAAGTCCCGGTGGGGCAGGTGGATGCTTGGAATGTTCATGTCATGGGCGGTTGTTCCGGTAATTGTTAAGGCAATTATTATGTGTGCCGTAAAAAAAACACTCCCGGATTCGGCATTGATCGCAGCCAATGCCGTAGGTGTCATAATGTCGGTTATATTCGGCATATTGATGGCGTTATCGGTGGAGCGCAATAAGGTCAGGCCGTACAAAATACTGACCGGAGCAATTCTGCCGTGGATTGCCGTCAAGTACGGCGTTGAGATGCTTGGTGTTGTACTAAGGGGCGGATTGGGAACCGGTGGACTCTTTATTGCCATGGCGGTACAGGTTATTCTGGAGGCTGCACTGCTTATGTCGGCGGTGTTCATGGTACATAAGCCTGATACCAAGAAAGAAATAATATTAAATATTATAAAATGTCTGGTTATGTCGGTTGTGGGAAACGGGATAATGGCCGTTGCAGGATATGTGTCACAATATATAACAATTGCCGGAACATGGGAAAGCGCAGTTCTGTTGCTGATCGTCCGTGAATTGATAAGATGGATAGTATATATTATTATAATTGGAATGGCATGCGGCGACGGCAAAGCAGGGGAGACATCCGGGAGAAAAATTCCCTGCATCGTATCGTCGGTTGTCTCAGCGGCAGTTGTCATAGCGGCAGTTGTTGCCGGAAGACCGGACGGATCACGCAATACGTTAAAGGTGCTTACTGACGATTACATTGTAAGAGCAAGCAATGCATATATGGCATTTGTTTCCGGCAACCCGGTCGGCTCTATGAAAGAATATGACAACATCCGCAATGAACTGGATATATGGAACTTATATATATCGGGAGAAGAGATTCCCGAAATAAGCAGCAAGGATATACAGTCCAATGCAATGATGGCATATCTGGACATTGAACTCAACCATAATGAAGACAGACTTGAAACCATGGAAGATTATTATATCAAAGGATATATACGTGATAATGATTTTATGTTTGAACTTCTGGATGAGTATGATAACCAGCCGGAACTTACCAAAGAGCAGAAGAACCGACGTGATGAAATCATACGGTATTTTGTAACCAACGGAATATACAGAGGCGGACTTTTTAGTGCGGAGGATGTCAAAAAGAATCCTGCCGGAATGAAAAGAGCAATCAAGACGGTTCAGAATTATATGGATAATTACGATTACATAGAGTTTTTGTCCGAACCCGTGATTGGTGATATTATTTATGGCCCGGGAATCACATTTGATACCGTAATGACTGCGATGGATAAAGCTGTTGAGAACCCGGATGATTTTGTGTGGAATTTCTATGCGGTTTATTTTATAAATACTCAGAGAAGGCCGTCTGCGAGGGAATTTGAATATGATTATTACCCGGAGGAGACGATTGTCATGATTTGTGAGCAGCTGGAAAATATTTTTGATAAAGAATATGGTAATACGGCTTCGGATGAGAGCATTCTCGAGTTGAAAAAAATGATAATCAGGACGTATATGTTCACACTCAAGACGGATAAATGTGCGGACTATTGTCTTGATACACTGAAAAAATATGATGACGGTTCTGTGAAACGTGACGCGGCATATGCGCTTTATACGGCAGAAAGGTATGATGAGTGCATGGCACTTGCCACGGATGATGATTACACGCTGGAATATTACGCAGCATTGTCAGCACTTGCGCTTGGTAAGAATAAGGAATCGGTTGAGTTATTTATGCCGGTGGCACAACTCATCAAGGATAAGGAAGCTTCAGTATATGCCGATGAAATGGTTTATTCATATATATCAGCATTAGCGGATTCAGAAATCGACGAACCGGAAGAATTTGCCTCGGATGAGGTGCTCGATTTGTATTATAAAGCATATATGGATGTATACAAAGAGACATCCGCGGAAGCACTTGAAGAAGCCGTAAATCTTTCAGAACAGATTCTCGGCAAGTATGACAATCTTGCATATGTATACTATATAAAAGGTGCTGCTTACTATGAACAGGAGAAGTATGAAGACGCGCGGCAGGCTTATGAAAAAGCAATTGAATGCAATTCTTCGGATGCCATGGTCTGGTTTGCACTGGGTGAGACGTACAGCAGGCTGGATAACAGCGAGGCCGCATATAATGCCTACAATATGTCAGACATGTTAAGCCCTTGGTACGATTATTACAGTGATTACGAGGGTGTGGGAATCCATATGTACTCATATAAGGAACATGAGCTTGTAAATTTACAGTCATCCCATGAAGCGGATAACGGGGAAGGAGAGTGATGATGTCATGATTATTTTTGCAGTTATTATAATGATTGTCCTTGCGGTAAGAACTTTCGGGTTCGGAATGTGTGCACCGGGGATTATCGGAATGACAGCCTGTGCCGCATCCGTTTTGTGCATGATATTGGCCCGGCATTCATCTAAGAAAATTATTTTTAACATAATAGCGGCAGTAACTTGCGCCGGGGCCTGTGTATGTATTGTTCTTGCCGGAAACGGTGACAGTGGAAGCGGAAGCATAAGTGACCGTGAAAAAATGCTTGCGCGTATTTCACAGACGGACGATATCGACGAGGCAGTTAAGAGGTACGATAGATACGTCAAAAAATACGGTGAAGATGAGCAGGCAAAGCTTTCACTTGCCATGGAATATATCAATGCGGATATGCAGGATGAGAGTCAGAACATCCTTATGAATGACATAAAAAACACTTCGTCAAAGGAATATTATCTTGCAAAGGTTGAGTGGGATAAACATTTTAACGGATACAATCTGGTAGGTTCCGTAATGGACTTAATGTCACAGGCAGTTGCGGATAATCCAGACTGGTCATGGGGATATGTGATTCTCGGTACGACCTATTATGAACATGGTTACCCGGAGTATGCAAAGTATTATTTTACAAAAGCATACCAGATTGATAAGACTGACGGGTATGCACCGTGTTATCTCGGAGTTATAGCATATGATAGTGGATATTATGACAATGCAACGCAGTTTTTTGACAAGGCATGGGAACTGTCCGGGGATGATGCATACCTTCAGAGCGTGATAACGTATTATAGACAATGTGTGGCTAAGGAGGTGGCATAGATGAAAAAAAGCAGATTTGCGGCAGCCGTACTTGTGATCATCTTTGTGATGGCGGCCTGTCCGGTATCGTCAAGGGCGTATCCAAGCAAGCCCGTGCAGAATTATAATCCGACGGGTGTAAAACTTTCCGTAAAAAATATCCCGCAGCAGACGACACAGCATAACGGCGCAGAAGTCATTAAAGTCGATGGAATAGAAGGCTGGGCCGATTCGGCGGGAACGGTTATCGGAACCGGCATACAGTTTGCTGATGCAGGAATGGATTCTTTTATCAAAAATTATCATGGTTCGGCAACTCTTATGGATGCGGCGTCAACCAGTTCGCATGTAATAAAAACCGCCGGATTTATGGCAACGGCCCTCGATACAAGTGCGTATATTTATCAGATACAGGATGTGGCAAACCAGCCGTTTGCAAGCCATCCGTCCATGCAGCATATATATGATTCAATGGCGGGAATATCGCTTGGTTCAGGCTGGGCGGGTACCCTTGGTGTGGAGCCGGCCGGATGGATCGGCTGGGGTGTCGGTTTTACCAAAGATATGATGGGTAACAATGCGGGAGCAATCAACGGATTTCTTGATTTTGCCGAAGAACATCCGTATATAACCGCTGCGATTCTCCCGGGTTCGGATGCCGTTTCGATTTATATAAGAAATATAGAGGCATTGGATGCTGTTTCGGACGGAATCAATCAAGGAACGACCTCATTGTTTTATAATCTGTTTTATGCAGATTCAAGCCTGCCGGAATGGGATTATAATGAATATTTTATAAAACTATACAGCGACAGGGCCAATCTGTATGCCCAGATGGTAAAAGAGGGAAGGGAAAAAGAATTTGAATGGCTTCGCGACTGGCTTATGCGAAACAATCCGTACAAGGGAAATGTAAGACTCCCGCAGCATGTTACCGCCAAAAAACCTAACATATATCTCTATCCTGAAAAAGAAATGGAATTGACACTAATATTTGGCAACGCTGAGCGGGTGACCACATCAACTCCGGGATATGGGGCAGGCTGGACGGTGACTGCGAGGCCCGACGGAACTATCATCGATTCTGATGAAAAAGAATACGGATATCTTTTCTATGAATGTCTTACCGATAAGAGCATATTTGATACTGAAAGCGGATTTGTGGTAAGGGCGGACGCGCGTGATGAAGATTTCAGAAATATTTTGGAAAAATACGGCTTTAATGAACAGGAGATTAAAGATTTTACGGATTATTGGACAGAATATCTGGATGACGGTACGGATTATGTGATGTACCCGGCGGATACGGATGCCGTCGATGCAGCGATGCCGCTTGAGACTTCTGTTCCGATCGATAGCAGATACCGTATATGGTTTGGCTTCTCAAGGCAGATACCGGATGATGTAAGCGAACCGGGAATCAGCCCGATTGTAAGGAACGGATTTACGATGGTTGAATGGGGCGGCGCGGTTATAGACTGATATTTGCAAATTAAGACCTCCGGTCATATCATTGTTTGACCGGAGGTTTTGTGTACTTGCATATGATTTAAGATGTGATATAATCATAAAGAACTAAATTAGCATAAAGGTGAATAATAATGAATTTAAGTGAAGACTCTAAATTTACGGTCAGACCTCTGACTATAGATGATGTAGAGCAGTATAATGCATTGTTAAGATATGCATTTCAGGTTACGGAGCAGGAGCTTGCCGAGACCGGATGGAAGGACGATGAAATCCAGCAGTCCAAGTTTCCGGTGCTTGAAAGAGCAGATGTGCTGGGTTGTTTTGATGATGATGAACTTGTATCACAGTTTGCGGTATATCCACTTGATATGAATATATACGGACGTAAATATTCCGTGGGTTTCGTGACAAGTGTATGTACATATCCCGAGTATACGGGTCATGGAATCATGAAAAATCTTATGCGCCGCGGGCTTACGCGCATGAAGGAAAACGGTAAGTCGTTTGCGCTTCTGTACCCGTATTCCATACCGCTTTACCGTAATCTCGGATGGGAAATCATATCCAATAAGATGACATATATCGTTAAGGATACACAGATTCCGCGTAAAATAGAAGAACCGGGATATGTTAAGCGTGTTGAATGGGATGACAAAGAATTTATGAATTTGCACACCAGATTCGCAGAACAGACACACGGATGCCTGTACCGCAATAATCTCGCGTGGGAAGAGTACTGGAGATGGGACGAGGACGATACTTCAGTTGCTATATATTACTCTCATGACGGAACACCGCAGGGATATATGGTATATATGATAAGCTCTGATATAATGCATATCAAAGAGATGATTTATCTTAACAGGGAGGCACAGCTTGGCCTTTGGGAATATGTATATGCACATGATTCCATGATAGATGAGGTTCACGGCAATAACTATTACAGCGAGCCGATCGCTTTTGAACTTGATGACAGTGATATCAAGGAAACGATACGTCCGTATGCAATGGGAAGAATAATCGATTTTGAGCAGTTTATAGGTGATTACGCATGTAACCCTAAGGGCAAGAATGTTACTATCAGATTTGATATAGAGGATGACCTGCTTGAATGGAATAACAGGGAATTTACGGTGCGTTTTAAGAAAGGAGCATGCAGTCTTACCGAAGAAGAGCCGGATTATAGTTTACAGATGTCCATAGGAACACTTACTACACTTTTTATGGGATATAAGACGGCGGATAAATTATATAACATGCAGAAAATTATCGGCGATATTAAAGCGGTTGAAGCACTCGATAATATTCTGTATCATGAGATACCTTATGTATCGGATTATATTTAGAGGATAAAAATATGACTTTGAGAGATTTGAAAATCGGCGAAAGTGCGGTTATTCGCACAGTCGGAGGTGAAGGTGCTTTAAGACAGCACTTTCTTGATATGGGTGTGATTCCGGGAGCGGAAGTCACGGTTGTGAAATTCGCACCGATGGGTGACCCGATGGAATTGCAGATACACTGTTACGAATTGACACTGCGTCTTGCGGATGCCGAACAGATTGAAGTTGAACCGATCGATACCAGGTCGAGAAGACATGAGAGTGCAAAGGGCGTAAACAATACCGTCCATCCGGGACTTGGTGAGGATGGTAAATATCATGTCAAGGCAGATGAGAATCCATTGCCGGATTCCCGGATCCTGACATATGCACTTGTCGGTAACCAGAACTGCGGCAAGACGACGCTTTTTAACCAGCTTACCGGCTCTAACCAGCATGTCGGTAATTTCCCGGGAGTTACGGTCGACAGAAAGGATGGTCCGATAAAAGGATACAAAAATACACTTGTAACGGATCTTCCCGGAATTTATTCAATGTCTCCATACAGTAATGAGGAGATAGTATCGCGTAATTTTGTGCTTGATGATAAACCGGAAGCTATAATCAATATAGTTGATGCGACCAATATTGAACGTAACCTGTACCTGACAATGCAGCTTCTCGAAATGAACATTCCGATGGTAGTTGCACTTAACATGATGGATGAAGTGACCGGAAACGGCGGTACAATAGATGTCAACGGAATGGAGTCTATGTTAGGAGTACCGGTTGTCCCGATATCGGCAGCCAAGAATGAAGGCGTCGATGAGCTTATAAAACATGCCATACATATTGCCAAATACCAGGAGCGCCCCGGCAGACAGGATTTCTGTGATGAGAACGATTTCGGCGGGGCAGTGCACCGCTGCATTCATTCAATAGCACATCTTATCGAAGACCATGCAAAAGCGGCCGGAATCCCCGTACGGTTTGCGGCGTCAAAGCTTATAGAAGGTGACAGCCTGATATTGGAGAAATTGAACCTTGATAAGAATGAGATAGAGACGCTTGAACATGTTGTAATCCAGATGGAGAAAGAACGCGGACTTGACAGAAGTGCGGCAATTGCGGATATGCGTTTCTCATTTATTGAGAAGGTATGTGAAAAAACTGTTGTCAAACCCAAAGAAAGCAAAGAAAGATTGCGCAGTGAGAAAATAGACCGGATTCTGACCGGTAAATACACAGCAATTCCATGTTTTATAGCAATAATGGCGGCCGTATTCATACTGACGTTCAATGTAATAGGCGCGGGATTGCAGAAACTACTTGAGATGGGTATAGATGCCCTGACAGTGGCGGTTGATAAAGGACTGACTGCGGCAGGGGTAAATGAAGCCTTGCACAGCCTTGTTATAGACGGAATATTTGCTGGCGTCGGTTCTGTGCTGTCATTTCTTCCGATCATCGTGACATTATTTTTCTTCCTGTCACTTATGGAAGACAGCGGATATATAGCAAGAGTCGCGTTTTTTATGGATAAATTGCTGCGTAAAATAGGACTTTCCGGACGAAGCATAGTTCCGCTTTTGATCGGATTTGGCTGTACTGTTCCTGCCGTAATGTCAACGAGAACGCTGCCAAGTGAAAGAGACCGTAAGATGACGATCCTTCTTACGCCGTTCATGAGCTGCACCGCCAAACTTCCGATATACGCATTTTTTGTAAGTGCGTTTTTCCCGGGAAAGGGCGGAATAGTGATGACAGCCTTATATTTTCTGGGAATCGCGGTAGGTATTCTTGTTGCATTTATTTTCAAAAAGACATTATTTAAAGGTGAGGCGGTTCCTTTTGTAATGGAACTTCCGAATTACAGGCTTCCGGGAATAAAGAATGTCGCGCAGTTACTGTGGGAGAAAGCCAAAGATTTCTTACAGCGTGCATTTACAGTAATATTAATTGCGACAATGGTTGTGTGGTTCCTGCAGAGCTTCAACTGGCATTTCAATATGGTAAGTGATTCGTCGGAGAGCATACTTGCTTCTGTCGCCGGATTTATCGCGCCGGTATTCGCACCGTTGGGACTCGGAGACTGGCGTGTGGTCACATCACTCATAAGCGGATTTATGGCAAAAGAAAGTGTCGTATCCACTCTGGAAATTCTGTTTGGCAGCAGCGTGTCAACGGCATTTACCACACTTTCGGCAGTTTCATTGCTTGTATTCAGTCTTCTGTATACACCGTGTGTGGCAGCGATATCTTCGATACGAAGAGAACTCGGACGTAAATGGGCAGTCCTTGTTGTGGTATGGCAGTGCGCGATAGCGTGGATAGCGGCATTTCTGGTAAGGATGATAGGAATGTTAATAGGTTAAAACATAAAGCTTGGTGATGTTTTGTCAACATTTGCCAAGCTTTATTGTTATTGTGAGCAGACCGCTGTTGTATGTGGCGGATGTGCTTCCATTATGTTTTTCTGCAATGCTTCTTGCTATTGACAGTCCGATTCCGAAACCGCCGGTCGACAGACTGCGCGACTTGTCAGGTCTGTAGAAACGATCAAAAAGTTTGCCGGCATCCTCCTCCGTCATATTGTGGCAGGCATTGGAGCATTTAAGTATTACTCCTTTGTGACATGAAGATGCGGAAAAAATGACAGGTTCGATATTATCGGCGTATTTGATGGCATTGTCAAAGAGTATGGATATCATCTGGCGTATGGCCTTCTCATCGCCGCGGTAGATAATATCCGGTGCGACGGTGCATAATTCAAGCCTGGCGGCTGTGGCGGCTTCGCCAAAATCAGCTGCCATATCATTAAGAGCCGCACCTATATTAAAATCATCGAATGTGAGTCTGGAGTCTTCCTCATCCATTCTCGAAAGTGTGACAAGTGAGTTGACAAGTTCTGTAAGCCTTGCCGTCTGGGATTTAGTCTTATCTATCCATTTGGAAGCACCGCTTTCCATTTCTATAAGTTTCAGATTAGTATTTATTACAGTAATGGGGGTCTTGAGTTCGTGACTGGCATCTGTGATGAACTGTTTCTGCCTGGTGTATGATTTTACAACCGGATCAATGGCGCGACTTGACATAAGCATAACCAGTATATATACGAGAAACACACATATAACGACCGCAGCCAGTGAAAAAACAGCTATAGTAATAACTGTATGTATCTCATCATGGCAGTCGAGAAATATGGCCATAAGTCTGTTTTCGCCGGTTCTTGAGACATAGTATTTATAACCGTTTGTATATCCGTACCCGGTACCGTGTTTCATGGCGATATCAAGGTATTTGTCCGTATCCGATTCCGTAACGGCGGCAATGTTGTCAAGTGAGGCTTCGGAAAGATTCCCATCGGGACTGTACCTGAGAACAAAATATCGTGTTGTGTAAGGAGTCTCCGGAGTGATTCTGCGATCCGGAGCGTTATTGTGTCCGCCCTCCGGAATCATTCCTTGATTATCGTAAATCATATCCAGAGTCTTTTTTAAATCGGAATTGACCGATATGAAATTGGCAATATTGACAATGAGACACAGCACGATCATGACCATTGATATTGATGCCATCGTTATCCTGATGAATTTGTTCTTAAGTTTTTTGATCATTTTTATCCTCCAACACATATCCGAGACCGCGTCTGACATTTATTGAGACGGATGAACATAAGCCTGCAAGCTTCTTTCGCAGGTTTGAGATGTGTACCCACACGACATTTATCTGAGCTTCACTTTCCACATCCCACAATTTTTCCATTATTTTATCGGTGGAAAAAACAATATTCGGATGGCGCATAAAAAGTTCCATTAGCTGGAATTCGCGTCCGGTTATTCTGACTGACCGTTCACGACATGACAAATTTCCGTTGTCACAGTTGAATTCCAGATCACCGAAAGACAGCACGGTCGGTGTATATTCGCCGCCGCGCCTTAACATTGCGCGGACACGACATATAAGTTCATCCGGATCAAAAGGCTTTGGAAGATAATCATCTGCACCCAGATTAAAACCGGAAATTCTGTCATCTTTGCCGGAGCGTGCCGTAAGCATCATAACCGGAGCATTGACACCGGCTTTACGCATACGTTTCAGTGCTTCAAAACCATCAATGCCCGGCATCATAACATCAAGTATGATTGCGTCATATCCGCCGGCCGTGGCGTATTCATAAGCAGAAATGCCGTCTTCTACGGAATCTACGGTAAAGTTATTTTTTTCGAGGAAGACCGTGAGAGCATCCCTTAAATCCGGCTCATCCTCTGCAATAAGTATTCTCATATCACTCACCATATCTTTATAATTTAATAAAATCTTAGCATTTTTCAATATTCATATCAATATTTTAAAATAAAAAATCAATCCTTTAGGTTAAATTAAGGTTCGTATATTAGAATAAATTCATCCAATAAGGAAAGGAATGATGACAATGAAGAAATTTTTATCAATATCATGTGCGCTGCTTTTAGCGGTATCCCTGGCAGCGTGCTCCAAAAATACAACGTCTGTATCAACTGATACAACACAGGAGCAGCCGGGAGATAAACCGGGCGAAAAGCCTGACGGAAACGGCGGACCGGGAGGCGGTTTCGGAGGTTCATCCGAGGTTACCCAGGGTGACAGCGCCAACACAATAAGCGAGGACGGAAGTTATTCCGATACGACATACACCTCGACAGGTGATGATGAGAACGCACTCCGTGTAGACGGAGCGACGGTAACGCTGGACGGAATAATGGTTGATAAGAGTGACGGAGCAACCTCCAACACGGAAAACGGTGATTTTTACGGTGTAAACGCAGCACTTCTTGCCACCGACGGAGCAACTGTAACGATTAAAAACGCTGTGGTAAAATCATCTGCACAGAATGGAAACGGTGTTTTCAGCTACGGAGAAGGAACTACGGTAAACATTTCCGATTCAACCATAACGACAACTGCTGATAATTCGGGCGGAATCCAGACAACGGGCGGTGGTACTACCAATGCTTCCAACCTGACGGTTGAGACATCGGGAAATTCATCGGCGGCGATCCGTTCCGACAGGGGCGGCGGTACAGTCAATGTTGACGGAGGTACTTATACGAGCAACGGTTATAATTCACCGGCAGTATACTCAACCGCGGATATAACAGTCAAAAACGCAACGCTTACCGCCAACAATTCAGAAGCTCTTGTAATAGAAGGACAGAACTCCATAACACTTGAAAATTGTGATGTCACCGGCAATATGAGTGATACCAAGGGAACAAGCTCGGACGAAAATGTCCATAATATAATGATCTATCAGTCAATGTCCGGTGATGCGGATGTAGGAACATCGGAATTTGATATGACGGGCGGATCACTTACATCCAATAACGGAGATATGATATATGTGACCAACACACATTGTACGATCAAGATGTCCGGCGTTAAGATTGCCAACAATGACAACGATGCTTACCTTATGAATATCTGCGGAAACTCTGCTTCACATGGATGGGGCACAGCGGGAAGCAACGGAGCGCAGGTGGATTTTACCGCTGATGACCAGACTCTTGAAGGCAATATAATCGTTGATACCATATCGACACTCAATATGACACTTACCGGAAACAGTGAATTTACAGGAACCGTCAATATCGTGGATAATGCCGATGACGGTGATGCGGTTTCCGATAATGCAGTCATAACGATTGAGGAAGGAAGTGTATGGAACCTTACGGGCAACTGCAGTGTAACGAGCGTGGATTGCAAGGGAACAATCAACTATAACGGATACACAATAACACTTGCCGACGGCACAGTACTTTCATAATAATAAGGAAGCCATTCAGGGAAAAGATAACTTCAAATCTCTGAATGGCTTTGTCTTTTGTCAGCATGAAAGCTTTTGGTTTAGAAGCTGTGGCCGCCGCCACCGCCTCCACCACCGCCGCCTCCCCCTCCGCCGCCGCCACCGCCGCCGGAGGATGATGAAGAACTTGGCGGGTCGTAGACTCTTGTCTGGCCCGTCATAACACAATTGGCATTGTGTAAATTACATTGGCTGAAAATATTATTGATGATCTCGCGGTCTTTTGCCGCTTTTTTCTTGGAATAAATTCTAATTACAATAAAGTTAATAATAAATGCCAGAACTAACGCAATAAGAGCGTTGCTTATGTACTTCATAGGCTGGGATATCCGTCCGCCGCTAAGAAGTGTGTAAATCTGGCTGAATGCTTCCGAGGCACAGTCGTAATATCTGGCATCCGTGGCATATGTATATATATTGTCGGTGATGGTGTTGGCATACGCTTTGGTTATAATATTATATATATAACCGTTGCTGAATATATATACTTTACGATTATCCATATCTATTAGGAAAAGTGTTGAACTTCCCTGACCGAAATGCGAATAAGAATAATCTCTCGCATAATCATCGGCATATGACGGATTATAGTTTGTGGTAACGAAAGCAACATCGCCCCATTCGGTTATCGCTTCCATCTCAGAAGAAAGCTTTGCAATCTCATCATCGGTGAGAAGACCGGCATCATCATCGATATGTACCTCATATCCGGTATCCGGATTGGTGTAAGCTGTCCTGGCCATACACGGAAGAACGATGGCAGACATAAGTGTCAGCGCACTTAGTATTCCCGCAAAAAAAACTGAAATCTTATGCACGGTCATCACCTCCCTTACGGTTGAACTGAGGAAGTCTTCTGGTTGCCAGAATATTATATCTTCCTATTATTGTTAAGTTCGTCATGACCACAGTTATGAGAATAAGTATTGCGCAGGCGTAAAACCATATGTCCGATACGGGATTTATAAGGCATACAACCGCTCCGACGCATGTCGCGGCAAATTCAAATATAAATACGGGGAGCCCTTTATGGGAGGGCTGGCCTGTGTATTTTTTGAAAGTGCACAGCATAAGCACGAGTGAAACAACCGTACATATCGGAAGCAGGAAACTTTTGATTACGCTAAAAAGCATAATGGACATCGGAACAATGATTAAAAGCGCGGTTATGACCAGTGCAACATCAGCTTTAAAGGTTTTTTTCTTTTTTTTATTCTTGGCGGCCGGCTTGGCGGCTGCTTTCTTATGCCCGATAGAGTATTGGTATCCTTTATCATCATCGCGGGCTTCACGTTTGATTATTTTAGAAAGCTCACTCAGGTAAATACTCTGTGTAATCAATGATAACAATGCACTTACGCTTACAACCGTTACAGGTGTTACGGTCATAATAAGGTTCAATAACAGGAAAATAGGCAGAGCTATAATCAGTGAACCTATGAAATATTTGGTGACAGATACCGGTATATCTGCGGTAGCTTTGCCGGTCTGTCCGTTGACGATTGAATATGCCACACGGTCTTTCTTGCGGTATGACATAAAATATACAGGGAACATTGCGCTGTCAACCTGTTCGCAATTTGTGTGAAAAACACTGTTCAGCTGTCCGCTGCTTGCCGGCATCTTGGGAACGATGCCTCCGAATGCAGGCTCACGGTTAACCGCCGATGTTGAATTACTGTTGGCGAAAGCCTTGGCATCTTCTATATATATATTGCAGTCCACATCGGCAACATCTGCGTAGAAGCCGCTTAATACAGCCGGGGTAAATTCTTTCATTCCACGCACATCAAACGGTGCGATCGCACTGCTTATATTATCATCAAAAGATGACGATGCGTCAAAAGACATTCCTTTATAATATGCATCGATATAACAGCTGAGTCTGTAATGGTCTGTTATAACGTAATCACCGCGGCGGTATGATTTTTCACCGGGGAAACTGATATTGCCGTTCTGGCTTATGTAATAGCTCCAATACGGTATATATATGGCACGGAAACTTTCAATACGGCTTTTGTCTTTAAGGTCGTGCGGCGCAAAAATAGCTTTGCGTACAAGCTTCATATATGCATTCTTACAGTCTTCCTTAGTCTTTTTGAATGGGATAATATAATTCGGACGTCTTCTCTTGTCAAGCCTTGACGAGAGTATGGTCGAGGCTCCGCAGAAAGAGCAGAACTCAGCCGCCGATGTCTCGCTGCCGATTATCTCGCCGCCGCACTGAGGGCAGGTGAATACTGTGGTTTCGTATAAATCCGTACTCTCGGCATCGGTTTCCTTATTGAATGAATAAGGATCCGCAAGTGAACCGCATTGTGCACATTTGAGCATCTGTGACGGAATATCAAACTTCATATTTCCGCCGCAATTGGGACATTCGTACATGGTAACCTCCTTATGTTTTTTATTATTTTATACTGTAAGAGAAAAAAAGTAAATAAAAAATACGTAAAGTATTTACAAAAGTACAATTAATGCTATAATTATGATATAGACGTAGTAAGTAGGATTATGTCAACACGCAGGACATGGATGTCAGCGTATTATCAAAGGAGTGATATTTTATGACAGGTATATCTGGATATAATTCAATATCAACATTGTTTTCCGGACTTAATACATCTTCGGTAACATCAGGAATATACAGCAGTCTTTCGGAATTATCCAACATACGTTCAGGAAGTTATTATAAGATTGCCAAGAAGTATTACGGAAGCAGCCGGACGGATACAGCTTCTTCTGACACGGCGGTCAAGCAGAGAACTTCCAGAATGGATTATGATTATAAGAAGGGTGATTATAAGGTTAATCTTGATAATTCATCCTCCACATCCACATCGAAGGATGCCGTGTCAACAATAGCCGGAGTAGAGAAGAGTGCCAAGAGCCTTAAGAGCGCAGCCGATAAGCTTGTTCAGAACGGCAGTGAGTCGGTATTTAAGCAGACGGCCGGAGAATATGATACGGATAAGATTTACGATGCGGTGAAGAATTTCACGACAGCTTATAATGACGTTGTCACGAAGGCTTCGGATTCGAATTCCTCATCTATAGAGAATGCCGCTAAGTCAATGAAGAATGCCACAGCAATTAATGCCAAGGCACTTTCGAAGATTGGCATTACAATAGGAAGCGATAATAAGCTTTCTGTTGATGAGAAGACATTTAAGGCAGCGGATATGAACAGTGTTAAGTCGCTTTTTAACGGTAATGGCTCATACGGATACCAGATGGAAGTGAAAGCATCCATGATAGATTCGGCAGCTTCACTGGAAGCAGGAAGAGCTAATACATATACCGGAAGCGGTTCATATTCCTATAATTTTAATGCCGGTAATTTATTTAACCAGAGCATTTAATGATTTCAGGATGCCCGGGCGTATCCGTTTTATGCGGATACGCCTTTTTGCGTCATTACGCACTTAATAAGACAACATGAAAGGACTATATTATGAAGAAAAGATTTTTGGCGCTTATATTAGCAGCCATCATGACGGCCGCGTCTCTTGCAGGATGTGCATCAAAGAGCGGCAGCAGTAAATCGACCGAGACCGGTGCGACGACATCTGCTGTCGAGCAGACAACAGGAACACAGACACCGGCAGAAGAGAAGACAGAGGAAGCTAAGGAAACATTCCCTGTGACAGTTACAGACCAGCTCGGAAGAGAAGTTACGATTGAGAAGGAACCTCAGAAACTGGTAAGCGGATATTATATATCCACAAGTATCGTTATAGCACTTGACCTCGAAGATAAGCTCGTCGGAGTAGAGGCCAAAGCCGGCAAAAGAGCCATATATAAGCTTGCGGCAGAGGATATAGTTAATCTCCCGAGCGTGGGAACGGCTAAAGAATTCGACCTTGAGGGATGTGCATCCCTTTCACCGGATCTTGTGATTGTTCCGGCAAAGCTTAAGGATAAGATTTCTTCAATGGAAGAACTCGGACTTACGGTTATAGCGGTTAATCCGGAAGATAATGACCTGCTTAAGGAAGCTATTGAGCTTATAGGTAAAGCAACGGGACAGACAGCCAAGGCTGATGATCTGGTTAAGACAATGGATAAAGGAATATCATCACTCAAAGACAGACTCGGAAGTGAGACTGCTCCGTCGGTATATCTTGCCGGCAACAGCAGTGTTCTTGAAACTGCCGGCGCCAAAATGTATCAGAATACTCTTATAGAGAATGCCGGCGGTGTCAATGCGGCAGCAGAGATTGAGGATACTTACTGGGCAGAAGTTTCATATGAACAGATTCTTAAATGGGATCCTGATTATATAATTCTTGCGGCAGATGCCGGTTACACTGTTGATGATGTACTTAAAGATACTAATCTTGCTGACTGCAAAGCAGTAAAAAACGGTAATGTATATATTGTGCCGAGTGACACGGAGGCTCTTGATTCTCCGGTTCCGGCAGGATATCTCGGAAGTTATTATATTGCATCGGTTATCCATTCGGATATTATAAGCGAAGAAGATTTCCAGACAGAGGCAGTTAATTTTTATGAGAAATTCTATGGATTTACACCATACAAGAACTAAAATAATAATTGCGTGTATATTGGTGGCAGCGCTTGCGGCGCTGTCACTTATTGTGGGTAAATACCCGTTGACGGTCAAAGGACTTATCGCGGGGGATCCTATGCAGCACAGAGTATTATTTAACCTGCGCATTCCAAGAACGATTATGGCACTTATAGGTGGGACCGGGCTTGGAGTGGCAGGTTTTGTTTTTCAGACGATTTTTAAGAATCCGCTTGCGGCGCCTGATATTATCGGAGTTTCCAGCGGGGCAAGCGCCGGTGCGGCATTTTCGATAGTGTTTATTTCATCCGGGATGATATCGGTAACAGTGAGCGCTTTTGCCGGCGGCGTGATTGCGGTGCTGCTTTCGCTTATCCTTGCCGGATTTACCAAAGGAAGTAAAAGTATATCCATTGTGCTTGCCGGAATAGCCGTACAGGCACTTTCGCAGACAGCGCTTATGATTTTCAAACTGGCCGCAGATCCTGAAAAACAGCTTGCGTCCATAGAATATTGGATTATGGGAAGCTTAAACGGCATAAGCATCACAAAAATTCCTTTTTCGGCGGGAATCTGTATTGCATGCATTGCGGTGATATTTATATTCGGAAGGCAGCTTCTTATGCTGTCGCTTGACGAAGGAGAGGCGCGGATGCTTGGTGTGCCCGTCAGATGGATGAGGTTTGCATTATTGCTTGTTGCGACACTTATGGTTGCGGCAATCATCAGCCTTACCGGACTTATAAGCTTTGTTGGTCTTCTTGCACCACACAGCGCAAGGCTTTTAACTGGCGATAATCGTAAATCCACCATGGCATTATCGTGGCTTATGGGAGCAATCATCCTGACCGGCGCGGACATCCTTGCGAGAAGCGTGGCAGCGGTGGAACTGCCTGTGAGCGTGTTTACGTCAATACTTGGGGCACCTTTTTTGGTTATGCTTGTGATAAGGAGGCATAAGAAATATGAATGATTTCTTCACAGCGGACCGGATAACGGCCGGATACGGACGGCAAATGATACTGGACGGAGTGGATTTTGCATTGCCGGACGGTGAGATTACGGGGATTCTCGGATCTAACGGATGTGGTAAGTCCACTCTTATGAAAGCTATCATACATGATATTTCATATAAAGGCTGTTTTACACTTGACGGGGAAATTTTGTCGGAGGTCAAAGACAGAAAGCTGGCTTCAATGATAAGTTATATACCGCAGAGGAGTGGGATTTCGATATCCATGCCCGTTACGGATGTCGTTATGATGGGATTCAACCCGGATATGCATCCGCTTCAGAATTACAGTCAGGAACAGTTTGATAAAGCTTATGAGGCGATGAAGATTGCCGGGGTGTATGAGCTTCGTGACAGAGATTACCTTTCATTAAGCGAGGGTCAGAAACAGTTATGCATAATGGCCAGAACAATAGTGGAGGACGCGAAGCTGCTGCTTCTTGATGAGCCTGAGAGCGCACTTGATTTCAGACACAGATATGAACTTATATCGCTTCTGAAACGTATGGTTACTCCAAAACGCGCTGCACTTATATGTCTTCATGATACCAATCTTGCATTGAGGCTTTGCGACAATATTCTTCTTATGCGGGACGGTCGGATAGAAGATGCCATACGACCGTCGGTTGACAGTTATGAGGTGATATATAATGCACTTTCCCATATCTACGGCAATATAACACTCATCAAAACAGCAGGGAATTATGTTATGTCGTGGGGGTGCAGTGATACATCCGGATGTGTGTATGATGCCGGACAGGTTTACAACGATTATATGACATCAGGCAAAAAACACCTTATCATAACCGGAAGCATAGGAAGCGGAAAGACAACGCTTCTGCGCAGTATGTTGAAAATAACCGGAGTTAATATGCCGGCACTTATTACCAAAGCAATATCGGAAAACTGCGTTGCAATATATGACAATATATCCGGCGATGTAGGAATAATCGGAAAGTATATGGGCGGAGAAGGCAGAACCAACAAAATGCAGACTGTTGACAGCGGATTTGATAATGTTGCGATACCCGCGATAAAAAGGGCGGTTTCGGATGACGAATGTAAGTATTTTGTGATTGACGAGATAGGATATCTTGAGCAGAGCCATGATAAATTCAAGGAATCCCTTCTTGATCTGTTGGAAAGTAAATGTATCATGGCTGTTGTGCGCGGACAGCATCTTTCATTCCTTGACAGCATAAGGAGCCGGGAAGATGTGTTTGTTATAAATATGGATGGTGATAAGTTATGAAAATAATAGCAAGAATTCATACGGATTTTACGGACAAATTCGGTATACCGCGGCAGAGCGGAATGGTAGAGGAACTTACGGGCCGCATAGTTTTTGAGCCGGAATACAGGAACGAAACGGCACTCAAAGGGCTGGATGGATTTAACTATATATGGCTTATATGGGAGTTCTCGCATTCTGTAAGGGATGACTGGTCGCCGACTGTCAGACCGCCGAGACTCGGAGGCGATACCAGAGTCGGTGTGTTTGCAACGCGTTCACCGTTCCGCCCGAATCCAATCGGATTATCCTGCGTGAAACTTCAGAAAATTCAAAAAGAAAAAGACGGACCGGTTATATATGTTTCGGGAGTGGATCTGCTTGACGGAACACCAATATATGATATTAAACCGTATCTGCCGCATGCCGATATGAAAAGTGACGCAACCGGCGGCTTTGCCGATAAATTCAGTGGATACAGACTTAACGTGGAAATGGCGCCCGACGTAGAATGTGATATGCCGGAAGATAAGAAAAAAGCACTTACAGGTGCTCTTTCGCTTGATCCGCGCCCTTCATACCAGAATGATCCCGACAGGATATACGGCATGGATTTTGCAGGGTACAACGTTAAATTCAAAGTGGATGGCAGTGTTCTTACTGTTATAAAAATAACTAATTGTCAACCTATGTGATAAAATGGTTGACAATTAAACGATGCTGATGTATAGTTTATCTCAGTTTACAGCATAGATAAAGGAGAAACTATATCATGGATAAGACAATTGAAGCCGGAAATACAAAGCCGGGATACAAAACAAGAGATTATGTCCTTAATATTACTCTTATGGGACTTATGACAGCACTTATATGTGTGCTTGCACCACTGTCAATCCAACTTCCCGGACAGGTGCCTATTTCACTTACACTTATGGCTATTTATTTTACCGTATATCTTCTCGGAGGAGCAAAAGGAACCGTATGTGTTATTCTTTATCTTCTTCTCGGAATGATAGGACTTCCCGTATTCTCCGGATTTACAGGCGGACTCGGCAAACTTGCCGGACCTACGGGCGGATATCTTATAGGATTTATATTCACAGCGGCAGTCTGCGGAGGAGCACTCTGGCTTGGCAAGGGTAAGCTCTGGGTATATATAATAGGAATGGTTGTCGGATGTGCGGTCGCATATTTATTCGGAACATTCTGGTTTATGTTCTCAATGGGAACAAGCATGAAATATACACTTTCCGTATGTGTAATTCCGTTTATTCCTTTTGATATTGCCAAGGTGGTAGCAGTGGCAATTGTCGGAACGCTTGTCAAAAAATTATTACATAAGATAGACGGATTGCAGAACGTTATTAAATATTAGTCCTTGCATTGTGCGTCAAATAGTGATATAATCCTCTGCAAATGGCACAAAGGAAGGCGCATTATTTATGGTAAAGAAGTTAATATTGGTTACGTCTCCACCTGCCTGTGGTAAGACGTTTATATCTAAAGCATTGGCAAAGAGACTGCCGCATGTTGTATACCTTGATAAAGATACCCTGATTCCGCTCTCTAAGAGAATTTTTGCGGTAGCAGGTGAAGAATATAACAGAAGCAGTGACTTTTTTGAGGAGAATATAAGGGATTATGAGTATGATGTAATAGTTGATCTTGCACTTGAAGCACTTGAATATGAAGATATCGTACTTATTAATGCTCCGTTTACGAGAGAGATTCGTGATACCGGATATATGGACAACCTTAAGGCTAAGCTTGCCGACAAGGGTGCGACTCTTGTAATAATCTGGGTTGAGACATCTCCTGAGATTGTACATGAGCGTATGATTTCGCGTGATTCCGACAGGGATACATGGAAACTTGAACATTGGGATGAATACATAAGCGGATGTAATTTCGAGATTCCGGAGAACTTATACGATCCGGATCATGAGGATGGTCTTCTTATATTTAAGAATAATAATGACCAGGAATATGAAGAGTCTATGAAGAACATTGCAAGTGTTCTTGAGCGTACGATGAATCAGTAATGCATAATAAGAAGCCTTCCGGGCGATGAACCCGGGAGGCTTTTTTAATTTATCGGATATTCTGTTTTAAACAGGTTTTGATATCGTCTTCCGGATTGCTTATCTGCCTTAAGCCGAATGTGTCGGTAAGATATTGAAGAACGTTCGGGCTGATGAAAGCAGGAAGCACGGGACCAAGGTAAATATTGCGGATACCGAGACTCAATAATGCGAGAAGCACTGCCACGGCTTTTTGTTCGTACCATGATATAATGAGTGAAAGCGGAAGTCCGTTCACATCGGTCCCAAAGGCATCCGCAAGGGCAGTGGCGATTACGACGGCCGAGTATGCGTCATTACACTGTCCGACATCGAGAAGACGCGGGAGACCGGACACTTCGCCGAAGTCAAGCTTATTGAAACGGTATTTGCCGCAGGCAAGGGTCAGGATGATGCAGTCATCCGGCACCATTTTTGCAAAATCCGTAAAATAATTACGGCCCGGCCTTGCACCGTCACAGCCACCTATAAGGAAGAAATGACGTAATTTACCGCTTTTGACAGCTTCAACAATCTGCGGGGCATAACTTAATGTTGTTTTGTGTCCGAAGCCAACAAGAATGTCTTTTATCTCTTCATCTTCGGGAAATCCTCCGAGTTCAAGGGCATGATTTATTATTTCACTGAAATCCTTGGTTCCGTCCGGTTTCCGCCCGATGTGTTTGACACCGTCCCATCCGACAACATTTGTGCTGTATATGCGGTCTTTGTATGATTCACGCGGCTTCATAAGACAGTTGGTTGTCATAAGGATGCAGCCGGGAAGATTGTCAAATTGTTTCTGCTGATCCTGCCATGCGCCCCCGAAATTGCCGGCAAGATGTGGATATTTCTTAAGCCCAGGGTAGCCGTGGCTTGGGAGCATTTCACCGTGAGTATATATATTGATACCTTTACCCGCGGTCTGTTCAAGAAGCATTTCAAGGTCTTTTAAGTCGTGGCCCGACACGATTATAAAAGGACCTTTTTTGATGTGCACATTTACCTTGTGCGGCGTCGGATCGGAATAAACACCGGTGTTGGCTTCATCGAGTTTCTTCATTATCTCTATTGCCATCTCTCCGGTGCGCATTGTAAGACGGATTAACTCCTCAACACTCATATTGTCGTCAGTTGTGGCACAGAGCGCTTCCACATAGAAATCATCGACAGAATCACTGTAATATCCCAGTTCCCTTGCCTGATGTCCGTAAGCACTGATTCCTTTCAGACCGTACACGATGGTCTGGCGCAATGAGCGTATGTCAGGGTCAAGGTCCGAGTCATACATGATTCCGGCAATCGGGGCATCTTTTATCATTTCGGTTTTGGTATCCGGCAGATTATAGGACGCGTGTGCGGTCTCTATTGCCGGTTTACGGACAAGTTTACGGAATGCATCTTTGATTTTCTGCGACTCAAGAAGCATCTTTACATGTGCTTCGGGGTCAAAATTAACATTTGTCAGCGTTGTAAAAAGACTGTTCTCTATAAATTTTACAATATCTTTACTTATATGCTCTCCTTTGTCGAGAAGTACTTTCACATAACATGATATACCCTTTATCTGAAAAATAAGTAAATCCTGAAGCCCGGCAACCTCAGGCGTTTTGCCGCATACGCCCAGCTTGGTGCACCCCTTGCCGCCCGCCGTCTGCTCGCATTGATAGCAGAACATTTCATAATTCAGTTCCATATTGTTTCCTATATTACACCTCCGTTGATGTTATCGGATATAGTTTTTACATTAAATGCTTTTTACATACATTTTACCGATGGAAGGATTTGGATTTTACAAATACGGTTTATTCTATGACTCGTAATCGAGAAGAAAAGGAGGAAAGAAATCAATGAAGGTGAATCTTAATTCAGTGGAAAAAGTTAAAAACTTCGTAAATGAAGTATCACGCTTTGACACCGAAGTCGATCTTGTTTCATCACGGCATGTCATTGACGCGAAATCATTAATGGGTATTTTCAGTTTAGACCTTTCCAAACCCGTAGAAGTAGAGGTTTGCGATAAGGCGAAAGAACCATATGTATTTGAACGACTCAGAAAATACGCATAAGGACAATTGAATAAGGAAAAGAATTTTTAAGTTTTAAAGGAGAAATTTATTATGAAGAAGAATTTATTCACAAAGGCAGCAGCATTTATCGCTGTAGCAGCACTTACAGCAGGAACATTTGCAGGATGTTCAAACTCGAGCTCAAAGGACAATGCTACAACAGCAGCAGGAGCAACCAAGGCAGAGCAGACAACAGATAAGCAGGATAACAACAGCGCTGCAGCTGATTTTGATACATCAAAAGATATCACGGTAGTAACAAGAGAGGAAGGCTCTGGAACAAGAGGAGCTTTCGTAGAACTTACAGGAGTTGAGCAGAAAGATGCCGACGGTAAGAAAATCGATATGACAACCGAGGAAGCAATCGTTCAGTCAAGTACACAGAACGTAATCACAGCGGTAAACGGTGATACATATGCAATCGGTTATGTTTCACTCGGATCACTTAACAAAGACGTTAAGGCAGTTAAGGTAGACGGAGTTGAAGCTACAGTTGATACTGTTAAGTCAGGCGATTACAAGGTACAGCGTCCGTTCAACATCGCAACAAAGGATGATGTAAGCGATGCAGCCAAGGATTTCATCAGCTATATCATGAGTTCTGAAGGACAGGCAATCATTGAGGATAACGGTTACATCAAGGCTGATGATGCAGCAGCAGCTTACGCAGCAACAGATGCTAAGGGCGAAGTTAAGGTATCCGGTTCTTCATCTGTAACACCTGTAATGGAGAAACTTAAAGAAGCATATGAGAAAGTTAATTCAAATGTAACAGTTACGATCAACCAGAGTGATTCTTCAACAGGTATGAAGGATGCATCTGAGGGAATCAGTGATATCGGAATGGCTTCAAGAGATTTAAAGGACAGCGAACTTGAGACACTTAAGAACACTGTAATAGCAAAAGACGGTATAGCAATTGTAGTAAACAATGCATCACCTATAGAAAACCTTACATCAGACCAGATCATGAAAATTTACACAGGTGAGATTACAACCTGGGCAGATGTAAAATAATAAATGCAGATGAATTAATGCAGGACCGGTACATGAAACAATGTACCGGCCGCATTTGCATAATATAAGGGCTGCGCAAAGCGGTATTACCCTTAAAGGAGTTTTGAATGAGAAAAGTTGTAGATAAAATAATGGAAATAGTTTTTCTGGTGCTGGCGTGCGTATCGATCGTTGCGGTAGTGCTTGTATGCTATTTCATGTTCTCAAGAGGAATTCCTGCAATTAAACAGATAGGATTTGGCGAGTTTATCACAGGCAAAATCTGGAAGCCTACATATGATTATTTCGGAATTCTGCCTATGATAGTGGGCAGCCTTCTGGTAACCGCAGGGGCGCTGGTAATAGGCGTGCCGGTCGGTATCTTTATGGCCGTATTTATGGCGAGGTTCTGTCCTCCGGTTATATATAAAATAGCAAACCCTATAGTTAATCTTCTTGCAGGAATACCTTCAATTATATATGGATTTTTCGGTATGATGATAGTCGTTCCGTTCGTCCGTGAACATATAGGCGGTAAGGGATACAGTATTCTTTCCGCATCGATAATCCTTGGTATAATGATCCTTCCGACAATAATAAGTGTATCGGAAGCAGCTATAAAAGCGGTACCGGAAAGTTATTACGAAGGTGCGCTTGCACTTGGTGCTACCAAAGAAATAAGCGTATTCAAGACGGTTCTTCCAGCGGCCAAATCAGGAATTATGGCAGCGGTTACACTTGGAATCGGCAGGGCTATCGGTGAGACGATGGCAGTGCAGATGGTAGTCGGTAACCAGGCGAGACTTCCGCACAGTATTCTCGACGGTGTAAGAACACTTACCACCAATATAGTAACCGAAATGGGATATGCAGCAGATCTGCACAGAGAGGCACTTATAGCGACAGGCGTTGTACTCTTTGTGTTCATACTGATAATCAATCTCCTGCTTGCGTTTATTAAAAGGAGGAAGGACTGATGAAAATGCGTGGAAAAATAAGTTCGGTTATCCTAAGGATTGCAATGTATGTGTCAGCGGGTCTTACGGCAGCGGCATTACTCTTCATACTCGGTTATATCCTTGTGAAAGGTATTCCGAATCTGGCATCGCCGGGATTGTTTGCATGGGAATATACATCCGACAACGTGTCGCTTGTGCCGGCGGCAATAAATACACTTATGCTTGTGGCACTTGCACTTGTGATGTCAATTCCGTTTGGAATCGGTTCTGCGATATATCTTACCGAATATGCCAAGAAAGGCAATAAATTCGTAAGTGTTATCCGTGTTACAACGGAAACATTGAGCGGTATCCCGTCAATCATATACGGACTTTTCGGTATGCTTTTCTTCGTAACGGCACTCAAATGGCAGTATTCGATACTTGCGGGAGCTGCAACGGTTGCGATAATGGTTCTCCCGACAATAATGAGGACCACCGAAGAAGCGCTTCTTGCGGTACCGGATTCGTTCCGTGAAGCAAGTCTTGCACTCGGTGCAGGTAAATTAAGGACAATTTTTAAAATAGTACTTCCGTCGGCAATGCCGGGAATCCTCTCGGGCGTAATACTTGCGATAGGACGTATGGTAGGAGAGACGGCAGCATTACTGTATACATCGGGCGCGGTTGCATCTGTTGCCAAGGGCGTTATGAGTCCGGGCAGAACTCTTGCCATCCATATGTATACAATATCGTCGGAAGCATTTCACACGAACCAGACGTTCGCAACGGCAGTTGTACTTCTTGTGGTTGTGTTTATACTTAACACACTCGCATCATTTGTTGCGAAGAAATTAACCAAGAAGTAACAGGAAGTAAGGAGATAATTATATGGCAGACAAATACCAGGTTGAAAATCTTAATTTGTATTACGGAAATTTCCATGCACTTAAAGATATCAATCTTAATATAAAAGAAAAAGAAATAACGGCATTTATCGGACCGTCAGGCTGCGGTAAGTCAACATTCATAAAGACACTCAACAGAATGAATGACCTTGTTGCAGGCTGTAAGATAACGGGAAAAGTTCTTCTTGACGGTGAGGATATTTTCGGAAAGATGGATGTGTGTGCTCTCAGAAAAAGAGTCGGCATGGTATTCCAGAAACCGAATCCGTTTCCAATGAGTGTATATGATAACATAGCATTCGGACCGAGAACGCACGGAATCAAATCCAAAGCAAAACTTGATGAAATCGTGGAAAAATCATTAAGAGATGCCGCTATATGGGATGAACTTAAGGACAGACTTAAGAAATCGGCACTCGGACTTTCGGGCGGACAGCAGCAGCGTCTCTGCATCGCCAGGGCACTCGCGGTTAAGCCGGAGGTAATTCTTATGGATGAGCCTACATCGGCACTTGACCCGATATCTACATCCAAAATAGAGGATTTGGTAATGGAACTTAAGAAAGACTACTCTATCATCATGGTAACGCATAACATGCAGCAGGCGGTCAGAGTAGCGGATAAAACAGTATTTTTCCTGCTTGGTGAGATAATTGAAGCAGGAGAGACACAGCAGATTTTCTCAATGCCTAAGGACAAGAGAACAGAAGACTATATTTCAGGGAGGTTTGGCTGATGAGAGACAAATACGAGCTTCAGTTAAAGCAGCTTAATGATCTAATGATACACATGGGAAGCCTTATTGAGGCGGCAATTGAGATGGCAATTGAGGCACTTGTAAAGGGAGATGCGGACAAGGCACGTGAAGCAGTTGAGTTTGATGATACGATCGATCAGGCCCAGAAAGATATTGAAAGCCTTTGTATGCGCATACTTTTGATGCAGCAGCCTGTGGCCACCGACTTAAGATTCGTGTCAACCGCACTTAAACTTGTAACCGATATGGAAAGAATCGGCGACCATGCGGCTGACATATCAGAAATTACAATTTCACTTGTCGGATCCGAATATGTCAAGGACCTTGATGTTATCAAAAAAATGGCAGCAGAGACCAGCAGCATGGTCATAAAGAGCGTTGAATCGTATGTAAGCAGAAATCAGGAAGAAGCCAAAGAAGTCATTGCTTATGATGATGTCATTGATGATCTTTTCATCAAGGAAAAAGATGAAATTGTTAAGATGATCGGTGAGAATCCTAAATGCGGAAGCGAAGCAACCGATCTTCTTATGATTGCCAAGTATTTTGAAAGAATCGGTGACCACGCAAGCAATATTGCCGAGTGGGCGCTTTATGCGAAGACCGGTGATATCAATGTTTGCTAAATTCGGTCGAACTGATCGGTCAGCTCGGATGAGCTGACCGCAAGTTCA
>CAMENP010000019.1 GCA_945928575.1 uncultured Butyrivibrio sp.
TACCCGCGCGGATTCACTTTTCCGACCTCGGACGGGTATTTTCGCGCGGTTTCTTTCCCTGTACCCGCGCGGATTCACTTTTCCGACCTCGGACGGGTATTTTCGCGCGGTTTCTTTCCCTGTACCCGCGCGGATTCACTTTTCCGACCTCGGACGGGTATTTTCGCGCGGTTTCTTCCCCTGTACCCGCGCGGATTCACTTTTCCGACTGCGGGCGGGTATTTCCGCGCGGTTTCTTTCCCTGTACCCGCGCGGCCGGCGATTTCTGCGCGCGGGCGGGTTTTTCCGCGCGGTTTCTTCCCCTGTACCCGCGCGGCCTCCGATTTCTGCGCGCGGACGGGTATTTCCGCGCGATTTTCTCACTTTTGGAACAATTTTAATTGATTCGGTGAGAATTGGCTTCTCATTTTATATCAAATATCACACTAATTTCCCCAGATAATTCAATATTATGTAATAAGTGATTCATATCATGCATTTAAGTTATTAAATATCAAACCTAATTATCACTTTTTTGAAGTATATTGCAATTTAGGTGTGAATTATATCTTTTAGTACATTGTCAATTCATCGCCCTTCATTAAGTTGACCACATTATCCATCTCTCCATATAATTCACGCGCGGAAACAGCTCCAATAAGATATGTACCCCCGGTACATATCTTAATAAAAGCCATCTCCGCGCGTACTTTCCACCGCCGGCCGTAATACTTTCCGCGGCTGTTTGCAGGCGCCGGTACTTGGTTTCGGAACGAAACCTTAGTATCCGCTGCGCCTGCAACCAAGTGAGAACGGGCCGACGGGAAGTATTCGGCCGGCGGCTGTCCAAGTGAGAACGGGCCGACGGGAAGTATTCGGCCGACGGCTGTCCAAGTGAGAACGGGCCGACGGAAAGTATCCGGCCGGCGCACCTACTGCTTATCGATCAGATGAGTCATCGGATCTACAGGAGTATCGCCGTTGTCAAGCTCAAAATAGAGGTTACTGCCCTCCTCGGTAAAATACCTCGTCGGTTTTGCGACCTTGCCGAGGACGGTTCCTGCCTCGACTGTGTCGGAAATGCCGACTGCAGGGTCCTGAAGCTGTCCGTAGGTTATTTTATAGCCATCGCCGACCGATATCACCATGCTTGTCCCAAGGATTGGATCCTCATAGATATTCTCGACAAGACCCGGAGCGGCACTCTTAACGTCCGTGCCTACCTCTGCTGAAATTATTATTGCCGGGTTGCATTTGTACTGGTCGAGAGTCGGGAAATATATGGTGTTGTCCATGTTGTATCCCAGAATCACATCACCGTCTACGGGCCAGATAAGGCTGCTGCCGTCATTAAAGGAGAACACCGGAGCATTTACCTGAACAGGAGTCTCATCCTGAACCTGCGCAGCCGGAAGCGTCGGTGCATCCGTAGCCGGCTCGCTGGCTGCCGGTGCTGTCGTGACAGGTTCTATTCTGGTCGGAACCTGTGTATCTTTTTCCGTAGAATTGTTGGCAATATTAAGGTCGATATAGTTCTGTTTTTTACTGTTTGAAGTTGCCCTGACTATCGAAATCACCCCGACAACCAGTGCAGCAACTATGGCAAGACTGGCCACAATGGAGAAAATCTTCTCGCCGTCAACTTTTCTTTTTTTTCTGTTCACAATTACCTCCATCCGTGCAGACCATGTATACACGTTCTGCCGCAATTTAGTGTATACAAATATCTTTTCCGGATTGGGAATTTTTATACATTGGTTATTGTTATATTTTTATAGTAATAATTAAGAATTTCTTTGTATACCGCACCACCGGAGGCTTTTGTCCTGGCATTGCACAGGGACATTCCGTAACCCGCACCATCCCCTTTTACCGTAAAAATCACGTTACCGGAACTGATGTCGACGGTAAATGATGATGATTTAAGACCCATACAGGCGGCAAAAGTCTCTCCGTCGGTTGTAATGCGCCCTGCCATTATCTCAGTAACATAGCCGGAATCGTCACGCTCTATTATCTGGAATACTCCCGCATCCTCTGTGTCCATTCTTATATCGGGCCATGTGTTTCTAAGCCGGTCAAGAACTTCACTGTCAGTGTATTTTACAATCGAAATATAGTTATCGTCATTTCTGTCTTCCATACAGTCGACAGAGGAGAGATAGCCTATATCGGAAGCTCTTGTATAACCTGTACTTATCAGGTGGAAATATGGAATGAATAATTTGTTATCATAATTCATAACTTCGTTTCGGGTGTCATCCACTGCTTTCTTTATTGCATTATAATATGTACTATAGTCGCCGCCCCAGGCGGTCTGCATATCGCCGGTACTCATGAATTTGAGGGCAGAGCCGGCAGAATCAGCCGCTGCCCCGTTTGATTTCACATATTCCCCATAAGTCCTGATTACCACCGCGAACGCTTTGAGGAATTCCGGACTGTCTTCTGCCTTATAGTATGCTGCAACCGTTCCTATGACGTATTCCGTCATATCCATATCACGGATGTACAGGTCATTCTGCTTAACAACCGTCTTTACCGCGCCTTTTCCACTACCACTGCCATTATTTCCGGTCATACACATTGTTATGACAAATGGAACTATAAGACACGCTGCAATATAAATTACTGATTTTAAAATGGTTTTACGCATATGGCACTGTGCTCCTTCCACTTATTGTATGTTTTTTAGAAGAAAAATATTCAGTACAAGTAGAAAAAAAACACTTTATTTGATATACTGTATTTATGCTTGTATTCTATAGAACAGCTGAGGCATTACGTTATGATTTATGATAATAGACCAATAGGGGTATTTGACTCCGGAGTCGGAGGCATAAGCGTTCTTCGCGAACTAACTTCACTTATGCCGAATGAGAATTATATATATTTTGGCGATTCGCTCAACGCACCTTACGGGACAAGACCGCTTGATGAAGTCAGGGAGCTTACATTTCATACAGCCGGCCACCTCATAGGAATGGGCTGCAAATGTCTGGTTATTGCATGCAATACAGCAACAACAGCTGCGGTGCGGGCACTTCGCGCCAAGTATGAGGGTGTCCCGGTCATCGGAATAGAACCTGCGCTTAAGCCGGCGGTCCTGCATAAGCCTCACGGACGCGTTCTGGTCCTGGCGACAGCAGTCACACTTCACGAGGAGAAATTCCACAGGCTTATGGCGCGTTATGAGAATGATGCCGATATATCCACACTTGCCTGTCCGGGAATAGTGGAATTTGTTGAACGTGGAATTATAGAAGGTGAAGAACTTACGGAATATCTTAAGCACCTTTTGCGGGATTATCTTGATAACCCGCCCGATGCTGTTGTGCTCGGATGCACACATTATCCTTTTGTGCGTAAGGCGATTGATTCGGTTCTTGGCGGACGCTCGGAGATATTTGACGGCGGCAACGGAACCGCAAGGGAAACCGGTCACCAGCTTAAGCTTCATAACCTGTGTGCCGCGCCGGATTCTTCGGGAAATGTGACCATACTTAACAGCAAGCCTGATATGGTGGAGATATCAGAATGGCTGCTTAAGCTTCCTATCGAATAATTTTACAGGAGTGTTGTATATGATAATAGCAGTTATTGTGCTTACAGCGATACTGATCGCGGCACAGCTCGTTCTCTCAATCAAACAAATTAAAAAAGGCGCCCCGGATGGCAGGACGCTCTTGATTATAACAATTGTATTCTCTGTGGTGTGGATTCCTTTAAGTGTGTTCAGACTCATCTACGGACTGACACCGCTTAAGATATCATGGTTCATCATTACAGTTGTGTATATGATATTTACCATATGGTATACGAACTCCCTGAGCAAGCAGATGAAACACTGATTATCTTTCCGTATAACTTACAGCCTCGATTGCAACAGCGCCGCCGCGGACTACCTCCAGCCTGTATCCATAGGTTTCGCTAAGCAGCTTTAAGAGGCTGTTATTTTTATCTTCGGTCATCGTACATTCAAAAAGAATGGTATTCTTATTGTAATCTTCTATCTTGACACCGTACACCTGGGCTATCCTGAAAGCCTCGGCTTTATCTTTCTCCGTACAGCTGTTGACCTTGACAAACATTAACTCCTTCATATGTATAGGGAGGTCTGTGAAATCCATGACTTTGATCACTTCCACGCTCCGGTTGAGCTGTTTCTTGATCTGCTCAAAAGTCTTATCGTCACTCGTCACACCGATTGTCATACGTGACATAGTCGGGTCTTCCGTAACACCAACGGTAAGTGTATCGATATTGTATGATTTGCCGGAAAAAAGACCGGAAATTCTTGCAAGTACACCTATTTCATTCTCTACATATATGGAAATCCATCTTTTTTTCATAGTATCCATTATCATATCCTCCTAGCCGAACATCATATCCGAAAGAGCTGCTCCGCCCGGAACCATCGGATATACATCGTATTCACAATCAAGCATAAATTCAATAAGCGTAACCGACTTCGTATTCTCTGCGGCGCGCTTAAATGCCTCGTCCATCTGGGATTCGTCCTCAACACGGATACCGACACAGCCGTAGCTCTCGGCAAGTTTCACGAAATCAGGTACATAATCCCTGCCCGTACATGTACCGTCTATGCGGCACTGTCTGTTACAGCTTCTTGAATAACGAAGACATGTACTTGAATATCTTTTATTATAAAACATTTTCTGCATCTGTTTGACGTTTCCGAGATATGTATTATTAAAGATACATAAAATGACCGGTGTCTCAAGGGCATGTGCCGTTGCAAGCTCCTGAATATTCATCTGTGCTCCGCCATCGCCGGATATGCAGATTACAGGTTTGCCCGGATTGCCTATGCTGGCTCCGATTGCTGCCGGAAGTCCGTATCCCATTGTGCCGAGTCCGCCGGATGTAAGGAACTGTCTTTTTCCGTCCATACGGATATATTGCGTGGTCCATAACTGATTCTGTCCGACATCGGTCGTAACTATGGAATCCGGGAATAAATCATTGATTCTGTTTATGATCTTCTCCGGAGTCATTCCCTCATAACCGGACATCGTTATAGGAATCTCTTTCTTCCATTCGTCTATTGATTTAAGCCATGCGTCACTCTTTACGGCCGATGCGTGATTAAGCATCTCATCCAGTGCGGTCTTGGCATCCGCAACGATCGGAATGTTAACCACAATATTTCTCGAAATCGATGCGGTATCTATATCTACATGTATTATCTTTGCATTTTTGGCAAATTCCTCAATCTTACCTGTTATACGGTCACCGAATCTTACGCCGATTGCAAAAAGTACATCGCACTCTGATATGGCTTTGTTGGAAGCGTAATTCCCGTACATTCCGATATTACCCACATACATAGGATGGTCTGTAGGAATAACTCCCTTGCCCATTATCGTAGTGATTACCGGAATACGCATTTTCTCGGCAAGACGTGTAAGGCTCTCTCCGGCACGCGAAATCTTCACTCCGCCGCCGGCAAGGATTACCGGCTTATGTGCCGATTTAAGCATTGTCATCGCTTTCTTAAGCTGTCCGACATGAACACCGTTGCTTGGCTTATATCCTCTTATCGATATCTCTGACGGATATTCATCCGAACCCATCTCAAGCTGTATATCCTTGGGAATATCCACAACAACAGGTCCCGGCTTTCCGGTTCTTGCCACATAAAATGCTTTTTTGATAATCGTTGCAAGATCTTTACGGTCTCTTACCGTTACGGCATATTTGCAGATATTACGGGTAACTCCTACAATATCCACCTCCTGGAATGCGTCGTTACCTATAAGATCTCTTGATACCTGACCGGTAAAACATACAAGCGGAACGCAGTCATAATTGGCCGTTGCAATTCCCGTCACAAGGTTAGTCGCACCCGGTCCGCTTGTGACAAGGCAGACTCCAACCTTACCTGTGGAACGCGCATATCCGTCCGCTTCATGTACAAGCGCCTGCTCATGGCGCGGCAGTATCACGTCAATATCATCCGCATCATATAAAGCATCAAACAGATCAATCGCCATTCCGCCCGGATATCCGAACACGGTATCAACGCCTTCCTCCCTTAATGCTTTAACAAATAATTCTGTTCCTTTTATATCCATCAGTAAATTCCTCCTGCGCTCTACATCTGCTTGCGAACAACCATATATTCATCGCCGTTCTGAAAATACGGACAGCTTCTTACACTGCCCGACATAAAATTATACATCTCGTCTTCATCCAGATTAACGGAGCAGCTGTAGCTCTCCGTCTCTTCATCATATTCATAATATCCGCACATATCGCATATATCCTGTGCCATATCATTCGCCTCCAGCCAGTACATATCCGGTCTCGCAAAGGCCGGTCAGATTACCGTTCGTAAGTGTTATTTTGAGAATGCGGTTTCCCGCCGTCTGTATATAATCGCACAATTCGCCGTAATTATCAACCATATCGGCATAAATTGTAAAAGTAACATCATTGTCCCTCACGATATATGTCTTTTCGTAATATTCATTACTGTTCCTGCCGTAAAAAAGAACATCTGCTTTATCTGACATGTCAAACAGTTCACCATATGAATTTGGATATGCATCCGCAACTTTGATGACTGCCTTATCTTCTCCGATATCATAGCTTCGGATAATTCCTTCACGCCATATCGTGTAATCCGGAGCGTACTTCGTACAGCCGGCACACATTACCATTATAACTGCCAGAATGACACATGTAAATATCCTCTTATTCATGCACTTCCTCCAATTCATATGCTGTATATACACGGTTATCCATCATGGTTCCGAGGAACTTTTTGTGATTATTATATATAATACAGTAATTTTTCGTGGTATTTACCTGTCTAGCATTTCCTATTCCCGCAAGCTGTGTTCCGATAGAAGATGTCCTGTTAAAAACATATTCAGGGTCATTGTCTGCTGCATTATCCACGGCAAATAAATCCTTATGCCAGGTTACCGGCACACCTTCCATATTATCCCGCAGGTATTTTCTCATATATTCCATGCTTCCATCAAGATAAGCAAGTCTCTTAATCCGGTAATCTCCATACGGATATTCCGGATCAAGTTTACGCCTGTCGGCATCCATCTTCATTCCGATAATCATAAACACTATTGCGGCAATCGCGGCCAGCCAGACTATGTATCGGGCAAACCATGCCTCCGTGTATAACTTATCCTTATAGAAATCAAATCTGAAATAAGATTCCGTAATCCTGTTGTAGACAGTGAATTTCGCACCATCTGTGGTAAGCCTGAGTTCACATTCGGAACTTGAGTTGACCGGCACTCTGAAAATTGCCTGAATATATTCCTCACTGACTGCACTGTAATATGCGCCATTCTTTTCGAATTCTGTCGGAAGGCAATTGCCGTCATTGGCTGCCAGCAAAACACAACGGCTGCCGTAATTGATTATATCGACTTTCGCGACATCGGCATCATCGCCGCCAACCGTATATGTGCCGCCGAATTCCGGTTTTAACAGGAATACATATGAAATCGCAGCAAATATCACAACCGCCGCACACAATGCGGTACGTAACCCCCTGCGCATTTTCTTAAACGAAACCAGCATGGTCATAAATGATGCAAGTGTAAAAACAGCCGCCGCAACAATTCTTATGATCTTAAACTCTGCAGAATAATCCGTCCGTACACGTTCTGCTTTATTCCATATCATGGATTCACCAAGCGTATGCAATTCACTTGCTTCTTCACCGCTGTTGCCGGCAGCTTCGACATCACAATTATCCCAAAAAAATATACTGTCTCCGCCAATATACATACACAAATTATCAAGCTCATATCTGTTGCTGTCATAAAGGCTTACCTGCACTCCCTTCGGAATAATTTCCTTGGGAACGTCAAACTCCAGTTCGGCATATCGGGTAGTTTTCATATTAACCCACCCGTACACCGAGTCTATATAATAATCTTCGATACCTTCATCATAGGTATTGTCTGCGGTTCCTCCTTCATCGGAAATCGTATACATAAAATGAAGGGCATCCCCGTTATCTTTTATGTCAAATATTCTGGTCTTTTCATCCGATGCATATATGTATCTTCCGTCATAATTATTTTTTCTGTTGCCGATTATATTAACTGCCACAAGTGCCGCCATGGACAGGACTGCAAGTGCCGCTAACACAATCCTCATAATTCCGGTAAACTTTCTCATATTAACCCTCCGTATAATATTATTGTCATAAATTATTGCGTAAATGTCAAGTCAAGCTTGAATTTTATTTAAAAAAGTGTAAATTATATAATTAGTATTTTAATCGGAGTGTGTAAATGATAAAGCGCATAGAAATATTATTTATTACAATTATGATAACCGGCGTCTTGTTTGTATCCGGATGCGGCCGCGTTGCCGCACCCGAATATTCATCATCAGATGTAATGCTCGAGGCGTTTGATGAGTATTGTATGGAATACAATATATCCAATGCCGAAATCCGCCTCGTGGACGGAACCGGTGAAACTCTCTGGGATGCCTGCTACGGCGAAGCTGACGGAGGGAGTCTTTTTGCTGTTGCGAGCATAACCAAAATGTTCACGGCGGCGGTTGTTTTCAATCTTGATGATGAGGGACTTCTGAGCCTTGATGACTGTATTGACAGCTATCTTCCCGACAGTATCGTGGATGGAATTGCAGTAATTGACGGAATGGATTATTCACATGAAATCACCGTCCGTGAACTTTTGTCACACACATCCGGCATTGCGGATTATTTCAGTGAAAATTCGGATAAATATATATCGATACGTTCTGAAAGCTATTATAAGAACGATGTACTATATGATTTTGACCGTGCTCTGGATATGACAAGACAGCTCGAGGCACATTTTGAACCGGGTGAAGAGGATAAAGCCTATTATTCCGATTTTAATTACCAGCTTCTCGGCAAAATAATAGAGACTGTCACCGGACAGTCTCTTGAGTACAATTATGATAAATATATCATTTCCCCGGCGGGACTTGATGATACATTCCTGTTTGAGCCGGGAATGGACTGGGGCGATATTCTTCCCATTGATATGCCTTGCGGCACAACGACGCGTCCTCTCATGGAATCCGGGGAGCGCTCCGCCGGAGGTCTCATCTCAACCATTGATGATTTGTCTTATTTTATACAATCATACATGAACGGAGAGTTGTTTGATATATCGTATTTTGAGGAGATTTATGATTTTACAAGTCTCGGCATCGGAAGCCCGGATTACGGGCTCGGCCTTATGCGATATGATGACAATTACGAACTGTACGGTCATACGGGAAGTTTCGGAAGTGAACTTTTCTACTGTCCCGACCTCGACATATACATCATATGCAGTGCCAACAACTGCAATAATGCCAAAAATATGAATCTGATCAAATATCTTCTTGACTGCTATGTGCGTTGATATTTCTTTTCGTTCTGTACAATAACGCGGCCATAAATGCTGTTGTCGGAACGGTAAGTATTACACCTATACTTCCGGCAATTCCCTGCATGATCTCGATACCGATCGAATACGAGTTAATAATCTGTCTGAGCGGAAGATTATATGCATAATCAAGCACGAGAACGCTTATCGAGCCACCGGCAAAAGCAAGGATGAGCGTATTGGACATTGTTCCCATCATATCCTTGCCGACATGCATTCCGCTGACAAACAATTCTTTCATTCCGAGTGACGGGGATTTGTCGTGGATTTCTGCTATCGCAGATGATACGGACATTGCCACATCCATTACGGCTCCGAGTGATGCAATCAATATTCCGGCAAATAGCAGCCCGCCTATCTTAATCTGTGTATTTTGTCCGAGATATACCAGTGTCTCTATGTTGGACACATTATATCCGTCAATATCTGCTGCGAGTCCGAAAATCCAGGCGCTTAACCCGGAAATCAGCACTCCGAGTGTGGTTCCGAGTATTGCCGATATCGTCTTGCGGTCATTACCGCCTATCAGATACATCGTCACTATCGTTGTAACCACTACCATTATTACCGCTGCCCAGAAAGGCGACATTCCGAGATATATCATCGGCAGGAACATAAATATTATCATTGCAAACGTAAATATGAGCCCTATTACCGATTTGATGCCGTTAAATCCCCCGATACAGCATATCAGCACCAAAAATACGGCAACATATACAAGCACCGCCACCGTCCTGTCCTTGGAATATACACCGACCGTGGCATTGTCCCCGGATACACTGAATGTCACGATAACTTTATCGCCTTTATAACATGTCGCTCCGAAAAGATTTCCTTCCGAACTGGTTGCTTCGTAAATTTCGCCTTTATGCGCGCCGCTTTTTATCATTACCTTTAAAAGCTGGTATCCGGCTCTCTGTCCGTCAGGCTGGAGATTGTCAGTTACAACTTCCGTTACGACTGCTTTCTCGTACGAGTACCCCTTCATTGATACCATTTCTGTTTTTTCAAAAGAATTAAGCCGCCAAAGGGCAGCCCCCAGGGCTGCCACAATGACAAGTATTATTGTACACTTGATTAATTTATTTTTCATTTACTGCTGTTTTTCTCTTTCTGTCTGATACAAGTACTGCTGTAAGTCCGATAAATGCGGTGCCTGCAAGTGTGAACCAGATTGCCATTCCTGTTCCTTCCTTGGTATAACCTGCGGCTACATCATTCTTATTATCGTCTTTGTTATCATCCTTGTTATCATTTTTATTATCATCATCTTTATTGCCGTTATCGATTTTTACAAGCTTGCTCTCTACATCTGCAAGTCCCGCTGCCGCACTTGCGATGTCCTTGGTTGTTGCCTCAGCATTGTCTGCGATAGCCTGTGCCGCATCGATAAGTGCCTGTGCCTCTGCGATTGAAGCATCTGTGTAAAGTCCTGACTGCTTAGCCTCATCAAGCTTCTTCTGTGCTTCTTCGATTGCACTTACAAGTGATGTCTTGTCTGCCTGCTTAACAATTGTATAAGCTGTGGCAATTCCGCCGTCTGCTACAAGTTCTTCGTTCGTAGCTGCGTCATATGTTCTCACGGTAAGTGTTACATCTGTGATATCGATTACAGAGTATGTAGGTCTCCAGCTCTGGCTTCTTGCTGCAATGTAATTCTGCTGTGTACCGATCAACTGATAATATTTACTACCGGTTGCCGAGTTAGCCTCAAAGAATACCGTTCCTTCCGGATCGATTACCTTGTGCGCATTGTCTGCATTGCTTTCAAGGTTGTAACAGATGTTGTCGTTAAGGTAAGCGTTGAATTCATCTGTTGCTGACGTTGAAGGAGCCTTTGTATAATCTGTGTGATCCTTTCCGTCGGTTGAAATCTGATATGTTCTTGAGTATGTATGGTCATGTCCCTGTAATACAGCATCGAAATCATAATTATCAATGATCGGTGTAAGCTGTGTTCTCAAAACCATACCGTCGGTATCCGAGTGGTCATATCCTGAACCGTAGATATCCTGGTGGAACATAAGTACTCTCCACTTGGCATCCTTATTATTTTCAACTGCTTCTTTGATAACATTCTCATGTGTTGCACAGTTGTAGTTGTTGGTATCGATACTTACAAAAAGTGTATTGCCATATCTGAAATAATAATCTGTACCGGCTGTTGTAGCTCCCTCGGTATTCTCTGCTTTGACAGCCATATTCGGTGTATTGAAATGATTCTGGTAGTTGGCTGACTTGGAATCATGGTTACCGATCGTTGTAGCTATCGGGGTGCTTCTAAGCTGTGACGGATAAAGGAATCCTGCGTACTCAATCTGCTGCTCGAGTTTATCCTCATCCTTCGATACGCTTGTCTGGTTAATCTGGTCACCTGCTGAAAGGATGAAACTGATATCCGTATGTGCACCGAGTGCCGAATTAAGTGTTCCCTGCCAGTTGTAGGCATCGTTCATTGCGTGATACTCTTTGGTGTTGGAGTCCTGTCCTACAGAAGCTCCTATCTGCGGGTCGCCCACATACATAACCGAAAAACTTTCGGTGGATTTGGTTGAATAATCAATTGCATCTGACCACTTGCCGTCACAGTAGTACTGATATTTATATGAAGTATTCTCATCAAGTCCGGTAACGGTTACCTTGTTCGGATAAAGAGTAACACTTGAACCGCCTTCGGTAACTGTCTCTGCCTTATCGATATTCTGTGTTCCGTCAAATGTCTTGATCTCTTTTCCTGTCGAATCAAGAAGTCTCACCATCGGAGTTTCCTTGGTAAGTGAATACCATCCAAAATTAAGTTCTGTGGCATCCCTGCCCGGTGTAAGAGCAACCTGCTCATAATTACGGCTTAATGATGTCCACTTTGTCTGCCAGTCAGCCCATGCCTCGCTGTCTGCATATACATTGGAGTAAACCGTTCTCTCATCCGACTCATGTCCGTCTTCCACGAAACATGCATCCTTAACCTGGCTTCCTGTTGTCTTGCTGCTTGATGCATCATTCCATGCAGCTCTCATTGAACTTCTTGCATACGCACATGTTGTTCCCATTACCATACCTGCCACCATCGTCGCAGCAAGCATACCTGATACGATTTTTTTGCTTTTTCTCATAAAACTCTCTCCTTGTTCTACGTTTAAATGTTTTGTCGTTCAACACGTATTACGATAGATTTTTCTTGTAAAAAACAAAACCACCGCGCTGTAAAGACTGTGTAATGTCTTCGTAAGCGCGATGGCTGTAATGTTAAATCGTATTTACTTTCAGTTTCTTACGTTTGTGTATTGCATCGTATATAATCATTACTATAACCGAAATAATTATCGACGGGAAAAATATTGTTACAAATGCATGTGAATAACTTGCATCCGGCCACATGTATAATGTAAACATCCTGACTGGTGATTGTAAAAAATATATCCATAAGCTTAATTTCCCTACCGTTCTGCTCACACTATTATTGCATAACCGCATAAAAATACTTTGTCCGCTCATGGTAATTGCAACAGCTATTGTAAAAAATATGTTGATTATATTTACACATGTGGAAGTACCGTAATTCATCATGGCAATGCATGCAATATATAAAACAGGTTCTGCAACCCTAATTGTGATTTTTTTGGCTTTACTCATCTTATCAAATGAATTTTTGATGTATTCCATAAGCACATAGGATAAACAGCCTAAATTAATACTTACAAAACCACGTAACAGACCGTATTTCATAAATCCTGTCCACAAATCGATTCCATGGTAGCCTTCCTGTGTCATACCATAAAATCCGGACAATGCAACTGCTATGATCGGCGCTGCTATGTAACAATAATTACGTCTCCACTTACGAAGTAGTGGATATGTCACAAACATTACCAAAAGCATTGCAGACACATACCACGATATTCCAAGGACATTGGTATTCGGTATTCCGGACATATCCAACAACATAATATTAGGAATCGCACAAACCAGCTTCATAATGAATTTTCTCATTCCTTGCTCATGAAGTATATCCATACCATTTCTAAATATATACATTGGGAATGCCATTATCCATGCAATGATAAATGCCGGAAAAATAGTCTTTATTTTTCCCCATATAAACCTGACATTTTCTTTGCCAATTTCCTTGAGACCAGTATTTTCATCCATACGCATTACATGTGCTGCCATAAAAAATCCGGACACAACGAAGAAGAACTCAACACCGTATCTTCCCCATACAAACGGAAATGTGTCCCCATGATAATACTCCCCCACATGCATTACAACAATGATAAGGCAGAATACTATTTTCCACCAGTCAATGACACCGTTGTATACTTTTTTTGTCTCCATATTTAAAAGCCTCCATGTGTTATTCTATAACATTTTTCTGATAGTCTATCATAACATCATAAATACGCTTGCAGTTGTTGTGGTCGCTGAACTCGAAGAAGTCATCCGCTCTTGCACGGTATTCATCCTTCATCACACAGTTATTCTTCATGTAGTCAATAAGAGTATCTATGAGTTCATCATTGTTGTGGCATATTTCACCGAATGCCATCGTATCATAGTGATACGTTCCTTCCTCATAATGCTGAGGAATATCGTCATGGTGAAGGTATACCAACGGTTTACGCATATATGCGAAATCGAACTGAACGCCCGAATAGTCAGTAACCATAAGACTTGATTCCCTGAACACCTTCTCATAGCTCATATCGCCTGTCGAAGGAATTATGTCCACATAATCATTCTTGTCGAAATCATCCACCTGCGGGCTTACAATAGGGTGAAGCACATATGCTATCCTGTAATTGTATTTGCGTGCCGCATCAAGAAGTCTGGTATCATTAATGAGAGAATTATAAATTCTGTAATAATCCGTTTCCTTGAATAACGGGTTGTAATCTCTGGCAACACCTTCGTTACGCGTAACCGGTACCGATGCCTGCATTCTCCATGTCGGAGTTATAAGAATCTGTCTCTTATCATCATTGATAAGGCCGTCATAACGCGGTACACCCGTAAGTTTAAGTGCATTAAATCCGGCATAATCATACACCGGTCTGCTCAAATTCTCAATCTCATACTTGGATGCACAGAAATATAATCTTGTGTTATCACGGAGGCGGTTCTGTGCTATCGCTATTTTCTGGATTGACATTCCATGCTGTACACATGCCACATGGAAATGTATAAGGTCTCTTACATGTGCCGATGCCGACATTGAGTAATCATTAAACGCAAATACGGTTGAATTACTTATTATCATCATATCCGCATACAGGAAAATAAGTCTGTGCTTAATACTTCTCCTGATAAGCGGTTTGTATCCCTCTGCTTTAAGCCTCTTGCAGTCAGGGCATTTCTTGTCGACAAGATAGTATTTCTTGATACCGTCATTCTGTGCCGATGCATATTTAAAAATATATTCGGAAGAATCTCCGGCCTTATATATCTTATCGATAAACATCCATATAGGCTTGCGTTTCATGAACGGCTTACATATGAAGTATGCCATTCTGACGAGCAGGAACTTATATGTCTCAAGTTTACGCGCTCTTAACATCTCAAACCAGAGCTTCATCTCACGCTTAAATATCGAACGCTTGCGTATCTTATATATCACTATCATTGAAAATTTATATGCTGCCATATAATTTTCTCCGAATGTCCAATAACTGTTCTTAAATTTACCGGACAGACAGCTTGTATGTGAATCAAATGAAATTCTTAACAGGTCTTCCCATTCACCGATACGGTATTTGAAAGCAATCGATTGACGCTCAACATTTTCAACCGGAATCACTACCCTGAAGGAAATTCTCTTATAGAATGAAATTCCGAAAAGCTTCGTGTGGGAATATCTCTCGCGTTTCTCAACCTCGATTATCCCATTCTCTGTCTCCACATAAAAATGTCCTTCTTCTATGTCATATATACCTGACAATGTGCCGTCTATTGCAAGTTTGCCGTCACGGTAATCCATAAACTGGATATTGACTTTCTGGCTGATTCCCGATGCCGCAAGAACACCTGCCGCACCGTAATACGGCTTACCGTTAAGATAATATCTTGAAAGCCTGTATGACTCATCATGATATTTTATCTTCATGAATAATTCCTGGACATAGAATTTCTTGCCGCAGAACGCAAGGTTATGGCTGTTCATTATTATCTCATCGTCAATGTGCTTAAGCACTCTTGACCATGACCAGAGATAATCCTCTGCTTCTTCTATCGGCACACAATGCTTATTCAGGTTGTTTAAGTTGGCTTCCACTCTGTTATTAAGTGCATATATTGCCTGTGTCTGGATTATTGCAGGTACTTTGCCGTTCATTGACTCAAGGTACGGAACCCAGAATTTATCAATTGCCTCATAATACCAGTCTGCCTCATAGTATCCTTCAAAAAATACCGTACTGTTCTCACTTGCCTCATGAAATTCATATATCTGTTCATTGACATAAAGCATCTTCATTTCTTCCAGAATTATGTCAAACAGAAATGCTTTTTCAGCCTCGTATCTGATATCTGTTCTTAAAGGCGCTTCCTTCCAGTATGACGAATCGATCCATGTTCCCTCAAGGAAATACGGAAGGCAGTTATACTGTGTATTAAAATTAATCTCAAGATAAGGAAGCATGCTTTTTATACACGAAAAAACATCGTTTATATCTTCGCCCTCATGCTTCTTGACCGGCATTGCGAGCTTATATCCATGTACGGACTCGAGATACTTAACCATGTTGCTAAGGTATGACGGACCGAAACTGCTTCCTGCTTTGATAACAGTAACAAAATGTCCGTTGACTGTACCAACAGCATTAATGTCTTTGGATTCGGATATCCTGACATTAGGCCATTCTGCGAACCGGGCAACTTCTGAATCTGCCGTCTGCCTGTCCTCTGCACATATGATGAGTTCTACTTTGTCGGCAGCTATATCCTGCAATTTAAGGAGGCTTCCTGTCTTTGCATTACAGGACGCCTCCTCTGATAAAATGTATATTAAGGACACCGCAATGTCATTATTATACATCATAAGTTAATTCCTCCTTGGCAAACTTCTTATAGTGCTCATAATAATAATGAGAACGAAGTGTGTAAAGATCCTCAGGTGTAGTAACTTTAATATTATCACGCTCGCCGATAAATATATGGATATTCTCACCGAGTTCGATAAGAAGATCGGCTGATGACGTAGGGTTTACGAGCCCTCTCTTGGCTGCTTCCTCATGTGCCCAGAGGATCTTACGCATAGTATATCCCTGCGGAGCCTGTGTAATATACATATTCTCTCTTGGCATATTGGTATTGCAGTTCATTCCGTCGGTACTTACAAGTACGGAATCGATACTTCTTACAACCGGGACTGCTGTCTCATGCTCTTTGGCAAGCTCGATACAATCTGAGATAAGCTGCTCTGACATTACCGGCCTTACACCGTCGCAGATAAGAATTATGTCTGTATCGGCTGCATCCTTGGCAACTTCAACAACTCCGTTATGGATTGACTCAAATCCGTTAGCTCCTCCCGGAACAATTGCTTTAACTTTTTCAATCTTATATTCTTTGATAAGATCCTTAAGATGATCTATTCCCGTTGCTATACAGGATACGACAATATCATCTACAAGCGGATGCTTTGAAAAATTCTCAAGCGTTCTTATAATGATAGGCTTGCCGTCTACCTCGATAAACTGTTTAGGTGTGTTTGCTGATTTCATTCTTGTACCGGTTCCTCCGGCAAATAACATTGCGTGTACCATAAAATCCTCCTTCATAAAGTGCACTTTGTTTATATCATATCAGCATATTTACTGATATCGTATTCTATAATTGTATGATGTTCCCTGTCTGCTTCGTCAGGTATCGTCATATAGTTACCGTATAAATGTGACAGATATTTGTGGATTTCCTTAGGGAAATAATACTGTCTGTCCTCGTATTGCATAAGTACCGGATCCATAAACCATTTTCTCAAATACTGCTCGCCGCCGAAATGTCCTCTTCCGGCCGGTATTGCGATAATCTCAGAATTATCATTATGGCAGTTACTCAATGCTTTCTCTGTTGTAAGCAGCCATTTTCTGAGGCTTCTGAATGAAAACAAAGTTCCGATAGCCTTCTTCTTACGGAGCATACGGCCGAGTCCGGGGTCTGCTTCAATAACAGAACTCATACGCCGGTATTTGTCCTTAATTCGTACGCATGAGCATATGAACTGCAATCCGTCAGAGGTAATCCTCTGCCACATCCGTCCGGTACGGCTCTTTCTTACATTCTCTATCGGGAATACATCTATGAACAATCCGGCATTCTTTCTGTTATTGTCCGCCGGTTCAACAAAACGCGTTCCGTTAAGTCTGATTTTCATAAAATTCAGATCGTAATCCCGCGACGTATTGATGTTCTGAACCGTATATTTTCCCGGATATGCCTTGTTAATAAGCTCCGGAAGCCTGTCATAATCTTTACGCAGAAGACATATATCTATATCATCATCCCACGGAATGAAACCTTTGTGCCTTACCGCACCGATTGCGCACCCTCCGGTTATCACATATCTGAGATTATTATCAGTGCATACATCATGAATATCATCCATGATAAGTAAAAGCAGTTTCTGGACATCATGTACGTCCTTATCGCTCAGTGTATAATGCACTTTCTCATATTCAGCCCATTTCTTAAGTGAATGAAAAGTACTTAACATAATCTTACCACCCGTATATCTTCATGAAATGCACCTGTCTCTTATCTTCAGGCGGCAGTTCCGTATAATTGCCAAAAAGCGATGTCAGATAATAATCATAACATCCGGGTGCCATTGCCTTACAGTCTTCAAAATCCATTGGCACACCGTTCACATATTCTTCTCTTGGGCAGCTTTCCTGCGGTCCATAGCCAAAAACTATTCCCGCAACATTCTTCGAACTTTCAAAAGGATACTTTTTCGCAATCTGTTCAATGTACCGGACTGTTCTCTTCCTTCCCCAGATTGCTCTGGCAAAAGGCTTAAGCACCGGCTTTATAAGAGCTTTCAGCCTGTTGGCTCCGGTTCCTGTCTTCGACTTGACAAATCTGAGCCTCTTACGGGCTGCAAGTACCTTACGGTAAATACTGCGTACTTCGTCTTCATCGTCCGGAAGCCCGTCCATCGGGAAAATATCTATCCACAGATAGCGGTCATACGGATCATCTATATACTTCTTATCAACTCTTGTGTTAAGATCAAATATCTTACACATAGGGTCATTCAGATTACCGAGATCTGATGAATTAAAACTATACCTCGGCATGAATGGCTGTTTACGGGCAATTTCCTGCAGCTTGTCATAATCCGGTCTCGGCATGAGCAAGTCAATATCATCATCCCACGGAATGAAACCTTTATGTCTTACCGCTCCAAGGAGTGTGCCTCCAGCCATATAATATCTTAAACCATACTTTTCGCACAGCTTTACGAAAAGCTTCATCATCTTCAATTCACGTTCATGAACTTCTTCAAGCGAAAACTGATGTTCATTATGCACATCGCCCATACTCATTACTCCTGTTTCGTAGCAAGCATGCTCTCTATCATTCTCTTATACATATCGATAAGTCCGACCTCCGGCTTCCATCCGAGTGCCTGGAGTTTATCCGAATTAAGATGCATCTTAACATCCGGAGCGTATCCGTATACCAGCGCATCCTCAGGTATATCAAGGATTACTTTAATCTTATCGTCGGCAAGTTCCTTTGCTACCATCTCGGCCATACCGCGTATTGTAATGCTTGATGCCGGATTGGCAACCGTATATGCTTCACCGTTATTACCTCTTATGAGAAGAAGCAGAATGGCTTTGACCACATCTCTTGTATAACAATAATTACCGACTGATTGTCCTGCTGTATGAAGAACTATATCATTTCCGTTAATCGCACTCTTGGCAAACTGGGCAAATACTCTGTTCTCTTCATAAGGTATACCGGCGCCGAATGTCTGTGCAAGACGTGCTATCTTTACCGGAACACCGTATTCCCTTGCATATGATGAACATAAACATTCACATATTCTCTTGCCTTCTGAATATGAGCTTCTGACGTTATGAATATCAATATATCCAAGATCATCCTCTTTCACATATTCAAGTGACGGATCCGTGATTCCAAATGCCTCCATTGATGAGAGATACACAACACCCCTGGCCTGTACCTTTGCGGCAAAATTCAGTATATTATCCGTTCCGTCAATCGCAGTCTTGATCGTCTCTACCGGATGCTCAACAAAAAACTTGGATGCGGTCGGACTTGCCGTGTGAACAATATAGTCAACCTTATCCTTAATGTCTATTGATTCCGTTATATCCTGACTTACGATCGAGAGTTCATCACATTCAAAGCCTTCATAAGAATGTGCTGCCTTATCTGCATTCCTTACCAGTGCAATTACCCTGATTCCGGCATTATGCCGTCTATTCATATTAAGAAGCGCTTTAACCGTCTGCATTCCGACAAGTCCTGTCGCTCCCGTTACCATAACTGTAGTATTGTAGAGTTCCTCAAACGGCAGGCTGCTGTCCGCTATATTATCAAGATCCTCCTGTAATACTTTATCAATCATAATATATATCTCCTTATATGATACAATTATCTGTAGTTTACCACTTTCGACATCAAATTACAACTCTTTACCCGCACATTCAAGCGCTGCCGCTATTACTTTGTCCATATCGTAATATTTGTATTGTCCGAGTCTTCCGCCGAAAATAACATTGCTTTCTTTGTCAGCCAATTCGCGGTACTTACGATATAACGCATTATTCTCTTCGTTGTTAACCGGATAGTATGGTTCCATACCCTGTTTCCATTCGGAGGAATATTCCCTTGAGATCACTGTTTTAGGCTGTTTTCCGAATTCAAAATGTTTATGTTCTATGATACGTGTGTACGGTACCTCACGGTCCGTGTAATTAACAACCGCATTGCCCTGATAATTCTCACAGTCAAGCACTTCCGTCTCAAAACGCACACTCCTGTACTGAAGCGGTCCGTAGCAATATCCGTAATACTCATCTATCATTCCGGTAAATACCGTTCTGGCGGCGATATTTTTATTATCCCTGATAAAATCAAAATAATCCGTTCCTGTTCTTACTTCAATACCTTCAAGCATTTTCTCAATTATCGCCGTATATCCGCCGATAGGTATTCCCTGATACCTGTCGTTAAAATAATTATTATCATATACGAATCTGAGCGGCAGTCTCTTGATTATAAATGCAGGAAGTTCCTTGCAGTCTCTTCCCCACTGTTTTTCCGTGTATCCTTTGATAAGTTTCTCATATACATCGCGTCCGACAAGTGACAATGCCTGTTCTTCAAGATTATGCGGCTCCGTGATTCCAAGATCCGCTATCTGTGACGCAATTATTTCTTTGGCCTGTTCCGGCGTTCTTATATTCCACATTCTGCTGAAAGTGTTCATGTTGAATGGCAGGTTATAAAGTTCATCTTTGTACACCGCCACCGGAGAATTGATGTAATTATTAAACTCGGCAAAACGGTTAATATAATCCCATATCCGCTTATCGCTTGTATGAAAAATATGTGCACCGTACTTGTGCACATTAATTCCTTCCCTAATTTCGGTATATATATTACCGCCGATATTATTCCGCTTATCTATTACAAGACATGTTCTGCCTTTCTTATGAGCCTCATACGCGAACACTGCGCCAAAAAGTCCGGCTCCTACTATGAGATAATCGTACATAAATCCTCCTTGTTGCGAGTCCCTCCTTACCACTTTGCAATAAGGGTTCCACCACGCCTTCGGCGCGGTCCCCCTTGTTGCGGTTACGGGTGGCCGGCGCATTTTTATGCAGCTTCGCTGTCGGCGCCGGCGTAGGCGATAAGGCATCCTCCCACTCCGTGGGTCCCTCCTTACCACTATGACGTGTAGCCGGCGCATTTTTTGCAGCTTCGCTGCCCGCGCCGGCGTAGGCGATAAGGCATCCTCCCACTCCGTGGGTCCCTCCTTACCACTATGACATAAACTCGTCATAGACCGGCATTACTTCATCTGTCGGTCCTATCATTTTAATATCGCCTTCATGCAGCCAGATTACACGGTCGCAGAACTTACGGATCGTATCACTGTTATGCGATACAAGGATTACCGTTCTGCTCTCATCCTTGATGAGTTCCTGCATCTTGGCACCGCTCTTCTTACGGAACTTGGCATCTCCGACGCTCAATACCTCATCGACAAGCATGATCTTCGGCTCAAGAATTGCCGTAATCGAAAATGCAAGCTTTGAGAACATTCCGCTTGAATATGTTCTTACAGGCATATCTATAAACTTTCCGATTTCCGCAAAGCTTATGATCTCGTCCATCTTCTCGGTTATCTTATCCTTAGGATATCCAAGAAGCATTCCGGAAAGATATATATTCTCTCTTCCGGTCAGCCTGGTCTGGAAACCGACACCGATTGAGAGAAGTGCCAGAGAATCCGTGTAATTTTCTATCGTTCCTTCATCCGGTGAAAAAATACCGGCGATTGCCCTTAAAGTCGTTGATTTACCGCTTCCGTTCTTACCGACAAGGCCGACAATTTCACCCTTCTTAACATCGAAAGATATTCCCTTAACAGCCTCAAACACATCCGCCTTATTCTTGCGCAGTTTGAACAGGCTTCTCCTTATGGACATATTATGGAGACATTTATATCTTATATGAAGATTTCTTACTTCAATTGCATTTTCTTCCTGCATCTAGATCACCTTAATATAACTATTTTCATATTTATAGATAAGCTTAATTCCTCCGACCGTCATCAGAAGTCCTACGACAAACCATGCCGCCAATACCTTATATCCAACATTGGACGAGTAGATAAGGCAGTTACGCATTGAGGTCATCAGAAAAGCCATCGGGTTACACTTGCCGAGAATCGTTCTGAACGGTTCCGGAACCATGTCAAGCTTGTAGAATACACCTGACATATAAAATACAACTCTGAGTACTACATTTATAACATTTCTCAGATCCTCTACAAATACACCGAAATGCGCTATAATTGCACTGAATCCGAATGTCACAAGGAAAAGCGTGATAAATATCGGTATTACCCAAAGGGCATATATCGTAAGATGCACTTTATAATATATCATAAGTACGATGATAATTCCGAACGACACCGCCATCTTAAATGCGAGTACTAACATCTGTGTAAAAATAAGCGCATATTTGGGGATATATACCTTCGTTACTATCGATTTGTTCGATGCGACGATCTTGACGCTCTGCATGATATTCTTATTAAAAAAGTCCCATAACGTTATACCGATTATAATATAAAGTGTCATGTACTGACCGTTTTTGTTAAAAATAATTGTATAAATAAACCAATATACTATTGTAAAAAGTACAGGTTCCAGAACCCACCATAACCATCCCAGATACGAACCGGCCACTTCCGATTTCAGGGATGACTTTGCAGAAAATCCTATATATTTATAGAATTTCTTCATATCTTTGATAAACTTAGCCATATGCTTTTTTGTGCACGCTCCTTTCTGTCAATCCCGTACAATATAACACTAATATTGCGTAAAGTCAATAAAACTATACCCCGCATGTGTTAAATACGGGGTATAGAGATACTAAATATTCATATTAATTAAAGTTCAACCTTAACTTTGTCAAGATGCCAGATATCGCGAACATATTCTTCGATGGTTCTGTCTGATGAGAACTTGCCGCTGCATGCTGTGTTAAGCATAACGGAACGTGCCCATCCTTCGCTGTCGCGGTATTTTTCTTCAATCTTCTTCTGTGCATCCGCATATGAACGGAAATCCTTAAGAATAAAGTAAACATCCGGCTTAGCATCATAAAGAAGTGAATTGTAGATATCTCTGAAAAGTTCAGGATCTTCAGGTGAATAAAAACCATTGATGAGCTGCATAAGCACCTGTCTGATTTCCTGATCGTTGTTGAAGATATCCTGAGGATTGTATCCTCCCTCGTTCTGGTATTTGATGACTTCTTCTGCCGTAAGTCCGAAGGTTACCGCATTCTCATCGCCTACTTCCTTAACGATTTCAACGTTGGCACCATCCATTGTTCCGAGTGTCATCGCACCGTTAAGCATGAACTTCATGTTACCTGTACCTGAAGCCTCTTTGCTGGCTGTTGAAATCTGCTCGCTGACATCCGCTGCCGCAAAAATAATCTCGGCATTGGATACGCGGTAATTCTCGATGAATACTACTTTAATCTTGCCATCGATGCTCTTATCATTATTGATAACATTAGCAACGTTATTGATAAGCTTGATAGTAAGTTTGGCTCTTCTGTATCCTGCTGCAGCTTTGGCACCGAAAATAAATGTTCTCGGATAGAAATCCATATCCGGATGTGCCTTGATCTGATTATACAGATACATTACATGAAGGATATTAAGAAGCTGTCTCTTATACTCATGAAGTCTCTTAACCTGTACGTCAAAGATTGAACGCGGGTCAACATCCACACCGTTATGTTCTTTGATATAAGCTGCAAGTCTCAACTTGTTCTGGTATTTAATCTGCATAAATTCCTGACGGCTGAGTTCGTCATCAGCATATACCGCAAGTTTCTTTATCTGTGAAAGATCTGTAATCCATTCATCGCCGATCTTTCTGGTTACCCAGTCTGCAAGAAGCGGATTTCCGTGAAGAAGGAATCTTCTCTGTGTAATTCCGTTGGTCTTGTTGTTGAATTTCTCAGGCATCATCTCATAGAAATCCTTAAGTTCCTGTTTCTCAAGAATTTCTGTATGAAGTGCTGCTACACCGTTTACGGAGAAACCTGCAACGATTGCAAGGTTAGCCATCTTAACCTGACCGTCATAGATTATTGCCATCTTGGCGATTTTGTCCTGATTGCCCGGATATAATTGCTTAACCTGTTCAACAAAACGTCTGTTAATCTCCTCAACGATCTGATAAATTCTCGGAAGAAGTCTTGAGAAGAGTTCGATAGGCCATTTCTCAAGTGCCTCAGCCATGATTGTATGGTTGGTATATGCACATGCCTTGTTGGTTACTTCCCATGCCTCATCCCATGTGAGTTTTTCTTCATCCATGAGGATTCTCATAAGCTCTGCAACCGTAACCGTCGGATGTGTATCGTTAAGCTGGAAGCAGATCTTTTCGTAAAGCTTTCTTACATCATCATGTGTCTCTTTGTATTTGGCAACTGCTCTCTGAACACTTGCAGATACGAAGAAATACTGCTGTTTAAGTCTTAATTCCTTACCTGCATAATGGTCATCGCAAGGATAAAGAACTTCGCAGATAGTCTTTGCAAGGTTCTCCTGCTCAACTGCCTTGTGGTAATCACCTTTGTCAAAAGAATCGAGGTTGAATTTCTGGATAGGCTCAGCATCCCAGATTCTTAAAGTATTTACGACATTATTGCCGTATCCGACAACCGGAAGATCATAAGGCACTGCTCGTACACTCTGGTATCCTTCCTGTACGAAATTATCTCTTCCCTTATCGTCAACATAAGATCTTACATATCCGCCGAACTTAACCTCAACAGCATATTCCGGTCTCTTGATCTCGAACGGGTTTCCGTCTCTTAACCAGTCATCCGGAATCTCATTCTGATATCCGTTCTCGATCTTCTGTGCGAACATACCATATCTGTATCTGATTCCACAGCCGTATGCCGGATATCCGAGTGTTGAAAGCGAATCGAGAAAACATGCTGCGAGACGTCCGAGACCACCGTTTCCGAGTGCGGCATCCGGTTCCTGGTCCTCTATAACATTAAGGTCAAAACCAAGCTCATCAAGAGCTTCTTTAACTTCCTTGTAGCATGTAAGGTTAATCATGTTGTTGCCGAGCGCACGTCCCATGAGAAATTCCATTGACATATAATACACTGTTTTGGCATCCTGCTTCTCGAATTCCTTATGCGTTGCAATCCATCTGTCGATTATATAATCCTTAACCGTGTACGCAACCGCCTGAAAAACCTGCTGTTTGCTTGCTTCGTCAATTGTCTTTCTGTACATGTTCTTGACATTTGACACTACCTGTTTCTTGAAATCTTCCTTGTCAAACTCCATTTTTTCCATCCTGATTTCTCCCTTTGTTTAATTTTTGGAAACGCCTAATGTAACTGTCTCGCCATTAATGTTCCATTCCTTAGAGTAACCTTTTATTTCTCCAGATATTATGTCGGTTGCAAGAACCTCCGCCTTAACGGTATCTGAATTTTTATCTAAAAGAGCAGCGATTTTATCATTACCTTCCGAATAGACGGTAATCTTATCCATTACTTCAAATCCTGCCTCTTTTCTCATGGTCTGTATCTTACTGATAAGTTCTCTTACAAAGCCTTCCTCAATAAGTTCAGGTGAAAGATTGGTATCAAGAACAACCGTTACACCGTAATCGCTTGCTGATTCAAATCCTTCTGTCTGCGCAATATCAATAAGAAGATCATCCTTGGTAAGTTCTACCTTCTCACCGCCGAAATCAAATGAAAGCATTCCGTTGGCATTAAGCTCATCCATGGCAGCATTGCCGTCAATTGCCGAAAGAGCCTGACGGATCTGTCCGAGAAGTTTACCGTATTTAGGACCTACCGTCTTAAGCTGCGGCTTGAAACTGTATGAGCTGTATGCTCTTACATCATCTGTAAATTCCACAGCCTTAACGTTAAGTTCATCCTCAATGATTTCCTTGAAAAACTCAGGGAGTTCAAAAGGCGCCTTAACATACATCTTGCCGATAGGCTGTCTGTTCTTGATATTGGCTGCATTACGGCACGCACGTCCGATAACAACGATTTTAAGAACTTCATCCATGTTGCTCTCAAGTTCTTTATCGATCCATGCTTCGTTAGCCACCGGATAATCGCAAAGATGTATGCTCTCCGGTGCATCCTTATCGATACTCTTGACAAGATTGAGATAAATCTCCTCTGTCATGAACGGTATCATAGGAGCCGCAACCTTACAAAGTGTCACAAGGCAGGTATAAAGAGTCATATAAGCATTGATCTTATCCTGCTCCATTCCCTTAGCCCAGAAACGCTCTCTTGAACGTCTTACATACCAGTTGCTGAGATCGTCAACAAACTCTTCAAGAACCCTTGTTGTCTCCGGAATCTTGTAATCGTTAAGGTATGCGTCAACTGATTTCACAAGTGAGTTGAGCTTGCTTAAAATCCACTTATCCATTATGGAAAGTTTATCATATTCAAGCTGGTATTTGGTTGCGTCAAATTCATCTATATTCGCATAAAGCACGAAAAATGCATATGTGTTCCAGATTGTTCCGAGGAATTTTCTCTGTCCTTCGGTAACGGCTTTATCGTAAAATCTGTTCGGAAGCCACGGTGCCGAATTTGAGTAAAAATACCATCTGATCGCATCTGCGCCATGTGTTTCAAGAGCATCAAACGGATCAACCGCGTTGCCCTTCGATTTACTCATCTTCTGGCCGTTCTCATCCTGAACATGGCCGAGAACGATTACATTCTTATACGGTGCTTTATTAAACAGCAATGTTGATTCCGCAAGCAGTGAGTAGAACCATCCTCTTGTCTGGTCAACAGCCTCTGAAATAAAGTCTGCCGGGAACTGTTTCTCGAAAAGTTCCTTATTCTCAAACGGATAATGATGCTGTGCAAAAGGCATTGCACCGGAGTCAAACCAGCAGTCGATAACTTCCGGCACTCTCTTCATGGTCTTGCCACAGTCAGGGCACTTAAATGTTACCGCATCGATAAACGGACGATGAAGTTCAATGTCATCCGGACAGTTATCCGATAATTCCTTAAGTTCTGCAATGCTTCCTACCGAATGCATCTTGCCGCAGCCTTCGCACTGCCAGATATTAAGAGGAGTACCCCAATATCTGTTACGGCTGATTCCCCAGTCCTGAACATTCTCAAGCCATGCGCCGAAACGTCCTTTTCCGATTGTCTCAGGAATCCAGTTGATCGTGTTATTGTTACGGATAAGGTCATCCTTAACCGCTGTCATCTTAATAAACCATGACTCTCTCGCATAGTAGATGAGCGGTGTGTCACATCTCCAGCAGAACGGATAATCATGTTCAAACTTAGGTGCCGCAAAAAGCTTACCTTCAGCATCAAGATCCTTAAGCACCTCCGGGTCTGCCTTCTTAACGAAGAGTCCTGCATAAGGAGTTTCCGCTGTCATGTCACCCTTACCGTCTACAAATTGTACAAACGGGAGGTCATACTTACGTCCGATTCTCGCATCGTCCTCACCGAATGCCGGTGCAATGTGTACGATTCCGGTACCGTCTGACATGGATACATATCCGTCACATGTCACAAAATGACCCTTCTTGTTCTGTTTGGCAGCACATTCCGCAGCACATTCATAAAGCGGCTCATACTCTTTATATTCAAGTTCGCTTCCTTTATATTTCTGAAGAACTTCATAAGCAGGCGTTCCTTCTTCTCTCTCAAGTGTTCCGAGAACCTTGTCAAGAAGTGCCTCTGCCATATAATAGGTATATCCGTCAACAGCCTTAACTTTACAATAGGTGTCATCAGGGTTAACACAGAGTGCCACGTTGGACGGAAGTGTCCAAGGTGTTGTTGTCCATGCAAGGAAATATGCATCTTCACCTTTAACCTTAAATCTTACGATTGCCGAACGCTCCTTAACGGCCTTGTAACCCTGCGCAACCTCATGTGATGAAAGAGGTGTTCCGCATCTAGGGCAGTAAGGAACGATCTTAAATCCTTTGTAAAGAAGTCCTTTATTCCAGATTTCCTTAAGAGCCCACCATTCGGACTCAATAAAATTATTGTCATATGTTACATATGGGTGGTCCATATCGGCCCAGAATCCGACCGTATTGGAGAAATCCTCCCACATTCCCTTATACTTCCATACGCTTTCTTTACAATGCTCGATAAACGGCTCAAGTCCGTACTGCTCGATCTGTTCCTTACCGTCAAGTCCGAGCTTCTTCTCAACTTCAAGTTCAACCGGAAGACCATGTGTATCCCATCCTGCCTTACGCGGTACCATATATCCCTTCATTGTCCTGTATCTTGGAATCATATCCTTGATTACACGTGTAAGTACATGGCCGATATGCGGCTTTCCGTTAGCGGTGGGCGGTCCGTCATAGAATGTATATGATGGGCAGTTCTCGCGCATCTTCATACTTTTTTCAAAAATCTGATTGTCTTTCCAGAATTTTTCAATCTGTTTTTCTCTCTCGACGAGTTTCAATTCTGCAGAAACTTTCTCGTACATCTTACTCTTCCTTTCAATAAATTATATTCTGACACGGCAACGGTATTAAAAAACCTCTGCCGGTAATTGGCAGAGGCCTGAAAATCAATAATAATCAGTATGCTGCATCCGCAGCATTCATTCGGCATACCAACATATGCGTTCTCTGTAACGGGAGAAAACCGTCATCTCTTAATAACCTTAAAGGCGTTCAGATAGAAACTCCGGAGTGATATTCATCTTATCCCTACTTATACCGCATCACAGCACCGCGGCTCTCTGAAATGTTCAGAAAAAGACTACTGTCTCCATCAAAGTCTTAAACATAATTATTATAGACATATAGAGTTCGATTTGTCAAACACTGTTTTAAATTTTGAAGCGGTATCCAACTCCCCATATTGTTTCAATATACTGCGGTTTAGATGTATTATATTCTATTTTTTCGCGTATCTTCTTAATATGGACAGTCACGGTCGCGATATCGCCAACGGAATCCATCGCCCAGATTTCCTTAAAAAGCTCTTCTTTCGTATATACACGGTTTGGATGTTTGGCAAGGAATACCAGTAAATCGAACTCTTTGGTTGTAAAGTTCTTCTCTTCACCGTTTACAAAAACTCTTCTCGCTGTAAGGTCAATCTTGATTCCCCTTATCTCAAGTTCTTCATTCGGCTCAGAGTTGGATGATACAAGCCTTGCATATCTTGACATGTGGGCTTTGACACGCGCCACAAGTTCACTCGGGCTGAACGGTTTCGTGATATAATCATCTGCGCCGAGTCCGAGCCCCCGTATCTTATCAATATCTTCTTTACGCGCCGAAACCATAAGAATAGGCGCATTGCTTATCTCCCTGATTCTCTCGCACACTTCAAAACCGTCAACTCCCGGAAGCATTATGTCCAGAATATAGAGGTCAAAATCCTCACTCATGGCAAGTCCCAGTCCGTCAGTTCCGTTATTGGCTATAACAACTTCAAAATCGCTCAGTTCGAGATAATCTTTCTCAAGTTCCGCTATGCTTTGTTCATCTTCTACTATCAAAATTCTTTTCTTGGCGCTCATCTTAATCAACTCCTTAGTTCTATTCTTTATCTATTCGTTTCGGAACAGGCTTGGCCTGCTTATGCTTGATCATACTGATATGCATAATTGTTCCGACACCCGGCGTACTCTCTGCGCTTATCGTTCCGCCATGGTCTTCAATAATCTTGCTTACGATTGACAGGCCTATTCCGCTTCCGCCCACAGCCGTGTTGCGTGATGCGTCAGCCCTGTAAAAGCGGTCAAAAATATGCGGAAGATCCTTTGGTTCAATTCCTTTGCCGTTATCTTCTATATCAATGAATACATTGTCACGGTTCTCCGTAAGCCTTATATCAATCGCACTTTGCTCCTTATCGCGGTATTTGACCGAATTGCTTACAATGTTATTTATTACACGTTTGAGCTGTTCGGGATCCGCTATGATCGTTGTCTTACGGCTGATCTCATTCGAATACGAAAGTTTAACGCCTTCCGCGTCGAGCTCTGTTCCTATTTCGTCCACGCAGTCATCAAAGTAATCCGTAACATTGATGCACACAAAATTATACGGCACCCTGTCAGTATCGATCTTTGAGTAAAATGTAAGCTCATCTATAAGCTTATCCATATCACAGACCTTATTATATATTGTCTTAACATATCTGTCCATCTTCTCCGGCGTGTCAACCACACCGTCCATTATTCCTTCGACATATCCCTTGATTGCAGTAAGCGGAGTCTTTAAATCATGTGATATATTACGGATAAGTTCCTTGTTCTCATTATCAATCTTAATCTTATCCTCGGCATTCTCCAACAGTCTTTTTCTCATGCTGTCAAAATCCCTGCAAAGTTCCGCTATCTCATCCTTGCCGCCGACATCCATCTTAAAATCGAGATTGCCGTTCTTAATATTATATGTGGCTAACTTCAGCTTATTAATAGGTGCCACGGTTTCCTTATATATCCAGGTGGTAAAAATACCGCTTGTAAGGATAAGGATCAGCACAATTCCCACAATTCCGTCAAAAATAAGCATTTTCATCTGCGGCACAAGTTTATTGATACACATGACAACGTATGCGTACCCGCTGTCTCCGTATCCTATAATATTAACTATCGCCTGTTCATCTTCAAGATAAATTGCCGCTCCGTCATCAGAGCCTCCGTAATAATCTATTTTATTTATCTGTTCAAGAATATCATCCGAGCGGTCATCTCCGGAATACGTACACTTTGAATTCTTAACAACAATGAGGAACGAACTTCTCTTCTTAAGTTCAGTATTGATCTCATCCATAAAATCGTAATCCGAAAAAAGATAAGGTTCGTTATCCGCCGCATCAACCAGTTTACGGTATTCGCTTTCACATATATTGGACACCAGCGCCGCCGGATTGATAAGTGTCTCATATGAAGTTCCGTCCGCATTATAACTGCGCTTGATTTCCTTAAGCTTAAAAGACGCCACAAGTATAAGTGCCACCGAAAAAAGGAACACCGGCACAATTATAAGCACTGCAAATGATATTTTTAACTTGGTTGAAAGTTTCATACTAACTCCTGTCAATCAAAAAAGGTCCGGACAATCTCTGTCCGAACCTATTTTAACATAAATTACAATCAAAAAATACTAAAGTATTATAAACTTTATAAATATTTTCTTAAGTCGCTGACCTTATCGGTCTTCTCCCACGGAAGGTCGAGATCTGTACGTCCGAAGTGTCCGTAAGCTGCCGTCTGCTTGTAAATCGGTCTTCTTAAGTCAAGCATCTTAATGATTCCGGCCGGTCTGAGATCAAAGTTCTCCCTGACGATCTCAACAAGTCTTGCGTCATCAAGCTTGCCTGTACCGAAAGTCTGTACATTGATCGATGTAGGATGTGCAACACCTATCGCATATGACAACTGTATCTCACATCTGTCGGCAAGTCCCGCTGCCACGATATTTTTAGCTGCATATCTTGCTGCGTAAGCTGCCGAACGGTCAACTTTGGTACAATCTTTTCCGGAGAAAGCTCCGCCGCCGTGTCTTGCATATCCGCCGTAAGTATCTACGATAATCTTACGTCCCGTAAGTCCGCTGTCGCCCTGTGGTCCGCCTATTACGAAACGGCCTGTAGGGTTAATGAAAAACTTGGTCTTATCATCTACAAGCTCTGCCGGAAGAACCGGATCAAGAACATACTTACGGATATCCGCATGAATCTGTTCCTGTGTCACATCCGGATCATGCTGTGTGGATATGACAACCGCATCGAGATGAACTGCCTTGTTATTCTCATCATATTCAACAGTAACCTGTGACTTACCGTCCGGTCTCAAATATTTAAGGGTGCCGTCTTTACGAACTTTGGCAAGCTGTCTGGCAAGTCTGTGTGCAAGTGCTATAGGGTATGGCATATATTCCGCAGTCTCATTGGTGGCATAACCGAACATCATGCCCTGGTCTCCGGCTCCGATTGCATCGATGTCCGCATCATCCATGCCGGATTCCTTGGCCTCAAGTGCCTTATCGACTCCCATTGCGATGTCCGGTGACTGTCTGTCAAGTGCAACCATTACCGCACATGTATTTCCGTCAAATCCGATATCCGTACTGGTATATCCGATTTCCTTGACTGTATCCCTTACTATTTTCTGGATATCAATATTGGCTTTGGTCGTAATCTCACCCATTACAAGCACAAAACCTGTGTTACAGCATGTCTCGCATGCGACACGGCTCATCGGGTCCTGCTCAAGCAGTGCATCCAGTATCGCATCTGAAATCTGGTCACAGACTTTGTCCGGATGTCCCTCTGTGACCGATTCTGAAGTAAATAAAAATTTCTCCATCGTAATCTCCTTTAAATTATAGTATTAAAAACGAGTCCATACACAAATATGGACTCGATTATAAATTCGTAATCAAATCCACTTATTGCTCGAAATTGCCGTATATCATATAACATACGTAACTTCTAATTTCGCTCAGGCTGGCACCTTCCTGTTAAGGGGTTGCCGTGACTTCACAGATCCTATGTATCTCCATCACTCTGAATAAGCGGGATTAATTCCATGTATTAACTTGTTTTACGCATAATATTGTAAAGCCTGTCCGTCAGATAGTCAATAGGCTATTTACAATTCATATATTTTGTCGAGATTCAGTTTCTCGAGCTGTTTGCGCGGACCGACAACACACATGCTTCCCGCGGCCACACATTCACCGAGTGCATCGGCAATTCCGGCAATATCCTCCGGCCCGGCATTCAGAAGTTCCTTCCGCCTTAAGCATCTGCTTTCATAACTTATTTTCCTGAAAAACAGTGTATCCGCAATATTGCCTTTGGTCTTCGGTGTAAATACAGGTGACATATCCGCAACCGCACCAATTATGTACTCGGTTATATCATCGCATTCCGCGCAGAATTTTTTCAGAAATTCACCGATTTTCTTAGTGTTTTTTATGAAACCCGTAATATCCGGATCTCTGTAAGTGTAACATGATACAAAGCCGTTCTCCCTTACCTGGAAATCGGTTCCGTATGCACCGCCCTGCACTCTGACAACGTTCCACAGATAATCCAATGAAGCTATTTTGGATGCCAGTCTCGCTCTTTCGGAATAATGCAGTCCGTGCGCCATCATGCTGCTTCCCATTACCGCAAATGACACATCGGAAGGAATCACTATTCCCTCCGCCGCAGGCTTGTTGAGCTTAATGGCTTCATATCCGGCTTTCTCATTTCCCGCCGTAAAAGCCTCTGTAAAGAAATCCGTAACAATATGCGCACAATCATCCATAGTTCCGGTAACACTGACAGTCATTCTTGAACTGTCAAATATGCGTGGCTTAAGCGCTTCCATGCGCGCTTTGACTTCAGGATATTCCTCGTCAAAATTATCCCGTATATTCTTAAGCCAGTTATAATAAGTAATTCCTCCGCTGTATTCGCCAACGACTCCGGAAAGTGACCATGATGACGCCACACGGCTCATCGCCGCACCGATTCCGGATGATGTGACTCCGTCTTTAAAATCAACTATATACTGATGTACTATATCTTTGATATCCTTTAAATCATCAAAACAGCAATCATTGATAAATTCAGCTATAAGTTCCATAGCCGGCTGTATTTTTTCCTCAAGCGCGCTGAATGCAATATAGTATTTAATACTATCCGGTGCACTTTTGCTTCCGGTATACGAGACTATTCCCGAATCAAGACTTCCGCAATACATCCTCAACAACGCCTGCACCTTGGCTCCATCGTGTTTAAGCGTGCGGCTGTTACCGATTATTTCATTCATAAATGACAGAATCTTAAGATTATCAACGCTGATTCCGTCTATATCAAAATACAATGTGACATATAATATTCCGTCAGTATTTATCGGATGAAAAAGAACATCGCACCCTTTGTAATGTTCATATTCACAGACAAAGTCTTCCGGTTTATCATCTATGTCTTCTATGGCAAGCGACGGAAGCAAGTCAAGCGCCTCCTTTGTATCCGTGCTGCCCTGCCATTTTTCAAGCGCACGCTGTTCGGCCATATATTCCGCACGCGTTTTATCATCCCATCCGGATGTAATTTTTGCTATCTTTTTGTTTTCTTTTTGACGTCGTTCATCACCAACGGTGTGTGACGGATGCATCACGTATTCACATCTATGATTATTCCCAATAATTACGCGTTCAAGTAATTTTTCAAAATACCCATCTGTCACACCTTCATGCAATTTCTTAAAAAGTCCGTCCGTAAGCAGATTGAGTTCCGGACTTCCGCCATAACACCAACTTCCGGTAACTGACAGCGCATATGCCAGCCCTTTCGGTGTCGAGCCAAAATCTCTTTCTCTCATGGCAAACTCACAGGCCGCGAGGCTTGCTTCAAGAAGCTCTCTGTCTATACCTTCCGAAGCGATTTTCCTAATAGTATCATTAATGACCTTTATTACCGCATCCGTATCATCTTCGGAAGAATTAATAACCTGTATCATTACCCATGGCTGTTTCACTCCCTCAATTACGCTCATGCTGACATCCTGCGCCAGGTCATTCTCCAACAATGCATTCACCAACGGCGCATGGTTGCTTCCCGTAAGCACATCTGCGAGTATCCTCATAGCCACGATGTCTTCGGCATCTGCATATGTTCCGAAGACATATCCGAGCCCGGTCAATACTTTATTCTCGTCGCTTTCCTGTGGGTTAATCTCGTATTGTACATCCACACGGCCGGCGTTTACGCTCTCCTGCAATTCAATCTGCGGAATATCACACGCATCAGCAGCATCATATTCACAAAGGTATCCGTCCAGAAGTTCCAATACCGCGTCAATGTCAACACTGCCATCAAGCACTATATACGCGTTGGAAGGATGATAAAATTTCTTATGCGCTGCTTTAAAATCATCGTAAGACAGCCCGGTTATTGCGTCAGGATCACCTCCCGAAATATATCTGTAACAGTTATCCGGAAAAAGCATCCTTGTCATCCCGTATTCCATTCCGGTATACGGGTCTGCAAATGCCCCTCTCATCTCATTATATACAACGCCTTTATAGCTTATATTGCCATCATCGTCAAATTCATAATGCCAGCCTTCCTGTCTGAATATCTCAGGTCTGGTATAAATAAGCGGATGAAGCACTCCGTCCATATATACATTTATAAGATTAAGAAAATCCTTATCATTGCGGCTGCAGACAGGGAAACTTGTCCTGTCCGAATATGTCATCGCATTCAAAAAAGTATTGAGCGAACCTTTCATAAGCTCAACAAAGGGCTCTTTGACCGGATATTTTACCGAGCCGCCGAGAAGCGTATGTTCAAGCACGTGAAAAACACCGCTGTCATCCCACGGTGTCGTCCTGAAAGTTATACTGAATGTCTTATTCTCATCTTCACGCTCAAGCCAGATGAGTTTTGCACCTGACTTGACATGCCTCATTTCATGGAGGCATGTATCTATTTCCGAAAGTTCTTTCGTACTGATTTCTTCAAAACCATGTATCATCTATAAATCTCCGTAAAGTCGAATCATACTTTTTATATTATACCAGTTTTATTAGTAAAAACAAGAATCTTCGTAAAACTCAGAAATTAAGTTTTAAATGGCCAAAATCCTAATATATAAAATTGACTTTTGTATCAATTTAGATATAATTAAATATAGTTATGAAGCAGCGACGCTATCTTTCAAAGATACGCCGCTGTCTTTTTATAATCAAACGTATAAGGAGGCATCAGTTATGAATATAAGAGAAATTCCCAAAATGGATATTAATGATGGACATCTTACATTTGACGGCCATGACCTAACCGAAATAGCCGAAAAATACGGCAGTCCAATATACATCTGTTCAGAAAAACGAATAAGTGAAAATATCAACGAGGTTACAGAAGCATTTCGTAAATATCATCCAAATACGTCAATTCACTATGCTTCAAAAGCCGAGACGACACTCGCTACACTTCAGGTCATACAAAAAGCGGGATGCGACTTGGAAGTAAATTCCGGAGGTGAATTGTATATCGGATTAAAGGCAGGATTCAAAGGCAGCCAGATTGTGTTCAATGGTGTTGCCAAATCCGTTGCCGAAATTGAAATGGCTATAACCAACGATATTAAATCCATTAATGTCGATTCAGAATACGAATTAAACCGTATAATAGAAACCGCCAAAAGACTGGACAAGTGTGCATCCGTAATAATAAGGATCGTCCCGGACGTTGCCAGCGGTGTTGCCAGCGGAATACAGACCGGCACACATGAATGTAAGTTCGGAACAATGATGGACGACGTTCAGGAGATGATTGAACTATGCTTACGCGAAAGCAGATATGTTCATCTCAAAGGATTTCATCTTCATGTCGGAACACAGACATACAATCTGCGTTCATTTGTCGATTCATTCAACATTATGCTCGATTTCTGCACAACAATGAAGGACAGAACCGGATACATGCCGGAAATTCTTGATATCGGAGGCGGACTTCCGATTCCGTATTTTATCGATGTATCGGCAAGCCAGTACATCCCACATAATCTTTATGAAATGCTGCGAGGTAATCTTTCAACTTCTGAAATAGCGGAAGCTGTAGCCGGTACACTGCATGATCACCGCGGCGGTTTCAGCCGTTGCGAACTTGTGATCGAACCGGGACGTAAGATTGTCGGAGATGCATTTGTAATGGTATCAAGGGTTGAGAATTATAAGTACCGCAGGCTGACTGATGAGACATGGGCCATGCTTGATGCCGGTCTTAATGTTATGAGTGAGGTTAAGAATTATCATTGGTATTTCCCTATGGTATGTGCCAATAAAATTACCGAACCCCATACCAAATCCGTTAAATTCGGCGGTCCTCTTTGTGAATCCGGTGATGTGTGGATGGATTACGAAAACCATTCGGAATTGCCTGATTACAGGCTTATGCCGGAATCACTGGAACCGGGCGATTATATTGCAATGCTTGAAACAGGTGCATACGGAACATCAATGATGAACCGTTATAACGGACGTCCTATGACAGGAGTTGTTATGATTCGTGAAGACGGAAGCGAGCTTGTAACCAGACCGCCTGAGAATTATGAGAGCCTTATCAGAGATGAGATTTCATTGAACTAAAAAAAGTGCCGGGCATCCGCTCCCGGCACTTATATTTTTGCTATTCAAAAGACAACGGTGCATCTGTTTTTTTCAACTCGACCGCCTCTTTAACATCGCAATACTTAAACCTTATTTTATCACGGCCCGGGAAAATCTGTCCCATTTTCCACAAATCTTCTTCTATGACCGAAAGTGCACAAATCAGGCCGCCCGATGTCGGACTTTCGCATGTAAACATAATAAGAGTATCTCCGCTTATATTTACTCCGCCGGGACATGGATACCCATGGTCCGTAATATTTGACGGATGCCCGCCTGCACTCATCCTGTCAGCATTCCACTTAGGTGCCGGTCCTTTAAGTCTTATTCCGGATCTGTCGCAATACATCTGCGCCTTGTACTCCGTATTATAAATTTCTTCCATTCCCTCTTCTGTTATGAAATCCGGTGCCGCATCAGGTCCCGGAACGGCCCTGAACGTCCAGGTATCGGTTAATATAGGGATACATTTCCTGGACAATCTTCTTCCTGCAGATGCTTTATTATCCTCCGAGACGATTCCCGTTTCCAAAACATCGCCTGCCTTCAGGTTTCTTCCGTTAAACCCTCCGAAACCACCATACACGGCTGTTGAGTGACTGCCCAGATACTCATCAACCATCACGCCGCCGGCAACGGCAAGATACTGCCTGAATCCTTTGGTTGCCGCAGAAATCCTGTCGGTTTTAATAATATCACCCGGATTAACTTCAACAGCTTTGTAATGTTCTATGTAATTTCCGTTTATTGATGCTCTGATATCCGATCCTCCGATCGCTATTATGCTTTTTTCCTGAAATTCGATTTCAAAGCCGCCGCCGGTGATTTCTATCGCCGGTGCATTAATATCATTACCGATTACCTGATTCACAAGGCGTCCGGCAAGATTATCCATAAATCCCGAATATGCAATTCCTATATCCATAAAACCACGTCTTCCATAATAATCCTGAACCGTTGCCTGAATGGATGGTGATAAAATTTTGGCCATACATAACCTCCTAAATTCTCTGCATATGTTGTCTTGCCAATGTCTGTTTTTCCCTGAGTTCTGCGGCTTCCCGCTCTTTTGAATCATATTGCTCCAGCCAGCTGCTTATGGACAATGTTCTTGGCGTGATCGTGTAATTCCAGTTTCCTTCCGCCACAAGCCCATATATATTGTCGATATATTCCTCGCTTGTCTCGTAGAATCTGATTATATCGGTCGGCCTGAACAGCGCAGGGTTATCCTTGAACTGCTCATGTGTCGAATATGCCTGAAAAATAGGAACCGTGCGTCCTATCAGCTGGCATCCGCCGCTTGATTCCACGCCAAAAATAGTTGAACAGTAATCCGCAAGATCGACAGCACCCTCCGGGGTCCATGTTCTGGCCGGATTGTATTTAGGACAGGTAATTGCGCTTGCCGGATTAAGAGGATAGAAATACGGAAGACCCGGGAAAAAACCTACCATCGATACAAACCACTCAGTATCTATGAATTTATGTTTTAATTCTTCTACACTGATTCCGTTATATTCGGCAATAAATTCCAGGTTGCTTCCGTTTCTGCAATAGAATGCGTCCGGATTTACCTCCTGCACATATTTGTCTATCGCTTTTTTTATAAGGCTGTGTTCAAATGCTATGGGTATTGTTATTTCCCTTGTCTGTATAATCTGACTGCCTACATCTTCTATCTGTCTTTCTATATGTTCTATTTTCTCCGCAAGGTCTTCCATTGTGACCACTAACGGATCATATACATACATAAGGCTTTCTCCGCCCGGAATGGTTTCAATAAGCCCGTCAATACCGGCTTTTTTCACAAGATTGTTAATCGTAACAACCCTTACCGAACGCAGGATAATATCCTTAATTGTCTTGGCTGATGACGGTTCGCTTCTTCCGTATACAACTTCCAGGAACCTGTCGCCGGCCTGTCTGAAAACGACTTCCGGACATGTATCGCTTACTTTTATAACTTTTATCACAGGATCATATCTGCTGCTCATACATTGTCCTCCTGAAATGTTATTTTGTCGAGAAACGCTGTAGTAAATGTTCCGTCTTTAAATAATGGGTTATCAATTATTTTCAATTCAAACGGTATTGATGTCTTAATTCCCTCTATTACGAATCCTGACAAGGCTTCCTTCATGCGTTCAATACATTCTGCCCTGTCCCTGCCTTTGGTGATAACCTTTGCAATCATCGGATCATAGAATGGGGAGACTTTGTATCCGTCATAAACAGCATGTTCGATTCTTACATTTCCATTATCACTGTCCGGAAATACAACATGTTCGATTTTACCCGGACACGGAACAAAAGTGTATGGATCCTCTGCATATATCCTGCACTCGATTGCATGTCCTTCTATCGTCACATCTTCCTGCTTCATTGAAAGTTTTTCTCCCGAAGCTGCCTTGATCTGTCCGGCAACTATATCTATTCCCGTTACCATCTCAGATACCGGATGTTCTACCTGAAGCCGTGCATTTATTTCCATAAAATAGAAACTGCCCGTTTCATCCAGAAGGAACTCAACTGTCCCGGCATTGCTGTAACCCATTGCCCTTACAACCGCTGCGGTATATTGATATAATTTTTTTCTTTCATGCAGACTTACAGCAACCGACGGAGACTCTTCGATGATTTTCTGAAATCTTCTCTGTATTGAACATTCTCTTTCGCCAAGGCATATTACATTGCCGTACCGGTCCGCGATGAACTGGACTTCTATATGTCTCGGATTGGAAACTGCTTTCTCCACATACACATCATCAGATGCAAAAGCCATACGTCCGATTGCTTTTACGCTTTCCAGATCTGCACTGAGTTTTTCGATACTGTCAACATCTTCGATTTTATGTATGCCTTTTCCGCCGCCGCCTTTGTCCAGCTTTAAAAGTAACGGCAGTCCGTTGCGATGTGCTTCATCTGCTATGTCATTTATATCCGTAACAGGTTTTATCGTGCCCGGTGTTATCGGAACGCAATTATCAGATGCTATTTTCCTGCAATGGCATTTGGATTCAATAGCTTCAAGCACCTCCGGGGCAGGTCCTATCCATACAGCACCTTCCGCTGCCACAGCTTTGGCAAAATCCGCTGATTCCGACAGGAAACCATACCCCGGATGAACTGCATCTGCTTTGCTCTCACGCAGGACATCTATAAGTACATCAATATTCAGATAGCTTTTTGACGGAGCTGATTTACCGATATTGTAACTGAAATCAGCCTCATCAATATAATGCTGTCCGGCATCCGCATCGGAATATACCACCACAGTCTCAATGCCCATTTTTCTGCATGTGCGTATTATGCGGTTTACTATTTCTCCCCTGTTAGCAATTAATATACGTTTAATCATAGGCTATCTCTTAATAAGGTTAAGTGCCTGATCAAGGTCATTGATAAGATCTTCCGAATCTTCTATTCCTACAGAAAGCCTTACCTGTCCGTCAAAAATACTTACCGCATGTCTCTGTTCCGGTGTCATGTCAAAATGGCTCATTGACGGTGAATGCTGTATAAGTGAATCGACATTGCCAAGACTTGTCGCAAGACTGAATACCTTAACGTTATTCATAACGGTTCTTGCTGCATCTATACCGCCTTTAATGTCCACACTCATCATTCCGCCAAATCCACGCATCTGCTTCTTAGCTGTTTCATATCCCGGATTATCTTTAAGGCCCGGATAATACACTTTGTCCACCATAGGATGGTTCTGAAGAAACGTTGCCACTTTCATTGCATTGTCGCAATGTTTTTCCATTCTGACCGCAAGCGTCTTAAGGCCATTGACCAGCTGCCAGGCTGCAAACGGATCAAGCACTGCACCGAAGCACTGTAAGAACGGCATTCTGCACTTGTCTATGTCTTTCTTGCTGCCGGCTATGACACCTGCCGTAACATTTCCGTGTCCGCTTATGTATTTGGTTGCACTGTGGACTACAATGTCTGCTCCCAGATCAAGCGCGTTCTGAAGATAAGGCGAGGCAAATGTACTGTCAACAACCATCTTTATATTCTCGTACTTTCCAAGCATTTCCGATATTTGTGCTATATCAGATATCTTCAATGTAGGATTGGCCGGTGTTTCAACATATACAAGTCTTGTATTTGGTTTTATTGCCTTTTCTATTGCTTCAACATCCGTTGTATCAACAATTGAATACTCTATTCCAAAAGAAGGAAGAATTTTCGTGAAAAGCGCAAATGTACATCCATAGATGACATCTCCAAAAATAATATGGTCTCCGGCCTTAATTAATGACATAACCGCTGTGGAAATAGCCCCGAGACCTGAAGCAACTCCCAGAGCTGCTTCAGCGTGTTCAAGATATGCTATTTTGTCTTCAAATTCTTTGACTGAAGGATTGCCGAACCTGCTGTATACGAATCCCTGGTCTATGTTCTGGTTTAATCTGACTGCCTCATCAAAATCATGAAGAATAAATGTTGATGTCTGATATATCGGGGTTACATGACTTCCTGTTGTCGGATCCACATACCTCTCTGCGTGTATTACATCTGTTGCTATGTTCATAATATGTACCTCTTTCTTTATATTGTTAATTGCTTTCTATGATAATCATCGGGGTATCCACTTCCAGTTCGTCCCATTCTTCAACCATTACTTCCCGTACCGTTCCGGATAGCGGTGCCGTACAGCTAAGTTCGGTTTTCATGCAGTTGATTACAAGTATCTCCTGCCCTTTTTCAACCTCATCTCCCGGTTTTACCGTAGTCCTCGCTACAAGTCCGGGCATTTCTGCTTTTACCGTATATTCCATAATTTCACCTCCTCGTCCGTTATATATATGGATATACCGCCATTAGTACAGGTATTGTTCCTATTGATAACAGTGTTGTAAGAATAATATTGTCTGAACACAATTTACCATCCTGTCCGCTTTCGGTTGCCAATAATAACGGCATTGTTCCTATCGGAAGCCCAAGCATTACCATGCAGCTCCTGCAGAATGTGTTATCATTAAATATTTTTTTTAAGATAAATGTCATGATTACCGGTACTGCCACAAGTTTGACAAAAGCAAACAGATACTGCTTTGGCTTCGTAAAGACACGCGATATTTTCTCGCCGCTTCCCATAGTAAAACCTATCGCCATCACCGAAAGCGGTGTGGCCGCATTGCCAAGACATGATATCGTCTCCGACAAAACATACGGAAGCCTGATCCCTGAAACAAATATTGCTAACGCTGCTATACATGACACTGTTCCGATATTGAAAACCGATTTAATTGTGTCGCGGAATCCGGTTTTCTTACCGGATTCAGGTTTGATGAGTGCATATCCATATGTGTATATCAGTATGTTATATTCAAATATGAATATTGCTGCATACACAAGTGCGTCACTTCCAAACAATGCTTTTATTACCGGTATTCCTATGAAACCAATATTGGAAAACACCATCATCAGCTCATACATATGCCTGGTGTCTTTGTTCCGTGACATAACGCAGCTAAACACTCTTCCTGCCAGGATTAGAACCATGAAACTCACACATCCGGTCAGGAACACCACCCACAATCCATTTTTATCCATCCCGCTTCCCGTGAGGCTGGAAAGAATTATTGCCGGATTGAAGACATTAACTACAAGGCGCGATATACATCTGCTTCCGTCTTCAGTGACCAGTCCTGTTTTTCTGCAGGCAAAACCTGCTGACAGCAGGATAAAAATAATAATCATCTGCCATAGCGATGTTAAAGCTATCATTTATAACACCATCACAGTTTGGATTTAATAAGTTCACCCAGACGTTTCATACCTATTTCGATATTTTCCGGTGTCACGCCGGTAAAACTCATTCTCATACAGTTACTGCCCTTTCCACCGCCTTCAACATAAAAGCCTTCGCCGGCCACATAAGCCACTTTACGTGCATTTGCCTCAGCAAGCATTTCCGTTGTATTGATGCTTTCCGGACACGTTACCCAGATAAACATTCCGCCATCCGGAACCGTGTGCTTTACCGACTCCGGGAAATACTTATCAAAACACTCCAGCATTACATCCCTGCGTTCGCGGTACATGTCACATATCATTTTATGATGTTCCGGATAATATCCTCTTTTAAAGAACTCCGCGCACAGAACCTGGCTTAATGTACTTGTAACCGATACCGTAGCTGTCTGGATCTGGTAAAATATATCTATAAGTTCTTTCGTTGCCACAATATATCCAAGCCTGCTCCCAGGTGAGAAAATCTTTGAAAAGCTGTTTGCCATGACAACGTTGCCTGTTTTATCAAATGTCTTTATTGCCGGTAAATCTGTTCCTGAGTATCTTATATCCCTGTAAGGATCATCCTCAAGGATTATCACGTCATATTTGCTTCCAAGCCCGGCAAGAGCTTCTCTTCTGTCAACCGGAAGTGTCTTGCCTGTAGGATTCTGGAAAGTCGGTACAACATATACAATCTTAGGATTGTATTCTTTGATTTTTTTCTCTACATCTTCTATTACCATTCCATGTTCGTCTGTCTCAACTGTGATACATTTAGCCTGAAACATTTCAAAAATCTCAACGCAATGTACAAATGTCGGGCTTTCAACAAGTATTACATCACCTGGATTGATATAAATCTGACATATCAGATTCATGCATTCGATTCCTCCGGTGGTGATAAGTATGTTTTCCCTTTCTGCCTTGATTCCTTTTGGAGCAAGCAGGTAATCTTTTACGACATCCCTCAGCTCGCTGTAACCGTATGGGTCGCCATACTGCAGTGCCGTGATTCCTTTGCCGTCTTTGGTCATGACTTCATCCGATATTTTCCTGACTATATCGACCGGAAGGGCCTCCTTTGCCGGAGAGCCGCCTCCGAATGAAATTGTGTCCGGATCCGTCATCGCGTTAAAAAGATTATGTATAATATTAGCTGAACCTTTCATGGTTTCAAGTCTGTCTGCGTATCCTGTCATAATATTTCCTCCTGTTTACATATTATCAACGCGTACTACGTCCGCTCCTGCATTGACTTCATCCAATGCTGACAAAATATAATATACATACTGGTTGACAGGCGTCGGTATATTGTATTTTTTACCAAGTTTAACGACGTAACCGCACAACATATCATTTTCGGTTTTCTTGTGAAGCATGAAATCCTGAAGCATGGAGCAGGTATTTTCCGGTGGGTACACTTTATAAATATCCATCAGTTCATCAACATCCTTCATTGACACCGTCGCTCCCGATGCAATCGCCACGCTCAATGCTTCTTCCATTATCATGCGTCTTGCTGCATTGGCAGGTGCAAGCTGCTGAAAATAGCTATGGCTGCCGCGTAAAACAGTATTGGTACAATTTCCGCCCACATTAAGAAGGAATTTCCACCACATATCATGTATCATATCTTCCGGAACCTTGAATTCAATTCCCGCGGATGTAAACAAATCCACTACTGCCTGCAGTCTTTCGGTGTATGGTTCTGTATTATGTGCCTCTCCGATAAGGATTCCGGCCTCCTTGGGCGAAACTTTAAATGTTCCGTCTCCGTAATTAATTGTAGATAAACTACATATACCATATATGCATTTTTCTATTCCGTATTTCTCACCGATGATTTCCCTGCTGTCAACTCCGTTCATCAACGACAAGATTATCGTATTCGGCCCTATATGGTTACGCATATCTATAACTGCCTGCGGAAGTGATGCATACTTGACAGCTACAATCAGTAAATCTGCCGGTTCAACATTCTCTTCCGGTGCTGTTACATAGCAGTCATAGTGTTTATTATTTACTATCCTTAAATGAAAAACTCAGTGCAAAATCAAAAGGTTTTCTAATACATTAAATAT
>CAMENP010000020.1 GCA_945928575.1 uncultured Butyrivibrio sp.
CATTACAAAATGGGATTCTTGGGTTACAAACGGGATTCTCATGTTGCAATTCATCGTATAATCTCGATATGAAATTTAAATAACCATATATCAGAATATATGTGTGTAAAAATGAAAAAATAGATATAATAGAACCAAAAATATTGACAAATGGTTTTATTGCTGATATGATTAGAATACGATAGTTAGAAAACAAAAGGAGGATGAGTCATGGATAAAGCATATAATGCAAGTTTGTTGCCATTGGACAACACTTTTATTAATCAGACATATTTTTTTGATGAATTGATAGATGCAACAACAAAATTGGAAGTATATAAAGAAAAAATAAAAGATAGCAAACTGGATAGCTCATGGTTTATGCCTACTTTGCAGCAGAAAGAAGCTCTTGCGTCTTCGCAATTAGAGGGAACACAGGCTACGTTAGATGGTGTGCTTGTGAATCAGGTTGTACCTAATGATAAAGACAAAAATCTGAATGAAGTAAGTAATTATTATGCGGCAACAGTAAAAGGCTACGAAGCTTTAAAGAAAAGAGATTTTTCTAATGAGTTTTTTTGCGATATTCATAAAATCCTAATGCAAGGAAATGTAAGAAAACCATCGGTGGTAGGGCAATATAGAACAGAACAAAATTATATTGGGAAAAATGATAGGACACATGCGATAACATTTATTCCGCCAAAGCCTGAGGACGTTTCTATGCTGATGGATAATCTTATAGATTATATTAATCATCCAATTGACAAATATAGACCGCTTGTAAGAACAGCAATAATACATGCCCAATTTGAGACAATTCATCCATTTATGGATGGTAATGGAAGAGTTGGCAGAATGCTTATTCCTATGTATTTATTTGCTCAAAAACAAATAGAATTACCGTGTTTTTTTATAAGTGAGGCATTGGAAAGAGACAAAATAAGATATTACACATTACTGAATAATATTAGGACAAATATGGATTGGAATGAGTGGATTAAATTTTTCCTGGCAACAGTGACAAAACAATGTGAAAAATACATTCAGATTATTACAGATATAAATGAGCTGTATAGCAGACATATGAGCATTGCTTGTAATATGGCCCGATCATCCAATATGGTAGATATCATTAATGCCTTATATCAATATCCGGTTACAAATGCTAAACAAATTGCAAATGTTACCGGAATACCGATGACAAGTGTTAATAGATATCTTGGGCAGTTAATAGATAATAAAATACTGTTCACAGATAATAAAAGCAGAAACCGTACATTTTATTATTTTGATTTACTTGAGATTCTTAGAGCATAGATTAAAGATACAAAAAGGAAGTGATTAAATTGAAGGTAAAAACAAAACGTATTAAATAGCTGTTGGCGCAGCAATCTAATACGTTTCGCCGGCGGATATGCTATTTGCATTCCTATCCTATAAGTGAGTATAGCATATCCTTTCAATAGGCACAATTAGCAAAGTGTACAAAAATCAATTACACAAAATGTACAAAAATTAATTGCATAATATTGATTCCTCTGGATAGAGGAGAAGGGATATTCGATTATGAATAATTTATTTTATGATGGTTTCAATTCAAAACTTATTGAAACAGCCTTTTTTGAGGGAATTTTTGAAATTCCTATTTTAAAAGCACATTCTGAAATTGTGATTCCGAATGTAGCAGTCCCATTTTCTAAGAGAAAAGCGATAACTAACCCTAATGAAGAGATGCTTGTGTTTTATGAGCATGATCCTCATTTTCGCGATTTTGTAAGTATTCCACAGAACTATATTGATGAACTGAAAAATGTTAAGATTATTTCTACGCCTGACTGTTCTCTTTATCGTGACATGCCGTTTTGGGAACAAATTGCCAATATTGGTGTGAGCCGTTCAGTTGGATATTATTTGCAAGAGCAAGGAAAATATGTAATTCATAATGTTCGTTGGGGCGATGAACGCACATATGACAAGAAGCTGTGTGATTTTGCACCTGCATTTGCCGGAATACCTAAGAATAGTGTCGTATCTATTGGTACATATGGCTGCTGCAGACAAAAAGAGGATAAGTATTTCCTTGAAGCCGGACTGAGTGCTATGTTATCAGAATTGACACCTCGAGTAGTTATCGTATACGGATCATATAATCCGAAAATTTTTGGGCAATATGAACACTACACTCACTTTCATCACCTTCCGGACTGGATTTCCTATAAGCGAAAGAAGGTGTCATAGCATGGGAACAAGCAAAAGTGGACGATATATGAATACAAAAGGTAGCGGTACAAGTGTAAGCGATTTTGCACTTATTCATTCAAGCGAAGGCGCATTTACACGTAGTCAAATTCGTGAAAATGGAAAAATAATTATCAAACTCAGACTTAACAATGGTGGACATAGTCAAAAAGGGTTAGATTTACTTGATAAATATGGCATTGAATATAATATCGTAAGGACTTATCCTAATGGTGTTCGGGTTGGCAATGTTCCAAACCATATGCAGCGAAACAAGAAAAAGGGAATAGGTCAATCATGGTTTCCAAAATTCTGGACTGAGAAAGATATTCGACGAGCTGGTGAACATGTTGCAGGGTTAAAAAATAATCGTAGAGTTGCGGATGGCATAAGAGTTTATGGTATCTATAAAGGTGTCAAAGTAGGTATAATTAAAACTCACGGGAAAATAGCTACAGTCTTTCCTGATAGTAATCAACATTCTGTTTTAAGGAGGAAAAAGAAATGATGACTGAAAAACTCAGAAAAGCTATTGCGAATAGAGCGTCCACAGATGATGAGTGGGATTATGGCGTACAACAAAGTTGGAAAAAAGTGTTGGCAATTATATCTGAAAGTCTTGATGACACTGTTAATTTTATCGAGAATGACTGCACCCCAAATGAATTTTCGTGGCTGAGTGAAATATACAATAAAATAATTGACATATTTCCATCACAGAAAATTATTACTGCATTACGAAAAACGGCTTCTAAATATCCAGATGAAGTTGAAAAATACAATCTCAATTACTGTATAGACGAAGCAGAGGGATATCTTGAATTCCTTTTGACAACTTCGGAATAATTTTAAAATAAAAAAGAGCAGAACGAGAGACAAATTATGCATAAAGAATAATTTCTTAAGATTTCCACATAATAACTTCAAAATTATATGAACAGAGTGATGAAACACTCTTGTTAAAATATGAAATTGGAGGAAAAAAGCTTGAAAGCTACAGGAATTGTGCGGAGAATAGATGACCTTGGGAGAGTTGTTGTTCCCAAAGAAATCAGACGGACCCTCAGAATAAGGGAAGGCGACCCGTTAGAAATATATACCGACAGGGAAGGACAGATAATTCTTAAGAAATATTCGCCGGTGGGGGAACTTGGTGAATTTGCAAGGCAGTACGCCGAGTCGCTTGCACAGACAACGGGCAATGTCATATGTATTACGGACAGAGACCAGATAATAGCGGTGTCGGGCGGCTCCAGAAAAGATATGCTCATGAAACCTATCAGCACGCAGCTTGAGAACCTTATAGAAGAACGTGAAAATATAACCGCGACACGCGAGGAAAGACGTTTTGTCCCTATCACGCAAGGCGAAGAGGAATTCCAGGCGCAGGCAATCAGTCCGATAATATGTGAGGGTGATGCCATCGGTTCCGTTATAATTACCACCAAGGAACCCAAAAAGCATTTCGGAGAGACTGAACAGAAGCTTACGCTGTCGGCGGCGGGGTTTCTGGGAAAACAGATGGAAAATTAATGAAAAACAAGGATGCAGAAACCGTATGGCTTTTGCATCCTCTTTTTGTTTGACTTGCGTATCTCTTTGACGTAAAATGGTTGTACAAACATATAAGTAGGAAGGACTATTATGGCACACAGATTTAATGTTTTTTCCGGCCTTGACAGGCATATTAAAAAGAATAAGAGCGTTCCGGTGAATCATGAACCTGATAATAACAGGATTACGCCGGAGCAGATAAAGGATATTGTGAGCCGCGAGGTCAATGCGGCATCGACACGAAGTCAGATGATGAATTATTTTGACAGCATTGCGGCAAGCAGCGAGCGCACCGAGACTATGCTTGTTGAACTGCGGGATGCACTTGATGCCGGACTTGCGAAGATTGATGAGGCAGCGGGACGTAATGATGACGGAGAGAGACTTGAACAGATAGATGCATCGGTCAAGCAGGTTATCGAGATGAGCGGAAGCCTTAAGGATAATCTGGACGCCATTGAAGAATCCGTAAAGAATACGAAAGAAATCGATATTGATGAGTCGGTTAAGCGGATAGAGAACGGTTATGAGAGCCTCGGAGCGGATATGCATAAGGATAATCTTATTACGTATAAGAATCTGCGACAGGCACTTGAAGAAGCGGAGAATAAGGCGGTAAAGAGGGATGCAGGACTCAAAAAAGGCATAACGGCATGTCTTATTATGAACGGAATAATGACTATTGCGGTAATTGTATTACTGTTACATAGCTTTGGTATCATATAATCTGTGATTAAGAAAGGATTCACATCAATGAGTGAAGTTTATGTGGTAGGACATAGAAATCCCGATACGGATTCAATCTGTTCGGCGATTGCATATGCCAATTTCAAAAATATAACAACGAATACGGAAGATTACGTTCCGTACAGGGCGGGACAGCTCAATGAAGAGACACAGTTTGTACTGGACAGCTGTGGTGTCAAGGCGCCGCCGCTTTTGCAGGATCTGAGAGCACAGGTAAGTGATTTACAGATCCGCAAGACGGAGAGCATTAAAGCATCCGTGTCAATTAAGAAAGTCTGGAAGATGATGAAGGAAATCGGAGTGGTAACGCTTCCCGTTGTTAAGAACCGTAAACTCGAAGGTATCATTACCATTACCGATATTGCCACATCATATATGGACATATATGACAATGATCTGCTTGAATTATCGGAGACTACATATAAGCAGATTGCGGAGACACTTGACGGACGTATTGTATGTGGAAGTGATAAGAGACCTACCGTAAGCGGTAAAGTCTGCACTGCTGTTGCTACCCCTGAGGTAATGGAAGAAAGTATTGCGCCGGGAGATATAGTCATAGTCGGCAACAGATACGAAGCTCAGCTGTGCGCTATAGAGATGGGTGCGGGATGCCTTGTTATTTGCGATAAGGCACCGGTATCAATTACTATTACCAAGCGGGCACAGGATAACGGCTGTACAATCATAAGTACACCGCACGATGCTTTTACGGTTTCACGTCTGATATTCCAAAGTGTTCCTGTAGGCCATATGATGCGCCGCGAAGGACTTATAACATTCAGACTTGATGATTATATAGATGATATCCGTAAGGTCATGACGGAGAAAAGACACCGTGATTTCCCTATACTTGATAAACACGGACATTATGTCGGAATGATTTCCAGACGTAACCTTCTCGGTGCGCCCAAGAAAAAAGTCATAATGGTTGACCATAATGAGGCCAAACAGGCAGTTGCCGGAATAGAAGCGGCGGAGGTTGTCGAGATTATAGACCACCATAGACTCGGCTGTATAGAGACCATTTCACCGGTTCTGTTCAGAAACCAGCCTGTCGGATGTACGGCGACTATAATATACAGCCTGTATAAGGATGCGGGCGTTGAAGTAACGCCTGCGATGGCAAAGCTCATGTGCTCGGCTATAATATCTGACACGTTACTTTTCCGCTCGCCGACATGCACGGATGAGGACAGAATTGCGGGGCATGAACTGTCACAGATTGCAGGACTTGACCTGAAAGCATATGCACATGAAATGTTTTTTGCCGGAAGCAATCTGAGCGAGAAGTCGGCCAAGGAGCTTTTTACAAGCGATTACAAGAAATTCTCATTCGGCGATGTGACATTCGGAATCGGACAGGTATCAAGCATGGACAGCGATGAACTGACACAGGTCAGAAATAAGATTTATTCATATATGAAAGACCAGTATAAATCACTTGGCGTGGATATGCTCTTTTTCATGCTGACCGATATGATGCAGCCGAAGACGGAGCTTCTCTATTATGGGGACGGTGCCGGAACACTTGCGGAAAATGCCCTCGGGGCACCGGCGGTTGACGGTTCGGTTATGCTTCCGGGAGTTGTATCACGTAAGAAACAGATCGTTCCGCAGATAATGATGGAAATAACACAGTAGATAACAGGAGAATATAATGGGAAGACAGAATTGGAGACCGGGCAATATGCTTTATCCGGTTCCTGCAGTCATGGTAAGCTGCAAAAGACCGGGAGAGAAAGCCAACATCATTACGGTCGCGTGGGCAGGCACGATCTGCTCCGACCCTGCAATGGTAAGCATATCCGTCAGACCTGACAGGTACTCACATAATATAATAGAAGAAACAGGAGAATTTGTTATAAATCTTGTAACGGAGAAACTCACATATGCAACGGATTTCTGCGGAGTGCGCTCGGGCCGTGACATTGACAAATTTGCACAGATGCATCTGACAGAGCTTCCGTCATCGGTTGTAGCGGCGCCCGGAATTAAAGAAAGTCCGGTATGCATCGAATGTAAGGTTAGTGAGATTAAGCACCTCGGAAGCCATGATATGTTTATTGCCGAGGTTGTCAATGTAAGCGTGGATGAGTCATACATGGACAGCAAAGGCAAATTTATGCTCAACAGCACTAATCTGGTGACATATTCGCACGGCGAATATTTTGTGCTCGGACGTAAAATAGGCAAATTCGGATATTCAGTCCAAAGAAAAAGAAAGTGACAGGTTATGAAAGACAATATAATTCTTATAGGAATGCCGGGTGTTGGCAAGAGCAGCGCCGGAGTCGTGCTCGCCAAGGTGCTCGGATATGAGTTCATCGATTCGGATCTTGTCATCCAGAAAGCGACAGGAAAGCTCTTAAAGGATATAATAGCAGAGAAAGGTAATAAGGGGTTCCTGGAGGTTGAAAACAGGATTAATGCCGGAATAGAAGCGTCACACGCAGTTATCGCCACGGGCGGAAGTGTTGTGTATGGCGCAGAAGCCATGAAACATCTTAAATCAATAGGAACGGTAGTTTATTTGAAGGCATCATATGATACAATCGATGCGCGTCTGGGTAATCTTGCCGGACGCGGTGTTGCCATAGAGAAAGGCCAGACATTGCATGATTTGTATGATGAGCGCGTGAAGCTTTATGAAAAGTATGCAGATGTCACGGTTATGATTGACGGCCGGACAATAGAACAGACAGTTAATGATATTATCATGAAAAAATAGACAAAAAAATGTGTCATTTTTGTTAAGCTTTTATAAAAAACAGAGAAAAGGGTTTACAAAGCCCTTTTTATTTGTTAGAATACAAATGTTACGAAATTGTTACATAATGTAACGAGAGAATTAAGGAGTGGATATGCATCTTATAGGAAGACGCAGAACTAAATATGTTTCATATGCCAAGACGGCAGTGATTGCAGCGCTTTTTCTTGCAGTTGCAATCCCGTTTACCAAGAAGATGACAACCGGAGCGGTTACTTACACACCGGACGAGCGTTATATGGTAGTGCTTAACGGAGAGAAATTAGGATATGTCAGCGATGAAGAGATTGCCGACACAGCTCTTGTTGAAGCGAGAAGCCGTATGAACGTTGAGAGCAGCGGACTTTCACTTGTAGAGGCTGATGTTGAAGTGTATACAGAGAAAGCGGGCGGAGCTGTTTTATCACAGGATGAGCTTGCGGACAGCATGTATACGGCACTTTCGGCAGATGCTGTTACGACTGAATCGGAGAAAGAAGCTTACACGGTAAGAATTGATGATTTTACTGTTACACTTGCTTCTAAGGACGATGTGGCTGCACTTCTTGAGAAAGTTAAGGACAAATACAGCGAGTCCAACGAGTTTACGGTTGAACTTGTAGAAGATAACAGCGGTTTGTATTCATCGCTTAAGACGAATTTTGTATCGGCAGACGTTAAAGTCAATGAGGCAGCCAAGGTGCTTGCTTCGGCAGACGGTAACGCTAAGGCTGATGAATCAGCTAAGAATGATGTTGTATATACGGACGGAGTCCTTTCGGTTGACTTCGCAGAGAACATAGAGATTATACCGACCAAGGCAAGCGATGCCAATGTTGTTTCGATTGATGAGGCGTATGAGCTTATCACGAAGGAACATGCAGAGAAAGGTACTTACACGGTATCTGCCGGCGATTCACTTTACGGAATTGCCGAGAGCCACGGACTTACACTTGATGAACTGTTTGCGCTTAATTACGGAATAGATATCAACACCACCATTTATGACGGTGACCTTATAACTGTTACGGTTCCGGCATCGGAGATTTCAGTTGTGGTAGTTGAAGAGAAGTCTTATGACGAATCTTATTCGGCAGATGTTGAATATGTTGATAATGATACTCTTTATAAGGGAACAGAGAATGTTCTCAGAGAGGGTTCCAAGGGAGAGCGTTCTGTAGTCGCTCTTGTGACATATGTCAACGGTGTTGAATCTAAGAGAGAGATTATTAAACAGACCGTTACCAAGAAAGCGGTTGCCAAGAAGGTTGAAAGAGGAACACTTACTCCTCCGACATATATTAAGCCGGTTAACAGTACGAATATCACATCACCTTATGGATACAGAATACATCCTGTTAACGGAACACATACACTTCACTCAGGTGTTGACTGGTATGTGCCAAGCGGAACCGCAGTTAAGGCTTCATCTTCCGGAACGGTTATTACAGCCGGCTGGAACGGTGCATATGGATACTGCGTGGATATCAAGCATCCTAACGGAACGATGACACGATATGCACATTTAAGTTCAATCGCAGTATCATACGGACAGTCAGTCTCACAGGGACAGGTAATCGCATATTCCGGAGCTACCGGAGTTGTAACAGGTCCGCATCTTCACTTTGAGCTTTATATTAACGGATGTTCCGTTAACCCGGTTGATTATACCGGTAATTAATATCGAATTTCACAGCCTGTTTTGCTGAGAAAGCAAGGCAGGCTGTTTTTGTTATAAGAAGCAGATAATTGGAAAATATATTCTGCTTTACAAATAGTTTTTTTATGATATAATATTTTGTGCGTCATTTAGGACAGATTGTTTTTCGAGGTACGAATATGGAAAAGTACGTTATTAAAGGCGGGAACCGTCTGCATGGCGAAGTTGAGATAAGCGGAGCCAAGAATGCTGCGCTCGCTATATTGGCAGCAGCGGTTATGTCAGATGAGACAGTTACTATAGAGAATGTGCCTGATGTAAGAGACACCAGAGTTGTACTTGAAGCGATTAAAGACATTGGAGCGATTGTTGAGAAAGTAGATAAGCATACTTTTAAGATTAACGGAAGTACTATATTTTCTACAACAGTCAATTACGAATATATTAAGAAGATAAGAGCATCATATTATTTACTTGGAGCGTTGCTTGGCAAGAGAGGAAATGCACAGGTTGCACTTCCGGGAGGCTGTAATATAGGAAGCAGACCGATTGACCAGCATATGAAGGGCTTAAGAATAATGGGTGCCACAGTTGAAATAGAGCATGGTATGATATGCGCCGAGGCAGAGAAACTTGTCGGCGGACATATCTATATGGATGTTGTAACGGTTGGAGCCACTATTAACATTATGCTTGCAGCATGTTTGGCAGAAGGCAGGACGACTATTGAGAATGCAGCCAAAGAGCCGCATGTAGTTGATGTTGCCAATTTCCTTAACTGCATGGGTGCGGACATTAAGGGCGCAGGTACTGATGTTATCAGGATTAAGGGCGTTGAGAAACTTCACGGAACCACATATTCTATTATTCCGGATCAGATAGAAGCAGGAACATTTATGATAGCAGCTGCGGCGACAGCCGGCGATGTACTCATCAAGAATGTCATACCGAAACATCTTGAAGCTATAAGCGCCAAGCTTATAGAGGTTGGATGCCAGATTGAAGAATATGATGAAGCTGTACGTGTAATAGGTAAGGAAAAGCTTGTTCATACCAATATCAAGACACTTCCTTATCCGGGATTCCCGACGGATATGCAGCCGCAGGCTACTGTATTACTTGCCAGATGCGAGGGAACAAGTATCGTTACCGAGAGTATCTGGGAGAACCGGTTTAAGTATGTCGGTGAGCTTTCACGGATGGGATGTGATATAACGGTTGAGGGTAATACCGCTATAATTACCGGAGTTGACAGATTTATGGGAACCGAACTCGTGGCACCGGATTTACGTGCCGGAGCAGCCCTTGTAATTGCAGGCCTTGTAGCTGAAGGAACCACTTATATAGATGATATTAAGTATATCGAAAGAGGATATGAGGATTTTGATGCCAAGATGAGAGGTCTTGGAGCGCAGATTATTAAGGCTGAGTGCGAGAAGGATATCAGGCAGTTTGAAATCCATGCGGTTAACGAGTAAAATCTCCGAAAAATTTAAATTTAATATTGACACTGAGTGTGCGATAATATATTATCGTTTTAAACGATAAAGCATAGGAACGAAAGGCAGACTGGTCAGGAAACGAAAAGCATCTTGATCGGGTCTGTCTTATTTTGTATGCAATTATCTTATTTTACACACAAGAAAGGAGTTAGGAGCCGCAGAGTATCGTTTTGTATATTAAGCGGCGGGTGTTGCCATGGACAAGAATTTTTCAGAAAACATTATCGAACTTAAAGGTATCAGAAAATGTTTTGAAGACGGCTTTACTGCAGTCGAAGATTTTAATCTTTCGGTTAAAAAGGGAGAGTTTGTAACATTTCTGGGTCCGTCAGGATGCGGAAAGACGACAACACTTCGTATGATTGCCGGATTTGACATTCCGACAGAAGGACAGATTTTACTTAATGGGAAGGATATAAGTAAACTTCCGCCTAACAAGAGACCGATTAACACAGTATTCCAGAGATATGCACTTTTCCCACATCTGAATATTTATGACAATATTGCATTTGGCCTTAAACTTAAGACCAGGGAAGTAAAGTATCAGAATGAGGCCGGTGAAACGGTTACCAGATATGAGAAGTTCACAAAGGAAGAGATTAAGGAAAAAGTTAAGCATGCGCTTGAGGTTGTAGACCTTGAGGGATTTGAAAAAAGACGTATTTCCACGCTTTCGGGAGGACAGCAGCAGAGGATTGCGATCGCGAGAGCCATTGTAAATGAGCCTGAGATATTGCTTCTCGATGAACCGCTCGGAGCTTTGGATTTAAAGATGCGTAAAGAGATGCAGCTTGAGCTTAAGGCAATGCATAAGGAACTTGGAATCACTTTTATATATGTAACACATGACCAGGAAGAGGCACTTACGATGTCTGATAAAGTCGTTGTAATGTCTGATGGCATGATCCAGCAGATAGGAACGCCGGAAGAAATATATAATGAGCCTAATACGGTATTTGTTGCCGACTTTATAGGAGAAAGTAATATTTTCGACGGCCGTATGACGGGCAGACGTAAGGTTCGTTTCTGCGGAGCGGATTTTGACTGCCTCGATGATATGGCAGTCGGCGCAAAAGTCGATGTTGTTGTAAGACCGGAGGATGTGATAATGACGTCCAAAGAGGAAGGAACCGTTACCGGTATAGTAACGTCGGTTATATTCAAGGGTATGCACTATGAAATCATAGTTGAATCCGGTGATAATGAAATCGTTATTCAGAGCACGAGAAGTGCCAAAGTCGGAGACGAGATAGGAATGTGTCTCGAACCGGACGGAATCCATGTAATTCTTGCTGAGACCAACCATAATATTTATGAAGGCGAGCTTACGAAGAATTACACCGTACTTTTTGCTGACGGCGAGTACGAATGTGATGTTACCAAGCTTTATCCGGGTTCACATATTGACGAGAATGATACACTTGTGGATGCCGACGGCAATGAGATATATACAGCCGGCGTGAAAGTAACCGTGAAAGTGCCTGTTGCATCCGTTACAATGAGTGATGATACCACGGCCGGAGGAACATGCGGACACATCATTTCACTTATTTATAAGGGTGATCATTATCATTATATTGTCCGTACCGAGAGTGAAGAGGATATCCACCTTCATGATGAATATCTCTGGAACGAGGGCGATTATGTCAGCGTTATAATCCCTAAAGACAGCATTGAGCTTTCATTCAGGGAAGATAATTGAAAGGAGTGACGCGCATGAAATTTCGTTTTTCACGAAAACAGCTTTGCATACCATATGCGGCGTTTCTGATTTGTTTTGTCATAGCGCCGCTCTTGGTTGTAATATACTATGCTTTTACCAATGGTGAAGGCCGATTTACACTTACGAATTTTACGAACTTTTTTACAAGTCCGAATACTATCGGAACGCTCTGCTACAGCATGGTTGTTGCGATAACGGTTACGATTGTCTGTCTTCTCATAGCATATCCGGTAGCGTATGCGCTTGCAAGAAGCCATATGAAGAAAAAAACAGTGCTGCTGGTGCTGTTTCTGGTGCCGATGTGGATCAACTTCACACTGCGTATCGTGGCGCTGAAGGAAGTTTTGACGGTACTTGAGGGCAATCTCGCATATCATCCGTTTCTTAATACGGTAATCGGTATGACATACGATTTCCTTCCGTTTATGATCCTGCCGTTATACACGACACTCAGCAAGATGGATAATTCACTTATCGAGGCAGCCGCGGATCTCGGGGCATCACATAGTGCGACATTTTTCAAAGTGACGGTTCCGTTGTCGGTGCCGGGAATAATAAGCGGTGTTACTATGGTATTTCTGCCGGCAATGACGAACTATGTAATACTTGATATGTTGTATAACAGCACATACATTATGGGAAGCCTTATCGGAAGTTATTTCAATGCTTACGACTGGCATGGCGGATCGATGATCTCTATTGTCCTGCTTATAATAATTTTTATCATTACGATTGCGACCAATGGACTTGGTGAAGAAGATACGAACAGGGGGGCAATATTATGACAAAAAAAATATTACGCTCTGTATGGCTCGGAATAGTGCTTCTGTTTATGTATCTGCCAATCCTGATACTTGCGGTATACAGTTTTTCGGACACGGCGACAATTGGAACAAGCGGTAATTTTTCAACAATGAATTATGTAAACCTGTTTACATCTCCGGAACTTCTGGGAATGATAGGCGGAACTTTTGCACTTGCATTCGGCTCGGCTTTTATAGCAACGGTGCTCGGAACAATAGGAGCGATAGGCGCTTTCTATTCACGCAAGACGCCATCAAGGCTTATAGGACTTGCCAATCAGGTACCGGTAGTCAATGCGGATGTTGTGACCGGTTTCTCAATCTGCGTACTGTTAATTGTAGTGCTTGGTATTAATAAAGATACTTTTGTGCCGCTTGTTATCGGACATGTCGCGCTTGCATCACCGTTTGTATATCTTTCGGTCGTGCCAAAGCTTAAACAGATGGATAACAGTATATACGAAGCTGCACTGGATCTGGGTGCCAACGCAAGACAGGCACTTTTTAAGGTGGTAATACCACAGCTTATCCCGGGAATCGTATCGGGCTTTTTACTCGCGGTAACGCTTTCTCTGGATGATTATTTTATAACAACATATACGAAACCGGCTACATTTGATACGATCAGTACTTATGTTGTAAATGCCACGAAGGGATCGCATACGGAGACCAAGACTGCATTATGGGCGTTGTCAACGGTGCTTTTTGTGGTAATTCTGGCGGTTGTAATAGGCGGCAATGTGTTGTCAGGCAGAAAGGCAGGTGCTAAGAATGAGAAAAATAATCTTTAAGACAGCGGCTGTGCTTTCGGCGGCGCTTATGACAGCGGCGGTCATGCCGTCAGCGGATGTAGTCAAAGCGGCAGATAAGACGATTACGCTCAGGGTTTGTAACTGGGAAGAATATATCGATGAGGGCGGCTGGGATGACGATGAGCTGATAGATCTCGATAACTGTGATGTCTTTGGCGAAAATAATATGGTCAACGATTTTGAGGACTGGTACTATGAGAACTACGGTGTGCGTGTGAAAGTTGAGTATTCGACATTCGGCACCAACGAGGAACTTTACAGCCAGCTTACTCTCGGAGATACATTTGACCTGGTATGCCCCTCGGATTATATGATTATGAAACTTATGAAAGAAAAGGCGCTTGAGCCGCTTTCGGATAGTTTCTATGACAATTCGGATACAAATAATTACTACAGCAAGGGAGTTTCCCCATATATTAAAGAGGTATTTGACAGCAACGAAATTGACGGTGAAAAATGGTCCCGATATGCTGCCGGATATATGTGGGGAATAACCGGAATGGTATATAATCCGGACTATGTGGAAGAGGCGGATGCTTCGACATGGCAGATACTTACCAACGATAAGTATTTCAGACAGGTAACCGTAAAGGACAATGTAAGGGATGCTTATTTCCCGACACTGGCCATTCTTAACAGGGATAAGCTCATCGACCCGGAGTTCAGGTCATCGGCGGATTACGGAGAAGAACTTTCACGTATAATGAATGACACAGATAAGGATACCATCGATAAAGCGGAAGCCAAGCTTAAGGAAATACGTGAAAATGTATATTCATTTGAGACCGACAGCGGTAAAGCGGACATGGTCAGCGGCAAGGTTGTGGCTAATCTCCAATGGTCGGGCGATGGTGTATATGCAATGGATCAGGCTGAAGAAGACGGTGTGTATCTTGACTGGGCAGTTCCAGAAGAATGCACGAACCTGTGGTTTGACGGATGGGTAATGCTTAAATCGGGAATTAACGGTAACGCCGACAGAAAGCAGGCGGCCGAGGCATTTATTAATTTTGTGTCAAGACCTGACAATGCCGTGAGAAATATGTATTATATAGGATATACATCAGCGATTGCCGGAGGAGATGACCCTACGGTGTTTAACTACCTTGACTGGACATATGGCGCTGAGGATGACGAAGAGGATGTTGTGGATTATCCTGTCGGATATTTTTTCAGCGGGGATAATTCGGACGAGAATTACATCTTAAGCGTTCCGAGGGAACAGCTTAAGAGACAGCTATCGGCACAATATCCGTCCGAAGATGTCATAGAGCGAAGCGCGGTAATGCAGTACTTTGACGATGAAGCCAATGTAAACATTAACCAGATGTGGATTAATATAAGATGCTTCAATCTAAGCATGATAAGTGCACGTAACTGGATCATAGCGGGAATTGTGATAATTGCCGCGGCGGCAGTGGTGCTGTTAATTAAATTCAGGCACAGGATATTTAAGAAACCTGCACCTAAAGGGTACAAGAGAATAGGATAAGTATTTAAAGTGAGGCTGCTATGGACCGGTAATAATTCATAGCAGCCTTAATTTTATGCTACATAGAGAAACATGAATACGAAATGGCATATGCTGCCGCCCATCACAAAAAGATGGAAGATTTCGTGCAGCCCGAATGACGGATGTTTCTCATCAAAAAATTTGGGCTTTATGGCATAAATTATTCCGCCAACGGTATAGATTATGCCGCCGGCGAGGAGCCAGCCGAAGGCTGCCGGTGTAAGTGTATCCCACAGCTTTCCGAATACGGCGGCGCATACCCAGCCCATTGAGATGTATATAATAGATGAGAACCACTTCGGACAGGTTACCCAGCAGGCCTTGAGCAACATTCCTATAAGGGCAATTCCCCACACAACTGTGAGAAGGGTATATCCGGCTCTCCCGCCGAGAACAATAAGGCATATCGGCGTGTATGAGCCTGCGATAAGGACAAAAATCATCATATGATCTATTTTTTTGAAAATTTTCAAAGCACTTCCTTTAAGGTTCACCGAATGATAGACTGTGCTTGCACCGTAGAGAAGTACCATGCTGAGACAGAAAATGCTCAGCGCCATAAGTGTGCTTCCTCCGGCAAGTGCTGATTTTATTAAAAGCGGTGTAGTGGCAACGGCGGCCAGAATCATCCCTATAAGGTGCGTAATGGCGCTGCCCGGTTCACGGATAGTAATTTTCATGACAAACTCCTTTCATAATAACAGTATGCGACATACTATGACAAATAATTCAATAAAATACATAACGTAGTATTCAAAACTACATGATGTATATGCTGTAGACTACCACAGCATTCATAAACTGTCAATAGCCGGAAGCATAAAATTGAGACGGATTGACATATTGAAGCCATAAGGTGTATCATACCAACAGTTGACTGTTGTACGAAAGGCTGGGATTATGAAAAATACCAAAATTAGAAACTCGTTATTACTGGTGCTTACCGCACTTATCTGGGGAAGTTCGTTTGTGGCGCAGAGACAGGGCGGAAGTCTTGTGGGACCGTTTACTTTTAATTGTGTAAGGTCGATAATAGGCGGAATTGTACTGCTTCCCGTAATTGCGGCGATAGATAAAGTTAAGCCGTCTCCTAGGAGACCGCAGAATGCAGGAGACAGAAAGAGACTGTTGATTGGCGGCTTATGTTGTGGTGCAATGCTTTTTCTGGCAAGCACAATGCAGCAGCTCGGAATGTTTATGGGAACCACAGCAGGAAAGTCGGGATTTCTTACGGCATGTTACATATTGATAGTTCCGGTGCTTGGAATTTTCTTCAAAAGAAAATGCAGCTGGAACATATGGATAGGCATTGTAATAACGATTGGCGGATTGTATCTGTTATGTATGAAGGATTCATTAAGCTTTGCGGCATCGGATCTGGTAACGCTTGTGTGTGCACTGCTTTTTGCCGGACATATTATGGTAATAGATCATTTTTCACCGTTGGTTGACGGAGTCAGACTTTCGTGTATACAGTTTTTTGTGTGCGGAATACTGGGATTTTTCCCGATGCTGTTTCGTGAAATTATACCGGACGGAATTGGTGCATGGGCATCGACATTCGCCTCATCACAGGCATGGATTGCTCTGCTGTATTCGGGTGTAATGTCGTGCGGCGTGGCATATACATTGCAGATAATAGCCCAGAACGGACTGAATCCGACACTGGCATCCATGATAATGAGCCTTGAATCTGTTTTCTCGGTCCTGACCGGATGGCTTATTCTTGATGAAAAGCTGGGGGGAAGAGAAATAATGGGATGTGTATTGATATTTGCGGCAATCCTGTTAGCGCAGATTCCTGTAGGGAAAAAGATAAAATCATAAACCAAAATCCCGGTGCCGTGGAGGTGGCATCGGGATTTTTGATTATGCGGGTGATTAATCCGCTCCGGTTATTTGAGAAAATCGAACTGTGACATATACAGCTCGTAATATTTGCCTTTCAGGGCGAGCAGTTCATTGTGTGTGCCGCGCTCTATGATTCCGCCGTTTTCAACATACATAATGCAGTCTGCATTCTTGATAGTGGAGAGCCTGTGGGCGATTATGAAAGAAGTACGGCCTTTGAGGAGTTCGTTAAGACCTTTTTGCAGCACGCGTTCTGTTTCGGTGTCAATGCTTGATGTCGCCTCGTCGAGAATAAGTATCTTAGGGTCGGCAAGCAGTGCTCTCGCAAAAGAGATAAGCTGGCGCTGACCGGCGGAAAGGCGGCTTCCGCGTTCATTGACCTCGGTCATGTATCCGTTTTCCATCTCCATGATAAAATCATGTGCGCACACCGTTTTGGCGGCGCGGATGACATCCTCGTCAGATGCTTCCATATTGCCGTATCTTATGTTATCCATAATCGTGCCGGAGAATATGAAGCTGTCCTGCATCATTACACCCATCTGGGTACGCAGCGAATGTATTTTTACTTTGGAAATGTCAATATCATCTATGAGAACCTCGCCGGAATCCACATTGTAGAAACGGCTTATAAGGTTTACTATTGTTGTTTTACCGGCACCGGTCGGGCCGACGATCGCGAATGTCTCACCCGGATTGGCGGTAAAATTAATCTTGTTCAGGATAGGATGACCGTCATCATACGAGAAGGTTACATCCTTAAATTCCACTTTGCCGGTAATCGGAGGCATATCAATGGCATCCGGAGCATCCTTGACTGCAACCTCTTCGTCAATCGTCTCAAAAATACGCTCGAGATATGAAATAGCTGTTAACAGTGAATTATAAAATCCGGCAAGTGTGTTGATCGGTGTCCAGAACTGGCTTATGTAAGCCGTAAACAGCACGAGGGTACCGACTGTAATGGCTGTGTCGCCGCCGGCCATCCAGCTTATTCCGAGCACATATATGAAACAAGTTGTGATAACCGATATAACATCAACGCTCGGTCCCATAAGGAAGTTAAACTTTACGGCACGCATCCATGCGCTTCTGTATCCGCTGCTTAAGTTGTTAAAAATATCTGTGTTGCGTTCCTCTCGTGTAAAAGACTGCGTAACGCGGATTCCGTTGATGCTCTCGGCTATGTAAGCATTTAAGTTGGACTGTTTGTTGCTCTGTATCTGCCATGCACGTCGCTGTTTTTTCTTGATAAAAACGATAACTGCAATCAGTATCGGAAGGCCGCACAGGCAAATGAGTGTAAGTTTTACGTTTGCTAAAAACATAAACACAATAATGAATATGAGGTTGCACATATCTGTAATTGTATTTATGATACCGTTTGACAGAAGGTCACTTAAACTGTTTACATAATTGACCACGCGGACCTGAATTTTGCCGTGCGGACGGTTATCATAATAGGAAAAAGGCAGTTCCTGCAGATGTTCAAAAATATCATATCTTATCTGATGGATAATATTCTGACCGATTTCGTTGGTTATTTTTATTTTTATCCGAAGGCTGAATGCCGAGTACAGCGCAATAAGGAGCGTAAGCCCGGCATACATTGCGATGGATTTCATATCCTTATTGGGAATGGATACGTCCATGACCTTCTGGAAAAACTTCGGTATCATCATCACCAGGGCGGAGGATGACATCATTATAAGTATAACGAGAATCATTTTTTTCTTATACGGCGCAACATATTTGCCGAGCCTCTTAAGCTGGTTGATATCAAAACGGTCCTCAAGTACCTCATCAACGTCATATTTATTACGTGCCATTTTATTCACCGCCTTTCTTCTTGAATTCATCCGGAATCTCACCGTATTGCGTGTAAAATGCGGAAGCATAATAACCGTTCTGCTTCATCAGTTCATCATGTGTTCCGTGCTCGATTATCCGGCCGTTGTCCATGACAAGAATCTGGTCGGCGTTACATATGGATGATATGCGGTAAGCTATTACAAAAATAGTACAGCGGTTCTTTATGTTATTAAGCTGTGTCTGGATGTAGCTTTCCGTTTCCATATCAACTGCGGATGTGGTATCATCTAATATAAGTATCGAAGGGTTCTTAAGCAATGCCCTTGCGAGGGAAATACGCTGTTTCTGACCACCGGAGAGACCGACACCGCGCTCACCGACAATCGTGTCATATCCGTCCGGAAGTGACTGGATAAAATGGTTGGCGTCCGCCATAATGGCAGCCTGTTTAACTTCCTCAAATGAGCAGTCGGGATGTGCGTAAGCGATGTTGCCCTCTATCGTGTCGGAAAAGAGGAAAACATCCTGCATTGCCATTCCGATGTTATCGCGGAGATTGTACAGATCAAGTGCCTTGACGTTTACACCGTCCACTAAGACCTCTCCCTCTGTTGCATCATAGAAACGGCAGAGAAGATTCATTATGGTTGATTTGCCGGCACCGGTCGAACCGATAATGCCTATTGTCTGCCCCGGCTCAACCTTAAAATTGATATCTTCTACGATATCAGTATCGTCGGCGCGGTACGACACGTTCTTAAATTCAACGGCTCCCTTAAAGCGTGCTTCGCGTATTCCTTTTTCGGGAGTCTTGATTGAAGGTTCTTTGGTGTATGTATCGTATATCTTCTCGATTGAAGTCGTAAAACGCTGGATATCGTTAATCCACCAGCCGGCCATACGAAGCGGTGCGGTAAGCATCCACAGATAGCCGTTGACCTTTACGAGGTCACCGAGCGTTATTTCACCCTGAATGACCATATATCCGCCGTAGAGCATAAGGATTATGGTAAGTGCGTAGGAAAGCACCTCAAAAATCGGAATAAATCTCATCCATATTTTGGAAGCTTCAAGCTGTGAATCCCTGAAATCATCGTTCTCGGCATTGAATTTGGCAATTTCGTAGTCTTCTTTGGAGAATGCTTTGACAACTCTGTTGCCGCTGACATTTTCCTGAACGAAGGCATTCAATGATGAGAAACAGTTACGGTTGCGCTTGAAAGCCGGGCGTACCTGTTTTGACTGGAAATATGTTGTAAGCGCCGTAAGCGGAAGAACAGCGAGCATACATAATGCCATTTTGTAACTTACCGTAAAAATCATTATAATCGCAAAAATAAGAAGCAGAATATTCTCATATACTGCATATATAACATACGCGACAAAGTGCCTTACGGCGTCCATATCGCCGGTCTGCCTTGACATAAGGTCACCGGTGCGCTCTCTGTTATAGAATGCAAAGTCCTCCTGCATGAATTTGCGGTACACGGTGTCACGCATCTCATAGAGGACACCCTGTGAACAGGTCTCAAACACAACCTGATAGAAGAAACGCAGTACGCTTCTGACTGCGGTGACCCCGATGAGTATGGCTGCAAGATAAGGAAGCTCGTCGTAATTGCCTCCCTTGATGACATCGTCAACAATAAGTCCCGATATATGCGGATTGACTATCGCAAGTACCGAGATTATTGTGGTCATGACAAGACCGAGCATCATAAGCCATTTATATTTTTTGAGAAAACCCAGAAACCATTTTTCTGCTGTCATAATTAATAAAACCTCTCGAATTATTATTTTACTTTAGTATAAAATCTTAATTGAAAAAGAAAATGTAGAATTTTGCTTCATTGATGTAGTATTTTGTCCGATTTGTGGTATACTCTTATCAGAATTATGCGTTAAAATATAGGATGAAGAATATGTGTGAGAAGATACGGTTCAATGATCTGAACCCCACTTTTTTGTTCTGCTGGAAGGGTGCAAGGACGCGTGATGAGATTAATTATCATTGCCACAGCAATCATATAGAGATGAGCCTTATAGTGTCAGGCAGCGGCAGATACAGAATTGATGATGTGATATATGATGTTTCGGAGGGAGACCTTCTGATATTTAATCCGGGTGTGTACCATCAGGCATTGACTGACGGATGCGGGAATCCGGCGGTGGAATTTTTCGTGGGATTTACGGATATACAGCTTGATGGGTATAAGGCGAACTGCCTGGATATTACGGAAGCCCCAGTTATGCATACCAAGGGCGAACTGCGGCAGAAACTTTTCAGAATGTCGCTTAAGATGTCGGAGGAGAACGAAGTATTAAGACCGGGAAGATATTTTATGCTTAAGGCTTATCTGATGGAAATACTTCTGCTCATAATAAGGGAATTGTCGGATCCGATTGAAGCATCCAAAGGATATGCTTTTGAGTCGGTCAGCAAGAAATATGTTGTTGAACGTATTGTAAGTTATTTTGAAGACCATTATAATGAGAAAATATCATTGGATCAGATTGCGGAGAATATGTATCTGAGTCCGTATTACATATCGAAGATTTTTAAGAGCGAGACAGGCGATGCCCCGATAAGCTACCTTATAGATATAAGACTGAGCCATGCAATGGAACTGCTTAAGAACGGCAGCTGTGACAGTATACAACAGGTTGCCCAGATGGTCGGATATGATGACGCATATCATTTCAGTAAATTGTTCAAGAAAAAATATAACGTATCACCGTCAAAGGTTAAAGGAAAGGTGCAATAATGAAGATAATTATAGTAGGCTGCGGTAATGTAGGTTCGGCAATAGCCGAACAGCTCAGCAATGAGGGACATGACATAACTGTGGTTGATGTTAATGAGAAGGTTGTAAACGGAATATCGGATGCTTATGATGTGCTCGGCGTTGTGGGTAACGGCGCGAGCCTTAATATCCAGAGGGAAGCAGGCGTTGATAATGCAGATCTTCTTATCGCCGTAACGGGTGCGGATGAACTTAATCTTCTGTGCTGTCTTATCGCAAGGAAAGCCGGCGGATGCCATACGATCGCAAGGGTAAGTAATCCGGTGTACAGTCGTGAGATAAGCTTTATTAAGGAAGAACTCGGTCTTTCAATGATCATTAATCCGCAGATGGCAGCAGCCCGCGAGATAGGAAGACTGCTTAAATTTCCGTCAGCTCTCAAGGTCGATACTTTTGCCAAAAGCAGGGTTGAACTTGTAATATATAAGGTGCCTGAGGATTCGGCATTATGCGGAGTCAAACTCCGCGATCTGTCAACCAAAGTCAAATGCAATGTTCTTATACCGATTGTCGAGCGTGGTGAGGAAGTTATGATTCCTGACGGCGAATTTGAACTTATGGCAGGTGATGAGATCACAATTGTGGCACCTGCCGAGAATACAATAGATTTCTTTAAGAAAATGGGAGACCCGACTTCGGTTACGAGGGATATTATGATGATCGGCGGCGGAACTACCACCATTTATCTGGCAAGACAGCTCCTTAATATGGGAGTGAAGGTTAAAATAGTCGAGCAGGATCCGGCAAGGTGTGAGGAACTTACCGAAATGCTTCCGAAAGCGCTTGTAATATGCGGAGATGCCACGGATAAGGAACTTCTTATCGAGGAAGGACTTAAGACCGTCGGTGCATTTGCATCGATGACTAATTTTGACGAGGAAAATATAATGCTCACGCTTTTTGCCAAGAGCCTTTCCAAAGCCAAACTTATTACCAAGGTGCACCGTATATCCTATGATGAAATAATAGACAGTCTGGGTGTCGGAAGTGTAATATATCCTAAGTATATTACCGCAGAGGAAATCATTAAATATGTCCGTGCGATGAAAAACTCACTCGGCAGCAATATAGAGACTTTATACAGACTTAATGATAACCGTGTTGAGGCACTTGAATTCCAGATAAGAGAGGATTCACCGGTAGTGGGTATTCCGCTTAAGGACCTTAATCTTAAGAAAAATATGATCATAGGCTGTATTACCCACAAGGGTAAGGTAGAGATGCCTAACGGAAACAGTGTCATAGAGGTCAATGATATGGTGATCCTTATCACGACGACAACGGGACTGCATGATATAAGGGATGCGTTAAGGTAGGAGGATAAGATGAATTATTCGATAATCAGATACATACTGAGCAGTGTGGTCTGTTTTGAAGGCGTTTTTCTGGCGCTTCCGTCCATAGTCGGAGCAATTTACGGCGAAGAGGAAGGATTTATATACGGAATAGTGTCAATTATATGTATATTGGTAGGCTTTGCGGGCAGATACCGTAAACCTAAGAGCAATACTTTCTATTCAAGGGAAGGTTTTGTTGCGGTTTCCTTAAGCTGGCTTTTACTCAGTATAATAGGTGCATTGCCGTTAAGACTTACGGGAGAAATTCCTTTCTATATAGATGCACTTTTTGAAATTGTGTCAGGATTTACAACAACCGGAGCAAGCATCATGCCATCGGTTGAAATCCTTTCGCACGCATCTGCATTCTGGAGATTATTTACGCACGGGATAGGAGGAATGGGGGTCCTGGTATTTATAATGGCAGTGCTTCCTCTTTCCGGCGGCTCCAATATGCATCTTATGAGGGCGGAAAGCCCGGGGCCTTCGGTAAGCAAGCTTGTTCCGAGGGTAAAACATACGGCAATGATACTTTATGGTATATATTGCATTATAACCATAATTGAGACAATAGCACTTCTTATAGCCGGAATGAACTTCTTCGAGGCACTGACATTGTCTTTTGCAACGGCGGGCACCGGAGGATTCGGTCTTCTTAACACAAGTATAGCTTCATATTCGGCTGCAGTGCAGAATATAATAACGGTATTTATGCTGGCATGTTCCGTTAATTTTAATGTGTATTATCTGCTTCTCATACGTAAGGGCAAGGAGGCATTGCTTAATGAGGAGGTAAGATATTTCTTTATTATAGTATTTGCGTCGGCAATTTTGATCGCATTTAATATTATGGGAAGCTTCGGAAGCTTTTTTGAGGCATTCCATCACTCTATTTTCCAGGTTGCATCGGTAATATCAACCACCGGTTTCGCAACATGCGATTTTAATATGTGGCCGGAATTCTCAAGAGCCATACTTGTGCTTTTGATGTTCGTGGGAGCATGCGCCGGAAGTACGGGCGGTGGTTTCAAGATATCGAGACTTATAATTCTGGCCAAAGCTGTCAAGAATGAAGCCCGTTCAATTGTACATCCGCGAAGCGTTAACCGCGTGAGAATCAACGGCAAAGGTATCCAGGATACGACAGTGAAGACCGTATTGGTATATCTCGCAGCTTATGTGCTTATAGTTATCATATCTTTCCTTATAGTAAGCCTGGACAGATATGATATAACCACTAATTTTACGGCGGTTGCCGCGACATTCAATAATATAGGACCGGGACTCGGAGCTGTCGGACCGACAGGTAACTACGGCGGGTTCAGTGTATTATCCAAGCTTGTGCTTATCTTCGATATGCTTATCGGACGTCTTGAGATATTCCCGATGCTTGTGCTCCTTTCACCGGGAACATGGCGCGTAAGGCAGAGTTCATCAACCAAATAATACATATATGGGAAGATGTTGACAATTCAACATCTTTTCTTTATAATCTAGTTGTTGATTTATCAACAACAGGAGGATTATTATGAGCATTAAATTTATAACGGATTCTGCTTCGGATATGTGTGAAAAGGACGGAGTGACGGTTATCCCGATGACGATAACATTCGGGGATGATGAATATAAAGACGGTGTGACATTAAGCCACAGAGAATTTTACGAGAAACTTATTGAAAGTGATGAACTGCCGAGGACAAGCCAGATACCGCCGTATGATTTTGAAAAGGCAATAGAGGAAGCTGTGGCTGACGGAAGCGATGTCATAGTGGTTACAATGGCATCAACACTTTCGGGAACATACCAGAGTGCGGTAATTGCCGCATCTAAATTTGACAGTGTGTATGTCATTGACAGCGAAAGCGTTACGATAGGAGAAATAATTCTTATAAAATACGGAATGCAGCTTGCCGGGGAAGGCTATGGTGCCGGAGAAATAGCTGATATACTGAATGAGTGCAAGAAAAAAATACATATAATCGCACTGTTAGATACACTGGAGTATTTAAAGAAAGGCGGAAGAATTTCCAAAACGGCTGCATTTGCAGGAGGACTGCTGTCAATCAAGCCGGTCGTTACCATTCAGGATGGGGCCGTACAGGTAATAGGTAAAGCGCGCGGTTCCAGACAGGGCAATAATCTTCTGGTTGAGCACATAGAGAAAGCCGGCGGAATTGATTATGATATGCCTATTATGCTTGGATATACGGGATTGGGAGATGAATTGCTTAAGAAATATATAGAAGACAGCCGCTCCCTGTGGGAGGGACATGTGCCTACGCTTGAGTATCGCACGATCGGCGGTACAATCGGGACACATGTCGGTCCGGGAGTTATTGCTGTTGCATTTTATTCATAAATAAATCGCGGAGATTACATGCAGGGTTAAAATCAAGTCCGCGTAAAGTCTTATCAAGAGCATCTAAGGTCAGGGCGACATCGTCTGTGTTGGCGGAGTTGCCCATATGGCCGATTCTTAATACCTTGCCGGCGAGATAATCGAAACTTCCGGCGATAAGTACACCATAATCATTCTTCATATTCTCGATTATATCAGAGGCATTGAGACCGTCAGGAACGTTAAATACCGTGACTGTCGGTGAAAATCCCGATTCGGCATAGAGTGTAAGACCGCCTTCTGTAAGAGTTTCCCTTACAGCCTTGGAAATACGCGCATGGCGTGAAAGTCTGCCGCTGTCTTTCTCTATTATTTCCACTGCCTCACGAAGTCCATATATATCGCTTGCCGGCATTGTGTACGGGAACCACTTGTCCCTGTAATAATTCTCGAATGTAAGCAGATTGCAATAAAAAGAAGCAATAGGTGTTTTCCTGTTTCTCATGGCGTTAAAAGCGTCATCGCTTATTGACACGAATGTAAGTCCGGATGGTGCCGACATCGCTTTCTGAGAACCACCGCATGCTATATCTATCTGCCATTCATCGACTTTAAATTCTGCACCGAACATAGCGGAAACTGAGTCTACAAGTGTCATTATACCGTATTTTTTCAAAAGAGGACAAATTGCGGATACATCATTGAGCATACCACTTGGAGTATCGCAGTGTACAACTGTCGCATATTTAAAATTATGGTCTTTTTCGAGATATTCAGAAAGTGCATCCGGGTCAACCGGATTACGGTAGTCGCATGTGTAAAGGACAGGGGTGCCGCCGTATATGGATATGAAGTCGGCAAAGCCTCTGCCGTATATACCGTTATCAATCACGAGCACACGGTCGCCCGGCTCGGTAAGTGATGCACACGCAGCTTCAAGGCCGAGTATACCTTCACCGTCAAGAATATACACTTCATTATCTGTGTGTAAAAGTCCGGCGATACGCTTGCACACATCGTGGTATTCTTCGCAGAATGATGTGTCAACGTCCGGATTGGGGAACCATCTGCTTCTTGCATTCATTACCTGTTCGGGAACACTGACGGGCCCCGGTGTCATGATTTTGTACATAGCTGCCTCCTGATATTATCGTGCCGCAGGCGCGAGTTTGGTGATAAGATTCTTACATGTAGCATTAAGTATAAGTATTACCGGAACTGCGATTACTGAATTTACGGCAATCTGGATAATATTGCCCGGTATTGAAGCTAACGGTACGAGGAAACTTCCGTACATAATGGTCTCACCGATGTAATAACCTGCCACTTTGACTGCAAGTACGGCAACGGATGCGATTATAAGTCTTACAAGCGTTGGTTTGCGGTCAACTATAAGGGCATATACGAATCCCATAATACCTACGGTGATAAGTGTAATAGGTGCCCACGGAACCCATCCGGTAAGAAGGTCGCTGAGCGCCATTCCCACTCCGCCGACAATGGAACCGGTGCGTTTACCGAAAAAAGCGGCCGCGATAAAAAGAGGAATATTTCCGATATGTACCATTCCGCCGACACTGCCGGTCGGAATCTGTATAAACATAGTGAATACGCAGGTCAGTGCTGTAAATACAGCGCAGACAGCGATTGCCTTGACATCAATTTTTTTACTGGTTGCAGTATTGGTATTACTCATAGTATAATCTCCTTTAGGTTAGTATGATTGAGTCGCGCGTCATCGAATTGTCAGTATAATACAACGGATATGGTATAATGAAAATAACCAGTTTGCGATAAAATGACCATACCAGTCGCGCGCATACGGAAAGGAATTTGGAATATGCTTGACAGAAATACATTTATGGAGACTTTACGCGGAGTTGCGGAGATAGTAAGAACATCGGCACAACCGCTTACGAGGGAAGAGATACTTGGATACTTTAATGATATGGAACTTAGTGCGGAACAGAAAGATATGGTTTTTGAGTACTTAAGTACGCCGCATGAGGAGGAAACACCGGAAACAACGCCGGAGACGGAAGAAAATGTGAGTGAGAAGCCGGAGACCGGCGAATCGGGATGCTCCAGGGCGCTTGAATTATATATGGAAGATCTTAAGGGCATACGCCAGTATACCGAAGACGAACTTGAGGATATGTATGATGAACTTCTTAACGGAAATGCTGAGGTTATTAATGCGGTGTCCGACAGCATGCTTGCCAATGTTGCAGTTCTGGCAGACGAATACGCATCGGACAGGGTTGCACTTGAAGACCTCATCCAGGAAGGCAATATCGCGCTTTTTGTAAGGCTCGGTGAATTATGCGGAATCGGAGCAGGTTCGGGATATGATGTTGTGGCCGAGGCCGGAGAAGCGGTTAATGAGGCAATGAAGACTTATGTATCACAGATTACAGGTGAAGATGATTCTGAAAATGCGGTTGTCGGCAAAGCCAATCTTGTTAAAGAAGCCATTAAGCATTTAAAGGGCGAGGGTAAAGATGTACCGACTGTCAAAGAACTCGCGGATTACACTCATCTGTCCGAAGAAGAACTTGCGGACATACTTAATATCATTGATAATGTGAAACCTGTCGGATTTAAACGATAATTTTTAATGAAGCATTGACATATATGTATATCTAATGATATACTTTTTAATAACGTGGGTAATGGTGCTTCACGTGTGATAAAATATACATATGGAGGTTTAGTTTATGAGAACTAACAGAGGAATGGTTAAGTTGATTCTGCTTTCACTTATTACATGCGGAATCTACGGAATTTGGTTTTGGGCAACAGTCGGCGAGGATTTGAATGTACTTGTTCCGACAGGTAAGAAGACAATGCATTTTTGCCTTGTTTACTTTATTTTCTCATGGCTTACACTTGGCATTGTTCCGCTTGTGTGGATGCACAGAATTTCTGCCAAGACAGGCGATGCACTCAGACAGAGAGGAATCAATTACAGCTTTGGTGCAGGAACATTTTGGGGATGGAATGTACTCGGTTCACTTATCGTTGTGGGACCGTTTATCTATATGCACAAGCTTTGCAAGGCTCTTAATCTTGCTTCAGCTGATTTCAATGCAAAGAATAATGCAAATCAGTACTACGGTGGACCGCAGCAGGCATATGCGCCGCAGAACGGACCGGTTAATCAGTAATATTTAATAAAAAAAGCGTTGAACCATATATGGTGCAGCGCTTTTTTAATGAAAATTAATATGAAATAATTTCGGCTCCGTCTTCGGTTACAAGTACCTGAATCTCCCACTGTGCGGAAGGCGAACCGTCTTCGGTATAGATGGTCCATCCGTTCTCGTCATCCTGGACGATGTCCGCTTTGCCCATATTAACCATCGGTTCTATCGTAAAACACATTCCGGGTGCAAGTATCATTCCTGTATCGGCCGGAAGCGTGTATCCGACCCACGGTTCTTCATGAAATTCGAGTCCGCATCCGTGTCCGCCAATCTCACGTACAATGCTGTATCCGTGTGATTTGGCAAGTTCGTTGATAGCATTGCTCATATTTCCGAGAGGGGTGAATGGTTTAACTTCTTTAAGTCCGACATCAAGGCATTCTCTGGCAACATCGACGAGTTTATTCTTATCTTCGGATACATTTCCTATGCAGAACATTCTTGAAGAGTCTGAGAAATATCCGTTATAAATAGTTGAGACATCCACATTTATTATGTCACCGTCTTTAAGAATTATATCGTCGGCAGGTATGCCGTGGCATACTTCATCATTGAGTGAAGTACATACACTCTTAGGGAAACCCTCGTAATTAAGAGGTGCGGGGATTCCGCCCATCTCTCTTGTAACAGAGTCAACCCAGCCGTTGATTTCCTCGGTTGATATGCCGGCCTTTATATGTTCTGCGACGTAGTCAAGTACGGCAATATTGATCCGCGCGCTGGCTTTAATGCCTTCAATCTGTTCAGGTGTTTTGATAAGTTTATGAGAAGGAATTTTGTATCCTTTGCTCTTAAGATCTTCGAGTCTTTCGTCAAATTCAAAATGACATTTTTTGTATTTCTGCCCACTGCCGCACCAGCATGGGTCATTTCGTCCGATTTTCATTATAGAACAGCTCCTGTATTTTTTTACTACATTAGAGTATAGCATACAATGAAATAAATGGAGAAAAAAATTTATCAATAGTGTGACTTTTTTTTACAAAATGCAGTCTTATTATTAAAGACTTGATTTAATACAGAGGAGAATGACATGGAGGACGAGCAGATAATAGAACTGTATATCAATCGTGATGAGCGGGCGATTAAGGAGACTAAGGATAAGTACGGGAGCTGGATATATAATACGGCGTTAAGTGTATTGGATGATTTCCGTGACGCGGCGGAGTGTGAGAATGAAACATATTATAAGGCATGGAGGAGGATTACGGATGGCAGCCTGCGCGATTTACGTGCATATCTTATGAGGATAGCCCGTAATGAAGCTTACAGTGTGCTGAGAAAGAAAAATGCCGGCAAAAGAAAAGGCAAATGTTCGGAATTATATGAGAGTGATTGTGTGATAAATGCCATGACTATAGAGCGTTATATGGACAGCCGCGAGATCAAGCGTGTCATGAATGATTACCTGAACGGTGTAAGTGCGGAGAAATATGTGATTTTCCGGCTGCGATATGCCAATTGCATAAGCATATCACAGATAGCATGTACACTTGATTTGAGCGAGAGTAAAGTCAAGACAACCATATACCGGATGAAGATTGACCTGAGAGCGAGATTTATGAAAGAAGGCATTATCATATAAAACCGGAATGTCAGGCATTTGCAAATTGCCGGAGCCCTAAAACAGTATCCCGTTATTCAGAATGTCTGAAAGCAGCTGGTGTGCATCACGTTCATTCTTACGGAAGTCGTCATTTTCGCTATGGCTTTCATTTATAAAACCGAGAAGTCCATAGCATAAGAAGCCGGTTATCTGCCTGTTGCTGTATTTTAACGGATGCCTTGTATTTTCCTTGTTGGTATGGTGTTCTACCGTCGAGAACACATGGTTATAGTATGAGAAAGCGAGATAAGGATTACGGTCCGGCGTCACATGTCTGAAAAAATAGTACTGATTGTAATACAGCTTAAGTATGCTGTCCATAACATGTGAAAATCCAAGCGCGATATCGTTATCTTTGTTAAATTGTTCTTCAAGTTCGTCATAGTAAGCAGTTCCGATATTGATCATATCCTGAAAAATATCTTCCACGAGATCATACTTGTCATCATAATGGGAATAGAAAGTGATCCTGCTTATGTCCGCTTTCTGACACAACATAGTAACGGTTATTTTTTCAAATGGCATTTCATCGAGAAGTTCGATGAGAGTGTCTTTGAGGTATTTTTTTGTTTTTTTAATTCTTTTATCTTCCATAAATTAATTGAATTAATTATACATATGTATAATTAGACTACATTTTTTGAAAAATGTTATTGCCTTTCTGACGATTTTGTTTTATTTTAATACTTGTATAAATATCAGTCAAGATGTTAAGTATGAAATAAACAGAATTTCATTATGAGGTGACAATATTATGAGTACAGCCGTAATGACGGATGAGAATAGCGGAATTTCCCATGAGAAGGCGAAAGAACTTGGGATTTTTATGATGAAAATGCCGTTTTTTATAAACGGAGAGGTTAAATATCAGGAAACTGATATGACAGTTAAGGAATTTTATGATGCTCTTGATGCAGGTGCGGAAGTTTCCACTTCACAGCCGTCTCCGGGAGATGTTATGGATATGTGGGAAGGAATTCTCGGACAGGGATATGATGATATAATATACATACCTATGTCCAGCGGATTAAGTGAGTCCTGTAACAGCGCCAAGGTTTTTGCAGAGGATTATGACGGCAGGGTTGAGATTGCGGATAATCACAGAATTTCCGTTACTATGGAGCAGTCTGTATATGATGCGCTCAAATATGCCAAACAGGGAATGAATGCATTTGAGATAAAGAACCGTCTTGAAAAAGAGGCTTATGATGCCAGCATATATATAGCAGTTGATACACTTGCATACCTTAAGAAGGGCGGAAGGGTAACAGCAGCTGCGGCAGCAATAGGAACCGTGCTTAATCTGAAGCCGGTACTTACGATTCAGGGTGAGAAGCTTGATGCATATGCCAAAGAACGCGGAATGAAGAAAGCCAGACATGTGATGATCAAGGCTATGCAGAAGGATTTTGAGGAACGTTTTGCAGGGCTTGACAAGGAAGGCCGCATGAAGTTGTGTATTTCATACAGCCATGTTGATGACGAGACATTACAGAGCTGGATTGATGAAGTTAATGAAGCTTTTCCGGGAAGGGATCTGCTTATAAACCCATTGTCATTAAGCATAGGATGCCATATCGGACCGGGAGCGCTTGCAATTGCAGCATGCAGAATGGAACCTTAAGTTGTGCCGTCATATATATGAATGCATAGTTCAAGGAAAACAAGCATATCATGATCTTTAAATGATATTCCGCACAGCTGTTCAATTTTGTTTATGCGGTACAGAAGCGACTGGCGGTGAATGAAGAGCTTACGGGCAGTTTCGCTGAGATTATAGTTAGTTTCAAAATATACTTTCAGAGTTTCTATCAGACAGGCATTTTTACTGCGGTCATATTCAATAAGAGCATCTAATGTATTTTGAGAAAGGCGTACAATGTTATTGTTATTGCATAACACCGAGTATACAATACTGCGGTTGTAATGACTGTATTCACTGCGTCGATTATTTTTATCATTAAAATCACAATATTCAAGAGCTGTCTTGGCATGAAGACAGCTTTTTTTTAATTCTGTAAATTCAAATGCAGTATCATCATATCCCCAATAGTATAAACATTTGTTTAACACAGAATAAAGTTTTGCTTCTGCTTTGTCAAGAAAGGTTTCAACATCAAAAAAAGAAGCGGCGGAAGCCTTGACCAGACTTAAAACGATAATAAAAACAGAGCTGTCATAACATGATATTATAGAGTAGTGCATGCGCTTGGCAACTACACGGATATTTTCCTGAATAACATTGCTTTCATATAATGTTATATCGCGTGAAGGTTTGCATACTATGCATTTGAAAAGTTTTAAAGTATCGATTTCGGCGGATTCAGCCATAGACAAAAGCTGTTCTGAATTTACTATTTTATCACCTGCTACAGACATAAGAAGGCTTTCACGCAATTTGATTTTGCGTTGGTTAAGTGACCATATTTTTAACATAGTATCTTCTGTTATCTCAGAAAATTTTTGCTCCCATGGACTTGTTAGAATGGGAAAATTACTGTTCTGAAACTTTTCTTTAATATGTATAAATGAGGGATGGCGGTCATAATCTGAATTTTCCGGAAATGCGAACACAATAGCTATGGCACCTTGATTGATAATCTTATTAATGTATTCATCGAGCTTGTCAAAATCATTGCGTATTGACAGCGCAGTAGAGAGCTCTATTTCATAATGTCTCACGAAATTATCCACAGGTGGTTCCAGCACAGAAACATATTTTACCGGAATGGATGATAAATCAGTGTTTATTGGATATAACAATTTGACATTTTGGGTAGATTTCATAGCTAAAAAATCCTGAAGTGTAAACATAAAGCACGACCTCCTTTAATACAAATTGTAAAATAACATTTCAGAAATATCATACAGACTGTAAGTTGTTTTTTGATTTTTCAAAGTATATCATAACACTAATTTCAAATCAAACGAAAACAGTCAGCAAAGGCGCTTTTGTAACCGAATTAAGTCGGGACACGAAAGCGCCTAATTTTATTAACCGGGTGGTGATTTACATGGAGAAGAAAACAGTAATGTTCAATGCAGATATGAGTGAAGGATTTGGTAATTATCAATTTGGAAATGATGAAGAATTGATGCCATATATGACAATTGTGAATTTCGCATGTGGGTTTCATGCAGGAGATCCGGTAATAATGAATAAATCAGTTAAACTGGCAGCAAAGAATGGCGTAAAAGTCGGAGCGCATCCGGGATTCAGGGATATGCAGGGCTTCGGAAGAAGAATGATATGGCTCAGCCCGGAAGAATTGTATTGTGACGTTTTATATCAGTTAGGAGCACTTGATGCATTCCTGAAAAAAGAAAACATGAAACTGAATCATATCTGTCCACATGGAAAGATGGATCCGCTGGTTTCCGAAAATAAAAATTACGCAGAAGCGTTTGCGGATGCAGTTTACGATTACGACCCAAAGATAAAAATACTGTTGGAAAGTAAATGCCTTTTAAAGCAGATATGTGATGAAAGAAATATAGAAGTGATCAATGTAGGATATCCGGATGTCGAATATGACGAAGACGGAGAAATGATCATAGAGACGCAGAAACATTATATCAACCCCGATGAGGTAGCCCAACGGGCGTTGCATATGATAAAAGATGGATATTATGAAAGCCGTAAAAATAGAAAATTCCAGATAAAAGCGGAGGCGTTGTGTTTCCACGGAGACATTCCCAATTGCGTGGAGATAGTTAAAACGGTAAGAAAACTGCTTACAGAAAATGACATTAATATTATTTAAAGGAGGAAAAAATATGAAGCTTTGGAATTTGGTTGAAGAACTCAAAACAGACAGATATGAATGGGTGGAATTATCACATGTGGTAAGTGATAAGACACCTCACTGGATTGGATTTAATCCTTTCGCGATAGTGTCCAAACCGCTTGACTGGCATGAACCGCCGTATGATGTTGTATCACATGAATATGACATCGTATCGCAGTACGGAACGCATATTGATGCACCGAAACATTTTGTTGACGCAGGAAGAACCCTTGAGAAACTGCCGGCAAGATATACACTTTTTCCAATGTGTGTTGTGGACTGCTCGGAAAAAGTGAAAAACAATCCGGATTACCAGCTTACAATAGATGACCTCCTTGAATATGAAGATAAATATGGAAGGATTCCCGATAATGCATTCGTTGCAATGCGTTCGGACTGGTCAATTAATCATGCGGATGATTATGAAAATAACGATGCAGACGGAAATCCTCATTATCCGGGATGGAAGCTTGAAGCACTTCACTGGCTTGTAGAAGAGAGAAATGTCGGAGCAATAGGACATGAGCCTACCGATACGGATGCACCGGCAGCAGGCCTTGGATGGGCAGGTGAACTTTATATCCTGCAGCAGGACAAATTCCAGATTGAAGTTATGAATAATCTGAATCTCGTACCGCCGGCCGGAGCAATGCTGATATGTGCATGGCCGCGTATAGAGGGCGGTGTAGGCTTTACAGCCAGATGCATTGCCGTCTTTGAAAAATAGTGATTTGAGGTGATTTTGTTATGGCGATTAACAAAATATCAATAATAGGCCTTGGTGCTCTTGGAATAATGTACGCAGATTTTTTTACCGGGAGAATGCCGCAAGGATGTGTAAGCATAATTGCAGATGAGAACAGAATCCGGAAATATAAGGAAACCGGAATTTTCTCCAATGAAAAGAAATGCAGTTTTTATTATGAGAAACCTGATGAGAACAGCATACCGGCAGACCTGTTAATAGTAGCGGTTAAGAACTACGGACTGGAACAGGCGATGGAAACAATGGTACCGTTTGTCAGTAGCAATACAATCATAATTTCCACATTAAACGGTGTTACAAGTGAGGAAATTCTGGCAGAAAGATTCGGAAAGGAAAAGGTTCTTTTGTGTACGGCACAGGGAATGGATGCGGTAAAACAGGGTAACAGGCTTACATATAAACATCTCGGATACCTTAGCATAGGAACGGAAGACGGAAGTAGTGGCAGACAGCTTGAAGAAACCGCAGAGTTTTTTGATAAGATGCAATTTCCTTATAAGATCGTTTCTGATATGAAGAGGCAGCTTTGGAATAAATTGATGTTAAATGTCGGAGTCAATCAGGTTACAACGGTTTACCAAACTACATACGGAGGTGTGCAGAAATATGGTGAGCCTAGGCAGATGATGATTGAAGCCATGAATGAAACAGCCTGTGTGGCAGCGGCGTATGGCATTAATCTCAGTGAACAGGATGTGGATGACTGGCTAAAGCTTGTAGATGGACTGAATCCTGAAGGAATGCCGTCAATGAGACAGGATGTACTGGCGCAACGGAAGACGGAAGTAGAGCAGTTCGCAGGAACAATAATCAGATACGGTAAGAAAAAGAATATAGATACTCCGGTGAATCGTATTTTATATGACCGGATTACCGTAATAGAAAACAATTATGGAAGAGAGGCATGAAAATGGATAATAAAAGATTTGTTGTAGCGATAACCAGAACATGTGGAAGCGGAGGAACAACAATCGGCAGGATGCTGTGCGATAAATACGGCATTGATTTATATGATAAAGAACTTCTCGCGCTGGCATCCAAGGACAGTGGAATAAGTGAGGATCTGTTTATCAAAGCTGATGAGGAAACAAAGAAGACACTTTTATTTAAAGCATATAAGAAAATATATAAGGGTGAACTGATTCCCCCGGAAAGCGGAAACTATGTATCGGATGAAAATTTATTCAACTTCCAGGCAAAGGTGCTTAAGGAATTATATACAAGAGAATCATATGTCTGCATTGGACGTTGTGCCGATTACATTCTGCAGGGATATGAAAATGTCATAAGAGTATTCATTCATGCGGATATGGATCTGTGCATCGAGCATGAAGCACAGCGTTCAGGAATTACACTTCGTGAGGCTGAGAAGCTGGTCAGAAAGATGGATAAATACAGAGAGACTTATTACACATACCATACCGGCAGAGACTGGTATGACGTCAGAAATTATGATCTATGTATCAATACACATGCTTGTGATTTTGATAAATCCGTACAGATTATATCCAATTATATAGATAATCTGTAAATCTACGATAAGGAGGAAAAAGATGTGGCAGATGAATTAACATTAACTCATGTATGTATGCAGTTTAAAGGCGTTAAGGCAGTGGATGATTTCAATGCTCATTTTGAAAAAGGTAAAATATACGGTCTTATCGGAACCAACGGTGCCGGCAAAAGTACGGTAATCAATATGATATCCGGAAGTTACAAGCCGACAAGCGGAGAAGTAGGATTCGGCGACAATCTCATTAACAAGATGCCTGGTTACAAAATAGCGGAAATCGGAATCGCAAGAACATTTCAGAACCTGAGATTATTTAAAAACATGACGGTGCTTGAAAATGTCATGGTTGCAGAGCAGTTGAGAAATAAATACAATTTTTTCCAAATGATCACAGGATCCCCGCATTTCAGGAAGACTGAGAAACAGATGAAAGAGAGTGCATATGAAGCACTTGAAATCATGGGTATACAGAAATATGCAAATATGATATCAGGCAATCTGGCTTACGGATATCAGAGAAGACTTGAGATAGCCAGATGTCTTGCTACGGATCCGAAGTTCCTGCTTCTTGATGAACCGGCAGCCGGAATGAATCCAAACGAAAGCCTGCAGCTTGTGGATGAGATACGACGTATTCACAATGAACGCGATATAACAATTCTTCTTATTGAACATGATATGAAAGTTATTATGAGCCTGTGTGAATACATATATGCGATGGCATCCGGCAAAACGATAGCTCAGGGTACACCGAAGGAAATACAGAACAATGAAACGGTAATAAAAGCATATCTTGGAGGTGGTGACTGATGTTAAAAGTTCAGGATTTGTATGTTAATTATGGAAGCATAGTTGCATTGCAGGGAATATCTTTTGAAGTGCATAAAGGTGAAATAGTTTCACTTGTAGGTGCAAACGGTGCCGGCAAAAGTACAACACTTAAGACAATATCCGGCTTGCTGAAACCTAAAAGCGGAAAGATTTTCTTCAAAGGAAAGGCAATAGAAAATAAGAAAAGTTATACGATAGTCCAGAACGGAGTTGTACATGTTCCCGAAGGAAGACAGATTTTTTCCAAAATGACAGTTGCGGAAAACCTCAGATTAGGCGGATACAACGTTAAGAATAAAGCCATATATGATGAAAGACTCGAAAAATCTTATGAATTGTTTCCGAAACTCAAAGAGCGATATAAGCAGAGCGCCGGAACCTTATCCGGAGGCGAACAGCAGATGCTTGCCATTGCCAGAGGATTGATGTCAGGCCCGGAACTTCTTCTTCTGGATGAACCGTCACTCGGACTTGCACCGATTGTAGTACAGCAGGTGTTTGAAGTAGTAAAGGAACTTAAGGCATCCGGAATAACAATACTTCTTGTTGAACAGAATGCATACGATGCACTTAAGATTTCCGACAGGGCATACATAATGGAAACAGGTAAAATCGTTCTTTCGGGAACAGGTGAAGAACTTATCGGTAACAAGGATGTTCAGAATATATATCTTGGAGGTGATCTGTAGTGGATTTTTTTATTACCCAGTTAATTAACGGCCTCAAGATGGGCAGTATATATGCGCTTGTAGCAATCGGATATTCAATGGTCTATGGAATATTGAGACTTGTTAACTTTGCACATGGCGATTTGATGATGATAGCTACATACGGGGCATGGATGTTGATTTCATTTAAGCTTCCAATAGGGGTATCGCTTGGAGGCGCAATTGTAATTACCGTTATATTTGCGGTACTTATGGAAAGACTTGCGTACAGACCGCTCAGAAAAGGCGGTTCGGAGACAACCCTTATGGCATCACTTGCCGTATCAACATTGTTACAGAATATTGCAACACTTATCTTTTCGCCACAGAACCAGGCATTCAAACTGCCGGACTTCTTCTCAAAGACATATTCAATTAAGGGTGTGCAGCTATCGATGATGAACATAATCACTTTTGCGGTAACAATTGTACTTCTTGTGGTTATATCGTTGGTCATTAAGAAAACCAGAGCAGGAATGGCAATGAGAGCCTGCTCGGACAATATGGCAGCGGCACAGCTGATGGGAATAAATGTAAATAACATTATCGTATTTGCATTTTCAATCGGAGGTGTTCTCGCAGCAACAGCCGGAATAATGTATTCGGGCTCATATACATCATTCAGTCCTGATATGGGATTTATGATAGGAATTAAAGCATTTGTGGCTGCCGTAATCGGCGGAATCGGAAGTTTTGGAGGCGCCGCTCTCGGAGGACTTGTACTTGGACTTCTGGAAATGTTTTTTGCAGGATATCTTCCGAGCTCAGTCACATCATACAGAACAGCATGTGTATTCCTCATACTTATAGTGGTTCTTCTGCTCAAGCCGAATGGATTATTCGGAAAAAGTGATGAAAGGAGAAGTTAATATGAAAGGAACATTAAAGAATAACAGCATTTTTAAATTTATAATAGTTGTGCTTCTCCCGGTACTGGCAGTCATTATATGTCATAATGCGATGCCTTCGTATTACTCAATGATGATAAGTCTTTTCCTCATAAATGTAATACTTACGGCAAGCCTGAATCTTACAAACGGTTTTACGGGAATATTTAACATCGGACAGGCCGGATTTATGGCAATAGGTGCATATATATCATCGCTTCTCACAATGGAGCCGAATATTAAGGCCGCCAGAATATCAGGGCTTCCTCAGTGGATTGCCAATATTCATATTCCGTTCCCTGCTGCAATTATCATTGCGGGAGTGATAGCGATGTTAATAGCAATGATAATCGGATTTCCTGTATTAAGAGCCAGAGGAGATTACCTTTCAGTAATCACACTGGGACTTGTAATTATCATTAAAGCAGTTATTGATAACAATCCGCAGATAACCAACGGTTCAAAAGGACTTGGAGGAATAAAAGGATACGCAACACTCCCGGTAATATTCATTGTAACAATTCTGGTTTTGTTTATCCTTTACCGCATAATGAAATCATCATTCGGCAGAAATATGATTGCGATAAGAGATGATGAACCTGCAGCGGTTTCACTGGGAATCAATGTCACAAGATACAGATTGCTCTCATTTATGATAAGCGCATTTTTCGGAGCAATAGGAGGCGGATTATGGGCACACCTTTATAAGAGTATCGCACCAAGCTTCTTTTACTTCAATGAATCATTCAACATTGTTGAGATGTCGGTACTTGGCGGAATGGCCACATTAAGCGGAGCAATTCCCGGTGCACTTATTGTTACATTTTTACCGCAGCTTCTTGCCAACCTTGAAAGTGGTTTTACAATTTTCGGAGCAACAGTACCACCGCTTTATGGATTATCAAACATTATAATGAGCCTGATTTTTATTCTTGTTATTATCTTCAAGCGTACAGGAATAACCGGAAACAGTGATTATATCGTAAACAGTATGTTTGATAAAAATACATACATAGGATTATTCAAGAAACAGACATGGGTTGATATGGGTAACATTGTTAAATCAATGTTTTCACATAAAAAAATATGAAAAGGAGAAAGAACTTATGAAAAAACGAATTTTAACACTCGCACTTGCCCTCACGATGGCAGCTGCAACAGCAATGACAGGATGTGGAAAGAAAGACAGCGCATCATCAGACACAATTAACATAGGCACGGTGTTCAATACCACAGGCTATATGGCAGCATATGAACAGCCGGCAGCCAACGGATTCCAGCTTGCGGTGGATGAAATCAATGAGGCCGGAGGAATTTCGGGAAAAAAGATTACATATACCACAATCAATGCACAGTCGGATGCAGCCCAGAATGCATCTGCCACAACAAAACTTATCGATGTTAATAATGCAGTTGTTGTAGCCGGTGTCTGTGAAGCCAACCTTGCAATTACGGCAGGAACAGCAGCACAGGATGCAGGAGTTCCGTTTGTTACTGTAGGTGCAACACTTCCTGATATACCGGATCGAGTAGGCGACGGATTGTATCTTGCTCCTTATGGTGATAATACACAGGCATATGCACTTGCAGAGTATGCATACAACGATCTCGGTCTTAAAACAGCATATGTAATAGAAGATTCTACATCTGAATATACACTTGCACTCAGCAAATATTTCAAAGAGAGATTTAAAGAACTCGGAGGCGAAATAGTCCTTGAGGATTCATATGATGAGAACGGATATACGGATTTCTCAGCATCAATCTCAAAGGTAACGGCACTTGATAAGAAACCTGATTTATTGTTCTTCAGCAGTTTCACAGACCAGGCACCGATAATGCTTCAGCAGTACAGAGCACAGGGACTTGATATGCCGGTTATGTCAGGTGATGGATTTGACTCATTGACAATTGCTGAGATTGCCGGTAAAGATGCTAATAACGTATATTATTCAACACATGTAAACCTTGATGCGGATTCAGATGTAGTAACCAAATTCAAAGCTGCATACAAGGAGAAGTATTCAACCGAGCCTGAAAATGCATTTGCAGCACTTGGATATGATTCGGCATACCTTATCAAATATGCTATTGAAAATTACATCGACGGCGATATCACATCAGATTCCATAAAAGAAGCAATCGGTAAAGTAACCGGATTTGAAGGTGTAACAGGAACAATATCATACGAGAACGGAAGCCACGTTCCGACAAAGAGTGTTTCCATCAACAAATTTGAAAACGGAGAAGTTGTTTTCTTAAAGAATGTAGGCTGATTTGTAAGATGATTCCAAAGGGGGATGATTACATCCCCCTTTTTAACAATCCGGAGGTTGATCATGAACAACAATGTATTATATGAACTTGATTCACGTTATATATCTGACGTGCTCAAACTCAGGTTTACGCCTGCCAATGCAGTAATGGCAGAGGATGTATATCTGTATGATATCGAAGAAAAAAAATATCTTGATATGTCCGCCGGATGGGCTGTAATGAATCTCGGATACAGCAATAAAACTGTTGCGGAAGCTATAAAGAAACAGATTGAAACTCTGAGCTTTGCAGGTGTGATTTCGTGCGTATCCAAAGAGAGCATAGAACTTGCGCAGAAAATATGCGGGCTTCTTCCTGGTGATTTTGAGAAGAAGGTCTGGTATGGACATTCCGGATCCGACGCAAACGAATTCGTCGCAAAAATGATACCTTATGCGACCGGCAGACCGGCCATATTGACATTTGAGGGTTCTTACCATGGACAGACACTTGGTGCATATGCAATGTCGGGACATCCGTCATTAACTGCATTTGCGAAAGACAGCAGCGCAAATCCCAAGCTTCCATATCCGGATTATTACCGGGATGGTGCGGGAATGACTCCCGAAGAATATGACATTAAATGCCTGGATTATATCGAAAATGGTTTTTTCAAGGACAAGTTCGACCCGTACAAAGTCGGCGCGATTGTGGTAGAAGCAGTACAGAGCGACGGAGGAGATATCCCTGCAGGAAATACATTCCTTAGAGGACTTGAGAAGATATGCAGAAAATACGGAATGTATCTGATTTTTGATGAAGTCAAAATTGGAATGGGAAGAACCGGAGACATGTTTGGGTTCGAGGAATCAGGAGTCATACCGGATGTCGTTATTATAGGCAAATCAATTGGCGCAGGGCTGCCTTTAAGTATCGTTGCCGGACGCAGCGAAATAATGGACTGCGCTACCGGATTACATCTGTTCACAACAAGCGGCAGTCCGGTTGTATGTGCCGGAGCTTCGGCAATGATTGATGAACTGACCGGAAATAATATTCCGGAAAATGCACGAAATATGGGCACCTGCCTTAAAACAGAACTTAACAGACTTAAGGAGCGATGCAGTTATATCGGAGATGTGCGAGGACGGGGACTTCTTATAGGCACAGAGCTTATTAATAACCCCAAAGACCGTATTCCGGCAACTGAGCTTGCAGCCAAGGTCGTCTACAGGGCATATGAGCTGGGCATGATATGTTATTACACGGGACCGGCATCAAATGTAATTGAATTTACACCGCCGCTTATTTTGAATGAAAAACAGGCATATGATGCGGTAAGCATTCTGGAACAGGCGATAAATGATGCGGTCATGGGAAAAGTTCCGGATGATAAACTTAAAAATTTCAGCGGATGGGCTTAAAAAGGAGAAAAATTATGTATATAAGCAAGGAAAAATTTATATCGGAATTTAAACCGGATATGACTCCGGCAGCAAAAGTTGCAGTACCTGCAACAGTCACATTTCAGACACAGGATTGTTTCTCGGGACATTATACCAAGGAAACAGATATCCTTGAGAAACTGGATTATACTTCCATTAATCCATCAACGGGTCCGGTATATTTTGAAGGCGCAATGCCGGGAGATGTATTGGAAATACATATTGACAAAATTGAATGTGCCAAATCAGGATGCACTATGTGCATTCCGACAGAAGGACTGCTTGGACATCTGGTAGAGAAGTCAATTACTAAGATATATGACCTTTCAGAAGGAAAAGTTAAAATCAGTGACGGAGTGGAACTCCCAATGGAGCCTATGATTGGCGTAATTGGTGTAGCACCGAAGTCGGGAGAATTCAAAACAATTCTTCCGGGTGACCACGGCGGGAACATGGATACAACATTGATACGCGAGGGTTCTACATTGTTCCTCCCGGTCGGCGCGGAAGGCGGATTGTTAGCTATGGGAGATCTGCATGCGGCAATGGGAGACGGTGAATCATTTTATACCGGACTGGAAGTAGCCGGAGAAGTTACGGTAACGGTCAATGTTCGTAAGGATCTCAAAATGGATATTCCTTTTGTCCTTTGTGAAGACAAATTTGCATCAATAGCTACCGATAGCACAGTGGACGGAGCACTCGAAAAAGCAATGGAAAAGCTGGTATATTTTATAAGCGATCACAGTAAACTGGATTTCTATGAATCAGGATTTATGTGTGGATTATATGCCAATCTTGAAATCAGCCAGGTAGTTGATCCGGTAAAAACAGCCAGAATGTCCATTAAAACCAAATATCTGAAAGAATGTGGAATCGAAATCTGACATAAAGGAGGGCGTAAGTATGGTTATTGAAAAAGTTTCGATAATTGGCCTTGGAGCCGTAGGATGTACTGTGGCACCATATATAATAAGCTATCTGCCTGAGAAAAATGTAAGAATAATTGCGGGTGGAAAGCGAAAAGAACGGCTGGAACAGAATGGCATAATAGTAAATAATACTTTAATTGAAAAACTTAACGCAACAAAAAAGTTATGAAATAGAGAAATCTGTTG
>CAMENP010000021.1 GCA_945928575.1 uncultured Butyrivibrio sp.
ATCCCTGCTCTTAAATTGTATTTTGAATTAAAAGCATGGATTTCAGAAAACCAAAGTTTTCATAGAATAAATGCCAGTCAGGCGGCATTTACTTGATTAAAGAATCCGGTCCGTGTAAGAAATACGGCCGTTTCAGACCGATTGAAATTTATGCTTTGATTTGATGATAGCATGACTAATTATACCTGTCAACATATATCGTTGGCTTATTTGCATCATTCAAATTATTTAAGGTTATTCAACTACCAAATTCGTCTATTCAGTTTCATTGAATCAAACCAGCGGCTAAATAATATTCTATGACTTACCCTGTAAAGATATTTTGCAGACACGTTCTCACGTTATCTCTTCGTTGCACGCGCAACGGCTGCTAGAAATCCGTTTCTGGACGTTGTGACCAGAAGTTTATTCTACTCCTAATGCCTTAAACACTGCATCCTCTGCACTGGAATACGGTATAATCTGAAATGAACTCATAAGCTCCGGTGGTACAGTTGTCATATCTGCAAATGATGTAGCAGGAAGCAAAACTTTCTTTGCACCACTATCCAGGCACACCTGCAAAGTATTCGCCAGTTCTTCCACTTTTATCATAGTACCGCTGATGCTGATTTCTCCAAGTACCACAAGGCTGCTTAGGACAGGCTTTCCAAGAGCAATCGAGCATAATGCAACCAGTGTTGGCAAAGCCAACTTTCCAGTCATCCCAATTCCTTGTAAATCCTGATAATTGATAATGTAATCCTTATTATCTGTACTGATCGTACCACTGATACGTTTTCCATTCGCCTTCAGATAACTAAATGCCGTATTCGATGATTCCTTTGCATCTCTATCTGTTCCGATACCAGTTCTATCAAACTTTCCGCTTCCCTGTAACATCTGAGACTCCAGACGGAATACACCAATCATGCCCGACTTTCCATTAGAAACCGTATAGACTTGTCCCGGATTACACATTCCCTCCGGAATGAGCTTGCCACCACCCTGCTCTGGTACAGATACATAATGTTCCTCAAATGTTTCATTATCTATGTAAGAGAAATTCACATCATAAAACTCCATACCACCGAGCTTTTTAAGCTGTTCCTTTACTCGACGACGCATTTCCAGAGAAATCTGTAAAATTTCTTCAATTTCTTCCTTGGTATATTCTCCATCCGGATATAATAGCTTAATATATCCTCCGACCATTTTCCGGACAGCTATCGTATCTCTCTGATTGAGATTCTTTCCAAGGCGGAAAAATTTATCAAGTGCATCCCCAAACTGTTCCTTGCGAAGTTCACGTATAAACTCTGCAAGATAATCTGTAATAAACCCATAATCATCTGTGAAATGTTCCGGTCTGAATTTTGGCACTTCCCATCCTGGCAGATAACAATGAATACGATCAAGGAAAGCCGTATCCGTCCCCATTTCTGCCGGAAACGGATCAAATAAACTTGAGGTTTTGAGCAAAGAATCTACACTCTGATTGATATTTCCTACAAATACCATGGATGCCGATGCAGCCTTTTCTTCCTTACCACGGGCAAAGGAACCAGATGCCATGTAATCCTTCATAATCTGTATGCCATCTTTATCCTTAAAATTGATGCCTGCGACCTCATCAAACGCAACACAATCCCATAGTCCAACAAGCCCTACCGTCTTTCTGCCCATGTTATAGAACAGATTAGCAACTGTAGTCTGTCCTCCGGATACCAGAATGGAGTTAGGTGATATTTCCTTGTATAAATGGCTTTTACCGGTACTCCTCGGTCCTAATTCGCAAAGATTGAAATTATTCTCGACCAATGGAAGCATACGGGTAAGAAGCAGCCATTTTTCACGAATATCTAGCATATCCGGTTCCATTCCAATAGAACGAAGCAGCACATCCATCCATTCATCATTCGTAAACTGCTTTCTGCCCTCTTTCAGCTCATTGATGTCTACATGTGGCATCTGTATAGGATTTAGGTTAATAATTTTAATTGGACTGTCATTCTGATTTTTCTTCTTGGAACGAAGATGATCTCCATCTGCAGAAACTATTCCGCTGTCATAATCAGAATTACTATCATATTCTGGTCTGACAATACACCAGATACCTCCGCACAAAAGTCTGTCGAATTTTGTCGGATATTCTTCATCAATCGGCACACCACTCAAACCAAGATTCGAGAAATCTGCTTCATATCTGTCTCTCTTAATATTCAAGGATACAGTTATCTTATCAATAACGGTATGACTTCCCTTTTGCCTAAGCAGAGAAAGTATCTTCTGAGCTTCATCCGGACGCACAAAATTATCAGCCAGTATTTTCTTCACATTCTCTACGCCCTGTTCAATAATCTCAGGATCATCCGAGCTGCAATACTGCCCCAAAAGAAACTCCAATACATATACCGGCACATTAGCGCCTTCTTTTATCTTTTTTGTCAAATCCTTGCGGACAATCTTGCCATCAAAATACTGGCGCAATTTTTGTTTAATGACTGTCCTCTTGTCCTCTGCTTCTAAATCAAAAGACATTGTTTTCTATCTCATTTCCACTAAAAATTATAAGTCAAACCAAAAGTTATCCGAAAAAGCCAAGTCCATGATTACCTCGTGACGGAACACCTCCACATCATTACTCTCGTCATACGCTACCAGATAACACTTACTTTCTTTATCGTATTTTTTATTCTTGAAAGTAAAGCGCATACGGAATAACCGCTTTTGAACATTCTCATCACGCTTGTCTGCGACATAGATGTTTTCATTAGAGATTTTCTCATTATTATCTGAAATGAAATACAGCTTGTATGTTGTGCTCTTCACAACATCGCTAACCGGATCTGACTGAATAAAATCAAGGCTTGTAATAAGATTAGTAATCTTCTGTACCAAGCTCACAAGCATAATCTGTGCAGGTCTTGTTTCAACTGCACCCTTATCCATCTTAATATCCAGTACCGGTACAAGCATCTCCTGCGGTGATGAACCTCCATGCACATAGTTCAATCCCGCATTTCCCGGTGTTGAAAAAACATTCGTGCTGCAGGAATAAGAAATAACCTTATTATCATCACTTCCAAGCATATATCCCAGACCGATATTACATACGCCCTGCTCTGTGATTGGCTCTTTTGACACAATATATCTTCTTTTCACAAGGCTATTTGAATCACTCATGCCACTAATTTTATCACTTGCCGTTACTTTATCCCTTTTATAGATAAAACCATGATCTGCGGTCACAATAAAACGATATGTATTTCCACTTGTTGAAATCTTCTGAATCAGTTTTGCAATTTCATCGACTGCTTTCTCACAGGCTTCAAATACAGCATCTTCCTCATGCTCTCCGGTATTGTCAATCTGGTCATGATATACATAAACCACCGACTGTCCGGTAAACACATCTCTAAGCTCCTGTCCTTTTAGGTTTTTAATGTCATCAAACTGTACACATTTGCTTTCCGGCTCATACGACTGCAATACTGCCTGTCTGGCAGCCAGATCAATCGCATACTTATCATCAACAACCTCTTTAAAATCATCCGTCAATTCCAGTTTTTTATGAGGAAGCAATGCCTCCATTCCAAGTCTTGTATAAGAAGGCAGGACACTGAGCATTACCTGCAGCTTAGCACTGCACTTTGGATTATCCATCATCTTGGTATATAATTGTCTGCCGACCTCATATCGCATTGCATCAGAAATAATAACTACAGTTCTAACATTTGTACTCTTAACAAATTTGCTGAAGAAATTGCGTTGTAATGGAATACATGTCAGTGCATTCTCTTCAAGAAGTCCTTCATTCCACTTAGGCAACAGTTCTCCCAGATATTCATTCGTATAAATGTTCTCTACCAGATCACGTAAATCTTCAAATTCCATAGTATTCTCCAATTTATCATAGTTCAAATAGAACACTCTGTAATGATTGTCTATCAGACAATCACCGGATATATAAGAATCTATGATTTTCTTGAATCCGTTTGGTGCTTCATACTGCGCATTATTTACAATCCAGTATGCACTATCCAGCATTTCATAAATAAAAGCGTACTTACTGCCAAAGTGCATTTTTGCACGAATCCCACAAAGTTCAAAAATACTATGTCCACCAATTTCCGCAAGACAATCTTCTGCTCTTAATCTGCTTACAATCCAACGAATCATAAGTACATCTATGCAGGTAAAAGAATCACAATCAACTAATGCTTCCACTTCATACTTGCTCAGTTCTTCTGATGCATTCAAACATTCTGCAACATATTGCGACAACTCATCATACTTTTCACAGTATAAAATATTGTTCATCAAGTTATCCAGAAATGCAATGATATTACCCGACTTATAAGAAATAAACTTCTTCCAGCTTTTCGGCATCTCTGCATCAATGTATCTATCTGCATAAGTTACAAACATCGTAATAATCAGCTTTTCCAAGTTTGGTGCATCCAAAGAAAAGCCAAATTGCTGCTCACAAAATTTCCAAAACTCCTTCTCTATATCATACTTTGCAAATTCTTCAAGATACTTATTATCTGTAAGGTTATCCTCTGTGATCAGCACACGAATCACCTCATCAAATGAATTGGTTCTCGTCCTGCATACTGCACTCATAATTCCGGTAAGGATATTTTCTTCATTAAAGTTTTCAATCTCCAAATCATAAAAACGCTGTAATCGCTCTTTATTTCCAAAGAACTTGATATGCTTTTCAATGATCGGCTTATATTTTTCCTCAATTCCCAGATCCACCGACAATAATGATGCTCTGTCCGCATAAAATCGTTTGGAATAAAGCATCGTATCCTCCAGATGATTTTCTGTTACTGGCGGCTTTGGAAAAGGCGCATAAATCAGATAATTGGTTGACGTATCCTCTTTTTCAAGGAAATACTTCGTATAAAACTGATTATCCTTTGTCAGCTTGTATACCTTGGCATTTGTAAGCTCTACGCTGTCAATATCCTCTGCGAAATCGCCTTTATCGTCGTACCAGAATACCAACTTACGATGTTCCCCGGTAAATTCTGTATTCAGTTTATCTACAATCTGTTTTAAATTCAACTCTGCCATTTGCTCTCCTCTGCCACTACTTCCCAATGTCCGTTTTGGCTCGTGCCAACACGCTTTATAATACCTTTTCTCTTCAACTTATTAAGATAATATTTTACCCGGTCAATTTTCCAATCTAATTTTGCAGCCACTTCTTTCTGTGTAATATGAGGATCTCCTACAATCGACATCAACACCGCCTTGTCATCCTCACTCAACTCAGCTTGGGTAGTACCTTGGGTAGCTTGGGTAGTACCTTGGGTAGCTTGGGCAGTCACACCATTGACCCCAATCTCACTTTCTGTCTTTCGATACATATTTACACGGAAATCTCCATCGAAATCGACAAGCTCCGGCTTCGGCAGTCCATACTCCTCACAGGCTTCAAATAATCTCGGTATTCCGGTTCCCCACTTCTCAATGATCTTCATATATGAAAAAGCTCTGGCAATTGCCGGATTTCTCGGCTTTGAATAGCCTTCCATCATTTTTGAAATCGTAACATTATTCAAAAGCATTCCCGGAGAAGTCACTTCCAATCTGTCATCAAACAATGCTACCTGGATATTTCCCGGCTCAAGATAACTACGGTGTGCCACTGCGTTCGCAATCAACTCACGAATCGTCTATGTTATCAAACAATGCTAAGTTATGAGGTATTACAGAAAGTAATGGATGGCGTTTGAAGTCCCCTGAAGTTTCAAACGCATCCCATTCATTTCTGCTTAATTGAATATTTTTTTCTGTATATTTATTGACTTTATCATCACATTCTAAATTTCTAATCATCGGAACCGACAAAACATAGGTATTTCCCATATTTACTGAAGGGTTCAATATTTTTAGAAACAATTCCCCAACTACAGAATTTAACAGAGATAATGTATACCTATCTAGCGTAAATGCAGAATTAAATATAACTGGAGAACCTGAATCATAATGATTTTTCTCAAGCTTAACTCTAAAAGATCTACAATAGAATTAAAGCCAAACGCATATCTGCCATTGAATGCCGGATAACGGTACTTCTTATCTGTGAAAATATCTTCAAAAATCATTTCTGATGCTTTATTGATGACTTCTGCCATTTCCACATTCTGGCTTTCGATCTCACGGTTAATTTCCTGCTCTTCATCGGTCAGGAATACATAAATTTCACCATTTCTCTGCACAAGCATCTGACGCTGCAATACTTTTAAAGCATCTTCTACCTTTGATTTCAGTTCGATACGGTCATCCTCAATATCAGAAATCATAAGGCTAGTAATGTTATCAATATTAGCTTCTACATCATTGACATATTTAATCATGAATAATGTCTTTAATACATTGATTGCAAATACATCTTTTGTCTTATGATCCGGATTGATAAAGCTGTTATCGTATGCCTTGATAATGACTCCTCTGTGACTGTGATCAAGAAAGTTTTCCAGTGCATCATAAAATGCATGAAATGGAATCAGCGTTCCTTCTTCATGTTCCTTATAATCCATTGCAGACTCTTTGAACATTGCAAGCATAGAACGCTCGCCTTCTGACAAATGCTTACCGGAAGCACCATGAGTACGAATAGATGTCAGCACGCTTGCAAGAAGATTAAACTGGTATGGTACAAACGGATATACCAATGCGAAATCATCTTCATCGGCATACAATTTCTTCTCTACACCATCATTAAATACGATTTTGTTTTTGATCGTGGTAGCTTTCTGTCCATAGAGCAGACGAAGCATCTGTGCGGCTGTATCCTTTTTGTCCAGGATACGTTTTTTGATAACCTCGTCAACATTGGCAGACGAAAGGGAAATTCTCGTGTCAAATCGTCCCTGAATCTTGGAAAAGTCATTTCCCTTTACCTTTGTAATAGAATCAATATCCTGCTGACTTGTGACAATTACCCACACTTTACCGTTACACTCTTTTCCAAGCTCCTCGCGAACGGTCTGAAGGTTCAGCATAAGGTTGGAATCATCCCCAATATACTGTCCGACCTCATCCACCAGAAAAGCTACATGGTGGTTATTAGCTTTACGGTCAATATATACTTTTACACGCTTTGCAAAATCTTCAATGCTGATTTTATATGGCTCGGCAGCTTTTTCGCACCAGTTTCTCGCAGCGGCCTCGCTCATGAAATCCATATCTACCAGAGTATCTACAATATCATCCTGAATGAAATCAAAGTCCTGTCTGGAATCTGTCCATGCATCTCCATAGTTTTCTTCAAACTTCTGCTTGAATTCCTCATACTTGCCTTCTTCGTTTAATCTTCGCTCCAAATCAGCAAGAAATGGCATTGCACCACAATATCCCTGCATCTCATTAAATACCTTTAAGAACACATTCACGATTGCGTCCTTATTCTGTTTGCTGTTGGAATCGCTCTTAGAATCAATGTTGAAAAGCACAACGTCTGTTGGTGTGTTAGCTGCAAGCTGCATATCTGCAAGCACCATAGGATCTGCTATTTTGTTATCATCAGTAAAATAATCGATTGCCTTCTTTCCAGCAATTTCCTTATTTTCCAAGAGATATGATAAGACTTTTAAGAAATGAGATTTACCACTTCCAAAGAAACCGGAAATCCAAACTCCAGTCTTTGATGTATTTCCAATAATTCCGGTCTTATATGCAGCAAAAAAATCTGCAAAATGCTTCTGCAACTCTCTTGTTACAACATATTCTTCTAACTCCTGTTTGACATTGGCAGTTTCATCCTGCCCTACGATGATAACCCCCTGCAAATCACGGTCTATCGGTTTTGCAAACATTTCTCTTATCTGCATGTGAATCCTCCTTATCGTACCAGACGGAATGCCCGGTAATAATTATCTTCATGGACTTCATTAAATATAATGAGTTCCTGCTCGGTATAAGTTCCAGGATAAAACAGCACCATCGGCACCTTGGCAAAATGCTGTGGCATATTGTAAAGAATTTTATTAAACACCTCCGGTGATTGCAACAACGGATAGCATTTTCCCACTCCCGTAAGAAATACTACTGAATTATCCGGTGTATGCTCTGCAATATACTCCACAATCAGGTTATCCTTATCTGTGATTTTAAGAGAACGCTGAATTGCGGATGCAACCTTTACAATTCCTCGCTTCTCCTCCATCTGATAACATTTCTCCATGAAATTCTTATCCTGCAGATGCGCAATGAGCAGATCATACAAATCATATACCACCAGTTCAAACCCATCTGTTCCTTTTGAATTCTTATTTTTCAAATACTCTATTCTGTCACGGACAATCAGCTCATGCTCCGGAGCATAATCAAATACCCAGTAATTGACTTCATTCGCCTTTCCTGTGGTATCACGGAACTTTGATTCCCTGATTTTTGCTTCCATCTTGTCCAATCTTTCTTCTATGCCTGCCATTATCGCACCCCCGTAAGCGCTTTTGCTATTGGTTCCATTCCATTATCCAAAAGCCAGTGCTCCATAACAGGATCAAGAATAGGCTTTAAGATTGTTCGAGGTGTACCTTTATCTGTCATACCCGCTTCAAAAAGCATGGTCTTATATGTTCTTCCCAGCCTATTCAAAGTCGCATCTGTCCATTTTGCAACCTTTTCATCCTGCAACTGCTTATTCTTAAAAAATATATTGATATCGCTATCCGAAAACTCGTTGTTTCCAATAATCAGCTTTTCTCTTACCACTTCATATACAAAGTCAAAGAAAAGTGTATCATGCGCCATTGCTCCAGCTAAAGCAAATAACTTCTGTGTTGCAAGATCACTATCCATAAAAATCGAATAAAATGATGCATCCAATGCTTTGATTCTTGCTGATACGGTACTGAATATCTGACCTGCTCGAAGCGTTGTCGGAGCACCAAATATATTTTCCTTTTGGTTTTTTTCCTTAATCTCGTCAAGTGTCATTCCCTCTGACAAGAGCTTTACCACTGCCTTAAATTCCATAAACCAAAACGAAAACTTAACGGCACCTGCGCTATATTCACGTCTATTCATTTTATCGCACCTTTCCCAAATTATTGTTCGTTCTCTGCTGGAAGTATATCCAAGATGTCGTCTATCGTGCAATTAAGTGCCCGGCATATTCTAACCAGAACATCCAATGAAAAATTCACATAACAAAATTATTATAACATATACGTCTTTTAAAATCTATGAGAACTCATAATTTTGACGGAGTAAATTCTGTCTCCAATAAAACTTTTTTAATACTCCACCCCTGTTTTCTTCCTAATTCCGTCCATTATTTCCATAACCGCAATTATTTCGGCATGCGGCATATGAGCGCACTCGGTTTTTCCGCCTTCTATTGCATCGATTGCTGCCTCAAGTTCATATTCAAATCCCGTTATCTGTGCAGGCGCATCAATATGATTAATGATCTCATGGGAGGTGTTATAGACATCAATGCCTTCACAATTGTTTATATTATGAAAAACGATATATCCATCTGTTCCGTATACTATCCCGTCACGGCTTCCTGCGGTTCTGGCATCACAATGAAGCACTGCAATTCTTCCGTTTTCATATAACATTGTTATTCCATCGGCCATGTCCATACCATCATCGTTCAAGACAGCTGATGCTGTGATTTCACTGATGTCATTACCCAACACCATTGAGGCAAAATTGACGCAGTAAACTCCGATATCCAAAAGTGCGCCTCCGCCAAGATCTTTGCGAACGATTCTCTCCTTGCTCGCAATCGGATATGACAACGAAGCAGATACGGACATAACCTCTCCTATAATTTTACTTTTAATAATGTTATCAAGCACAAATCTCATTGGAAGATATCTTGTCCAGATTGCCTCGCCAAGAAACAATCCCCTGTTCTCTGCCATGGAAATCAATTCAGAAGCCTGTGATGCGTAAAGCGTAAAAGACTTCTCACATAATACATTCTTGCCGTGTTCAAGGCACATCCTGATATCTTCATAATGAAATGAATGTGGTGTCGCCACATATACCAGTTCGACATCTGGATCCTCTGCAAGTTTTTCATAAGAACCATAAGCATATTCAAAACCATATTGTGCCGCAAATTCACATGCCTTCTCATATGAACGCGATGCTATTGCATATGCATTGGCATTTTTGCAAGCACGTATTGTCAGTGCCATTTTACCGGCTATATGTCCGGCTCCGATAATTCCTATATTCATTATTGCCTCCTTTTTGTAGCCAAAGTATACCACATTTCAATCAATTGCAACAGTAATCAGGCGCTTCAAAAGCAAAAAAATCGTACCGCGGCCCGAAAGCCGCGGTACTTTAGAAAGAGAACATAATTTAGACTAATAAGCTTGTTTATTTCTCGATTGACTCAGTTCTGTATATGAACTTTGTGCTGCCTGTCATATCGTCCGACTTACCGCCGAATGACTGATAATCCTTGGATATATCAAGTGTGGCCTTAAGTCTTGTAATAACAGGTGTTATGTCATCAATCTTATCTATAATTGCCTTGATTCCTTCGTCGTAGAACTTTGATGTTCCGTCTGCAAGAGTCTTGGCTCCGTCTGTAATCTGTGAAACTGCATCCTTGAGTGCAGGAGCGCTTGTGTTGAGTTTATCAACACCTGCAACATACTCTTTGAGTTTGTCTGAAAGAGTCTTTACGTTAGCAGTGATATTCTCTGTGTATCCCTGTGACAACTGTGCACTTCCGGCTGCTGCCGTATCCGCACCTGCTGTGTAAGCAAGGACACCCTGATAAAATGTTGCATATGAATCAAGCGATTCCTTGGCTGACTTAATCTGGGCTGCGCCCTCTTTTGCCTTGGTTACCGCAGAATTAATCTGTGTCTGCACCTCAGTTCCTGCCATGTTGTCTGCAATGAGTTTTGTCTTCTGAGCCGATACGTTATCGGAAATGGTCTTTTTAACCTTATCCGTTGCCATCTGGGCAGTGATCGCTGCCTGAACGGTCTCTGACTGCATCTGTGCATCTACTGCTGCATCTATCTTGCTCTTAACCGCTGCTGGAAGTACCTTGTACTGATCCATTGTAAGATTCTGTGAAGCAAGCACATTAGGAAGAACAACTGTTGTCTTAACTGTATTCGTAACCTCTGCCTTAACCGCCTCGGTTACAGCTGCTGTAATCTGTGCTTCGCTTGCATTAACTTTATCTGTTACGGTTTTCTTTGCGACCTGAGTTGCGTATGTTCTCACACTTGTCTCATCGAGTGCTTTAACGAGTTTATTAAGCTCGGCTGCATAATTGTCTACTGTGAGAGTCGGAACCTTAATTCCGAGTGCATCAAGACCTGCTGCCTTAAGCTGTGTCTCAACAGTGCTTAAAAGTGTGTCATATACCTGTTTGGCTCCTGCGTTCAACTGTGCACTGTTTCCGGAAAGTGTTGAAAGTCCGCTTGAAAGTTCGGCAAGTTTACCGTCTATATATACGATACCATCTTTGTAGAGCTTATCCACGCTCTGTGAAATCTGGTTAGCATATGTGTCAAGTTCGGCAACACCTTCAATAAGTTCACCTGACTTATCAAGTAACTGTGTCAGGTAACCATGAAGCTCTGATGCACCGTCTACGATCTGTTTCATTGAAGAATCAAGAGTATCAAGTTTATCCTCTATTTCTTCCACGGTATCATCATCGTCAATGCTTATCTTGTTAAATACATCGTTGGTAGCAACAGTAAGTGTTGTTGCAAGTGAAAAATCCGTTACATCGGCTTTAATCGTTACCGAAGATGGAATATCTACATTGGTATCATCACTAAGCGCCAGGTTATCTGAGAGACCAGGAAGTGCAAACCCTGCTACAACAGTCTTATCGCCGTCATCTATGACTTTACCGTTATCTACTGTTATATTCTTGAAGTTGTCATTATCAAGAATCATTCCGCTTATCATAAGGAACGGAACATACATCTCCTCGTTCTTGCCGTCTATCTCAACTGTTTTCTTACAATTGTTGATGTAATCGAATGTCATCTCAAGAGCTCCGCTCTTTCCGGCTATTTCATCTGCCGATACACTCTGACCGTCAAGTTTGAAAGAAATCTTGAATGTTACAGGAACCTCTTCGGTTGTTGTACCTCTGTAATAAATGTTTTCACCATCGGCATCCCATACGCAGCTTGAATCGCTCATGGTATATCCGGCATCGCTCTTTACATTTACTATATCAGTAAGTCCTGTTGCATCTGTGAGCTTATCAAGTCCGTCCGGATTCTTAAGAAGCTCGCTTACAATAACTTTCTTTACGCTTCCGTCTGCATTGGCGATAACGTAAACCGTTTCCTCCTTGTCGACGTCAGCATCGTTTATGATACTTGCTATGTCTGATTTTACTTTATCTGTAGAGCTCTCCTCTTTCTGTGTGACGCTCTTGGTATCTGTATTGCCATTGCTTCCGGCCGAAACTGCCATTCCGCATCCAAAAATCATAAGTGCAGACATTGTTAAGCCGATTGCTTTTCCTATACTTTTTCTCATAATTTACGCCTTCCTTTCTTATGCTTTTTTCTTTCTGACATTAAATCCAATACTTGTATGTGTTATCAGACCGTCAAATACCAGCAGGAATGAAGGTAAAATAAGGATTACCGATGCCATACTGATAAGTGCACCCCTTGCCATCAATACACAAAGTGAAGAAATAATATCTATTTCCGAGTAAACCGCTACACCGAAAGTTGCTGCGAAGAATCCGAGTGCACTTACAAGAATCGATGGGATTGATGTGGCGAGTGCAGTTGTAACAGATGTTTTTCTGTCTGCTCCGCGTGAACGTTCTCTCTTATATCTTGTTGTCATAAGTATCGCATAATCGACAGTTGAACCAAGCTGTATTGTACTTATACATATCGGCGCGATAAACGGAAGTGTTGTTCCGGTAATATACGGAATACCGAGGTTAATAAATATTGCAAACTGTATTACTGCAACAAGTATTACAGGAAGCGATATACTCTTTAACACTATGAGTATGATTACGAAAATGGCTGCTATCGATATAATGTTTACAACCTGGAAGTCATGGTCGGTAACCGTGATAAGATCCTTGGTACAAGGAGCCTCACCTATAAGCATACCGTTTTCGTCGTACTTTTTAATAATATCGTTCAGTTCATCAATCTGATTGTTTACCTCGTCCGTTGCAGTCTTATAGGCTGAACTTACAAGGATAAGCTGATATTTATCACTCTTTAAAATACTCTTTAAATCATCAGGGATGATTTCCTCAGGGATGGCGGTTCCGACAAGGCTGTTAAATCCCATTGCAAAGTTAACGCCGTCCACGCTTTCCATCTCTTTCATCATTGCATTGGCATCTTTGGCTTCCATATTGGAATCCGCAAGTACCATATGTACGTTACTCATATCGAATTTCTCATCGAGTTTGGATGTAGCGATTACATAATCTATATCATCCGGTAATGTTGATGCCATGTCGTAGTATACTTCTGTCTTATTGTAACAGTAAATTGCCGGAACAATTATTATTACAAAAAGGACTATGAATACTGCCGGTATCTTAACAATTCCCGAAGCCAGTTTATCCATTTTAGGGATAAGTGAACGGTGTTTTGTTTTCTCAAGAACCTTATCAAATATGAGCAATAACGACGGAAGTATTGTTACACATCCGATTACACCGAATATAACGCCCTTAGCCATTACTATACCTAAGTCGACACCGAGTGTAAAACTCATAAAGCACATTGCAAGGAAACCTGCAACCGTCGTAATTGAACTACCGATTACCGATGTGAACGTTGCTTTTACGGCATGTGCCATTGCGCGTTCCTTATCTCCTTCGTAACGTTCCTTCTGTTCGTTATAACTGTGCCAGAGGAATATCGAGTAATCCATTGTAACGGCCAACTGTAATACAGCAGCCAACGCTTTGGTTATATATGATATTTCTCCTAAGAATATGTTACTGCCGAGGTTATAGAGGATTGCCATTCCTATACTCACAAGGAACAGAATCGGTGCAACGAATGAATCAAGAAGAATCATCATTACAACAAGGCAGCAGGCAACTGCTATTCCTACATATATTACCTCTTCTTTTTCACACAAATCTTTCAAATCCGTTACCAGGGCTGACATACCGGTTACGAAACAATCTTTACCGCATACACTCCTGACATCTTTGATCGCCTGAATTGTGTCATCACTTGAAGTTGAGGTATCAAAGAATACCGCCATCATTGTAGTATCGCCGTTATTAAATGCGTTGTAGTATTTCTCCGGAAGCATTTCCATCGGTATGGAAATATCTGCCAGTGAACTGTACCACATAACAGTATCTACATGATTTACGTCCTCAAGTTTTTTTGTAAGGTCTGCGATGTCTTTCTCATCCATACCTTCCACGACAATTAATGAAAATGCTCCCTTGCCGAAATCATCGAGAAGAATATTCTGACCCTTTACGGTGTCCATATCTTCCGGCAGATATGTGAGCATATCATAATTAATACGTGTTTTTACCATTCCTATTACGGATGGTATGAGTAAAAGCACTGCAATGATAATAATCAGAACTCTGTGCTTAACTACCCATTTACCGAATTTAATCATGTTCTCATCTCCTTCTTTCATCTAAATCCTTGGTTATTTTATACAGAAAAGTTCACAAAAAAAACACGCAAAAAAAATGCAATGTCGGATTTTCCGACACTGCATCGTATTTGTTGGATTTATAGACAGATATTTAATTCTGTCGTTTATCATATTCTCCGGCGCGTACAAGCATTTCATGGATATTACCGTCAAAAAGATACGCAAGCTTGTCAATGATTTCACCGGGCTCCGTTACCATGCCTTCCTCAAGCCACTTAAATACAAGGCCTACAAGCGTATACTTATATATATCCGTAACAAGCCTTATGTCATCCTGACCGGCGTTGGTTCCTTCTGCCTGCGATGACACAGCCTCCATAAATATACTGTCGCACACTTCATTCAGATATTTATTGAGCCGCTCACGGCTGACCGATTTGTATACATGGTATATCGCCTTCTTATTTTCCATGGCAAAAGCCATAGCCTCTTTAATTCCGTCCGCCCATGATTCATACTCTGAATGTTTATTGACTATTTTACCCGTCTCAAATTCAAAGATCTTATTAATAAGATCATATATATCCTCAAAATAATAATAAAATGTTGAACGGTTGACACCACATTTATCAATAATATTCTTAACTGTTATCTTATCCAGCGGATGCTCATTAAGCAAACTGACAAACGCATCAACTATTGCTCTTTCCGTAAAAGCTGACACCCCGCACCTCCGTCTTAATCCAGATACATGCTGCTCTTGTTAATTTCTTCACATGCTTTCATAAAAAGTTCCATTCCTTCATCCGAAAGCGAATATATGCCATATAACGTTACATCCTTTTCATCTGAATCAGTATCGTTATAATATGCACACGTACTTATAATAACAGCATTATCATCTGTTGCGCAACCTTTTTTTCCGTATTTACCGATGATTTTCATCAGATTATAGTACAGATCAATATTACGGCTAGAATAATCGAACCAATACTGTGAAATAAAAGCTTTGTCAGCCGGCAGTGCACCTACGCTCATAGTTGCCGACTCAAATCCTTTATCATGTATTATATCAAGATATTCATCATATGAAACTGTCGATTTGGCATATTTTATAAGTAAATCAAGTGTTTTCGGTGTCTTATATGAAATAGGTACGCGCTGTTGCTGATAATCCTGTGTAAATGCATCCGGCTGATACATATAACTGATATACAGCGTGCCTATTGTACTTGAATATTCTGTCATAATCACATCAAGAAGATTATTGTTCTCTTCTATTTCTTCCTTAATACAGTCATAAATTGCATGAACCTGGCTGCTTTCAAGACTGGCTTGCGAAAAATCAAGATCCACATATGAATTATTGGTGTATTTCTTAAGGTAATTTCCGCTTAATGAATCATTCCGTTTAGTTATGTAATAAGCAGCCCTTGAAACCGTGTCGGGTTTAAGATTCACATTACGTCTGTAATTATGCCCGTCCTGATGTACTGTCACAACACAGCTTGTCGTTATATTATAATAGTTTTGTTCCTTGTCATTGTATTCGTCCGCAATTGCGTTTATGCAGTCCGCATCATATATCTTCCGGTCAAGTTTATCCCAGTCTATGTCATAGTTGTCGAACAGATACGATGACACTTCTTCGATTTCGACATATTGTGTCCTCTCCGGAACTATTTTGTAGCTGTTAATGCTGTACACAACTATTTTCATAGCTGCAAAAGTCAATACTGTCAATATTACCAAAACCGGAAGCTGTCTTAGGCTTCTTGCCACCATACTCCACTTGTGCGAAGTAAGCAATTCGTACATGATATATACAAGGACTGCCAACACAAACATGACTGCCGCATAAAACAGCTGTGCAGGCGAACCGGCATTGTCAAAATATATTATAAGAAAACCAACTCCGGCAAGACTGCAAAGATATGCCGCAACCATTCTCAATACTGACTGTACTCCGTATGTAAGGCTTGGTTTCTGGGCTGTTTCACTCTTACGGTGTACATAGATGAAAGCGCCTATAATAAAATACACAATGCCTTCAATGGCCGTAGGGATAACCGCACTGTAATTACCGAGGCCTGTTCCGCTTCCGGCTATCTTACGTACTATCTGCATAAGTATGTTTCCTCTGTCAAGAAAAGCTGACATAATACCACCGACCGGATAACACTCCGCAGCTGAACCTATGATATTAATAACCGCAATTACCATAAAACGCGGAGCAAACATTATAATGCCGGACACTACAATATTACTGAACAGCGTTCCCGACAATGAAATACCTGCCGATAACACCCCTATAAAAAAGAGTGCAAGAGCAAAAGTCTTTACTGCCGTAACCATTATGCTCCCACATTCCACCCTGACCTTGGGAAGGATACCGCACATAATGCTTATTGTAAATGTCTCAACAAATATCATTATAATTGTCCACAGCACTACTGCCATAATTATACCGATAAATGCAGGAAGACGTTTAACAGGTATTGCATGATAGAAATCACAACTGTTCCTCTTATTAAGAAAATTAAAGGCCACCAGCATCATTATCGGCACTATTATAACCGCAATGACTGCCGATGCAATCATCATATAAGTTACATCAAAAACATATATTGTCTGTGGAGCAGCTGCGGCGTAATTATTGGCCACACTGCGCACACTTATATTTGCTCCGATCGGAACCATTATTCCGAACAATGCATATATTATACATCCAAGTATTCCAACTATCTTGAGCTGTCTGAATGATTCTTTAAAAAGGCCCATTGCCGGTCTGAATTTCATTATGAACGGTCCTCCTTCTCAAATATTTCAGAATTAAAAACATATCCGAGCGTTTCCATCTCATATGTAAAAACTTCCTCAAGAGTAAGGGGCAGAATATCAAGAATTGCCGGTTTCATAGCTCTTAAATGCTCTGCCACCGCTTCTTTATCGCCTCTCATTATAATATTAGATACTGAACCGTGTTTAGAAAAATGTAATATATCAAATCCTTCAAACATCTTCCGGTCATATTTTTCCACAAATGCAATCTGTATCTTAAAGAGAGATGTTTTAAGATCAAGTATGTCACTTTCAAGTACAAGACCACCCTTATGAAGCAGTGCGAGCTGGTCACAGGTATCCTCAAGTTCCCTGAGCGAATGTGATGTCATTATCACAGTCATATTATTCTCTTCAACATCCTGACATATCACGTTCTTAACAAGATTTCTCATGACCGGATCCAGTCCGTCAAATGTCTCATCCAGTAAAAGATACTGAGGTCGTGAGCTTACTGCCAGAATTATAGCAGCCTGCCTCTTCATACCTTTTGAAAATGTACTCACGGACTTATTGATATCAAGCTTAAACGTCTCGCTTAATGAACGGAATCTGTCCATATCGAAATTACTGTATACGCAATTATAGAATCCTGCCATTCTCTTCATTGACGAATTATTGACAAAATACAGATCATCCGGAACAAATGCAAGCTTATTCTTGACCTCCGGATGCTCATATACCGGGATGCCGTCAATATATACATTTCCTTTATCCGGCTTATATATTCCTGTAAGAAGTCGTAAAAATGTGGACTTTCCCGAACCGTTGGAACCGACCATTCCATATATGCACCCGTCCTGTATGCTGCATGTTACATTATCAACAGCATTATATCCGTCAAATGTCTTGGCAAGACCTTCTACATTAATCATTATGACCGGCCTCCTCCCTATACACTTCTTCAACTACATTTATTATTTCGGACTGACTTATCCCTGCCATCTTCATCTCACGAAGTTCATCACGTATCTTGCCGAGGCTGTTACGTTTGGCCATCGTCAACGCATCCTTTGCTTTTTCCGATACAAAAGAACCTTTACCGGGAACAGAGAATATCAGTCCTCTTCTGTCGAGTTCGGCAACTGCCTTCTGAATTGTATTCGGATTAACCGACAATTCAACGGACATACTGCGAACAGACGGAATCTTATCGCCTGCGCACAAAATGCCCGCAAGGATAAACTTTTCCGTCTGTTCAACAATCTGTTCATATACCGGTATTCTCGACATTACATCTATCTGATACATCCGTCTACTCCCAATTCCTATATTTAAAAGCGCCAACTGTACTACGTCAACTAGTACACCTGACAACGATAATATATCACGGGAATATACCAATGTCAACAATTATTTTTATCGTTCTATTCTTACCATGGCCGGTCCCGAATATGCTGCTTCATTATATCCGGTGGCAGAAAAAATCATATTTTTCTGGGCGTCAAACATGTTTTTACTCACACTTTGTCCGGTAACCGGGGTTACCTTGCCGTTTTCACACAGATATGCCAGCCTGAATTCACCGCCGAAACTTCCATCCATCGCATCCATCTGAAAATCAGAGAAACTTTTTACCATAATGTAAGGCTCTTTTAATACTTCTTCATCGGTGCCACGGTTATTACATCTGATACGATTATATTCACCTATGGATTCTATGCCAAGATATGATGAATACGCCTGATTACCATGCAATGTCTTTATAATTCCGTTTTCAATAAGAGTATGATCATCTTTCTCAATGCCCTCACTGCTGTACGGAACATCCGCAATAATGTCTATGCTGGCCTTGTCACCGGCTGCATCCGGACATACATCCTTTCCGCATTCATAATCGGAATATCCCGGATAAATATAAGAAGCATTACATCTCTCGGTATAGAAAGCAAGGAACTCGCCCACTGTTTCGTCGCAGAGTACCAATGGATATGTGCTTAAATCCTCCGGTGCCTTCACAGCAATCGCCCTGTCTTTTACCGATTGTATCGCATCCTCGCATTTACGCCTCAGCGCCTCTTCATCAGGTCTGTCATATTCAAACTGCTTAATCAGCTCAACGTCATTGCCTTTTAACCTGCTTTGGACAACAAATTCTCCTTTAACACTCTCTTTAACATATTTCACATCAACACCGTTACTGTTGGTAATATGAACTGTATTTCTGAGTGCAAATATTTCAGCCGAATTAATCCAGGCATCCTCATCAATATCTGCCAGATAAAGGGCTTTCGCCATTTTCACTGCCGTTATATTAAGGCTTCTTATCTCATCGGGATAATCTTCACATTCTCCGCTGCCCGCCGGAAGCTCATAATACGGGTTATCTGCATAAAGAGCTGACTTATATGCTTTTCTTATCAGTTTTTGCATAGTTTCATCATCCATTTCACTGTACAAAAACACATCAACCGAGCCGAGACAAAGCTTTCCTTCCTTATTAAATTCACGGTACAGCGTGAGTTTTACATCTCTCGTATCCTTGCCGCGCATCAGATCCGCTTTCTTCTTTACGAAAAAAAGTTCTGCACTCTCACGGCGTTCTTCATAAATACAATATTTATCTATCTTCTCCGATTGGAGAATCTTAACTATTCTGTCTGTCATAATTATCCTCCTATCCGAGTTTAATTCTTGCTTTAATATAAGGGCCTCCGTCTGATACCTTAACCCATTCTTTATATCCTTTGCCGCAGAAACCGCTTCCGCAAAGTTCGGTCACCGGTGACATCATAGTTATTGACTTAAGCAGATCCGGAACGTAACCGCTCAAAACAATCGGTGAATATATGACGCCTGTAAACTGTCCATCCACAATTTCTCTTGCCATATTAACCATACACTGTATTCCCCAGTTTTTCGGATCTTCCATTCCGCATGTGGCATTTTCCAGCAGAAATCCGTATTTTATCGATGCGATCATATCATCAAGGCTGTCTTTTCCGCCCTCAAAAAAAGTGTTGGTCATTCTCGTATATGCCTTGCGCTCATAGCTTTCACGTCGTCCGTTTCCTGTTGGCGCCACTTTCAGAGCCATTGCGGACTGCGTATCGCATATTCCTTTCTTGAGGATACCATGATCTATTATAACAGTGTCCTGACCCGGCGTTCCCTCGTCATCAAAATCATAACTTGCTACTTCTATTGCTGACTTCGCTCCGTCATGCATGGTCACAAGTTCCGATGCAACCTGTTTGCCTATATAATTCACGGCAAGCGCCCTGTCCTTATAGAACATATCCATCTCTACGCCATGTCCGAAAGCTTCATGAGCTATCATACCGGTAACCTCAGGCGTACATATGCAGTCGTACTCGCCCGGCTTTATCGTCTTCGTATCAAGAAGCTCTATCGCACCTTTAACCGCATCCGCAAGTCCGTCTTCCATTTTATCCAGAACACTTATTCCGTCACGGTTACTGTAAGCTTTGTAATAAGACCTTACAGCCTCTCCGCTCTTTGCCATTATAAAATAATTTCCTGTCATCCAGAGGACTTTCTCTTTAAGCTCCCTTGATTTGGAAAGAAAATACTTCGTGTATATCTGATATTGTGCCCCCGCCTGACAGTCAAGAACCCTCTCATCCATCGCAAGCGCATGTTCCCTTACTGCGCGCAGCTTGTCAACAATGACACTGTCATCGCATTCGTCCGGGTTACCATGCATCTCATTTTCGCTGAAACTCCGTATAGGCTCTTCTTTGGGAACATCATATGAAACAACCTCTATTCCTTCTTTGTCAAGAAGTTCCTCCATCTCATATACCCTGTCGACTTCGGTAATTATTTCTTCTATATTATTCTCTGTCAGCTCTCCGAATGAGTATTCGGCAAATGCATGACCGTTATGAACTTTAATAACGTATCCGCACCCACTTAAAAGGCCTGACATCGCACATGCGACACCACGCTTTGAAACGGAATACCTCTTACCTCTGACATCGCTTGCCAGAATGGATGCATATTCATATCGTTCCCAAAGCTTCTCCATAAGTTTTTTTATAAGTTTTTCTTTCATAATCCCTGCTCTTTCTTAAGATAATCCCTGAAATCAAGGAGTGAATCAAATTTACGATATACTTTCGGGGCAATTTCATCGTTATACGGAAGCATATCCGGAACCATAATCGGCTTTAATCCTGCATTATATGCCGATATCAGGCCATTATATGAATCCTCCACGGCATAACACTCACCGGGTTTAGTCCCGAGCAGTTCGCACGCCTTAAGATATATATCCGGAGCCGGCTTGCTTTTTTCAATCATGTCACCGCCCACAATCACGTCAAAATATTTCACCATATCATGCTGTTTCAGATGTTTTTCAACTATATGGCGCCTTGACGAAGATGCTATCGCAACTTTTCCGCCGCTGCTTTTAAGATACTCAAGCAGCTCGATAGTTCCTTTCTTAAGAGGAACACCATTCTGCTCGACATATTCGGCAAAAAGCTTATCCTTAAGTGCATAAAATTCCTCACACGGGAAATCCGGTCCATAGAAATCATATAATACACTGTATTGGTATTTGCGGTTGGTTCCAATACACTTATCCGCCGGTTCCGTAATATCGGACAGTCCCAGTCTGTCAGCCACCACAAACCACGTCTTATAGTATATCCTCTGCGTATCAAACAATACGCCATCCATATCAAAAACAACATTTGCCATTATAATTTCCTCGCTTATTCAACCTGAAGCTTTCTAAGTTCGTAAAATTCTCCCTTTGCTTCCATTAATTCATCATATGTACCGTATTCCGCTACTTTTCCTTCGGAAATTACGGCAATCTTATCTGCGTTACGTATAGTTGACAACCTGTGTGCAACAATGAACGTCGTTCGCTCCGATTTAAGATTGTCAAGTGCTTTCTGTATCTCCCGTTCGGAAATACTGTCAAGCGCCGACGTTGCTTCATCCAGAACTATTATCTTCGGGTCACGCATAAGCGCTCTTGCAATAGAAATACGCTGTCTCTGGCCTCCGCTTAAACCGCCTCCGTGCTCGCCAACCTCACTGTCAACGCCTTTTGGCAGACCGTCAATAAATTCGGTCAGGTTCGCGGCCTTAATAACCTCACGAAGCTTATTTTCATCAACATTTTTGATTCCGTATGTAATATTCTCTCTTATGGTTCCCGAGAAAAGAATGCTGTTCTGCGGAACAACCGCTATATGCTTACGATAACTTCTTAAATTAATATCATTAAGATTATGTCCGTCTATGTCTATCTCTCCGGAATCCGGTTTCATAAACCCGATAATGAGATTCAATATAGTGGTCTTGCCGGCACCCGATTCCCCGACAAATGCAACAGTTTCTCCAGGGTTTACGTGAAGATTGAATCCGTTGAGGACTTTTTTACCATCATCCTTATATGCAAATTCCACATTTTTGAAGTCAAATTCACCTACCACTTCTTTAATCTTTAGCTTGGAAGAATTGTCCTCTATGTCATTGGTCATAAGCACTTCACCAACAGAAGTGACAGATTCAAATCCTTTGGAAATGATCGGAAGCAGGTTAAGGAACTGCGTTATCTGTCCTATTATATTGCCGAAATATGTCTGGTAAAGAGTTATGTCGCCGACCTTAATCGTCCCACGATATGCCAGATATCCCGTAAAACCGAGGCACAACACCTGAAATGCCTGAAAAACACACCAACCTACCGCGCCAAAATTAGCCTGTATGATATCCAATTTATATCCGCTTTTGGCCACATGCAACAGCTGTCCTTCCATGCGTCCGATTTCTTCATTCTCCAGTGCATGTGCCCTGGTGACAGGAATCATCTCAACCATTTCCATTACTTTAGCGGATGTTTCCTCCATCTCACGTCTGAAATCCGCATTGCTTGTCCTTATGCGTTTTCTGAATGTAACCATTGTAAGTGCTGCCGCCGGTGCACATAGTACAAAAAATATAAGCACAAGAGCACTTTTTGTTCCGGTAACCGTAACGGCAACAATAACATTTAATGCAATAGTCATCATGTTTACAAAAAGCTGCTGCGATAATGTTTCTATTGCCTCAACGTCTCTCATTACTTTGGACTGGAGTCTGCCGGACTGCATCTGTGTATGATATGATATCGACAGCTGCTGCAGCTTACGCACAAGCGCACCTCGTAATCCGGCCTCGGCAGATCTGGTGGCCTGGCTTCTGCATTTGGTAAACAAATAATTCATCGGATAATTAATTCCTATCAATGCCAGAATTACCAGAATGTTTATCAAAATCGTTTTAACCGTTCCGTCCTGCTGTCCCGATGCAATATTTATTACATTGGCAGTCACAATCGGAAGTACCCATACACAACTGTGCTTAAGCACGAAAAATACTGCGGCAAGACCGAACTTGTGATAGCTGCCCTTATATAATCCAAGCACTACTTTTAATGGTTTGCCCTGATTTTTCTCGTAACACTCTATATAATTTTCTTCGAGTTTCGAAAAATTTTCGTTAAAGCTTCCGTCAGTTATATCTGATTTACTTTTCATGGTATATAAATCCTTATGCATTAAACATTATTTTTTCGCTCTTAAATGCTTTGGCGGTAAGCGCAATAAGCACTCCGGCAAATGCGTATGTAACTATTGCAGCCATAGCAAACTCTGCCGTTGTAATTTCTCCGGTAAATATTCCGCGGAATGCCGCTGATGAGTTAAACACGGGTATAAGATAGCTTGCCATGCTGTCTGTATTGGATGTGTACATTGTGATCATTCCAACTACAATAACAATCATATATACCGGCATAATATATGTCTGCGCTTCTTTGATATTCTTAGAGAGCACAGAGACTATCCCGATTATTGACACGTACATAAGAACAATTCCTATTATTATGATTATAAATTCCACAACCTGTGTTCCTGTGAAGGAAATCGATAATCCACTTAACACGTCGGATGTTCCTAACTGTTTCATTCCTATCGGCAATGCCACCAGCATTCCGACGAGGTATACAACTGCCGACATTACAGAAAGAACACCCAGAGCCACAAGTTTACCCATAACAATATGCACACGTTTTACCGGTGTAAGAAGAAGACTTGCAAGTGTTCCTCTCTCTTTCTCGCCGGCAATTGAATCCACACCAAAGCTCATCGCTCCCGCAAATATCATCATAGTTATGAAATAAGGTACAAATGCGCCCAACATTTTACCTGTGGCTTTACTACCATCCACAACTTCCGAATCCGGATTGTCGGAATCTACGGTAAAGGCAAGTGTCTTGTCTATACTTCCATATCGTTGCGTAAGGAGTGACTGTCTGTAACTTTCAAGATAAGTACCGGTAAATCTCGTCCTTGCCTCAGAAGAATAATCCTCACTCGGATTATAAAATGTCTTAATCTGCGGTACTGCTGCATTCTCGTAATTCTGTACATCATCGGTAAACTTATCAGGAAATACAACCAGAAGATCCACATCTCCGCTGAGAATTTTATCTTTAACTGCATTTATATCAGCATCTTTGCCGATAAATGTGACATTTACATCACCGGCCTGTTTAATACTGTCCGCAAAATCCTGCGGTGCATCCTGCACATATATCTCTGATATATGTTTATCAATATCATCTTCCATATTGGATATCAATCCGAATATTAACAGAAAAATTCCGGCCATAACTATTACAGGCAGTATAAACATTGAAAAAATAAGTTTCTTATCTTTAAACACACGGGTAAACTCCTTACCCATAATTGTCCTGAATCCGTTCATTACAGCACCTCCTTATGGTTTGCCTTATACATCTCGAAGAACGCATCTTCAAGGTTATCCGTATTATACATGGCATATATCTCGGGAAGTGTTGCATCACACACCTTATGACCGTCAATTATAACACCGACTCTGTCGCAAAGTTTTTCTGCCTCACTCATAATATGAGTCGAAATGATGACGAGCTTTCCTTCATCGCGAAGTTTCTTAAGATAATCCGTAACAAGTCTTGCCGTTACGATGTCAAGACCTGATGTAGGTTCATCAAATATTACGATTGGCGGGTTATGTACAAGACTTACGGCAATCGCTGCTTTCTGTTTCATACCTGTTGACAGTTCTTCGATTTTTTTGTCCGCAAATCCATCGATTCCGAAATACGAAAAAAGTTCTTCACGTCTTGCATCCAATTCATTTTCAGGCACATTATGTAGCTTACCGAAAAATTCAAACATGTACTTTACGGTAAACTGGGCATCCAGCTTGATTTCATTTGTAAGAAAACCTATTCTCTTACGTACCTCATCAGGCTCTTTCACTGTATCAAATCCGTCAACACTTATATGTCCCTCTGTAGGATTAAGAAGTGTGGCCAGGCAGCGTAACGTCGTGGTTTTTCCGGCACCATTCGGTCCTAAAAGGCCATAAATTTGTCCTTCTTCTGCCTTAAGTGACACATTCTTAACTGCAATTTTCTCGGTATTTTTGGTTTTTTCTTTCTGCATCTGTCTCTTACTCAATTTATAAACCTTGGTAAGATTGCTGATTTCAATCATGGCAGCCTCCTCATATTTTAAAAGCTTATTGTAAGTTATTCAGCTTATCCACAGCGTCTTCGATTTCTGCCGGTGTTATAACCGCTTTGGCAAAAGGTATCACCGCATGTATCGGAAGATTCTCAAGCATTGCGTCATTCATCTCATTAGAGATTGCCTCAAGCGCTCCGTCGCTCTGTGAACTTAATTCACCCTCAAAATAAGCCTGATAAAGATGTGAAACCGCTGCCCTTGCATTATCATCCTTAAAAATGTCACCCATCGTCGTGTCGACCGTGTAGTGCATCGGAAGTTTCTTATCCTGAATATACTCTATCTCGGAAACAAGTTCTATTTCAGCAGATGATTTTGCCGCCATTATCTGATATTTACCGCTATGGGCAAACCAGCCCTTAATTCGCGGTTCATAATAAGCAAATGCTCTCATATCAAGTTCCATTGTGACTGTTTTGGTCTGACCCGGCTCAAGAAATACCTTTGTAAAATTCTTAAGTTCTTTTTCCGGTCTTGTAACCGTCGGTTCCATATCGGCAACATATATCTGTACAACTTCCTTGCCCGCTGTTTTACCGGTATTGGTAATGTCAACAGAAACTGTTATCCTGCTGTCATCATTCATTGTTGTATTTGATAATACAAGGTTTGAATATTTGAATGTAGTATATGACAATCCATATCCAAACGGGAACTGAACCGGCATTTTTTTCTTATCATAATAACGGTATCCCACAAAAAGTCCTTCGCTGTATGACACTGCATCTCCGTCACCGAATCCCGTAAGGAATGAAGGGTTGTCCTCCAACTTATATGGGAATGTCTCTGCAAGTTTCGCGCTTGGGTTTACCCTACCGAAAAGTATGTCACACTGTGCACCTCCGACAGCCTCCCCACCGAGATATGACTCAAGAACGCCTTTTACATCATCGATCCAAGGCATATCAATCGGTGAACCGTTATGAAGAACAACTACAACATTTGGCTGCACCTTGGCGATTTCGCTTATAAGATGATTCTGGCTCTCCGGCATGTGCATATGTTTTCTGTCAAAGCCTTCAGATTCAAATGCATCCGGAAGACCCGCAAAAATGACCGCAACATCCGACTCTTGCGCTAATTTCACTGCCTGTGCCTCAAGTTCGTCATCTATTACATCTTCAGCATCATCAAATCCCTGTGCATATGTCACGCAGTCAATGTTCTGTGCCGCAACTTCATCCATTGCCGATGTAACCTTAATACAATCAATATGCGAACTTCCACCGCCCTGGAAACGCGGTTTTGCAGCGTATTTACCGATAAATGCTATTTTCTTATCCATTGAAAGCGGAAGAATATCGTCCTCATTCTTAAGAAGGACTATTGTCTCCTCTGCTATCATTCTTGACTTATCATGTTCGTCATCCCAGTTAACCTTGATTGATGGATTATGTTTCTCTACAGCCTTATATACTATATTAAGAATTCTCTCACATGTTGTATCAAGAACTTTTTCATCGAGTGTGCCGTTCTTTACAGCGTCAACAATGAGTGCATCTCTCACACCCTTTGAGCCCGGCATTTCAAGATCCAGTCCTGCCTTGACACCCGCAACACGGTCACCGACCGCACCCCAGTCACTCATGACGAATCCGTCAAATCCGCTTTCTCCGCGAAGAAAATCTGTCATAAGCTCATGATTTTCTCCGACGTATTTGCCATTTACTTTATTATAAGAACTCATAACCGTCCATGGTTTGGATTTCTTAATTGCATTTTCAAATACGGCAAGATAAATCTCATGCAGCGCTCTTTCATCAATGGAAGCACTTACCGACATTCTTCTTGTTTCCTGATTATTTGCCATAAAATGTTTGATACTTGTGCCGACACCCATGCTCTGGACACCGTTAATATGGGATGCCGCAATCTCAGATGCGAGATACGGATCTTCGGAATAATATTCGAAATTACGTCCGCAAAGAGGCGAACGTTTGATATTTACCGCAGGTCCGAGTAATACGGATACATTTTCCGACTGACATTCTGTTCCGAGCGCCTTTCCCATTTCATAAATTAAATCCCTGTTAAATGAGGTTGCTGCTCCGCATCCTGCCGGGAAACAAACCGCCTTGATACTGTCATTCACTCCGAGATTGTCACCGTTCTCATCCTGTTTACGTAAACCGTGAGGGCCATCAGATACCATTATTTTCGGTATTCCGAGACGTTCCACGGCTTTGGTATGCCAGAAGTCTTCGCCCGAACACATTCCGGCTTTTTCCTCAAGTGTCATTGCAGCAACAATTTCTTTGATTTTTGCCATTTCCATAATCGTTTCCTCCTGCGATATGTATTGTATTAAATTATATTCAAAATTATATATAAACCATATAAACCAGTGGACCTGTAAGCCGGGTTATGTCTTGAATGGTCATCTATCTAGTCCTGCCGTTACCGGCAGGCTCAAGCAACCTACCTGAAGCTGGCGGGCCACGTCATCGCTTCTGTTTGGTCTTGCTTCGGATGGGGTTTACATGTGCCTTCTGCGTTACCGCAGAAGCGGTAGTCTCTTAAGCTGCCCTTCCACCCTTACCGGTCATACAACCGGCGGTATATTTCTGTTGCACTGGCCTTGGAGTCACCTCCACCGGACGTTATCCGGCATCCTGCCCTGTGAAGCCCGGACTTTCCTCACCTGCATAATTGCAGCCGCGACCATCCGGCCCACTGATCTATATTAGGTTTATTTACACATTAAAACAGCTTCCCCCGATAAATTCCCTTGCAATGGAATTAATCGGAATGAAGTCATTCGGTATACCGAGGAAATAGTCAAGAAACTTAATAAGTCTGTTGGCTTCCGGATATTCCGGTTCATCCCGGCCGATACCGAAAAGTAGTGGTTCCGCATATTGCTTTAACAGTGCAAGCTCATATATGAGTGCGGAATTGAACATAACGTCCGCTTCTTCCTGAAAAGGAAATATATTCTCTTCTTCACCTTTTCTTACCGAAGGCCACATTGCTATGGTCTTCTTTGCCGATGTTCCTCTTGTACGGGCATCTCTTACAATTCTTCTTAAGAGTCTGCCGTCCGTTGTCGGAATCCTGTTATGTTCATCTATATTTAACTGGGTGAGAGCACTCAGATAAATCTTAAATTTGCTTTCCTTCGGAAGTGAATATGACAAACGGTCGTTCAGTCCGTGTATACCCTCTATAACGAGAACATCACTCGGTCCGAGTTTCTTATAATCGCCGTTATATTCACGCTTGCCCAATTTGAAATTGAATGATGGCAGTTCAACCCTTTCACCTTTTAAAAGTGCGGTCATATCCTTGTTAAACTGCTCTATATCAAGTGCTTCAAGGCACTCAAAATTGTAATCGCCGTTCTCGTCCTTAGGTGTAAATTCCCTGTCAACGAAATAATTATCAAGCGATATCTGATGCGGTCTCATGCCGTGTGCCCGCAGCTGTATCGCAAGGCGGTATGATGTGGTCGTCTTACCGGAAGATGACGGTCCCGCTATCATAATAAACTTCTTGGAAGAATCCTCCGCTATTTTCTGTGCAATATCGGCAAGTTTCTTTTCCTGAAGTGCCTCCTGCACAAGTATAAGTTCCTTGATACCTCCGGAAACTATAGTCTCATTCAGATCGCCCACCGTCTCCACACCAAGCATTCTGCACCAGTCGGTTGCCTCATCAAGCACCTTAAAAAGCTTATTCTGCGGTGCAAATTCCGGAATTTCTTTCGTATTCTCAACCGTCGGAAACTGAATTACAAAACCCTTATCATAAAGGAACAGGTCGTAATACTGTATGTATCCGCTTGACGGCACCATATATCCATAGTAATAATCCTCAAATCCGTCGAGTCTGTATACGTTGACAGTCGAACTCTTTCTGTACCTGAAAAGCTTTTCCTTATCATACATTCCGTGATTGCCGAAATGCTTTACGGCTTCATCTTTCGGAATTGTATGCTTTATTATCGGCATATCGGCATCAACGATTTCTTTCATACGCACTTTAACCCTGCTTATAAAATCATCATCAATTACGACATTTCCTTTAACAGTACAATAATATCCCTTGCTGAGTGAAAATTCAACCTTAACTCTCTCAATATCCGCATGTCCGTAAACATCGTATATCGCTTTGAGCATGATCAACGTCGCACTTCTCTTATATGTAAGCATTCCATCACTCTGTGCTGTTGTAATATATTCTATTTGAGAATCCGGATATATTTTCTTCCACAATTCACACAACTTGCCGTTCACTCTGGCTAATACGATTTTGTCCTTATATTCCGGCTGTGCCTTATCAGCCAGTTCTTTTAATAAAATCTTCTCTTCCATCTTATTGCCCCCTTTAGATAAAATGCTGCGGATTGTCATAAGACATCCCGGCTATCTCTATATTATCTGTATTTTTCTTAAGATATTCCATTATCTCATCTATAAAAATATGTTCAATGCCATAATGTCCTGCATCAATAATACATAAACCTTCGGCCACGGCATCCGCTGCAACATGATACGACATATCTCCGGTTATCAGCACCTTGGCACCCTGTTTTAATGCCGTTTCCGTATATTCTTTGCCGGATCCGGGACAAATTGATACTTTATCAATCACCTTTAATTCGTCTCCGTAAAATATCACATGCGAAAGTCCGAATTTTTCTTTTACCAGCCCGCACAGATCTGCCGCCGTCATGCTATGCTCCAGACGGCCGGTTCTGCCTATTCCCTCGCCGTCACATACTTCCTCAAGAACATCATCTTCTGACATTGAAAGTCTTGATGCCGCCGCATGTGCCATTCCTCCGACGCAGTCATAATTGGTATGCATGCAATACGCATTTATTCCGTTTTCGATAAGCCGCATTATGCGTCTTCCGGTGATATTATCATCATTGATCTGCTTTATTCCGTGAAAAATAAGCGGATGATGTGACACTATCATATCGGCATTTATCTCGATTGCCCTGTCAATTGCCGCATCGTCTATATCAAGTGCTACAAGTATTGTATTGATTTCGTTATCTTTATGGCCGACATGCATTCCCACATTATCCCAGTCACATGCATATTTTACCGGGCTGAGTTTTTTAAGAAGTCCTGCTATATTCTCAGCATTCATATAAATGAAGTCCTTCCTTAATGATATCAATATCTGACTTTATTTCTTTCATTCTTGCTTTCTGGCTGTCCAGTCCCTTAAGGATCGCTGATTTTTTGGAAAGTTCATTCTCAAGATACTGTCTAAGGACAGGATCTCGAGAGGCAAGAAGCACGCTACCGTATCTGTACTCACATTCACTAGGATTCCGGTTATTCTCCGGCCTGTACACTGCCTTCATCACAACATAATACTTTCCGTCATCAATGACCATATGCTCGTCAATAATCATCATTCCTTCATCATGAAGAAAATGTCTTACAACATCCCAGTCTGAATGCGGTGACAGGATCAGTTCTTTAAGGCTGCGGACTTTATCCATGTCATCCTTAAGAATGCGAACCGTAAGGAGTCCACCCATTCCCGAAATGATAACCGTATCCGCCTCGCCGGAACCGAGTTCCCTAAGTCCGTCCGAAAGTCTTGTACTTACCTGTTCTTCAACATTATTAAGTGAAATATTTCTTCTGGCTGTCGAAAGTGGTCCTTCATTGACATCCATTGCAATCACATGGGGTGAAATCCCATGTGATGCAAGATATATCGGTATGTATCCGTGGTCTGTACCAACATCAGCCACGATATTTCCGGAAGTTACACAATCAGCAACTGTTTTAAGTCTCTTTGATAAATTCATTAGTCAAGATAATCCTTTAACTTACGGCTTCTGCTAGGGTGTCTTAATTTTCTTAACGCTTTGGCCTCTATCTGTCTGATACGTTCTCTGGTTACATTAAATTCCTTGCCGACTTCCTCGAGTGTTCTGGCTCTTCCGTCATCAAGTCCGAATCTTAATTTAAGTACTTTCTGCTCACGGTCAGTGAGTGTTGACAGTACTTCATCCAACTGTTCCTTGAGTAATGTGAAAGCAGCAGCCTCTGCCGGTACAGGAACATTATCATCCTGTATAAAGTCTCCGAGGTGGCTGTCTTCCTCTTCACCGATAGGTGTCTCAAGTGATACCGGTTCCTGTGAAATCTTAAGTATTTCACGCACTCTGTCCACAGGCATGTCCATCTGTGCCGCAATTTCCTGCGGAGTCGGTTCACGTCCGAGCTCCTGAAGTAACTGACGTGAAACCCTGATAAGTTTATTGATGGTCTCAACCATATGAACCGGTATTCTTATGGTTCTTGCCTGATCTGCTATTGCTCTGGTTATTGCCTGTCTTATCCACCATGTAGCATATGTTGAAAACTTATAACCTTTACGGTAATCGAATTTCTCGACTGCCTTGATAAGTCCGAGGTTACCCTCCTGGATAAGGTCAAGAAAAAGCATTCCTCTTCCTACATATCTCTTGGCAATACTTACGACAAGTCGTAAATTGGCTTCTGCAAGACGCTGCTTGGCATTAACATCTCCGAGTTCCATTCTCTTGGCGAGTTCAATTTCTTCATCAGCTGAAAGAAGCGGAACCTTACCTATTTCTTTAAGGTACATTCTTACGGGATCCTCAATGCTTACGCCATCCGGCACGGACAAATCTATATTTTCTACATCTATGTCGTCTTCGTTATCAAGTATTACATCATCATCCGGTGCCTCGTCATCCTCATCGGTTGTTCTGAGTGTGTCGATATTATTAGCCTCCAGAAATTCGAATATTTTGTCCATCTTATCTGCGTCAAGATCCATATCGCTGAACATATCCGTAATTTCCTGATATTCAAGAACATTTTTCTTTTTCTTGGCAAGAGCCAGCAAATCCTTCAGCTTCTCACTGAATTTTTCCATGTTTTCATCCATCAACATGTCCATCCTTCCATAGTTAATTTTAGTTTGTCCTCTATTTAAGTGAAATATGCAGGTTCTTAAGTCCTGCCTGTTCTGCTATTATCTTCTGCAGCTCATTAAGATCGGCTGCCGACCTGCTTCTCAATTCCAGACTGTTGCGCCTAATATTGATAACAGCTTCATTAAGTGCTTTCTCTCTGTCTGACTCAAGTGCTGAATCATCAAGAATGTTTGTATTAAGAATCATCGCTGCATCGCGCTGTCTCTCATCATCTTCAAAACGGTTAAGTATCGCTGCGGGATTGAATCTGCCTTCTTCAAGCTGTGCAAACATCATGCCTGCAAGTTCTTTATATAACGGTTCCGTAAAATCCTCCGGTGTAAGATATCCTCTCACAGCCTTATATATATCAGGATTATCACATATCCATGTAAGAATCATTCTCTGGGATTTATGTACGCCATCATCTTTGGCTTTGGCACGATCCGTTACATTAACTGTCTGCCGCTCTCTTCCAGCCGTTGTTGCAGCTGCCGATCTTGCCACTAATTTTCTCAGGCTGTCCGGACTTACAAAATATCTGGCTGCAACGGCCTCAAGGTAATTATTTCTCTCTATTTCTTCTTCAAAGTCCGTGAGTCTTCTTGCTACGGCACCCATAAATGCTGTTTTACCGTCCGGATCGTTGATGTCATAATCTCTTTCCATCATTCTGACTTCAAAAAGGAAACTGTTCTCTGCATTATCAATTCTCTCCTGAAACGCCTCGCGTCCTTTGGCTTTGATAAATTCATCCGCATCCTTATGCGGCTGCATATTAATAACTCTGGTTCTAAGGCCCGCATCCCTGAAAATTCCTATGGCACGCAGCGCTGCCTTAACACCCGGTCCGTCACTGTCATAGCATATCAGAACATCCTTGACATAACGTTTGATCAACATCGCCTGTCCTGTCGTAAGCGCAGTTCCAAGCGAAGCCACCGCCTGTGTAAATCCCGCCTGATGCATTGATATCACGTCCATATATCCTTCACAGATTATTATATTATTTTTACGGGAGCTCTTGGCAATGTTGAGGCCGTAGAGATTACGTCCCTTGTCAAAAACACCTGTCTCGGGCGAATTAAGGTATTTAGGCTGTCCATCTCCCATAACACGTCCGCCGAAACCGATAACTTTATTATTGATATTCAATATAGGAAACATCACGCGGTTACGGAATCTGTCATGGACACCGCGCTCATCATATACAAAAAGGCCTGTTTCCTTAAGGATATCGTCGTTGCAGCCTTCTTTCTTAAGATATTGGTACAATGCATCCTTGCGCATTGACGAAAATCCAAGTCCAAACGACGTTACCGTCTTATCTTCCAACTCTCTCTTTGCAAAATAAGCTCTGGCCGCATCGCCATCCTTTGTTCCGAGAAGGTAATGAAAATATCTTGCTGCTTTGGCGTTAATTTCATATATGTTATTCTTAAGATCTGCCTCATGACGTTTCTCATCGCTCATCTCCATTTCGGGGATGTCTATTCCTGCCCTGTCGGCCAGCATCTTGGCCGCCTCCGGAAATGTAAGGCTGTCGTATTTCATAAGGAAAGAAAACACATTGCCTCCCTCTCCGCAGCCAAAGCAATAAAACATCTGCTTACCCGCCGACACCGAAAAAGAAGGTGATTTTTCATTATGAAACGGGCAAAGTCCAAAATACGAACTGCCTTTTTTCTGTAATTTGACATATGACGAAATTACATCAACAATATCATTACGCGATCTGATTTCTTCTATTAAATCATCCGAAAGATACAATTCTTAATTACCTCTGTCATCTATTTCTTCCATGAAACCGGAATGAATATTTTCTTAAATATATTAATTGCAAACTGGTCGCTCATTCCCGCTATGTAATCACATACCACACGCTCTTTGGATTCATTGTGCTGCTCTTCAATCGTGCGGAAAGCTGCAGGAATTTCTTCAAAGTGTTCGCAGAAATACCAATACATTTCTTTGAGCATCTTGCGTGCCTTGACCTCTTCGCTCTTAGCCATCGGATTGGTATATACACTGTCAAACATAAACTGTCTTAAATTTGTCATCGCATATCCCACATCTTCCGACATGAGGATATCGGGCTTATCCATACTTTCATTAATAACATCATGAATTAATGTATTAAGCCTTTCCTTGGTAGAATTACCGAGTATCGCCGTTAATTCGGCCGGAAGATCATCCTCTGACAATATTCCTCCCCTGATCGCATCATCTATATCGTGATTAATATATGCTATCTTATCCGATATACGGATTATCTTGCCCTCCATGGTAGACGGATGACCGCTCGTTCTGTGGTTAACTATCCCATCGCGGACTTCCTTGGTAAGGTTAAGTCCCTTTCCGTCCTTTTCGAGAAATTCCACAACACGGATACTCTGTTCATAATGTCTGAATCCGAAAGGGCATATTTCATTAAGGACACGTTCACCGGCATGCCCGAACGGAGTATGACCGAGATCATGTCCGAGCGCAATCGCTTCGGTTAAATCTTCATTAAGGCGCAAAGCCCTTGCGATTGTCCTTCCTATCTGGGCAACCTCAAGAGTATGTGTAAGTCTTGTTCTGTAATGATCTCCTTCCGGAGACAGGAATACCTGCGTCTTATGCTTTAATCTTCTGAACGATTTGCAATGAAGAATTCTGTCCTTATCACGCTGATATATAGTTCTGATATCGCACTCAGGTTCTTTCACATCGCGTCCCATTGAGGAATCACTGAATGCTGCATAAGGACTGAAATGTTCCCTCTCCCAATGTTCCTGCATCTGTCTGATATCCATATTAACCTCTGATCCTAAAGCTGTGAAAAGTTCTCTCTATTCTAATTATTCTATGCCTTCTCCCGTAATCCTTTTTTTATTATTCTGACAAAATCATATCGATTGCCATAAGATATCCGTCAAATCCTTTTCCGATTATCTGCGCGGTACATGCCGGTTCCGTGACCGAAACATGCCTGAATTTTTCCCTGGAATTGACATCCGAAATATGCACCTCGATCTTTGGAAATGTTGTGACGGAAGCCAGTGCATCTCTTATCGCATAACTGTAATGTGTATAAGCTCCCGGATTTATTACTATCCCGGCCACATTTTCAAAATATGCCTCCTGGATCTTATCGATTATGGCGCCCTCATGATTACTCTGGAAACATTCAACTTCTATGCCCTTTGTCTTTGCATATTCTTCTATCATTCCCACAAGATAGTTATAATCCCTGTCTCCGTATATATTTTTCTCACGTATTCCGAGAAAATTAAGATTCGGTCCGTTTATTACAAGTACTTTTTTCAATTTATTTTCTCCTTGATCATACTGTATACTTTTTCATATGAGCAGCCGTCGGTATCTATTATTACATCTGCCGTGCCTTCATATGTGGATGAACGTTTTTCCATAAGTTCGGCTATTTTCTGGCGCGGATTTCCTGTCTGCAAAAGCGGCCTTACTGTATCATTTCTGAGTCTCCATGCAAGCGTATCCACTTTGGCACGCAGATATACAACTATTCCGAGTTTATGTATCAAAGCCCTGTTTCTTGCGTGCATCGGAAGTCCTCCGCCAACCGCAACGACCAGATTGTCCTCCTCACGCTTTATGAGTTCCATAAGGATATCCGTTTCCTTTCTGCGGAAATAATCTTCACCTTCATCGGCAAATATTTCTTTAATTGTCCTGCCGGCCTCTTTTTCGATAACACTGTCAGTGTCCACAAGCCTGTAACCGTTTCTGGCCATAAATCTTCCAATACTCGATTTGCCGCATCCCATAAATCCAATCAGAATAATATTGCTCATTTGTCAAGTTCCTTTTTCATCATCATTAATATATCATCAGCCGCATCGCTGCCGACTCTTACATCGTACCAAAGTTCAAACGCCGCAATGCCCTGATATAAAAGCATCTTAAGACCGTTATGTGCCGGTGCTCCGTGTTTTTTGCATAATTTCATGAATCGTGTTTCGGCCGGATTAAAAATAATATCCACACCGGTAAGCGCATATTCGTAAAAGCCCTCGTCTTCTATCGCTGCTCTGTCAACAGCCGGAAAAAGTCCGACACTTGTAGTCTGGATAACCGGATATTTACCCTTAGGAATCTTCTTATATTCATCAAGTGCAAGTGCCGATACGACGTTTCCGAAGTGCGCATTGACTTCTTCGGCAAGAGCTTCGGCCTTGTCCACACTCCTGTTCAGCACCCATATGTGTGCCGCTCCCTTGGACGCACAAAGATATGTAATTGCTTTGGATGCTCCGCCGGCTCCGATGATGATAACGGTGTTGTCTTTAATAACAACATTCTCCTCGTCAAGCTGTCTCCCGAGCCCGATAATATCGGTATTATATCCTTTATATCCGCCGTCCACCCTGACAAGCGTATTTACTGCTCCGATATGCCCGGCAAGTTCATCAATATCAACAAGGCTTCTTATAACATCACACTTGTGCGGCACTGTCACATTAAGACCGCGGATTCCGAGCGCATAAGCTCCGCGGATTGCATCATCCAGCCTGTCGCTTTCGACCTTAAATGCAGTGTATGCCATATTAATATTCAAACGCTCCGCCAAAGTATTATGAATCATCGGCGACAATGAATGTCCGACCGGATTCCCTATAAGGCAGCATAATTCTGTCTTTGCATCCATTATTTCTTTCTCCTTTTATAGCAGAAGAGCACTATTTTTTCTAATTTTCTCTTCAACACTATCTGTATTTCTTCCTTGGGATGTATCGGTTTCACGAGAATAGACGGAATCCCGGCACGATTGGCCCCGTATACATCTGTAAATATCTGGTCTCCTATGAAATAAGTATTTCCGGTATCGGTTCCCATAAGTTCCATCGCCTTAATATAATTCTTTCTCGATGGCTTATGTGCATCAAAAACATACTTTGAACCCACCGCATCCGCAAACGGTTTTACTCTCGGTTCCTTATTATTGGATATCAGGCATGTATCGAATCCGATAGTCCTCAGCTGTTCAAACAGTTTAACGGCCCGCTCGGTTGCCGGCATACCGTGCTCCACCAATGTATTGTCAATGTCATATATCAGTCCCCTGACTCCGTTGCGATACAGCTGTTCATAATCGATGCTGTATGATGAATCAAGGTATTCAGTTGGATATAATTTCTTAAACATGTAAATCTCCCTGCTGTCTACTGAAGGAACTTCTTCAATTCAACCATAAATGTATTAATGTCCTTAAATTCCCTGTAAACAGAGGCAAATCTGACGTAAGCAACTGCATCAATGTCTTTGAGCTTGTCCATTACCATCTCTCCGATAACGCTTGTCGGAACTTCTTTCTCATCCATGTTAAAAATCCTGGTTTCTATTTCATCCACGATTTCAGAGATAGTATTAATTGATACCGGTCTCTTGTGACATGAACGGATTATTCCTTCCTGAATCTTATTTCTGTCATATAATTCTCTTTTATTATCCTTCTTGATAACCAAAAGAGGCACCATTTCAACTTTCTCGTATGTCGTAAATCTCTTCCCGCATTCATCACAGCTTCGTCTTCTTCTGATTGAGCTGTTATCATCTGCCGGTCTTGAATCTATTACTCTTGTATTTTCTTCACCACAATAAGGGCATCTCATATAAAGCACTCCTTGTCATATTCATTGTACATCATATTATATATTCTGTTCAGTTATTAAATCAACATTTTTCTTAATAAACGATTTATAAAAAACGAATCCCAGCACAGATGTAAGTATTTCGGTAACCGGAAATGTCAGCCAGAAACACTCCAGGCTTATTCTTGAAAAAGCAAATCCCAACGGCACAAAAAGCACAACCGTCCTCACCAGTGTAAGCACCGAACTTTTTACCGCATATCCTATTGCCTGGAAAAATACCGGAAATGTAAGCGATGTAACCATCGGAATAAAACTTACCCCAATCAGATGGAAACCATAAGTTCCTATTCTGATCACTTCCGGATCGGATGAGAATACACTAAGCATCGGTCCCGGTATAACCTCAAAACATAATGTTCCTATAAGCATTAATGCCACACCGTACACAAGTGTTGTCGATAACGTCTTGCGGCATCTCGTTATTTTCTTTCTGGCATAATTAAAACTTATCACCGGAACAATGCATGTCTGCAAAGCTCCGAGCGGAATAAAGAAAAATGTCTGCCATTTGTAATACAGTCCCAATGCCGTAACCGCCTGATCCGAAAATCCGGACAGGATAATATTAAGTCCCAATATGTAAAACGTATAAGCCGACTGCATCAGTATATTCGGTATACCAAGCTTATAAATCCTAGCAGCTCCCCACGGGAAAATTCTTATATCCGGCGGACGTCTGAATCCTTTCTTCATGACAATCAGCGCGGCAGCCATCTGTCCGGCCACTGTTGCCACGGCAGCGCCTTCAATTCCCATTTCCGGGAAAAAACCAACTCCGAAAATAAGCAGCGGATCCAATATAATATTTACCACCGCACCGACTATCTGAGCAATCATCGGTGTACGCATATCGCCGTTAGATTGTAATATTTTAGTCCATACGCTTTCAGCAAAAAGTCCGATGCCGAATACGCATACAATTCTTCCGTAACTCACAACATCATGTATAACCGCATCGGATTTCGTTGACATAGCCGCATAAGACGGCATTATAAAGAAACATACAACCGCAAATATAAGCCACATGATCACAGCCAAAGGTGTTCCAATGCCGCCAATCATATCCGCGCGTTTCTTTCTGCCGATACCAAGATAATATGCCATCGCCGTATTTATTCCGACACCTGTTCCGACGCCGAATGCGATCATAAGTAACTGTATCGGATAAATAATCGAAAGCGCTGTAAGTCCCGTTTCCGAATATCTGCCGACAAAAAAACTGTCAACAATATTATACAAGGCCTGTATCAACTGCGCCAACATAACCGGAGGTGCTATTTTAAATAAAATCCTGCTTATTTTTTCGTGTCCGAACAATTCTTCAGTCTGCATACATTATTACTTCCTTAATATCTCTGTAATATAAGATACAACCCCTTTACCTGTTCTGTCTCGATATAATTATTTTCTTTAAAATATTTCTCATCCTGGTCCGATATCTTGTAAAACCTCAAATCAATCACAAGATAATCCGGCAAAGGTGACTTGTCAAATTTGTACGGGTATTCATAAATCTCAGCCCTGTCCGCCAGGTGCGGCACGAAGAATGTGGTCGCTCCTACCGATGCGCCGGAAGGTATACTCTTCATCGCATCATTCAATACTTCAATCTGTTCCTTATTGTCAGAGTAACTGCTTATATACCATGATTTTGAAAGAGATGCAACAGGCATTATAACAACTGCGGAGCATATCGCAAGCGAGCACATAAATCTGCGTGATTTTTCTCCGAGTTCAGCATAATTCGATATTGCCATGTAAAACAGTATTGCTGTGACTCCGAATGCATACTGGAAAAATATCGAATACTGATATTGGTAATCTGTTGCCAGATTAATTATTAACATCGGAAGCAGTAATATAAACTGTGAAACTTTTTTGGTAGCCACAGGCAATGCTCCTAACGGCGCAAACATATACAGAAGAAACGGGTACTTCTCACTTCCGAAACATTCCGCAATGGCATATGCCGGATTGGTCACAAAGTTTCTGATCACATCCATAAGGCTTCCGGCACCGTCAACCATAAAATTGCTGTATCTGTAAGTCATTACGCCAAGTCCGTATTTCTGCATAAGCGTTGTGACCACAAGGAAATATGCAACTGCAGAAACAGTCATTGCCGTTCCTTTTATATATTTTCTTTTACCGAATATCGTAAACAGACCTATGCACGCTATATAAACAGGCGCATCTTCTTTTACGAGCATTGTGAGCAGTGAAAAAATAATTATTCCTTTTATATCATCTTTCTCAATGGCATAGAACAGCCATAATATAAGCGGTATGAGGAAACAATTCTCATGAAGATCATAATAACATCCTGTTGCGATCGTAGGAAAAAGTGCAAATATAATGCCAAAACATGCAGTGGCTGATTTGCTCAGGCCGAATTTCTTACACAGAAGATATATCGGTATGATTCCGCTCGCAATCGTAACTACCTGAAGGATTTCAAGTGTAGCAGGATACGGGAAAAAGAAATAAAACGGCAGATACAGATAATAAATAGGTGAAAAATGCACTGCAAAATGTGACAACGTCATATTACGTTCCACTGTTGTGACAGGTTCAAGTGTTGTTTTCATATTATGAAACATCTGTACCCATATACCAAAATCGAATCCCGGCGCAGAGTAATTAACATATCTTAACACCGTGAATGTTCCCGCGATAAGCATATAGAACGCCGCCGCAATAATATATATTATTACAACTATTTTTGTCTTGTTAATTTCAGCAAATATCCTGGCATGTGATGCTGCGTAAGCGATCGAAACCGCAAGAACCGCAAGAATTCCGACAAGATAGGTCACATCAGTATTGCTGCTTATTGTAACCAGCCCGTATAACGTAACCAAAATCATCGGCCCGTACACTTCTGCCCACGAAAATACTTTCATATATCCCAGACCGCAGAAAAAAGCAAAAAACAGCAACATAAAACAAGCATACATCGGCACATTAATATCCGCTGCAAACGCAGCACTGTTAAATGTATCACCGCTCTTCAAAAAGAATACTATCGCTGTTAAAAGCCATGCCATTACAAGCCTGACTATAATTTTCTCAAAAGTTATATTTTTCTTAAATGAATTCCAGAATTCCTTCAATATTCCATTCTCCTTCTATCTTAACCTTCCACATTCGAATCTGGCTTTCATCTTAAGACATCGTATCAAAGAATCTATCCTGTCATCTATATTTCCGTCATCAACAGTCAGATCCAGCGACACGGCTATATCATTAATAAGCCTGTCATCGATTTTTCCCCTGATTGAATTAAGATACTCTATCTGCGAAGCACTCGTATCGCAATCAAAGAATCCCATAAGGTATGGGTTAACATTCTCTTCGGTATCATTATTACATATCTCAACTTCTTCAGGCTGTTTTGCAGGTACATCTTCAGCGGATTCAACGCAGGAAAGTTCTGCCGTATCCACTTTCTCAAATCTGTATCCGGCCGTGGCAAGCGGATATTTGTCTTTGTCCACTTCGCTTATAAACATATCATACGGCCTTATGTATATCTTAAAATCACCATACATAGCCTGATAAACTACATATTTTTCTTCTGTTTCTGAGTGGTATGCTATAGCTATTATCTGATAAAGCTTATTCTTGAAATGTCTGTATATTTCACCCGGTGCAATTATTCTTTCATTTCCCATTATATTACTCCTTTCACCGATTTCCGATTAGAGTTAATTGTATAACAAACCTTCCCAAAATGCAAGAAAAGAACCGCGATGCGGTTCTTTTCCACTATCATTTAAACGTAGGATTCAGATATTATCTCTTTCTTGTAAGTCCATAGATACCAAGGCCTGCAAAGCATACACCTGATGCTGCAAAAATCACCTCAAGTACACGAAGATTGGACTTATCGCCTGTATCAGCCTCAACTTCAGGTCTTCTGCGTCTTGCAAGCGTTGTCTCCTCTTCAGCTGATGTCTCATCATCGCCTTCAACCTGACCCGGTCTGGTTGTTGTCTCAACTTCTGTTGTCTCTGTAGCAGGAGCTGTTGTTTCATCGATTACAGGTACTGTTGTTGTCTCCGGCACTGTTGCCACAGGTGCTGTTGTTGTCTCCGGCACTGT
>CAMENP010000022.1 GCA_945928575.1 uncultured Butyrivibrio sp.
AGGTGGTAGAGCACTTGACTTTTAATCAAGTTGTCCGGGGTTCGAGTCCCCGATGGCTCACTGAAAGAAGAATCACGAATGTGATTCTTTTTTTGTAAATCGGGGACTCGAACCCCGGTTCGTCTCGCCTTTGTAAACTCAGGCTCGGTCGGTTCGACGGGATAAAGGTCCACCGGACCTTTATCTGAATCCGTCTCACCCCCGATGGCTCACTGAAATATTTATATAACTTCACATTCAAAGAGGTAAAGAAAAATGTATAAGGAGAATGATAATTTGAACAAGGAAGAGATTGATAAATTCAGATCAATGTCTCAAACAGAGCGTGATAAACTTCTTGCAGAAAAAGAAAAGGAAGTTTTAAAAGAAAAGAAGAACTAGAAAGCGCTTTGCAGGAATGCAGGGTGCTTTTTAGAAAGGAATCAGTATGCCAGGAGAGGATTATTTTTTGATAGTATAAGAGATATTTAGACCATGATAAAAACATGGTTTTTTAATGTCTGAAAGAAGTTGGAAAAAACGTGTATTTTTATTTTGCAGTATAGGATCCGGTGGATGATGGATTTACTCAACGGCTTACTAATTCGCTGGGGGTTGAGAGACATATTGTATGTTTGCAAAAAATGAGCATTTTATAGTATGTTACAATGGAAGTGGAAAGATGAAAACATTTAAATCACAAGGAAAGCGGTGATAATATGACGTTTTTTGGATTTTTCAAAGGAATGAAATATGGAAAATGCGAAGATGAGTTTGATAATTATAAGAAGATCAAAAATCATATTAGCAGAGATAAGATATTAAAATATCTGGAAGGCCTTTCTGTTTCGGCGGTTGCGCCTATGTCTACCGAAGATATATTTGATGGGGAAGAGATACCGCAAGCTGGAATATATGAAGCTGGGAACTTTACATTCCCAACAGATTTTTTGCATTATTATCAAAAATATGACATTGGAATACCAGAAGAATATGAGAAATATATCAGTTTAAAGTTAATGGACGAAATGTCATGTGAGGATTGTATTAAATAGTTTTAGGCTTTGCGTGATGCGTTCTAGACTATTTAGTGCCTTAACTGATACTATTCTGTGCTTGAAATTTACTAATTCACACTTTTTTACAGTTTTTAATGCGATTGGTGGTAATTTGACAGGATTCGCATTGTAATATTTTAAATTTTCTATATCTTATAATATATATATTGATATATATTATCGTGTTGTGGTATTACATATAGCAAATTAGTAACACTAAATTGCTGATTTTGACCCCAAAAGGGTGAAAATATCGTATTATGTACCACAATGCCGTTCTGTCAGCGACGCATAACGCCATGCTGCTATTTCTCCAAAATGGGCGTGTGAAAAAGCGGCTGCCGTTTCCGGTAGCCGCTGTGAGGGTCAAATGTTTTATCAGCAGTTGCACTTTTTCTTTTTAGTGATTATTGTTTTGCAGATGGCAACACCGCCGTTAATGAAGAGCAATTCCATCCACAGCATGAGACTGCTGTTATCGCCGGTCTGAGGAAAATCCGGGTCACTCGGCAGCTTAGCCGTTACGGTGTCAGCCTTGGTAATTTCCTTGGTTGCATCTGCATCGACGTAATACTTATCGCAGTCTTTACAGTGCCAATATTCGATATTGCCGTCGGTGTCCTTTGTTGCGGCCTTTGAATCTATGTGCCTGAGGCCGGTGTGATTTGCTTCGTTAAACTCGCCGTAAGGCTTACCGCAGACTTCACAAATCGCTTTTTCGGCACAGGTTGCAGTACCGCCTGTGTGCTGTGCAAGCACGTTGACCGTCTTTTTTACGGTAAAGAGGTAGCCATCGGATGTTCTGAATCCTACACTGACATCGAACGCGTCAGCGCCGGTTCGGTACAGCTTATGGCTGACTGTGCCGGTCCAAACACCGTTTTTTTCATTAATATCAAAGCTGCCTCCCATAAGTTCAAATTCATAGCAGCCCCTGTCGATCGTCACGCCGTTTGGCTGGTCATCTACGGTTACAATGCAGTCCTGATCCGCGCAGACGCGGTCCGAAACGGTTACCGCTATGTCCGGTATTGCCTGTGGCGAAGTGGTATGCCCACAATCCGGGCATTTTTTATAATACGTTCCGTTCTCGGTTATAAACCGGTAAGCATGGTCACCGCGCAGTTTAACTTTTATGGTGTGACTGTCGTTTCTCGTTTCGACGGTTACGAGGTGCTCACCGGAGCCGGTTAAAACATAGGTATCGTCATCCGGAGTAAGCGTCGCGCCGTCCATTTGAACTTTTGTAACGTCATTGATGCCAATAAGCTTGAATTTGACGGGTGAGCAGTATTCGCCGCCGTCTTTTATTCCGTCAAAAATATACCCATATTCGCACGTTACTTGCGTGATTTCACCGAATTTGCCGTTTGTGTATGAACTTACCTTGTGAAGCTCATAGCCGTTACCAAGCCTTGGTTTGCCGGCATTAGGAAGAATAAAGCCTTCGCCGCTTTTGCCGGTAAGGACCATATCGGATGCGAGTTTTTCTCTTGTTTCCTCGTCAATAAACTCAATTGTCAGCGATTCCGTACCGGAGTTAAAGCCCGCCGAAGCAAAGCTTGCTGCATCGACCGCAACCTTCAGTGCGTAAGCGCCGGCTGTAAAGTAATTGTGCTCGGATGCAGGCAGCTTATCGCGGCTGTCGATTCCGGCAAAATCCGAAGAAACTACAATGTCCCAATCTCTGACAGAGCAGTTGGCAAGTTCTTTTACCTGCTCATCGGTAGCATTGTATGAAATTGAGACCGTTTTCCAACCGCTCTGGTCGGAGCTTTCCACAAGTCTGTTTCCGCTGCCTGAAGCAGAGAGAACATTGCTGCGCTTAAACTGAAGTCCGTCGTTTGCAACCTCAGGAAAGGCTGCCCTTAATTGCAGTAATCCTCTGTAGTACGAAAACACGTCAAAATAGGTGCTGATATTTTTCCATTCAAAAATGCTTTCATCAAGTTCGGATGCGCACATTTCGTCGCCCGCATCAATGTAGAATATGTCCCTTGAAAGTGCGAGCAGGCCGGCCGCGAACTTGGCCTTTTTAACAGCTGTTTCATTTCTTAAATCGCTTGAAACGCCGAGACTATCGCATATTTCGGCGTAGAGTGACTTGTTGCTACGCTCCTCATAAATCAGAGCATCCGGCAGATACGCGGAGTTTGCATAGGTCGCACGCCTGAACGTTTCGCCTGTGCAGACAGTGCCCGGGTGGCTGTTTACTGCCTTGCACTCACCGTCGGCAAAGATGGCTATGCGGTTGTCGGCAGATTTAACTGCAGAGATGGCGGCACTGAGCGTATCGGTGTCGATAAGAGCGCTCTGCTCAATGGAGATGCCGTCGATGTGGTACTCATTTACCCAGCCGAGCATGGTGGTGATGAGCCAGTTCCTGTACATCAAACGTTCACTTGCAAACTCGTTGCCGAAACCGGAGCCGTCTAATTTCTCGCCTGCCTCGTTCAAACGGAAGTAGTAATTTGGTACAGCATCATCAAATGCGCAGTTGTTCGACTCGACAAAGCCGGCCGGCAGTTTGATTATGACAGTCAGCCCTTCTGAGTGGAGCATTTTTATCAGCTGCCGCAACTCGCTGGCGGCGCCCGGTTGCTCCATCGCGCACTGCAGGTTGAGAGCAAATGCGTTAGCTGCATCGCACACACCGTCAAGTTCAACCGCAGTCACACCGAGTTGCTTGATGTGATCAAGTGCTGTTGAAGGATTACTTCCTTCGTCGATATAGGTTGTTCCCTCCTCGGTAAGTCCGAGAAATTTTCCGCTGTTTTTAACGCCTGCGTCTGATGATCCGGTATAACTTGCCACATCAAGCCTATAGACCGAGCGCGCCTTTACACTATCAAAATAGATGTGGCTGTCGTTATCCCAATCGTCGGGCTTGGACACGTAGTAGTCGAAGTCAATGATATACGAGCGCTTTCCGTCCTTGCTTAGCTGGCGGCTGTATGGGTCAGCAGTTTCTTTAGTCACGCCTGTACGCGAATCCGTCACGCTGTAGGTGTAGTAGAGGTCATGCCAGTTGCCTGCAAGCGTTATCTGCCAAACACCGGTCCATTTTCCATCATTTTTCAGCTTTTCAAGCATGAAAGTGCCGACATTCGTTGAGCCGATTTCAGCGTCGCTTCCCGTGGTAAAAATATTGACACTGACTTTTGACGCCGTTGGCGACCAAAATCTGAATCTCATTCCTTTATTATTGTCATCGCCAACACGGATAGCACCAAGGTCGTACCCGGTGTAACCGTAGTTGTCATCAAGCTCTTGCGCCTTCGTATTGTAGTCGGTGTCAAATACCAATCCGTCGGCAGCTGCGAATGTTTCTACTTCGGCGAAGATGCTTGTTGGCACAAGGCATAACACCATACATAGAGTCAGCAGGATACTTAGTATTCGTTTCTTCATTTTGTATTACCTCCATTAAAATATTGCTTAAAGCTGTTTACATGTCTCTTGCATACTGACCGTTCGTTCAATATTAATATATCATAGAAACATTATGATTTCAAGAGTGGCGTGCGAAATGTCACAGTCAACAGAATATTAAGTTATATCAAGTGAAAAAATTGCAGTTCAGGTCGTTATACGCGCAGTTCGTGACGTATTGCGATAAATTTATTGAAAAAAACAGAAAAAGAAATATCATGTATGTAACAACTTTTTTAGCGAGGAATTGATATGATACAGACAGTGATATTGGGAAATGATGAGGAAAAACGAAAAATAAGAGTCTAAAATCTTTTGAAATGATGAATATGCAAAGCATGGTTAAAATCAATCGGGCGGAGATGGTTAACATTAATTATATACAGATGATAAAACATTCCTCGTTGACAATGCGAAACGGTAAGGTTATGGAAATAAGCAGAAGAAGGTACAATGATGTATTAAACAGAATACATAATTTTTCCACTTATAAAATATAATTGCCGTTTGTGCTGTGAATAAAACCATTTATGCAATATCTAACACAGAAAAAAATAATTATGATATTCTTCAGAATGAAGATGCATCTTACTAAAAACAAAGGAGATTTTGCGATGAGAAAAACAAAAATATTAACAAAGGCAGCAGCTGTTGTTTCAGCAGCGGTAATGGCACTTGGATGTGCAATGCCGGTTGCGGCTGTAGGAACTAATAACTTAGGTTTTAAGCTGGAGTATGTTGAAAATGCACCGTCAGGAATTTATAAAAATTCCGGCACATACAATCTCGTAAGCAATGGAGGCGAATATGTTACAATTAAAACATCTAAGCTTTATTCGTATGTAAGTGGTGGATATGTCCATTGTACAGAAACAAATTATGGGACTACACCTATCAATATTACGTCTGCAGGAACATATAAAATGTATTTTGGATCGAATAGACCTAAGAAAAATCAATATGTCAATGTTCACCTTTCGTTGGAGAATTGTTCATATTCTAAGCATATTATAGCACAAGGGAACATTATAGCATAGGAAAGAAGGTACATGATGAAAAAATCTCGTGCATACATAATCATAGCCTGTGTAATTGTTGTTGCCGCCGCAGCGATAATTATAATAAAACACAATCAGAATAAAGCGGACAAGAAAGACTACGTTAAAGTTGGAATCGAGGAAGCTTTTGATGTGAGTGAGCTTGAGGGCAAAGAATACGACAATCTTAAATTCCCGGAACATATCAGCATAAACAAGCCTGAAGCAGTGTATACAGGGGAAAGTTATTGCCCCGATTATACTATGGCCAATGAGGCCGGATATGAAAAAATCTTTAAGCAGGTGCTTAGAGACGCCGGTGAAGAGAATACATATTCGGAAAAATATGTTATAAATTCCGATGAATACTATCCGCGCGGAGCGATGTATGAGGAAGGCGATAACTATATGTCCGTTGGATGCACGGGATTTTTTACCGCATGTATAGGAACCGATAAATATAATCTTGAACAGAATGAGATAATTGCAGTATATGACCTCAATTCTGCTTATGAAGATGTGGAGTATGAATTGATATATGGAAAATTGTCAATAAAGGAGGCCGAGAAACTTGCGAATGAAAACGCACAGTATTACATGAGACTGCTGGGATATGAGGTGTCTTATAAGGCGAGCAGGATTGAAGTAATGAGAAATACCGATAATCAGATATTTTATTATGTAAGATTCCAATGTGTTTTCAAGGGGGCACCGATAATTGATGTTATGAGACAACATCCTTCTGAAGATGAACGTGAATATAATGGAGCGTGGGGCGGAGAGTGCTGTATTATAGGAACAGGAGCAAAAAATGTCAAAAATGTTACATATAATGATGTTGTTCTTCCGTACGGAGAAATGCACGGTGAAGAGACGATTATAAGCGTTGGTGATGCAGCGGCTATGCTAAACAGAAAACTTTCCGGGCAGAAAAAATATGAGATTCAATCAGTTGATCTGGAATATATGATGTCAATTAAATCAACATTACCGGGCGATGGTGAGGACAATGTACATAGATGGAATGAAGATGCGGAGGGATGGTTTTCATATGATCTTGCGGATGCAAGGCCGTGCTGGGCGTTCCACATAGATCTTGAATATAGAAAAGAAATAGTGGGATATGTAGACTGCACGACGGGGGAGATAGTTTTTGTATATAATCAATAAAAAACATAAGTAAAATCGCGAATTCTCCGGCTTTACTTTAGCGTACTACTATGGTAGAATACTAAATAAACGCGCGGAGAATTTTTTGCGCGTAATTGGAATGGAGGATTAATTTTATGAAAAAGAAATTAGCATTAGTTATGGCACTTGCTCTTACTATGGGTATTGCGGCAACAGCATGCGGCAAGAAGTCAAGCGGAACAACAGGTGCAGGCTCAGCAGATAATAAAGTATACGCTGTTGAGGCAGGCTCTGCAGGAGAAGCAGCAGCTAAGGATAACGGATGGAAGACCAATGTGGTAGCTGCACAGTCGGATGCCCTTATGGAAGTTGCATCAGGTACATCGGATGCCGCCATTATCGACCTTCTTATGGCCGGAGCTATGATCGGCGAGGGAACAAGCTACCCTGATCTTAAATATACAGACAAGCTTACAACAGAAGAGTACGGTGTCGGATGTCGTAAGGGTTCAGACCTAGTATCTTATATTAACTCTGTTTTTGCATCATCATATGCTGATGGCACAATGAAAGAAACAGCAGAGAAGTATGGCGTTCAGGAAGCTATTGTTGAGCAGAAGGATGCCGAATATGTTAAGAATGCAGACAGTGATGTTGAGTACATTAAAAATAAAGGAACTCTTGTTGTAGGCATCACTGATTTTGAACCGATGGACTATAAGTCGGAAGACGGCAAAGAGTGGATCGGTTTTGATGCGGATATGGCTAAACTTGTAGCTGAGAAGCTCGGAGTTGAAGCACAGTTTGTTGAGATTGACTGGGACAATAAGACAATGGAACTTAATTCCAAGGCTATTGATGTTGTATGGAACGGTATGACACTTACTGATGAAGTTACGGCTGCTATGGACTGCACCAATGCATACTGCAATAACGCGCAGGTTGTTGTTGTATCAAATAAGTAATATTAGGAAAGGTATGCTATGTTTTGGACGGTAACACAGACCCTTTTAAGCGGTCTATTGACGACATTTGAGATATTTGCGTTTACACTGCTTTTTGCACTTCCGCTCGGACTTGTGATAGCATTCGGTTCGATGAGCAAGTTTAAGCCGCTCAAGTGGCTGATTCATACGATTGTGTGGATTATCCGCGGAACGCCGCTTATGCTTCAGCTTCTTATTATTTTTTACGGACCGGGCATGATAGGCTGGCACGTGTGGAGCGGTAATGAGACGGGAAGAATCACGGCAACGGTTGTTGCGTTTACGATTAATTATGCGTGCTATTTTTCCGTTATTTTCAGAGGCGGAATCGAAGGCGTTCCCGCAGGTCAGAGAGAGGCCGGAGAGGTACTCGGAATGACCAAGGGACAGATTTTCAGAAAAATAACACTGGTTCAGATGATTAAGAGAATTGTGCCGCCGATGTCCAATGAGATCATCACGCTTGTCAAAGATACCTCGCTTGCCAGAACAATCGCGGCATACGAACTTACTTTTACCGGATACTCATTTATGAAATCAGCCGGACTTGTGTGGCCGCTTTTCTATACCGGAATTTTCTACCTGCTTTTTGTAGGCATACTTACATTGATATTCAATTATGTTGAGCGCAGGCTCAGCTATTTCAAATAGGAGGAGCAGATATGGCGATACTTGAAGTCAATAATATTGAAAAACATTTTGGCAGTACAAGCGTTCTCAAAGATGTCAGCTTCTCACTTGAGGAAGGCAGTGCGCTTGCGATAATAGGCTCTTCGGGTTCGGGAAAAACGACACTTCTCAGATGCCTTAATTTCCTGGAGACTCCGAATGGAGGAACGATTAAGGTCAAAGGAGAGACGCTTTTTGACGCTTCGCTTAAGCAGAAACGCAAGGAAAGCGAACTCAGAACCAAAAGACTGCATTTCGGAATGGTATTCCAGTCATTTAATCTTTTTCCGCAATACACGGCACTTGAGAATGTTACGCTTGCAGAAAAACTTCTGGCAAAGGAGCGCCCGGATTTCAAGACTGCTAAGAAAGAGATTTATGATAAAATAAACCGTCATGGTGAAGAACTGTTAGCACAGATGGGACTGGCGGAAAGAATGGATCATTATCCGCATCAGCTTTCTGGCGGACAGCAGCAGCGTGTTGCAATAGCAAGAGCGCTCGCGCTTGAACCGGATATCCTGTGTTTTGATGAACCGACGTCGGCACTTGATCCGGAGCTTACCGGAGAGGTGCTTAAGGTCATAAGAGGACTTGCGGACAGACATACGACCATGATCATCGTAACTCATGAGATGGCTTTTGCGCGGGATGTTGCGGATCATATCATATTCATGGATGACGGAGTGATCGTGGAGCAGGGTGCGCCGCGTGATGTCATAGATAATCCGAAGGAAGAGCGAACTAAGCAGTTCCTGTCAAGATATACGCAGGGATAATGCTTTAATAATACGAAATGTTTAGAAGATGTAAAGGCCGGCAAGAGGTCTTTACAGCTTTTGTGCGTATAGGGGAAACAATTGACTGAATTTTAAAACAATGTAACAAAAATGTAACAATTTTGTTCTTGAAATAATGTGGAAGAGTAGTTTATTATATGAATATAGATATAACAGATTGCAGATGAATACACTTGGAATGAAAAATACATCACTTAGCTAAGATGAATTGAATAAGCATGAATGATATGGTAGGATGAAGGAAACGAAAGCATAAATAAATGGAGGTTACATTAAAATGAAGAAGAGTATGATTTTATTATTTACAACTGCCTTTGCAACTGTTATGGTACTGAAGACAAGTGGAGTCCTTGCGGTGGGAGAGAGTCCTGCTGAGCAACCGATGATTAATTATCAAATAGAAGACGTTGAAGATACAGATATTATCAATCAGGAAATCACTAAAAAAGTTCAGGAAGCAATATCATCTCAACCTAGAATTTTTAAGAATATAATATCTCAAGACACTTATGAAAATTATAATCTTGGTTGGCAATACTCAGTTAGAGGTTATAATGATCTACTGACAGCGATAGACGGTAATAACATAAATGCAAGTTATTATTATGATGAAAATGAATTCAGATGTAAAAAAATAGTTAATAACGAAAATGTGTATTATAGCTACACGAGCGATGGCAGGATTGAGTCAGAATCGAGTAAATATGGCACAGTAGAGTATGTATATAATTTTATGCAAGAACCACTTGGGTTTATATATGAAAATGAATATTATGAGTATCAATATGAAAATGGAAATATATCAGGTATCGTGAAAGATGGTGAGTGCATATGCAGATATTTATATCATAATGATGTGCTTGATGGAACATATTTGCCATATGATGATATAAGGGATGATGGTAAGGATAGTATTGGTAATATTAATGGTTATAGGTACCATGGTGAATATGTAGATAATGAGACAGGGTGGGTATACTCTGGTGGAAGGTATATTGATAAAGTAAACAGCAGGTACTTAGATGGAATATCCCAAAATGACATTACCAAATATATTTCTGCTGATGAAATAGCATATGAGATACTTTCGAATATATATGAATTAGATTTCGACATGAGTCAGTGTATGATGTATTCTGAAGCTTACCCATCCACATATGCAGCAGCATCGGCAGCTACACAAATAAATATAATTGCCAGGGTGATTTATTTTGAGTCAAACTTAGATCAGTTAGATCAAATTGGAGTGGCACAGGTTATTCAGAACAGAATGAAAAATAGAAATATGACTGCATATGAAGTTGTAACAGAAGGAGGAGGCAGCCAGTTTTTAGCACTGAAAAGAGCGCTGAGTGATGAGGGTACACCTAATTCTTTATGGAGTCAGGCATTGGAGAATGCTAAGAGATTATATTGGAATAATGGCTTAGTATATAGTAGGGCTAAATTTGAAAAGGTAGATAGCTTTAGGTCACTTTTTAATTCATTTAAGTCGGAGAACAACCAAATATGTAATGTATCTTTTAAAGATGTAAATGGGGTAATTAATGCGAAGTTGAATGCGACCTCATTTGCTCCTGTGAAATATGTATATTGTCCGGCAGGAAGTTATGCATCTTCATATATAGTTTCTTTTGGTTCGTTAAAGAACTTGTGGAAAACTTATGGACAGGAATATAGATATAATGTTTTCTTTACATTTAAATAATATATGGTCTAATCTAAAAAATTATTAAAAGGAGAATAAATATGCGATTTAGAGAATTGGTAGTATCAACTGCTTTGATAGGAGTCCTTCTTACAGGATGCGCATCGGTAAACAATCAGAATGAGGTGGCCGAACAGACACCTGAAATTACAATCGAAGCAACCGAGACGGAGACAGATGGAAAGGTGGTAATGAGCAAGGAGCAGACAGACGAGTTTATAATGGACAGAATATGGGATGAATCATGGCTGAAGGGGTATGGTAAAATACTATACCCGGATTTTGAAATGTCATATTATTACTATCCGGGGTATAACTATGATTTTCGTTCACTGAAAACAGACGATGGAATAGAAGTAGTGGATATGTGGGATAAATTGATGATCAAATTCGGAGAAGCGTCAGATATAGTTGATGTTTTACTGCCGGGTAGCGATGGAAGACTGACTGTAGTGGATAGGTATAAAGGCAGCCGAACTCCACGGTTATTATATCGTGATGCCAACGGAGACGGAGTGAAAGATGTAATAGTGAGAATGAACAGCTTTTATTCGGGAATGATGGAACAATTTGACAACAATTGTTATTGCGTGATTGTTGATGGAAAGACACATAAGGCATTGGAACTGTCCGCGAAAGACTATTTTAAGAAGTTTGATGACGTTACGAGTGTGACAGGTAAAAGAGTGTCTGATAATATCCTTGAGATCAGGGTTTCACTCTCAGGTGGAGAAGAAGTCATTGATAATATAGAAATTAATGAGAATACCGAAATCGGAGACATACGCTTAAACAGCGAGAACCAATATATATATTTTGGTGAAGACGGTCCATATGTCGGATTCTGGGTAACGGCGTATTCGCAGAGCACGGATACTTATAGGGAACTTATCAGCCTGCTTGTAAAGAATAAGCTTGTTTATAACAGTACAGATAATTCGTACGAACTCGGAGATGAATTTGTGATAGATTCGGATTTGAAGGGATTGAACGGAATCAGTGAATATTCAGAAATACCTGCGGAGGAAATCCAGAGGATACTGAATGAAATGTAGTACATTATAATAACTATGATATTTTAACGTGATGATGAGAGGAGTATACAAATGATAAATATTGCTATAGTTGATAAAAATAATAATTTAGAATTATGCAATCAAATTAAATCATCCTTTAATGCAGAATTAGATGTTAGTATTGATGAATATAGTCGGGATAATATAGAATTATATAAGGCTATATTTGTGGTATGTGATAAGCAAAGAGAGTGTGAATCTATTGGAAGAAACATACGTAACTGCAGTAGGAAGATTCCGATAATATTTGTGGCGGACGATTATTGTTATGCTGCCGAGGCTTTTAGAGTACATGCATATGCATATATAATTAAGACAGAATTAGAAGGACGATTAGTTGAAATATTAAATGAATTGTCTGCCGATGATGAGAGTAATAAAATTGAGATTAGAGCAAACGGGTCACTTTATGTCCTTAGAGAAAGTGACATCGTTTATTTGATTATAATTGATAAAAATAAAGTTTTAATAAGACTCAACGGTGGAAAGGAAATTGTTGTAAACGAGGGTCTTGGTAGCATTGCACATAGAATAAAAAGCATAAATTTTTTTAGAAGTCATAATGGATGTATAGTTAATATAAATTATATTTATCGCATAAGTGATAAATCTGAGATATTTATGAAAGATGGGAGTTATTGTCCATTATCGCAGAGACGTAATACGCAACTGAAAAAAATCTTGCTAAAAATTCGCTGAAATTGTAGAATGTCTGTAGAATATTTTTTTAGGGAGAAATTTATGCAGACAGATAATACAGCTAAGAAACGGATTCATATTACATTTAATTCGCCGGTTATTTTATCGTTTGTGGGTGTGTGCCTTCTGGCGCTGATACTTGATAAGATTACGGGCGGAATCAGTACACTTAAATTGTTCAGCGTGTACCGATCATCATTCCTTAATCCACTTACATATGTAAGGCTTATAGGACATATTTTCGGACATGCCGGCTGGACTCATTTCATCAATAATATAATGATGATTCTTATATTGGGGCCTATGCTTGAAGAGAAATACGGCTCAAAGGATATCCTTCTGGTGATATTGATCACAGCGGTTGTAACGGGTGCGTTTCATATGATTTTCAGCCCGTTTACAAGACTTCTGGGAGCCAGCGGAGTTGTATTTGCTTTTATTCTGCTGTCGTCACTTACGAGCTTTGATGATGGAGGCATTCCGGTCACATTCATACTTGTTGCCGTTATTTATATAGGCGAGCAGATATACCAGCTTATAGCCGTTACCAGTAATGTGTCCAATATCACACACATCATTGGCGGTGCGGTGGGTGCCACATTTGGATTTATCAGCAATAAGCTTATGCATACGAATAAGTAAGGTGTACCATTATGAAGATTACATACATTTATCACAGCGGATTCCTTGTGGAGTCCGCTGATGCCTATTATATATTTGATTATTACAGAGCGGATTTTCCTATTAAAGATGCGGATAAGCCGGTATATGTGTTTGTGAGCCACAGGCACCCGGATCATTATAATCCGTATGTTTTTGAGATATTAAGGGAAAAGAAAGTGCGCCGGATGACGGGAATTATATCATATGACATCAAACCGCGCAATTATACGTCCCATATGGAAGGTGTGGAAATCATAGCGGCGGAGCCGGATAAGGAGTATACGCTGGATAACGGCGCGGTGGTCCGGACTCTGCGCTCTACGGATAAGGGAGTGGCATATGTTGTCACGTTTGATGACGGCGGAGCGGAAAGGTCGGTATACCACGCGGGAGATTTGAATGACTGGGTGTGGGATGGCGAAGACGAGCGTGTGAATAAATGGATGACAGGTTCATACCGCAAATATCTGACGGCTGTTGAAGGGATGCATTTTGATGCGGTTATGGTGCCGGTGGATTCAAGGCAGGGGGATGATATGTTCAGAGGAATAGAATATCTACTTGGAAAAGTAAAAGCGGATGCGGTCTATCCGATGCACTACTGGGACAAACCTGAGGTCATCACGCAGTTTGCTAAGAAGTATCCGCAATATTCCGATATCATCAGGTACACAGAGGACAGGATGGACAGATATAGTGTAATAGAAGATAAGAATCCAAGGGAAATAGTTCTTCTGCGCGGCAGCGGATGTGTGTATAAGAAATGTACCTTCTGCGATTATTACAGTGACAGCGGGCGGGATGAGGATGTCAATTATATGATAAACCGGGCGGCGCTGTCGCAGGTTACAGGAAAGTACGGCAATATCGAAATAATCAATTCGGGCTCGGTGTTTGAACTTGATAAGAGAACGATTGAACTTATTAAGAAACGCTGCGCGGAATGCAGGATCCGTACAATACATTTTGAAGCGCATTATTTTTACAATAACAGGATAGAAGAACTGCGCCGGGAATTTGCAGGTTTTGAACTTAAGATGAAGCTCGGTCTGGAGTCTTTTGATTATGATTTCAGGGAAAAAATACTTCACAAGGGAATACCGGAAAAAGACCCGGAAGTGATAAGCAGGAATTTTGATGAGGCCAATTTCCTGTTCGGTATACGCGGGCAGACAGAGGAAAGCATGCGTAAAGATGTTGAACTCGGTCTTGCAAATTTTGAGAGAATATGTATTAATATTATGTGCGAAAACTCGACCGGCATCAAGCCGTGCAAACGCGTTATCAACAAATTTGTCCGCAATATCTATCCTGAATATAAGGATAATGAGCGGGTGGATATTCTTATCAATAATACTGATTTTGGAGTTGGAGATTGAGATTATGAATGAATTACTTTTAATAGGATCCGTTGTCCTTATTTTCGGAACAGTCATTCTCGCATATAAGTTATTCGGAAAGACCGGATTGTTCTGTGTGTCCGCAATAGCGACTGTGCTGGCCAATATCGAAGTGATAATACTTGTGAAGGCATTTGGAATGGAGCAGACGTTGGGAAATGTCCTTTTTGCATCGACATTCCTTATCACGGATATTCTGTCGGAGTGTGAGGGCCGCAAAGAGGCCAATAAAGCCGTGACGATGAGTATTTTTGTATCGGTTTTCTTCTTATTATTATCACAGAGCTGGCTTTTGTATGTGCCGTCAACCGGCGATACGATGATGCCGTCCGTAAAGGCAGTATTCTCGAACACGCCGAGGATGATACTTGCGTCACTGGTGGTATATGTTGTGAGCCAGTTTTTTGATGTGTGGCTTTATCATAAATGGTGGGCTTTCACGGAAAAACGGTTTGGCGATAAGAGAAAATTCCTGTGGCTGCGTAACAATGGCTCCACGCTGGTAAGCCAGATAATCAATACGCTTTTGTTTACACTTTTTGCCTTCTGGGGCACATATGATTTCAAGACGATCGGCTCTATTTTTATCAGCAGTTATGTTATATATGTTGTAACGAGCCTTTTGGACACGCCGTTTGTATATCTGGCAAGACACATATATGATAAGAAAATTAAGGAGAATTTATGAGTACCAAAATTGCTTTTTTTGATATAGACGGAACGCTGACGTCCGAGGTGGACGGTTCACTTCCCGACAGTGCAATCCTTGCGATAAGACAGGCGAGGGCGAACGGCAATCTTATGTTTATCAATACCGGAAGATGTTATCAGAATGTGGAACCGCGTTTTATGGAAATCGGATTTGACGGGATTGTGTGTGGCTGCGGAACCAACATCTATTACGGCGGCAAGGAGCTGATGCATGTAAATCAGCCGCATGAAGTGGTGATGGAGATTCTTGAACAGGTGCGCAAGGTGGATGCGGATGTTGTGTTTGAATCACGCGAGGAAGTTCTTTTTGACTTAAGCCGCGGAATCAGGAATCCGGCGGCGAAGAAACTCTATGAAGAATTCAAGTCGCTTCACTATGATATGTCGCACCCGCTTGAGGCGGAAGATTATACCTGTGATAAGTTTGTTGTATGGTATGATACCATGGCGCAGGTTAAAGAACTCAGAAAAGTCACGGACAAATATTTCCAGTGCATTGACCGCGGAAATAATTTTCTTGAATTTGTTCCGCACGGTTATTCCAAAGCAACCGGAATCAAGTACCTTGTTGAACATTTCGGGCTTGATTTTGATGACGCGTATGCTTTTGGCGACAGCAGCAATGACCTGCCTATGTTGAGATATGTTAAAAACAGTGTGGCGATGGGTAATGCGGATCCGGCATCACTTAAGGATGAGGTTGCCTATGTTACGGACAATGCCAGCCGTGACGGAATTGCCAAGGCATTAAAGCGGTTTGGATTTATCGGAGAGGATTGAAATGTACAGACTTAAGCTGCATCTTATGCCGCCGGAGGGCTGGATGAATGACCCGAACGGCATGTGTTATTATAAAGGAAAATATCATGTTTTTTTCCAGTATGCTCCCAGCGGCCCGATGGGGACCGAGAGGTATTGGGGACATTATACGTCTGACAACCTTGTCAGCTGGAAATATGAAGGAATAGCGGTTGAAAGTGACACGCCATGGGATCGTGACGGTGCATATTCGGGCTGCGGTTTTACCGATGATGGACAGATGGAAATTTATTACACGGGCAATGTGATGGAACCGGGCGATTATGATTATACGAATGCGGGCCGTGGTGCCAATGTCATAACGGCTGTGAGTGCCGATGGATACGAAACAGGCCCTAAGAGGCTGCTGCTTACGAATGCGGACTACCCGGATTATTATACCAATCATGTCCGTGACCCACAGGTATGGAAAAAGAATGACGAGTATTATATGATACTTGGAGGGCGCAAAAATAACGATACCGGTGCGATAATTACATATAGATCACAGGATAAGATACATTGGGAGTGGGCCGGGGATGTAGTTTCCAAAGAGCCGTTCGGCTATATGTGGGAATGTCCGGGGACATTTACCCTGGACGGACATACGGTGCTTGCTTTCTGCCCGCAGGGAACGAAGCGCGGGGACACCGCGTTTCAGAATATGTATCATTCAGGATATGTAATACTTGACGACAGAGAACCGGAAAAACTTGCCGGAACAATTGACGAGCAGTCTTTCAGGGAATGGGATTACGGATTTGATTTCTATGCGCCGCAGACAATGCAGGCGCCGGATGGCAGGCGGCTTATAATGGGCTGGGCCGGAGTCCCGGGAATGGAAGAGGAATACAACAATGCGCCGACGATAGAAGAGGGCTGGCAACATTCCATGACGCTGATGCGTGAACTCAAGTTGGATAACGGAATTATCAGGCAGTATCCCGTTAGGGAATTCGATACATTAAGATATGAAGAACACCGGCTTACAGATACTGTGACGGTTATCAATAATGATATATGGGACTGCGAAATTTCTGTCAATGAAGGAACGCCATTCTTAATCGAGCTTAATTCGCAGGTGCGGATTAAGTGGGATGCGGGGGTTTTTGAACTGAGTTTTCTAACGGACTGCGCAGGTGGAAGAACAACGCGCAAGGTAAAGATTGAAAGTGTTAATCACATAAGGATAATTAAAGATGTCTCAATGTTTGAAATATATCTCAACCACGGGGTTGCGGTCATGACCTCAAGATATTTTGAACACTGCGGCGAAACCGAACTTAAGATATGCGGCGCTGACGGCGGAGCATACTGGAAGCTGAGACCGATGGATATGGAGGGTACGGATATTGAATAAAATATATTTTGCAAGACACGGACAGACTGTCTGGAATGTCGAAAATAAAATATGCGGTGCTACCGACATAGCGCTTACCGCCAAAGGGCATGAACAGGCCAAAGAACTCGGAGAAATCATAAAGAAGTCGGGATATGCGATTGACGAAATTCTCTGCTCTCCGCTTGAACGTGCCTATGATACGGCAAAACATGTATCGGAAATTACAGGGATACCGATGCGCGTGGAAGAAAGACTCCGCGAGCAGAATTTTGGCAAATATGAATCGACAGCCCGTAACGGAGAAGAGTTCAAGGCAGCTAAGACAAACTTCATCAATCATTTCGGCAACGGCGAGACGATGTTACATCTGTGTTACAGAATTTACAGTCTGTTAGAGGAACTTAAGGGCAGCGACAAGATGTATCTGCTGGTGGCGCACAACGGAATTGCAAGAGCCGTGCAGTCGTATTTTTGCGATATGACGAATGAGGAATTTGCGGCATTCGGAATCGATAACTGCCAGGTGTTGGAATATGAGTTTGAGTAGGAGAATAAGAATATCGGCAGTTGTAATCGTATTGATAATACCGATTATATTATGCTGCGGATGTATGCATAAATATGAATCACATACGGTTGCGCCTGTCAAATATAAAGCAGCAGAAATTATAGAAAAGTACGAAACCGAATATGAGACATATTCGGAAGCAGCTTGGACAGATAAAAACGGAAATCCTACTTATCCGATGGAACCGTGGGATAATTTTGGAAGTAACGCTGATAACGCTGTAAAAATAGCGAGAAATTATATGCCGGATAATCTGATCGACAATTTATCAACCGAAGAATTGCTAGAATTTGCAAACAGTACCGTGTGCGAAGTGTTCAGCATTAAAATTAATCCGGTCAGGAGTGCAGTGATAAATAATATTATGGAAAAATCAAATGCGTTTGAAGCTGCTTCCCGGAGAATTGACTTCTATCAATGCTATGCCAAATTTTATATAGATAAACTTTCAACACAAAATATAACTATGGATAGTTGGAAACAGTACAGGGGCGTTATGGCAGCAGAAATAGTTCTGGGGGGAAACATGGCATATAATTCATTGGACGATAGTACACGAACGGAACTTCTTCGTATGATTATAAGTGCAGCAAAAACCAGAGAAAAATCTGATTATACAGAGGCGTACGGCGGAATTAACGAGTATACGGTATCTCCGTTTATTATGACGGTAACAGGCAGTTCATCTCATGAAAATCAGTGGATACAATATATCCAAAATGCGGAATTGACGGATGTTGAGAGAGAATATGTTGACTCGGCTGTAAATTATTATGTGAATAATAAAGTGTTTCGCTTCAGATCGGAATAATCATATGAAATATATTTTAAGCATTATTATTATTTTAACATCGTTATGCTTCGTATCCTGCGGTAAAACAACAGCTCCGGCTTATACGGTTGAATTATCCTCGCAGGAATCGGTTACGGTTGCGGATGAAGCGGTGTTTAAGGAATACCGTGAAGTTATAGAAAAACAGATAGAGTGTATCAATAAGCGGGATTGGAATACACTTGTTGATTTGTATGTTGACAGAGAGCTGATGCTGTATCTTTTTGGTGAAGATACAAAAGGCAACGGGGTAGCACATATTAAACATGCAGATGTAAAATACATGCATCAGGTTGATTCAAATTGTTTTATGAATTGGGGATATACCGACCGGACGGAGAGACCGGGAGATATGTTTGTGTTTGTAGCGACAGATTGTGATATAGACACCAAAAATCCGGCCTATGTTCAGGGAATAAACCTGTTTGTATACTGGATGCGTAAGACGGATAACGGAATACTGATAAACGAAATAAATGAGGTCACGGAACCGATTATGGAATATATGTATGCTGTGTATCAAATAGATGCATCAGACTGGGAACAGTAAGGAAGATATCTGCGAAAATTTTCGTTTTATGTCGGACTGGGTATTGCAATCCGGTGTATGTATGATGTATACTATTATCAATAGTTATTTACAGGTACAGATTATTCGAGAGTGGTGTTTAAAGTGAGCAGACAAAGAGGTGCGGCTGTTAAGGAAATCGGTGAAGTGCTCGGACATAAGAATGCGGTCAGGGCTTTTTTAACTGCGCTCGCGCTCATATTTATAATACCGATATATTTTCTTGTAAAACATTTATCCGGAACATATGCTTCCCATATGACCGCGGTTACCGTATGGCTTGCGGTTACCGAGGTGATTGAAATGGGTATGGCATGTGCCGGATATTTTATTTTTTCAAAGGGCTACCGCAGCTATTACAGTCTGTATTATATGGCACAGTACTATGCGGTAACAACGTTCGGACTTATTATATCGGGCTTTTATCTGAATGTGACCGGAAGTACGATTGGATATATCATATCGGCAGCGGGGGTAATGCTGATTCCGGTTCTTGACGGATTGTATTTTAAGCTGTTTATGGGATATTATTCTGTGGCAGCCATGGTGTCGGTAATCGTGGCACACCGCGCAGGACAGGATATTGCGGAAGTGGTATGCCTGTGTGTTATGTCGTGGGCAGCGGCGGCGATCATTGAGAGGTGCGTGTGCGGAAGAGAACAGACGAGAATCAGACTCCGCGCGAAATCGATTTCGGCAGATATGGATCCGCTTACGGGTCTGGCTAACAGAAGAGGACTTGACAGGAAAGCGGCAGTTCTGTGGCCGTATTGCGCGAGAACGCAGACGAATGTCGGACTCATTGAAATTGATATTGATTTTTTCAAGAAATATAATGATAAATTCGGTCATCCGGCAGGTGATAAATGTCTTAAGGAAGTGGCGCATGCGATTAAAAATACGGCTAAGCGAAGTGTTGATATCACAGCCAGAACGGGCGGCGAAGAATTTATTATTTTCGTACAGAACATGACGGAGACTGAGCTTGTCGAATTTGCAATGAAAGTAAGAAAGAGCGTTGCTGACCTTAAGATAGCGCATGCTTATGCCGGAGTGTCGGAATATGTTACCGTCAGTATGGGAATTGCGTACGGAATACCGGGGGAGGATTATGCGTTTGACGATATGTATGAGGAAGCTGACAGAGCTTTATATAAAGCGAAGAACAGCGGCCGTAACTGCATAGTGTGTGGAAACCGCGTATACGGAAGAATGCGTGGCGGCGCCGGCGCTGTAATATAGAAATTAATCCCGTAAATTAAGAAACCGTTACCTTGGGAGGGTAACGGAATCTTAAGGATATATGTGGGTTAATATCAGAGTCTTAACTCTGAAATAAGAGGGGGTTTGGTAATAAGAACATTTCGTTCTTACAAGAGTTATTCTAACGGCAAATATGCCAAAAGTCAACAGAATAAGACAGACAAAAATCGCTGTCATCTCGACATTTTGTCGAGATGTATTAAAAGACTTTTTTATGTTAAAACTTATACAGAAACATAAGGAGGATGGCATAATGCAAGGTGCTATATTTGATATGGATGGACTCATGTTTGACACGGAGTCTGTTTTTGTAAAGGCATGGGACTATGTAGGGGACAAACTCGGAATAGGTCCGGCCGGATTCATGGTGATAGAGACACTGGGAATGAATCTCGAGGTGACTAAGCAGAAATGGCGTGAGCGTTTCGGCGGAAAGTGTGACGAGGCCGAAGTCGAGCGCATGACTTACGAATATATTGATGATTATTATGCCAATAATCATGTTCCGGTCAAAAAAGGACTTAAAACAATCCTTGATTATCTTAAGGGACACGGATACAGAATCGCGGTTGCATCATCATCACCTGAAAATGTTGTAAAAGCACACCTTAAGGATGCAGATATTGATAAATATTTTGATGCTATTGTGTGTGGGGACATGGTGGCCGGATCCAAGCCTGAGCCTGATATTTACATTGAAGCGGCAAGAAGACTTAAACTTCCGACGAATGAGTGCTATGCCCTTGAAGATTCTGAAAGCGGACTTAAGGCTGCGTTGGCGTCGGGATGCCGGACAATCATGGTTCCGGATCTGTGGCAGCCGGATGATGATATGAGACAGAAAGTCGCCGCCGTGTGCAAGGACCTTGAAGAGGCAGCGGTGTACATCGACAGCGACAAATAATTATTTTAAAAACATTCTTATTAATTTACCGTTAAAACTGCGGTAAGGGTGGTAACGCATCGGAAGATCAAGCCATGTTTTCTTATCGACAATACTTTTGCGATGTGAAAAAGTGTTGAAGCCGTCACGGCCGTGATAAGAACCCATACCGCTCGCGCCTACACCGCCGAATCCCATATTGCTTGTGGCAAGGTGGATGATCGTGTCATTCACACATCCGCCGCCAAAGCTTATGCGGGATGTGATATTTTTTATAAGCCTGCGGTCTGAGGCGAAAATATACAGCGCCAGCGGGTGTGGTTGTGAATTGATATCATTTATTAGCATCTCATAATCGCTAAAAGCCATAACCGGCATGACCGGCCCGAAAATCTCTTCTTTCATAACCGCATCATCGCGCGTTATATTATCCATGACCGTCGGCGCAATTTTAAGCGACACTTCGTCACATGAACCACCGTACACAACTTTGGAAGGGTCAATCAAAGCTTTGATCCTGTTAAAATGCTTCGTATTTATTATTTTGCCATAGTCGGCATTCGCAAGCGGGTCATCTCCGTATTGAACGGCAATCTGGTTTTGGACTTCGGCGATAAAAGCATCTTTTATATCTGCGTGGCAGTAAATATAATCGGGAGCAACGCAGGTCTGGCCGCAGTTGAGATATTTGCCGAATACGACGCGCTTGGCGGCGAGTTTAAGATTGGCGCTCTTGTCTATGATGCACGGACTCTTACCTCCGAGTTCAAGTGAAACAGGCGTAAGGTGTTCGGCGGCTTTGCGCATGACTTCGCGGCCGACAGCCTGGCTTCCGGTAAAAAATATATAATCAAATTCCGCTTCGAGAAGACATGAATTTTCTGCGCGGCCTCCGGTAACAACCGTCACATATTCAGCCGGGTAACATTCTTTGATGATGGATTCAATGACGGCGCTTGTGGCCGGCGAATAGGCGCTTGGCTTAAGAACTACGGTATTTCCGGCTGCTATTGCATCCGCAAGCGGGTCAATCGTAAGCAGGAAAGGATAATTCCACGGGCTCATGATAAGTACGGTTCCGTAAGGCGACGGCTTAACATAACTCCGTGATACATACTGCGCGAGCGGTGTCGCAACGCGGTGTTCGCGTGAAAATCTGCGGACGTGTTTTATCATGTATGATATTTCACTGAGTGAGAGACCGACTTCGCACATATAGCTTTCAAAAGCTCCTTTTCCGAGGTCTTCCTTTATTGCCGCATTGATTTCGTCCTCACGTTCTTTTATTACGGAATAAAGTTTCTTAAGTGCGTCGATTCTTGCCGCCACGGGAAGCGTGTGTCCTTCGGCGTAATATTTTTTCTGGTCTGTAATTATTCTGTTAATCTGTTCCGGTGTCATAATGCCCTCCGTTAGTCTGCCTGTCCCAATGACATGACACAATAGTAGAATTTTTCCAGCTCGGAAGCGTTCATGAGCTTCGGAACAGGGTAAAGAGGATTGCCTTCCTTGTCGGCGTAGCGCGCGAGTTCCGGAATGTCCTCTTCTTTGATTTCAGGAATCACATCCGGAATATTTAAGTCCTCTTTCATCTGCTTAATTGCTTTGATAAAAACAGCAGCGCCTTCATCATCCGGCGTACCGGTGTCAACAAGCCCTGCATAGACGGCAAGCTTGCATAATTTGTGTGCGGCCGATTCGCCGTAAGCCTCAAGTACATGCGGAAGAAGAATTGCGTTGGCAAGCCCGTGCGGAGCGTTGTATCTGCCGCCGAGCGAGTGTGCAACGGCATGCACATATCCTACATATGATTTGGTAAAGGCACTTCCGGCAAGGTACGCCGCATAAAGCATCTGCTTACGGGCTTTCATATCGTTACCGTCACTGTAAGCGGCCCTGATGTATTTAAAAATAAGCTGCACGGCGCGGACGGAATCTTTGCGGGTTCCGGCGGTCGTGGAGCGGCCGATATATGCTTCAACGGCATGTGTAAGTGCATCCATTCCGGTGGTTGCGGTAAGTGACGGCGGGAGTGAACGTGTAACCTCTGGGTCGAGAACCGCGTAATGCGGAATGAGCGGAAAATCATTAATCGGGTATTTGTGTCTTGTTTCGGCATCTGTGATTACTGCGGCAAGTGTCGTCTCACTTCCTGTTCCGGCGGTTGTCGGAATTGCAATAAGAAGCGGGAGCTTGCGTCCTACTTTCAGGATTCCTTCCATGTCGGCAAGCTCTTTGTCCGGACGGGCGATTCTTGCGCCGACGGCTTTGGCACAGTCAATCGATGAGCCTCCGCCAAAACCTATAAGTGCCTCGCAGTTATTTTCTTTATAAAGTTCAAGTGCTTCGGCAACATTGACGGTTGTAGGGTTGGCAACTGTTTTATCATATACGATGCAGCTAATCTCCTCATCGGCAAGCAGTTTTTCAAGCGGTGCGGTAAGTCCGAATGAACGGATGCTTGCATCGGTCACAAGAAGGAGCGATGATATTTTTTTCTTATGAAGCAGAGCAGGAAGCTCTGCAATTCCCTGAAGAATCTTCGGTTTCCTGTACGGAAGAAACGGGATTGCTATATGAAAAATCTGTTGGTAGCATCGGCAGTAAATTTTTTTGGCCCAAAACATGTTGTCAGTCCTCCTTAAGGTATTTGATAAGATTGTTTGATATGAGTGTAAGCATACGGTAGAATTCGGCGCGTTCATCGTCCGTAAGTCCGTTTCCGCCGGCGTCAACGGCTTCATTGATCATCTCATCGACTTTGGCCGCAGTCTCGCGTCCGGCATCGGTCAGAACAATCGGCGCGCGGTACCGGGCTTTTGATGATGTGGTCACAAGGCCGCGTCTGGTAAGTTCCGCAATTGTTCTTGACATTGCAGCTTTGTCCTCTTCGCAAGCCTGGCTGAGTGCAGTCAGTGTCATCCCGCCCGGATTGTGGTTGAGTGTGTGTAAGCACATTACATGCACACCTTTGAGATTTACCTCAGTCATCTCGCGGTTCTTGATACGCTGGAGACTGCGGTATATCTGTGTTATCGTCATTGTAAAAATATCGAATCGATCTGTCATGGATATCCTCCTTGGTCCCCCCCTTACCTCGATATGGTGTCGGGCATAATTAATGCGGCCTTTGGCCGCGGACGCCCGAGAAGGAGATAAGGGATCCCCCAAAGTAGAGCTTCGGTCCCCCTTACCTCGATGTTGAGGCGTCAACATCTTTGTTTGTATTATGAGCGGCGGGGGGATTTTTGTCAATATGAATGTGCATTAATTCAAGTAAAAAATATATAATAATTCCCTTTTTTTTCATGCGGATATAGGTTATAGTCTAATAGATTATTTTTTTTACAGGAGGATTCTGCTATGGCTAATCCATATCTTCCGCTGTGGGAGTATATACCGGACGGCGAACCGAGAGTTTTCGGGGACAGGGTGTATGTGTACGGCTCACACGATAAAGCAGGGTCGGACAGCTTCTGCGACCATGTGCTTAAGTGCTGGAGTGCACCGGTGGACAATCTGAATGACTGGGTGTGCCACGGTGATATTTTTCACACTATTCCGGACAGGGATCATGAGGCTGACACCGATTGGACGAATGAGAATAACCAGCTTTTTGCACCGGATGTTGTCGAGAAGGACGGCAGATATTATCTTTATGCGTACATTATCAATGCCCGCGGATGCGTCGGAGTGAGCGACAGGCCGGAGGGTCCGTTTAAGCTTATTTCCAAATATAAATACACTATGCCGGATGAAATCTGTTGTGACGGATGGTTCATAGATCCGGGTGTGTTCGTGGACGATGACGGACGTACATATATTTATTGCGGTTTTGAGCGTTCGTTTATGGCCGAGGTCAACAGCGATAATATGTATGAGATTATAGACGGCAGTGAGATAGAGCATATTATACCGAATGAGCCGGTGCCGGAGCGCGGCTTCGATACCAAAGAGACGCTTTTCTTTGAAGCGTGCTCGATGCGTAAGATTAATGGATTGTATTATCTTATATATTCACCGCAGCAGGGTTCACGCCTTGCATATGCGACATCGGACAAGCCGACGGGCCCGTTTACATACCGCGGATACATCGTGGATAACGGTGTGGATTATCCGGGTGGCAATGATCACGGCTCGGTTGCATGCATTAACGGACAGTGGTATATTTTTTACCATAGGATGACGAACAGTTCGATCATGTCACGAAGAGGATGCGTCGAGAAAATAGAGATTCTCCCGGACGGTACGATACCGACGGTTGAGATGACATCGCTCGGATTTGAAGATGCTCTTTCACCGTATAAGATTACACCGGCGGATATCGCCTGTGTGCTTAAGGGAGAGGCTTTTGTTACGGAGCATAATCCTTTTGAACGTGTGATCACCAATATTAAAGAAGGAACGGTAATCGGTTACAAATATTATGAATTCGGTGATGATTACAGTTCCGGGACGATGGAATTTGCGGCGCAGATTAACGGTATGGGAGCCGACTGTACACTTCATATCCTTATTGACGGTGAGGATGGAGAAGAAATCGGTTCGGTTAAGATAGGACATGACTCGGGAACGGTCAGCACTGTTGTGAAGGCGGTTACCGGAAGACATTCCGTATTTTTTAAGGTAACAACGGCTTATGATGGCTGGACCAAAACTTATTTTGAAAACAAAGTTTTATTTGAACTTAAATCATTTGTATTTATGAAGTAATTTTTTCAAGGAGGACATTTATGAAAATATCAAAGACACAGCTTACACCTGCTAAGTGTGCACTCGATCTTGGAGACGGAAGCGAAAGAGGACTTTATGTCAATCAGGATTATATTTTGAGAAAACTTGGCAGACCGCACAGAGGAATCAACATCATGTATTGCTACTATCCTTTTGATAAGGAATGGCCGCAGAGAGTGAGCGAGGCATGCAAGGATGCAGATATTTCTTTTGCATGGGATTATCCTTATGATGATTATTTCCCATATCGCGGAGGAATTGACGGAAATCACGACGGCGAGCCGTTCACATGCATGCGTGATATCAGAAAGCACGGACAGGAGGTTGTCCTTACACTTACATGTGACCCGAATGTTACGGATGAGCAGATCGAAGCCATTGCCAAAGACCTTGTTCCTTACGGTCGTATGATGTTAAGACTTAACCACGAAGCTACCGGAGACTGGTTCTCATTTACCAAGAGAGCAAGTTACCAGCAGGTTGCCGATTTCTATGTAAGATTCCAGAGAATCCTTAAGAAAATCGCTCCGAATGTATCTACAATTCTTTGCATAGGCGGTCTTGAGCCGGGCTCTGAGAAAATAGAAAAAGAAGCAGAATTTGCAGAAGCAGTTAAAGAGACCGATATCTGGTCGGTTGACCAGTATCTTTCACTTAACTGGGGATGGCCTTATGAGGTTGCCCTTAAGGACAACAGCCAGCATAAGAGAAGCAATACCAAGGAAGTTTATGACGGAACCAAGGCAGCATACAAGAGATTCCGTGAGATCAACGGCGGAGTAAACAAGCCGATGCTTATCTCCGAGTTCAATGCGGACGGCGATGTAACAGGACCTTTTGACCAGATTGCAACAGTTAAGGAATTCTGTGAATATATCAAAGCAGACAGCGAGAACTGGCTCAGCGGTTTCACATTCTATCAGTTCAGGGATGACGGAAGACTCGGTCTTGAGATTACCGACCCTAATAATTCCGATGTCGGAGTTGAGCAGCCGATTCTCGGCGCATACAAGGAAATCATGAATGACGATTTCTTCAAGCAGGGAATTGAAATTAAGGGCGATGCGGAACTTCCGGTAACATTGCGCTGGGGAAGCTCAGAGGATTCCGAAGGTATCGCAATAGATATCGACCTTGAGAAAAATCCTGTTTTTGCAGAGGCTTATTTTGAAGGAAGTCTTGCAGATGCCAACCTTATGATGGAAATTAACGGACAGTGGTTTTATAAGGCTCCGGGAGTTAAGTTCGTAGATTTTATGCCGGCATTTTTTGACGGTAAGATAAGCGGACCTAAGACTGTGAAACTCAACATCTTTGCACCTCCTGCAACCGGAGAGAACGACCCGTCACAGGGAGAAGACTGGCTTACCAATTATTATTACGAGATTAAGGAACTTCCGAGACTTCGTTTTGAATTTGAACCGGTAATGTAATATCAGATATCATAGCTCCGGGTAGAAGTTATAATGCTTTTACCCGGGGTTTTATATTAAATATTATAAAAAAGTTATTGATACACATCGCTTAAAGTGTTAAAATAAATACATTAAGCATGTATTAGGAGGAAATCAATGAAACACATGAAAAAGGCGAATACATTTGTAGTGATCATCATGACCATTATAGATGCATTCCTTATAGGCGGCTATCTTCAGGATGCCATGAAGGGTAACATTTCAATGAATCTGGGAATTATTGTTGCAGCGGTAACTGCGGCAACACTGGTGGCAGATTACGTTGTATATTTTATTAAAAAAGACGGAAATCTGTTCCGTTTTGTATCAATTATAGGTTATGCCGCAGTATACGGAATCGCACTCATTAATGCGAAGAGCGATACTGTTTTTACGGTAGCATTTCCTATTATAGTAATGTATGTATTGTATTTCGATACTTTATTTATGGGAATAATCTCAGGCATATTATTTGCGCTCAATATTGTATCGGTTGTTATGGCGGGAATCAGCGGCAAGATGCCGTCCGGAATCGATTTTGCGCTTTCATCGGCATTACTTCAGACTGCGACTGTCGGAGTCACGGGATTTGCGCTTACATGGATTACATATCTTGAAAATGTCATGAAGGGTGACCAGGTCAATGAAGTTAAGTCCGAAAAAGAGAAATCCGAACAGATCCTTTCGGATGTGCTTGCACTCGGCAATACGGTTAAAGAGAATACCAATAAAGCCGATGCCATTATGGGAGAACTTAACGATGCAACGATGGCCGCACTTGAGACTCTTAAGGCGGTTGCCGACAGCAATAACGATAATGCCAAGAATATAGAGAGTCAGACCGTTATGACAAGTAACATTCAGGAAATGATAGTTACGGCTGACAGCAATGCCTCGAGAATGGAGCGCATCGCAGGCGATTCACTCAACATGGTTTCGGAGGGCCGTAAGCTTGTTGAGGAACTTGACGATAAAGCTGCCAATATCTCTGCAATGAATAAGCAGGTTATGAATACAATCAATGAATTTGTCAAGAATGCGATTGAAGTAAGAGGAATTACCGACAAGATCAACGGAATATCCTCACAGACTAATCTTCTTTCGCTCAATGCCTCAATCGAGAGTGCCAGAGCCGGTGAGGCCGGCCGCGGCTTCGCAGTTGTTGCCGATGAAATCCGTAATCTCGCCGATGAGACACAGACACTTACCGCAGAAATCAGCGGCATAGTCGAGGCACTTGAGAACAATGCATCGGGAACCAAGGAAACTGTAAGTAAGGTTGTAGCTTCAATTGAAGATGAGAAATCTCTCATTGACGATTCGATGGACACTTATGTTAAAATGGAGGAGATGTTCAAGCAGCTTTACGAGAGCGTTACCGACACACAGAAGCAGCTTAAACAGATCGTTGATTCCAACAATGCGATCGTTGACAGCATTAACCAGCTTTCGGCAGCCAGCGAGGAGGTTGCAGCCAGCATGGATATGGCTGTTGAACTCAGCAACAACAATATGGCCAAGACCAAAGAGGCCGGCGGCTTAATGGAGGAAATAGTAACATCGGCTGACAAGCTCGATAAATATAACAATTATGTTGATTAGAACACCTGATTATTATGATAAATTCAAATGTATCGCAGGCGATTGTACAGACACATGTTGCGCAGGCTGGCAGGTGGATGTGGATGATGCCTCATACGAATATTATAAGACTATAACCGGTGATTTCGGGGACCGTCTTCATTCGGTTATGGTCGACGGTGTCAAAGGAGCAGAAGGGCAGTTCCGCATCAGAGAAGACGGAAGATGCCCTTTTCTCAATGACAACAATCTGTGCGATTTATACACTGCCCTCGGTGAGGATGCCTTATGTGTGACTTGCGACCAGTATCCGCGTTACACCACCGAATATGGCAATCTGCGTGAGACCGGAATCGCGCTTTCCTGTAAAACAGCGGCCGAACTTATTCTTACCGAGGATCGTACACCGGGTTTTACGGAGCACAATGATGAGGATGCTTTTCCGGCACTCAATGACATAGACGGTCTTCTTTTCCTGAATTTAAGGGATGCCAGAAAACGCGCGTTTGACATAGTGTGGAACCGTGAAACAGACATTTACGGGCGTATGCGCATCCTTCTTGATTATGCGGTAAACTTACAGCACAATATAAAGAATTCCGACAGGCTGCGTGATGTTGTCGCTAATTACAATCCGCCGGTTTCGTGGAGCCCGCGTAAGACAAACAAAGCATCTGTATATTGCACTTTCTGGAAATATTATCTCAAACAGGTAATAATCAAGCGTGAGTGGGTTGAGCTTGCCGGACTTTGCGACAGTATTCTTTATGGGGGCGATTATGATACTGTTGAATCGGAGTACCGCGCCTACTGCCGTCCTTATGCTTACGAGTATGAGAATATAGTGTCGTACTTTGTGTTCCGGTATTTCCTTAAGGGTGTCTTTGACCGCGATGTTCTTACCAAGGTCAAGATGGCAATCGTGAGTACACTCATGATCATGCAGTGCGACATGGCAGCATGGCGCCGCAACGGCGGCTCTCTTTCATTCACGGAGCGTGTCGACATAGCGCATCTCTATTCAAGAGAGGTGGAACATTCCGAGGAGAATTTTGCTGCCTTGTGCAAGCTGTTCGCGCACAAGAAAGTATTTGACGAGGCGGGACTTGACGCACTGTTGTAGAATGCAGGCCGCGCGGGGGAGAGCGAATATGGCGGAAATATGGTGCCGCGCGGGGAAGAGCGAATATGGTGGAAATATGGCACCGCGCGGAATGGCTGGGCGGGAGAGAGCGTAGGGCGTAAGTTTAAGTTGCTATATTCGATATAATTCACACCAAATTGCGATTATCCGCTACAAAAGTGATAAATCGATGAAATATGAAATGCTGCGAAAGTGCCAAAATCTCACTTTTCGCAGCATTTTGATGTAAAAGGGGAGAAAGTTAAAGCGAAGACAAAAAAGCGATATCAAATATTAATATATATCGGCGCAGATATATCCCCGGATTGGCAAAATATATTAAATAAGGGGTATTGTGTCCTATAATACATCGGGAAATATATAGAAATATCTCACCTGGAGTCAGAAAATGACCAAAAAAGTGATAAAATAATCAAATATTACAACAAAGCCGATAAAAGCGAGGTGAAGCAGGCCGCGCGGGGGAGAGCGAATATGGCGGAAATATGGTGCCGCGCGGAAGTGAAGCAGGCCGCGCGGGGGAGAGCGAATATGGCGGAAATATGGTGCCGCGCGGAAGTGAAGCAGGCCGCGCGGGG
>CAMENP010000023.1 GCA_945928575.1 uncultured Butyrivibrio sp.
ATCTTTGAAATTTTCAGGGTTGTTTCACTGTTTGATTATCAAGGTTCTTGTTCGCTGTCTGTCTGTATCTCTCAGCGACAGCTTAGTTAATATATCACATCGTCATATGTTTGTCAACAACTTTTTGAAACTTTTTTAAAAGTTTTTTCGATGTGTTTTGCGGTGATAAATCACCAACGCAGAAGGAGGGATTTGAACCCTCGCGCCGCTATTAACGACCTGCACCCTTTCCAGGGGTGTCCCTTCAGCCTCTTGGGTACTTCTGCTAAAAAACAGAGCCTATTTGGCTTACCTGATTCTTATGTGCCGATTTACATTATTAAAACCACTTGCTCAAGTGGTTTTAATTAGCGGAGAGGATGGGATTCGAACCCATGCGCCCGTGAAGACAAACGGTTTTCAAGACCGCCCCGTTATGACCGCTTCGGTACCTCTCCATATTACTGCGCTGTTTCAGCGACAGTTGTTATTCTAACAAATGAATGCGCATATGTCAACAACTATTTTTATTTTTTTTACGATTTTTCAGAATGTTCTCTGCAACATACAGATCATCGGGCGTTGTGACCTTTATATTGGCATATGACGACTCCGTAAGATGGATCTTTTCATCGCCGAATCTTTCCATGACCATAGCGTCATCGGTAATCCCGTCGCACATTCCGGATGTTTCCATTCTGTTGTATGCGCGCTTTATTTCACCTGTATTAAACACCTGCGGAGTCTGTATAATCCAGACCTTATCCCGCGACGGTGTGAAAACAGCTGTTTTATTATCGTCCGACAATCTTATTGTATCTTTGGATGTAACTGCAGCGACCGCATTCCGGTACCGGCAGGCATCGGAATACAATTTTCTGAGAGTATCCGTATCTATGCATGCCCTCGCTCCGTCATGGATAAAAACCAGGCTGTTGTCTTCTATTATAGTATCAAGCGCATTGCGCACCGAATTATATCTTTCGGTTCCTCCCGGAACTATGGCCTTAACTTTGGTAAAATTATATTTATCCACTATTTCATGCTGGCAGTATTCAATGTCATCCGGAATCGTAACCAGTATAATACCGGTTATCGTCTCAAAATCCTCAAATGCTTTCAGAGAATAATATAATACCGGATATCCATTGACATTTATGTATTGTTTGGGTATATCACTGCCCATCCTGCTCCCTCTTCCTCCGGCAAGCACGATGGCATAATTCTGCTTATAATCCATTAGCGTTCTCCGAGTTTGAGGTTGGGAACCGCATTCAGGTCAAGCCCTGATCTGATTCCTGCCATATAGTCATAATAACCTGCTGCTCCTATCATTGCCGCATTGTCTGTGCAAAGTATAGGAGACGGTCTGTAAAATTTAACATTACGTTCTGCACATGCTTTTTCCATGGCAGATCTGAGTGCAGAATTTGATGCCACTCCACCCGCTATCGCAAACTGTTTAAATCCGAATTCAGATACCGCTTCCATTGCATGGGATACCAGTACGTCCACCACCGCTTTCTGGAATGACGCCACCAGATCTGCTCTGTTTACTTGTATGTTTTTCATTTCACAGTGGTTCAGATAATTAAGCACGGATGACTTCAGTCCGCTGAAGCTGAAATCATAGTCCGAACCGCTTATATGTGCACGCGGAAACTCTATCGCATCAGGATTACCCTCTTTGGCAAGCTTATCAATCTTAGGTCCTCCCGGATATCCGAGTCCCACCGCCCTTGCGACTTTATCAAAAGCTTCTCCTGCAGCATCATCCCTCGTCCGTCCGAGTATTTCATACTTACCGTAATCCCATACATTCACAAGGTGCGTATGTCCGCCCGATACTACAAGGCATCCGAAAGGCGGTACCAGTTCGTGATTTTCTATGTAATTAGCGCTTATATGGCCTTCTATATGATGTACTCCGACAAGCGGTTTATGTGCCGCAAAAGCAAGTGCTTTTGCAAAGGCGACTCCGACAAGCAGTGCTCCGACAAGCCCCGGTCCGTAAGTCACCGCGATAGCCGTTATATCATCAAGAGTTACACCCGCTTCGGCAAGAGCCTGCTCAGTTACCTGATTTACCTGTTCCATGTGTTTCCTGGACGCAAGTTCAGGTACGACACCGCCGTACAACGTGTGTAAATCTATCTGAGATGATATTATGCTAGAAAGCACGGTTCTGCCGTTCTTAACAACCGCCGCCGCCGTTTCATCGCATGAGCTCTCTATTGCAAGTATTAATACATCATCCATTATTTTTCTTCCATTTCGGTTCCGTCAGTTACTTCCCAGAAAAGAATTTTCCAACGTGAATCCGAGTCCTTTCTGAGTGTATATTTTTCATATACTACATTCAGGTTCTTATCATCTTTAACGTAGTATTTGGTATTGACAAAAGCATATGATTTGTTCTGGAATGTTTTGTATTCCGTATCATACCCATCTTCGACTATACACTCTGTAATATAGCTTTCATTATCTTTATATGAGGTTATCTCACTTCTTAAATTATTCATGTACTGCTCATAGTCATTGGCTACCAGCAGTTCATCATCAAAAAGAGCCCTTGCATGCTGCACAAGCCCGGTAAGTTCATCATTGGTTATGTCATCTTTGTACCAGATTTTCTGGATGTCTGCGAAATAAGACACAACAGCGCGCGGTGTTCCCGGATAATTCTTCTCCAGATCGCGCGACGTTATCTCCGAGACAGCTGAGTTCGATGTCATTTTGTCATCATTATTCACATTTCTGTGTGTCAGGTAAATATAATATGAGACCACGAGCAGCGCAAGAATTGTTATTATGATAGGTTTTCTTAATTTGCCGAGTCTTTTTTTCATAATATCCCTTCCCTTCTTTAATCCACAAAATCAATTGTTTTCATCCAACCATCCTTAGGCATTTTCGTGTTGGCAAAAATCTGTTTCACCTTAGGCAGGTATTCATCCGGTCTTACAAGTGACGGGCTGTAATGTGTAAGCCACATTTCCTTCGGTCCGGCTTCAGCAGCGAGTTTCGCGGCTTCATACATTGTCATATGGCGGTATTCCCGTGCCTTGCCTTCTTTGCCGTCTTCACCGTACATGCCTTCACATATGAAAAGATCTGCATCAACAGCATTGTCCGCTATAGCTTTCACCGGTCTGGAATCAGTACAATAAGTTACCTTAATGCCCTTACGAGGAGGGCCCATAACCATTTCAGGAGTGTAACACACCCCATTTTCACATATGGTTTCTCCATGCTGAAGTCTGTTCCAATATTCAAGAGGTATTTCCTGTTCCCTGGCTGCCTGCGCGTCGAACCGTCCCTGCCTTCCGATCCTTATATTATATCCGTAGCAAACAACCCTGTGATGCACTTTAAAAGCATCTATGGTGTATCCGCACGCTTCAATAGTTTCGAAATCCCGGGTCAGCTCATGGAATTTAATCTTAAACGGGAGCTCAGGTGCGATAATTCTCAATGAATTAACCACGCGTTCTATTCCCCGGGGTCCGATTATAAGCAGGTCCTCCGTTCTGTCCGCGTTACCCATCGTCAATAAGAATCCCGGAAGTCCCGCTATATGATCCGCATGAAAATGAGTTATGCAGATTACATCAACCGGTTTAAAACTCCATCCGGTCTTCTTAAGTGCAACCTGCGTTCCTTCTCCGCAATCTATCAATAGTGAGCTTCCGTTATACCTTGTCATTAATGAAGTTGTCCATCTGCCCGGAAGAGGCATCATCCCTCCGGTTCCCAGCAAACACAAATCCAGCATTCTGTCTGTATCGGTTCCTTCTTATAGAAGTTCCGTCCTTTCTGTAATTTCGACCGGAATTATAAAATCAGCCACAATTCTGTCGTAGCATTTCTCGCACAATTCAAAGCGGTGGCTTTCTCCGTCCTTATCGGAAAAATATCCCCACTCCGCCCTGAAGCTTAATGCCGGTCCTGTTATTATATTTTTCATGTGCATTATTTCCTGTCCGCACGCGTTACACCGGACCTTTTCAAGTCTGTTGTTGATGTCATATTTTTTCATTATATTATTCCTTTCATGTTATATCACGGAATAATTATATACTTTAACATCTATGTTTTAATATAGGCGATTATTGTAAGTTTTTTACCATTAATATGCCATCTTCCGCAGGCTTCGAGTAGAAATTTTTTCTGAGGCCGACGGCTTCGAATCCGGATTGCACGTACAGCTCGCGGGCGGCTTCATTGCTCACCCTGACTTCAAGAAAAATATTCGCAAGTCCTGCTTTCCGTGCCTGTTCAATAAGGCATAAAAGAAGCTTGCGCCCTATTCCCATCCGTCTCACTTCGGAATCAACTGCTATATTAGTTATATCGGCTTCATCGACCGCAAATACACAGCCTGCATATCCAATTATTTTATCATCATGCTCAGCAACGAGATATATGTAATTATCTGCTGCGGAAGCCTTGGCAAATTCTTTCTCCGGCCAAGGCTCGGAAAAAGATTTTCGTTCTATTTCTGCCACATATGCCGCATCATCTGCATGCATGCGCCTTATGATGACCCGAAATTCGTCAGCCATTTTCCCGCTCCTTACGTTCCCTTTCGGCCTGAGACATTCTCAGGTAATCAGGAACATGTTCTGCCGCAGTTTCTGTCCTGCCGTTCTTATAATAGAGTGCTCCGAGAATTGCCACGCTTGAAGCGCGCTGCCTGTTCATTCCGGCCGGTGCATATATGTAATCAAAATCCGCTTTAGCATCTATTACATCCCTGACCGCCGGTATTCCATCACCTATAAAAATAACGCGGCGCCCGTATCCCGAGAGTATTCCGACCAATTCTTCGATTGAAACGGCACATGGCTCATGATGTATTACAAGTTCGTCATTTTCAAAGCTGTATATTCCGGTATATACCTGTGACCGCCTTGCATCCATTATCGGACAGATAAGCATATCCGTGCCGAAAGCATTATATGCCATTGCATCCAATGTCGGTACATGGATAAGTGGAATGTTCAATGCCATTCCAAGTCCCTTGGCTGTCGCAGACCCTATTCTCAGGCCCGTAAATGAACCCGGGCCCGATGATACCGCGATTGCATCAAATTCTTCTACTTCCGTCTCCGTTCTTCTGCATACTTCATCTATCATCGGCAGCAAAGTCTGCGAATGGGTTATTTTATGATTAATCGTGTATTCTGCTGTAATAATATCATCCGTCAATATAGCCACCGAGGCTACGAGAGACGATGCTTCTATTGCTAATATTTTCATATTGTAAGTCCTTCTGTATCATAATCATGGCTGATTTCAATTCTGCGATAATCGAACCCTTGGGAATTATCTTTCTCTATCGTCACATATATCGTGTTATCCGGCAGCAATTCTTCTATCAGTCTGCCCCATTCTATAAGGCATACGCCATCCCCGTAGAAATATTCCTCATATCCCAGTTCATCCATATCCCACGGTCCCGATATGCGGTATACGTCGAAATGGTACAACGGTATTCTTCCGGTATCATATTCCTGTATTATTGTAAATGTAGGGCTGCACACCGGTTCATCAATTCCAAGCCCCAAAGCCAGTCCCTGTGTAAAAACAGTCTTGCCCACACCGAGGTCTCCGTTAAGGCAGATTATATCCCCGGGCTTTACCTGTCTTCCGATAGCTTCTCCAAGCCGGTATGTTGTCTCCGGCGAACGTGATTCAATTATCATATCAAACACTCTTTCTTATATGGCATCTCTTTCCTATGTGTTCTTCTGCCATCTGCACAATGTCATTATAGTTGTCTTTAATGCTGTCCATCGGCCATATAAAAGCTCTGTCGGTACTCACATACGCAGCTATTTCATTGCCGTATCTTACTATTTTCCAGACTTCTTCCCATTTGACTGATGCATCCTGTCCGTTCTGGGACACTTTCACGCCATCTTCATCAACAATATAATGCAATACGTTTGCAAAATAATCATTATTCTTAATCTGTTTCCTGGCTCTTGAGTATAACATAAGCGGGTTGATCACCGTATAAAGCGATGCCAGAAGGATCATCAGTATGGAATTCTGTATTTTCACATCGCCCCATGTATACACGGTTACGCCGATAATTACTATGCTGAAAATTATCCAGATTATTCCGGTTATTCTTCTGTAAGTGTTGTTAAGAAGAAAAACAAACATATTCTTCTCCGATATATTAACATCAAATTCTGTCTTCATTATTCCTCCGTATCTCCCTTATACGATTATAATCTATCCGCAAAAAGTTATCAAGGTTTAATATAATGTGTCAATCCCGCAAGTCTTTACAATTCCATTATTCAATGTTAAAATTATCAATAGCATTTCTCAGGAGGTTATTATGGACAATAACTATAACAATAATTTTAATAATGATTATAATTATAACAATTATAATCAGGGAAACGGCTATCCACCGCAGGACCGCAAGGGCATGGCAATAGCTTCATTGATTCTCGGTATCATTTCCATTCCGTTGGGATGTTGCGGATACATCGGAGCGATTCCCGGTATAATTGCTGTTTTTCTCGGAATATTCAGTAAAGGGGCTGCGCCAAGGCATTCAGGCAAAGCCATCGCAGGTATTATCACCGGTGCTGTCGGTGCCATTTTCGGTATTGTAATGACCATTCTTTCATTAAAGCTTATGGCCGACCCTGATTTTATGGCACAATATAAAGAACTTATTGAATTTTATAACAAGGCAAGATAAATCAAAAACGCCCGTTCTGAAGTCACTTCGGTCCGGGCGTTTTATTAGTTATATTATTTTACAAATGCGTTATAAATAGCCTTAAATGCTGTCTCAAATTCTTCTTCAAGAACACCTATGATAATATTAAGCTCGCTTGATCCCTGATCAATCATCTTAACATTGACATCGGATTTATAAAGTGCTTCAAAAATCTTAAGCGCAGTTCCCTTTGCAGACTTCATACCACGTCCCACTACAGCAATAAGTGCGAGTCCCGGTTCGATTTCAATCGAATCCGGAGAAGCATTTCTGTGGATGCCTGCAAGTATCTCCTGTTCCTTCTCTTCGAATTCTTTCTGGTGCACAATTATTGTCATTGTGTCAATTCCTGACGGCATATGTTCGAATGACAATCCCTGTTTCTCAAACTGCTCAAGTACGCGACGTCCGAATCCTATCTCGGAATTCATCATATCTTTCTCAATATTAACAGCCGAGAATCCTTTCTTGCCTGCTATACCTGTGATTATATACTCAGGCTTCTTGGATGTACTTTCAACAATCATTGTACCGTGATCTTCCGGTGCGTTCGTATTCTTAATATTAATCGGAATTCCTTCCTTACGGACAGGGAAAATAGCATCTTCATGAAGAACCGTAGCACCCATATATGAAAGCTCACGAAGTTCCTTATATGTTATCGTATTAATAGATGCCGGATTATCAATAATTCTAGGATCGGCAATCATAAATCCGGATACATCCGTCCAATTCTCATAAAGGTCCGCATGAACAGCCGCTGCGACAATCGATCCCGTTATATCGGATCCGCCTCTTGAAAATGTCTTGATAGTATCATTAGGTGTAGAACCATAAAATCCCGGAATTACCGCACGTTCAATTCCATCCAGTCTCTCATGAAGTGTCTGGTTCGTCATCTCCGCGTTAAATGTACCATCTTCATTAAAAAACACAACTTCTGCTGCATCTATAAATTCATAGCCAAGATATTTGGCAAGGATAATGCCGTTAAGGAATTCACCTCTTGAAGCTGCGTAATCACGTCCTGCACGCCCTTTGAAACCGGCAGCAATCGCTTCATACTCTTTCTCAAGTGAAAGATCCATACCAAGTTCACTTATAATACCGTTATATCTTGCCTTAATCTCATCGAATCTGCTTTCAAAGTCCTGTCCGCTTATCGCTGCCTTGTAGCATGCATAAAGCATGTCCGTTACCTTAACATCTTCCGCAAAACGCTTGCCAGGTGCAGACGGCACAACATATTTTCTTGCCGGATCAGCAAGTATTATATCTGCTACCTTACGGAACTGCTCCGCACTTGCAAGTGAGCTTCCGCCAAATTTAGCTACTTTAACCATTTGTCATTCCTCCGACTCTTTTATTACAAAAGAGGATTTTATTGTTATTTTATCGCAATAATATTACACGCCACAAGATTTGTCAATACCAAAAGGAAGAACATTATTCATATTACACGATTAATGTTCTTCCTTTTTCGGCCGCTGCAAGGCCATTAATTATAGAAAATTCTATTGCAGTCAGATAATCAGCCCTCGTATCTTATCATGGATATAATTCTGTCAATACCTGCCGCCTTATCTGCGTATTCTTTCTCTGTCATAGGTGCCGTTACATATCCGAATTCGCCCGTGACGCCGTCCACTCTTACAGCCTCTCCGTTAAATGCCGCATTAACCGCTGCAATCTTCGTTTCATCATCACCTTTGACGCGGATAAAGAATCTTGTTGTAACATTCTTAATATCCACAAGATCAGCCTTATGCGTGCTCCATATTGTCATAATATTGGTTCCCATATGCTTAACCGCATCAACAACATCCGAAACAACCGCGCTGGCTGTCGGAAGTTTACCTGCGCCCGCTCCGTAGAACATTACATCTCCGAGAACATTACCTTTTACAAAGATAGCATTCATTACGCCGTTAACTCCTGCGAGCGGATGGTCATTGCTGATCATCTTCGGTGCAACCATAGCCGCAAATCCGTCTCCGACTTTCTTGCTGGAGCCGATAAGTTTAATGGATACATTAAGTTTGGATGCATATTTGAAATCAACATCAGTAATCTTGGTTATTCCTTCTGTATATATATCTTCAAAGTCAACCTGATGTCCGCATGCAAGGGATGAAAGTATAGCTATTTTACGGCATGCATCGTATCCTTCAACGTCCGCTTCCGGGTTACGTTCTGCATATCCGAGATCCTGTGCTTCTTTAAGGACTGTATCAAAAGGAAGACCTTCTTTTGACATTTTGGTAAGAATATAATTGGTAGTACCATTTAAAATTCCGGAGATTTCCATAATCTCATCGGCCGTTAACGACTGATTTAACGGTCTGATAATAGGTATACCTCCTCCGACACTTGCCTCAAAGAGGAAGTTGATCTTATTGGCCTTGGCTATTTCAAGAAGTTCGGCGCCATGTTTGGCAACAAGCTCTTTATTGGATGTACACACGCTCTTTCCTTTTAAGAGTGCGCTCTTGACAAACTGATATGCCGGATTAACTCCGCCCATAACCTCTACTACGATTTTGACATCGTCATCATTAAGAATAGTGTCATAGTCATGAACAAGTACTTTTTCAACCGGATCTCCCGGGAAATCGCGAAGATCAAGCACATATTTGAGATTAATCTCCTGTCCTGCTCTCTTATTGATTGATTCCTGATTGGTTCTCAATACCTCTACAACACCTGAACCAACTGTGCCATAGCCTAATACTGCAATGTTTACCATTTTCTTTCTCCTGATTATTTTATTCTGCCTTGTCCGCTGTAAGTTCATTAACAGCCTGAAGTTCTTCTTCGGACAAAAGTTCAAGCGGATTAATTATAATTATCAACTTACCGTCGAGTTTGGCAACGCGGTCAAAATAATTCGCGCCGCCGCTTTTAGCTATTCCCGGCATATCCACAATATCGTTCTCATCTATATAATGAATCTGTTCTACGCCATCAACTTCTATGGCAATCTTATTATTAGGAAGATTAACAATTATTAACTCTGTGTCCTTAGGCGCCGTCCGGTTAGTCATATTAAACTTGGTACGCAAATCCAGTACCGGTATAACCTCGCCGCGAAGATTAATTATTCCCTTAATATTTCTTGATGAATTAGGGACTCTTACAATTGTCTGTTCGTATTCAATACCGCTGACGTAAGATATGTTCATACCATATTTTTCATTATCGAGTCTGAATACAACCGGCTGAAAAAAAGCCATAACTTAATCCTCCTTGTTTGTTCTATGAATCCATTTAAGGTATTCTCCCAAAAACAAATCAATATCGCCGTCAAGAACTGCCTGAGCATTGCCGGTCTCCGCATTGGTCCTGTGATCTTTAACCAGGGTATACGGTTGAAGTACATAGCTTCGTATCTGGCTGCCCCAGCCTATTTCCTTAACTTCGCCTCTTATCTGTGCTTCCTTATCCGCATTCTCCTGCTGTTTGAGCAGATACAACTTTGCCTTGAGCATCTGCATTGCTTTGTCTTTATTCTGATGCTGTGAACGTTCGTTCTGGCATTGCACAACCGTGCCCGTAGGGATATGCGTAATACGGATTGCCGAGGAAGTCTTGTTGATATGCTGACCGCCCGCTCCGCTGGAGCGATAGGTATCAATTTTTAAATCATCATCATTAATTTCAATATCAAGGTCTTCCTCTATATCCGGCATCACATCACATGATACAAACGATGTCTGTCTCTTTCCGTTAGCATTGAACGGCGAAATACGTACCAGACGGTGGACACCTTTTTCCGACTTAAGATATCCGTAGGCGTTTTCTCCGTTGACCTGTATGGTTACCGATTTCACGCCTGCTTCATCACCGTCAAGATAATCAAGCGTATCTATTGTATATCCTTTGGATTCGGCCCATCTGGTATACATACGCAAGAGCATCGAGGCCCAGTCGCAGCTTTCGGTTCCTCCGGCTCCGGCATTAAGCCTTAATATTGCATTATTGCTGTCATATTCATCACACAGAAGAGTGCTTATCCTTACTTTATCGAAAAGTTCCTTAAAGTTCGTAATAAGTTCAGCAATCTCAGGAATAAGGGATGCATCATTCTCATCCTCAGCCATTTCGATAAAAATCTCTGCGTCTTCTTTCTGTTTAACAAGTTCGTTGTAATTGTCAAAAGAATCCTTAAGAGCTTTTAATTCCTTAAGCTTTACCTGCGATTTCTCCGGATCATCCCAGAATCCCGGATCTTCCATATGCATTTCTATTTCTTCGATCCGCTTAGACTTATTATCTAAGTCAAAGTGAATCCCTCAATTCTTCTAATGGTCCTTCAAATCCGCTAAGTTCATAACGGAACTGGTCTAATTCAACCACTATTTCACCACCTTTAAAATATTATATTATCAAATCAGGCATTTCTGCCGCAGCAATTCTTATACTTAAGTCCGCTTCCGCATGGGCACGGATCATTACGCTGGATTTTCTTGGTCTCACGTTTGACCGGTCCTCTGGATACGCTGTCATCCTTATTGGTACCTGTTACTTTAGCCACTTCTTCACGTTCAACTTTCTGTTCTATCTTGACATGGAGAAGAAGTCTTACAGTATCTTCCTCTATGGCCGATGTCATGGCGTCAAACATATCAAATCCTGCCATCTTATATTCAACAACCGGGTTACGCTGTCCGAATGCCTGAAGACCGATACCCTGTCTGAGCTGATCCATATCGTCTATATGTTCCATCCACTTAGCATCAAGAACCTTGAGGAGAACGACACGCTCGATTTCTCTCATCTGCTCAGGTTCAGGGAATTCAGCTTCCTTAGCTTCATAAAGTTTAACAGCCTGCTCCTTGAGGTCATGGATAAGCTCATCCTTCTTCTTATATGCGCTTACATCGGTTATCGGCTGAAGCGGTATTATAGGAAGAAGAACACTGTTAAGGTCATTAAGATCCCACTCATCCGGTGCAAGTTCATCGCTGATGCATTTGTTAACGCATGATTCAACCTTATCGGCAAGCCATTTCATAATGACATCCCTCATGCTTTCACCATCAAGCACACGGCGTCTCTCTTCGTATATAATTTCTCTCTGATCATTATTAACCTGATCGTATTCGAGAAGATTCTTACGTATACCAAAGTTATTATTCTCTATCTTCTTCTGTGCTTTCTCTATTGCGCTTGAAAGCATAGGATGTTCAATCGGTTCATCTTCCGGAATATTAAGTGCGTTAAATACGCTCATAAGCTTCTCGGATGCAAAAAGTCTCATAATATCATCTTCGAGCGATATATAGAATCTTGATTCACCCGGATCTCCCTGACGTCCGGAACGTCCACGCAGCTGATTATCGATACGTCTTGATTCATGTCTTTCCGTTCCGATGATCTTAAGACCGCCGGCTGCTCTGGCTTCATCATCAAGCTTAATATCGGTACCACGGCCCGCCATGTTAGTTGCAATCGTTACCGCACCGTGTACGCCGGCCTGCGCTACAATCTCAGCCTCACGTTCATGGAACTTGGCATTGAGTACATTATGTGCTATATTACGCTTTCTTAAAAGAGCACTTATTTCCTCTGACTGTTCAATTGTAATTGTACCTACGAGTACCGGCTGTCCCTTTGCATGTGCAGCTTCTATCTCGTCGATTACCGCATGAAGCTTACCTCTTCTGGTCTTATATACGGCATCTTCCCTGTCGATACGTATTACAGGCTTATTCGTCGGAATCTCAATAACATCCATTCCGTAAATTTCCCTGAACTCGTTCTCCTCAGTAAGTGCTGTACCGGTCATACCGGCTTTCTTATTATACTTGTTGAAGAAGTTCTGGAATGTGATAGTAGCAAGTGTACGGCTTTCTCTCTTAACCTTAACATGCTCTTTGGCTTCGATTGCCTGGTGGAGTCCGTCGGAATATCTTCTTCCCGGCATGATACGTCCTGTAAATTCATCAACTATCATAACCTGATCGTCTTTGACTACATAATCCTGATCCCTGAACATAAGATAATTGGCTCTGAGGGCAAGGATTACGTTATGCTGGATCTCAAGATTCTCCGCATCTGCAAGGTTATCAATATGGAAGAACTGCTCAACCTTACGGACACCTGCCTCTGTAAGATTGACCGTCTTCTCTTTCTCATTGACTACGAAATCTCCGGTCTCTTCTGTATCTTCTTTCATAATGGCAGCCATCTTTGAAAGTTCCGTCTCGGTACCTTTTTCAAGCTGACGTGCAAGTACGTCGCAAAGCTCATAAAGTCTTGTCGACTTACCGCTCTGACCGGATATTATAAGAGGAGTTCTGGCCTCATCGATAAGAACCGAGTCAACCTCATCGACGATCGCATAATTAAGGCCTCTCTGTACAAGCTGTTCCTTGTAAATAACCATGTTATCCCTCAGATAATCAAATCCAAGTTCGTTATTGGTTATATATGTGATATCTGAATTATATGCCTTACGTCTTTCATCGCCGTCCATACCGTTAAGGACAACTCCGACCGTAAGTCCGAGAAATTCATGAACCTGTCCCATCCATTCGGCATCACGCTTAGCAAGATAATCGTTAACCGTAACAATATGTACGCCCTTGCCTTCCAGTGCGTTAAGATATGCCGGAAGAAGACACGTCTGCGTCTTACCTTCACCGGTTCTCATCTCTGCGATTCTTCCCTGATGAAGAATAATACCGCCCATAAGCTGTACCCTGTAATGTTCTGTATGGAGTACTCTTCTTGCTGCCTCTCTTACAAGCGCATATGCCTCCACAAGAAGATCATCAAGTGTCTCGCCTGCAGCAAGTCTGTCTTTAAATTCCTGTGTCTTATCTCTCATCTGCTCATCTGTGAGCTCCAGCATCTGAGGTCTTAACGCCTCAATCTTATCAACTATCGGTGTAATTCTCTTGATTTCTCTCTGACTATGAGTTCCAAATATTTTATCAATAATGCTCATTATTCATATCCCTTTCAAGGTGATTTTCTATAATTTACTGTTAATACCAAATATTCTATCACTTTATTCGCGATTTTTCAAGGTAAAACGAAAACTTGTATGTGCTGTTTTCGTTTCAAAAAAGGAGACTGCCAAAGGCAGTCTCCGTAAAAATTCATATCAATCTGTTATCTTGTGCTTAGTCAAGCTCCGGTTCGATAAGTCCGTATGTACCGTTCTTTCTCTTATATACGACATTAACTTCATCCGTCTCCGAGTTAGAAAATACATAAAATGAATGTCCGAGAAGTTCCATCTGGATGCATGCTTCTTCAGGATCCATAGGCTTGATTCCGAACTTCTTGCTTCTTACGATCTTAATCTCCGGCTCGTCATCGTACTCCTTCTCAATGTACTGTGCGCTGAAATCGCCGCCGGCCTGTTTGGAATTAACAATCCTGGTCTTATATCTTCTGAGCTGTCTCTCTATAATCTCTTCAACAAGATCTATGGAAACATACATATCACTGCTGACTTCTTCGGCTCTGATTATGCTGCCCTTAACAGGGATCGTAACCTCTATCTTCTGTCTGTCTCTCTCAACAGAAAGTGTAACATTAGCAGTTATTTCCGTGCTGAAATACTTATCTAACTTACCTATCTTATCCTCGATAGCTTTCTTGAGTCCGTCTGTAACCTCGATATTCTTACCTGTAATTTTAAAACGCATAGTGCCCAGCTCCTTTACTACATATTGTAATCTCTGAACCGCCGTCGGAATTGTCTGACAATTCTTGTCGATTACATTCTTATTATACCATATTTTGAAAATTCATCAACCTAAAATATGAATTTTCTAACAACTTTTTTGTCAAGTCTTTTCAGGAAGTTTTTTGTCGATTTATGCAATTCGTGAGATTTCACAAAACAAATTTTTGTCTTGAAAAAAACATAATCCACGTTCAAAAGCTTCCACAAACTTTGTGGATAATGTGGATAACTTCGTGTATAACTCACATTTCCCACAAAATAGGCATGGAAAGTTGTGGATAATTTTCCACATTATAATATAAATAACCAGGATATTAAAACAGTAATTATTCTTACTTTAACGTTTTCGTTCTATTTCTTTATGCAATTTGACGAAAATGTGGCTTTTAATGACTTTCTCTTGACACGTTTTTATGCTATAATGACCATAAAATCAAATCCGGAGGTTATCCACAATGTCAAAAACCGTATTTATCACCGGCTCATCAAGGGGAATCGGCCGTGAAACAGCCGTTTTATATGCCCGGAAGGGGTATAACGTCATAATAAACTGTTCAAGGGAAAGTGATGAATTGCATTCTTTGGAATGCAATCTCAAAGAACTCGGTGCGACATTTATGACCTTCGTAAAAGATGTCGCACAATTTGATAATGTGAGGGAAATATTCAGTATTCTTGAAGAGAACGCCCTGATTCCGGACATTGTCGTCAATAATGCCGGCATATCATATGTAGGTTTATTGCAGGACATGACTCCCGACGAGTGGAAACGGATAATTGACACCAATCTGACTTCAGTATTCAACGTATGTAAATGTGCCATTCCGTATTTTTTACACAACGGAGGTGGACGGATCATAAACATATCATCCATGTGGGGAGTCTGCGGCGCATCATGTGAGACCGCATATTCCGCTTCCAAAGGTGGTGTTAATTCGTTCACAAAGGCTCTTGCCAAAGAACTTGCCCCAAGCCGCATATCCGTCAACGCCGTTGCTTTCGGAGTCGTTGATACTTCCATGAATGCTTTTTTAAGTGATGAAGAACGCCGGGACCTCATAGATGAAATCCCGGCGGGCAGAATGTGCACTCCGGCCGAAGCCGCACATATTATTTATGATATATCCAATCTGAGCGAATATGTAACCGGTCAGATAATTACTGCTGACGGAGGATTGATCTGATCCAGTCAGCGGCAAGTTCCGGCCATTTGGCGCACTGTTCATTAACTTCCCATGGGTTGTTCTGAGTAACTTCATTAGCCAGTCCGAGTCCGTGGCCGCCCTTGCCGAATACATGGAGTTCGCACGGAACATTATGCTCCCTGAGGGCTTTTGCAAACATAAATGAATTGCGCGGATATATGAGATCATCTTCTCCGCCGTGCCAGATAAATGCAGGCGGTGTGGAACCGCTCACATGATTCTGAAGACTGTACTGATATATCTGTTCGTCTGTAGGGTAACCTCCGAACATATATGCGTTCATCGCAATTTCGAAATCCACATATGTCTTATTATTCTCTCTGACGAATATGTCGGCAGGATCTACATTCGGATGCACCTGTCCGAAATCAATCTTGTCGTAATCCGGATATCCTTCTATTCCTATATCGAGGCGGTTGGTGCTGCTCTTTAAGTCGATAACCGGGTATCCGAGAATCATTCCTGCAGGTCTGATTCTTTCAAAGTTATCCTTATATTCAGGGAACATCTCTTCATTATCCCAGAATACGCTTAATGCGGCCGCAAGATGCCCTCCTGCTGAAAATCCGGATACAAAAACATATCTGCTGTCAAGATACCATTCATCCGCATGATCTTTAATATAAGCCATAGCTTTGGCTGCATCCTTAAGCGGTGCCGGCATCACTGCCGCCATGTCAACACTGTATCTGAGTACAAATGCATGATATCCCTTGGCTGCAAACGTCAGCGCAATCGGCTCTGCCTCTCTGTCGGAAGTAAACTTGTATCCGCCTCCCGGACATACAAGCACTGCAGGCCTCTTATAATCAGGCTTAAGTTCTGCTGAATTATCCCAGAGATAAGTATCGAACCATACACTTTTATCTTCATTAAGAAAAATTCTCTCACATTTCATTTTGCAAGTCTCTCCTTTGGGTATTTTTCTTTAAATATATCAATTGCATTTTTATTTTACAACAGCAAAAATAAGCGCCGCATAGCATGCTTTTTTACACATGCCGCGGCGCTTTATATATTGTATTATATCAATCAATCTGCAAAAAGAGCTGTTGAGTAATATCTGTCTCCGCTGTCCGGAAGAAGAACTACAATGTTCTTGCCCTTGTTCTCAGGACGCTTTGCAAGTTCAAGTGCTGCCCATGCTGCTGCGCCTGAAGAAATACCAACAAGTACGCCTTCTTCCTTGGCGATTGCTTTGCCTACTTCAAATGCAACATCATTGTCAACAGGTATAACCTCATCATAAATCTTGGTATTAAGGACTTCCGGAACAAAACCTGCACCGATACCCTGAATCTTGTGTGAACCGCTCTTGCCCTGTGAAAGTACAGGAGATGTAAGAGGTTCTACAGCAACGATCTTAACATCAGGGTTCTGCGACTTAAGATATTCGCCGACACCTGTAACGGTTCCGCCTGTTCCTACACCTGCTACAAAGATATCTACCTTTCCGTCGGTATCATTCCAGATTTCCGGTCCCGTTGTTCTTCTGTGTGCCTGTGGATTGGCCGGATTTACAAACTGTCCTGCAATTATGCTTCCCGGTGTTTCCTTCTGGATTTCCTCAGCCTTTGCAATAGCTCCCGGCATACCCTTTGCGCCTTCGGAAAGAACGATCTCAGCACCGTATGCTTTGATTATATTACGTCTCTCAACACTCATAGTCTCAGGCATAACAATGATCAATTTGTATCCTTTGGCTGCTGCGATCGATGCGAGACCGATTCCGGTATTACCGGATGTAGGCTCGATGATGGTTGCGCCCGGTTTAAGCTTGCCGCTCTTTTCTGCGTCTTCAATTATCTCTCTTGCAACTCTGTCTTTGACACTTCCTGCCGGGTTAAAATACTCAAGTTTTGCAAGTATTTTGGCCGGTGCGTCATATTTAGCTGACAGCTTATCAAATGCTACAAGTGGTGTTCCTCCGATTAATTCTGATGCGTTTGCATATATTTTTGCCATAATTAAATTCCTCCTATTATTTATTACAAATTATTACTGTACTGCTTTGAATGCTTCGTCAAGGTCTTCGATAATATCATCTATATTCTCTGTACCTATTGAAAGTCTGATCGTGTTTGGCTTGATGCCCTGGTCTGCAAGTTCTTCTGCGTTAAGCTCTGCATGAGTTGTTGTGTACGGATGAATTACAAGTGACTTAACATCCGCTACGTTGGCAAGAAGTGAGAAAAGTTCAAGGTTATCGATAAATTCCTGGGCTTTCTTCTCGTCACCCTTAATTTCGAATGTAAAAATTGAACCGCCGCCGTTAGGGAAATATTTCTTGTAAAGTCTCTGCTGCTCAGGATCTGTGCTTACAGACGGATGATGAACTGCCTCAACCTGCGGATGGTTCTTAAGGTATTCAACTACTTTAAGAGCATTCTCAACATGTCTCTCAACTCTTAAAGAAAGTGTCTCAAGTCCCTGAAGGAATATCCATGCATGGAGCGGTGAAAGTGTTGCACCTGTATCTCTTAAAAGTATAGCCCTGATTCTTGTAACAAATGCTGCAGGACCTGCTGCGTCAGCAAAGCTGATTCCGTGATAACTTGGGTTCGGTTCGGTAAGCTGTGGGAATTTGCCCGATGCCTTCCAGTCGAATTTACCGCTGTCAACGATCACGCCGCCGATTGTGGTTCCGTGTCCGCCGATAAACTTGGTAGCTGAATGAACTACAATGTCTGCGCCGTACTCAATAGGTCTTACGAGATAAGGAGTAGCAAATGTGCTGTCGATTACAAGCGGAATCTTATGTGCGTGTGCAATCTTGGCAATTCCTTCGATGTCGGCTACCTCTGAGTTAGGATTGCCGAGTGTCTCGATATAAATAGCCTTGGTATTATCCTGAATGGCATTCTCAAATGCGCTTAAGTCAAGCGGATCAACGAATGTTGTCTTAACACCGTAATCAACAAGCGTATGAGCTAAGAGGTTATATGTTCCTCCGTAAATATTCTTGGCTGCCACGATGTGATCTCCGGCAAGCGCAAGGTTCTGGATCGTGTATGTTACAGCTGCTGCACCGGATGCAACGGCAAGTGCTGCGACACCGCCTTCAAGTGCTGCGATTCTCTTCTCAAATACATCTTCTGTCGGGTTCGTAAGTCTTCCGTAAATATTGCCTGCGTCCTTGAGTCCGAATCTGTCAGCGGCATGCTGTGAATTTCTGAACACATATGATGAACTCTGGTAAATAGGAACTGCTCTTGCGTCCGTTACAGGATCTGCTGCTTCCTGTCCTACGTGTAACTGTAATGTCTCAAACTTTAAATTTCTCTCTGAATATGGTTTCTTGCTCATAATGTTATTCTCCTTTTCTCACTGTTTTCTTGTCGTATTTAATTCATATCAAGTTGCTATGAATTGTTGTTGAGGCTATATTATCATCTATTTCCTAGCGTGTCAATAGGAAATATTATTTTTTTCAAAAAAATTTTTTAGGGGGGTATTAAATCAGCGGCTGTTGCGTTATAATCACTCTATCATAAATATATGGAGGAAACATGATTACTAGATATACTTTTGGCAACCCATTTAAGACAGAAGCTGTAGTTGCGGAGATTGCCGCCAGTGACGTCAGAAACATTCCCGACGCCGTCAGGTTATCCGAAGATTGCATGAAACTCAACCTTGCTCTTGCCAAGGATGATATTGTATACGGCCTTGGTGAGAACGTCGGAGGCATCAACAAAAGAGGCCGTAAATATATAAGCAATTGTATGGATGACCCTAACCAGACAGAAGGCAGACATTCTCTGTATGCCGCGCATAATTTCGTGCTTGTAAGCGGAACAGACATCTGTATGGGACTTTTTATCGATTACCCTTCAACAGTAACTTTCGATGTAGGTTTCACCGATAAGGACCTTATGACGATCACTGTTGATACTGCCGATTACGATTTATATATTATAGAAGGAAAGAACGCGCTTGATATCATCGGTGAATTCAGGAAAGCCATAGGCGAAAGCTATGTTGCACCGAAATGGGCATTTGGCTATATCCAGTCCAGATGGGGATACATCACAGAGGATGATGTGCGCGATGTTGTTTCCGGATACAGGGATAACAAGATTCCTCTTGAAGGAGTATGCCTTGACATCGATTACATGGAAAGGTACAAGGATTTTACCATCAATGATGAGAGATTCCCTGATTTCGCTGATTTCGTTGCAGAGATGAAACATAACAATATACATCTTATTCCGATTATCGATGCCGGCGTCAAGATTGAAGACGGATATGATATATATGAAGAAGGCGTTAAGAATAATTATTTCTGTAAAGATGCCGACGGCAATGATTTTGTCGCAGCCGTATGGCCGGGAAGAGTACATATGCCTGATTTCCTTAATTCCAAGGCGCGCGAGTGGTTCGGCGACCACTATGCATTCCTTACCGAAAAGGGAATTGACGGTTTCTGGAACGACATGAATGAGCCGGCACTTTTCTATTCGGATAAGTCCCTTAAGAAGGTTATGGATAAACTTCACGAATATGACGGAAAAGATATAGATTTGCAGGAATGGTGGGCATTCCAGGGCATGGTAAACGGACTTGCCAATAATCCTGAGGATTACAGGAGTTTCTATCATAATGTGGACGGCGAACAGGTACGTCACGACAAAGTTCATAACCTGTACGGATATAACATGACACGTTCGGCATCCGAAGCATTCAAACGTATTGCCCCTGACAAGAAAATCCTTATGTTCTCACGTTCGTCCAGTATCGGAATGCACCGTTACGGCGGAATCTGGACAGGCGATAACGCATCATGGTGGTCACATATTGAGCTTATAATGCATCAGCTTCCTGCTCTTAATATGTGCGGATTCCTTTATTGCGGAGCCGATACGGGCGGATTCGGATTTGACACAACAGAAGAACTTCTTATGAGATTCATAGAGATGTCTATGTTTACACCGCTTATGCGTAACCACGCAGCCCTCGGTTCAAGGCTTCAGGAAGTGTACCGTTTTAAAGATGTTGACAGTTTCCGTAATCTTCTGAACCTGCGTTACAGTCTTATTCCGTACCTTTACAGCGAGTATGTCAAGGCAGTAAGGAATAACTCCCTGCTCTTTACTCCGTTGGGAATGGTATATACGGACGATAAAACTGCAAGACTTGTCGAAGACGAACTTCTCGTGGGTGAAAGCATAATGATAACTCCTATATATAAGGAAAACGCACGCGGACGTTATGTATATCTTCCTGAAGATATGCTCATGCTCCGTTTCAGAAGCCCTGAGGACTACGATGAAGAAATGATGAGCGCAGGACATCACTATGTTGACGTTGACGTAAATGAAGTTCTCATCTGGGTCAGAAAGGGCCATGCACTCATTCTCGGCAAAGGCGCTGAAAGCACTGCTGACATAAGCCATGATAATTTCAACATTATCAAATGCGGTGATGTATCATCATATACTTATTATGATGAGTACGAAAATGAGAGCGAAACTATATTAAATTTTTAAAGCATATTTTAGCTAATTTTCCCCATATCTCTATTAATATATTTTGGGTATACTTACACTATAATGTATTAAGGATATGGGGATGTTTTTTATGATCAGACCTTATGAAGAACACGACCTCACTCAGGTTACAAGAATCTGGATAGATGCTCACATTAAAGAGCGCGGATTTATCCCGACAGATTTATGGAGAAACGGTATCGATACACTTACGATGTCCATTGGTATGAGTGATGTATATGTAGCAGTTGACAAGCGGAATATTCACGGTTTTATGGAATTGGACGGCGATGACATCATCGGCGTGTTTATAGCGCGCGACCACCATTTCCGTAAGACGCTTTCACATCTTCTTGAATATGCCAAGTCATCCCACGAGAAACTTATCCTGCATGCACTTAACAAAGACGCTGACAGTGTGCATATATATGAATCATGCGGTTTTGCATCTAACGGAGCTTCCATTAACGAATTTACAAATGAACCTGAACTTGTTTATGTGTGGCGCAGGGATTAATGTTTATAATAGTACACCGCAAGCTGTGTTCTGTCCCTTAACTGAAGTTTTTCAAGCACAGCGCTTATGTAATTGCGTACCGTTCCCGCTCCCAGATATAATTTTTCGGCTATTTCTTTATTGGAATATCCTTGTGCAACAAGTTCTATTATTTCATACTCTTTGTCCGTTATTCCGTAGGCACTGTATGCTGCATCATCTTTGTCCTTAATCATATCCGGGATGCGGCTGATTATTTCATTTCCCCAAACGCTCTGTCCGGAATATACTGCCCTTATCGCAGGAACAACACCGGCAAAATCCTGTTTCAGAATATATCCTTTGGCGCCTATTTTCAAAGCTTCTTTAACGTATTCATCATCCAGAAAAGTTGTAAGCAATATTACCCGTGCATCAGGATATTGTCTGATTATGCGCATGGATGCCTCAAGTCCGCTCATCTCCTTCATCTGTATATCTGTAAGAAGAATATCCGGTCTGTACCGGTCGTAAATATCTATGGCATCGCCGCCATCATATCCGAGAGCCACAACTTCCATGTCGGATGCCGCGCCCAGGATTGTCTGCATCGACATTGCCACAATGGCATCATCATCGACTATCGCTACTTTGATCATATACTAACTCCTTTCCTTAATGGGAATAGTTGCAAAAATTTTGAATCCGTTATGTGTATCTATCGTAAATGTTCCGCCGAGTTCGTTAATTCTGGCTTCCATGTTGTGTATTCCTATTCCGGTCTCATTTACCGCTGCCGGATGACCATTATCGTTAATTATAAGCTGATAAAACGCCGGATGTTCTGTTATCGTGACGTCCGCTTTGGTTGCATCCGAATGTTTGCTTATATTATGAAGTGCTTCCGAAACAATTGAGATCACACTGTATTTGGCCGCTACCGGCATATCATTAATGACATCATAGTTGAGTCTGACCTCGCAGTCATCCTCTTTGGAAATCTCATCACGCAGTTTTTTCTCAAGATTGACCGACTCATTATGAAGGTCATGCACACTCTTTCTTATATTATCCATCGATTCAGACAACGTCGCGCTTATCTGCTCTAACGGCGCAGACATATTCTTATCCGTATTAATTGTGCGTAACGCACCCATCTGTATGATTGCACGGCTTAAGAGATGCCCTACATTATCATGTATCTCCCTTGCTATCCTGTTTCTCTCGGAAAGCGTTGCCATTGCAATTTCGTTATCCTGCTGCATACGTAGCAGCTTGTTCTTTTCCGTCATGTAACGCTTGAATTCTTCGGTATCATCACGCATCCTGATATTGGCCTGTTTCGTAATCTCATACTGCATATCGATCCATGCGATGTACACAGCCGCAAGTACTCCGGCCGCAAAAATTATTGCAGGCACCGGTCCTCCGGCAATACCCGCCAGAATACTCTCAATACCCGGAAACAGCATATATCTGACCGCAGTAAAAACAATTCCCGCAATTCCCATAATCTGTTCCCGGCGGTTAGAATAAGCCGCATCGCATACCATATCGTAAAAAGCATATATTAATATACATTCAAACGGTCTTCCGGCCATCGAAGCCGCTGTGATAAGCACATACGAAACCGCACGATAACGGGTGTTAAGCGTAAGTATTCCCGCTCCCGCACATATTATGGCAGTGAGCACAGGAATCACCGGTCTCTGCGCGCATCCCGACACAACAATATAAAACACCGTAAAAAAAGTCAATAAAATTTTATCCGTATTTCTGTTCATACCCATCCTTGTGACAAATGTCATATCCGATTATGACCACATTCACTTACATTTATATAAACAATATATTACACTTAAATCATCAAAAAGGAAAGAAGGATATTTTATGAGTGAAACAGTCGTTAAAATAGAAAATCTTGTCAAGCGTTACAAAGAGCTTATCGCACTCGACCATTTTAACCTCGAAATACATAAGGGCGAAATATTCGGCCTGCTCGGCCCCAACGGATCAGGCAAAACAACCACGATCAACTGTCTCCTTTCTCTGTTAAAATACGATAAGGGCAGCATCGAAATATTCGGTCAGCAGATGAACCCCGATAATTACGATGTTAAACGCAGAATCGGCATCGTAATGCAGAATGTAGCCGTATTTGAAGAATTGAACGTGTATGAAAACATAGATTATTTCTGCGGATTGTATATAAAAGACAAAACATTGCGCAGACAATATGTTGAAGAAGCAATCGAATTTGCCGGACTTGGAGAATTCGTGAAATTCCGTCCAAAGAAACTTTCCGGCGGACTTTTGCGGAGACTTAACATCGCATGCGGAATCGCCCACAAACCTGAGCTTATAATACTTGATGAACCGACCGTTGCCGTTGACCCGCAGAGCCGTAACAGGATCCTTGAGGGCATTGTCGAACTCAACAAAAAAGGTGCGACCATAATTTACACCTCACATTACATGGAAGAAGTTGAACAGATATGCACCCGCATAGCCATAATGGATAAGGGCAAAAATATCGCACTCGGAACTTCCGACGAACTCAAATCCATGATCCGCAACTCCGAGACGATCAAAATACATATTCCCGTTCTTGAAGATTCGATGCTCGAAGAAATCAAGAAGTTTGAACACCTTTATCAGGCAGAATATGATGACGGGCTCCTTACTCTGTCATATGACGGCGGAAAACATAATCTCATCCGCATACTCGATTACCTCAAGAGCCACGATGTAAGTTTTGGTAAGGTTACCTCAGAGCAGCCTACACTTAATGACGTATTCTTAGCCATTACCGGTAAGGCACTCAGGGATTAAGGAGGCGCTTATGTTCGGACATTTATATAAATACAGATTAAAATCACTTCTGCGTATGAAGGAAGATGTCTTCTGGTGCCTGGGCTTTCCGATTATATTATGCACCTGCTTTTTTGCGGCATTTTCAGGCATAAGTGATAAAACCAACAATTTCCACTCTATTCCGGTGGCTGTTGTCTACGAAAAAGAAAATGCAATTTTCAAAGCTACGATTAACGCGGTCTCCAAATCAGATACGCAGGGCGAGGAATTTCTTAATGTGACAGAAACGGACAGCGCCTCGGCCAAGGCACTCTTAAACGATGACAAAGTTGATGCCATCATCTATGTGGATGACGATATTTCAATGGCAGTAGCCGCAAGCGGCCTTAATCAGACAGCAGTTCAAAGTTTTCTGAATGAATTTGAGCAGAAAAGTGCATTGATATCAGACATTATCAAAGAAAATCCCGACAAGCTGGTTTCACTTATCGGAAATATTTTCTCATCCCGGACATACATAAGTGAACAAAAGCTTACCGACAGTCCTATGGACGAAATGTCCGTGTACTATTTCTCATTAATAGGCATGGCCGCGCTTTTCGGTGGTTTTCTGGGATGCTCCGTTGCAAGGCAGATGCAGCCAAACATCACTCCGGAAGGCATGCGCAAATCAACAGCCCCGGTTAAGCGCCACACAATGATAGCCGCCGAATTTCTGGCAGCATACACACTGCAGCTTATCTCAATGGCGATTTTGTTATTCTATATGATATGTGTGCTCCGTATTAATCTCGGTAATGAGGCCGGTTATGTTGCTCTTACCTGTGCTGCCGGATCTCTTGTCGGCATTGCAAGCGGCATTTTCGTCGGTTCACTTCCGATTAAAGAAGGTATGCAGATAGCGATTTTCCTTGTATATTCGCTTGGTTCATCCTTCCTTTCGGGACTTATGGTACATCCTATAAAGATATGGATTGAGAAAAGTATGCCGATAATAAACCGCATCAATCCTGCGACATTGATACAGGATTCATTGTACTCACTGGTAATATATAATACTCACGAGAGATTTTTTACCAACATTATAACTCTGGCAGTTATTTCGGTAATTCTGTGTACGCTGTCATATCTTATGACAAGGAGGAAAAGTTATGCAAATTTATAAAACATTTTTGAAAATGCTTATACGCAATATGCCGTCCGGCATGCTTTATCTCGGTATTTTCATCAGCATAGCAATTGTCGTGGCAAATAACAATCAAAACAATGATATTTCGTCATTCACTTCCTCCAGGGCAGATGTCGCGGTTATCGACAATGACAATACCGAGCTTTCCGAAGCATTGAAAGACTACATCGGTTCATGCCATAACATCGTGAACATAAGCGATGACAAAGAAAAATGGACCGATGAACTGTTCTACCGCACCGTTGATTATATTCTTGTAATAAACAAGGGCTTCGAAGACGGCGTGACCGGCAGATCCTATGCCGATAAGCTTGAGTCTTACAGTGCTCCGGACTCAAATACTTCGTATATCGTGCAGTCCCAGGCCGAATCTTACATGCAGAATGTCTGTGCATGCCTGGATTCCGGATATTCCATGGAAGAATCATGTAAAAAGGCCGCCGACATAGCCCAAATACAGGTAAATGTCACGCTTTCCGGAGCCGATAAAAATGAAGATGTCTCCGATGCGATGCCTGCCGTAAATACGATAAGCTACTTTTTCACATTTTTCCCATATGTGATATTATGTCTTCTTATCAATACTCTCGGCTCAACACTGATAGTCTGGAACAAACCTGAATTAAAGGCCCGCACCGCGGTTTCCGGAACAAGTTTTGCCGCAAGGAATGCCGGAATCGTGGGCGCGATGTTCACTTTCTCCTGCATTATAATAATGATTTTTACAGTTGTATGTGTCGTTATGTATAAAGATGACTTTTTCACAAAAGCCACATTATATTTCGGTCTCAATGCCCTGTGCTATATGTTGGTGTCGCTTTCGGTAACCTTCCTTATCGCGCAGCTAAGCAAAAAGCTTTCCGCACTGTCGATTTGGTCAAACATTATCGGCCTCTCGACCTCATTCCTGTGCGGCGTGTTCGTTACCAGGGATCTTCTTCCGGATAAGGTTGTCGCTTTTTCAAAGTGCCTGCCGACATACTGGTACATCAATGTCACGGAAGAGTTAAAATACTACAATGGTTCGTTAAGCAGTAATTCATGGATTTCCATAGGCATACAGCTCTTATTCGCGGCAGCCATCATGGTAATCTCACTTGTTGTCATTAAAAACAGACAGCGCAAACAGGAAATGGCATAAAAAAATCTGAGCCCCATCCGCTTACAATGTGGATGAGGCTCAGTTTATCTTTTAATCCATGAGCATTTTTCTGACCGCATTATATGTCAGTTCATACAATGATGTATACTTATAATCAATGCCCGCCCGTTTCATTGCTTCTTTCTGTTTATCCGTCACAACTGTGTACGGATAAATTCCGAACATAAACGGAAAAAAAGAATATATAAATTCCTTCTGCTTCACGGCATCCATATCCTTGCGGAACCTGGCAAGCAGCTCCATAACTGTTTTCATCGCATTTCCGTAAGATACCTTAAACTCCGTCAGCTGTTCCATTCTGCTGTTTTCTTCAAGATCATAATGATTCATGGACAGGATTTTCAGAAGCTGCCTGTGGTCATTAAGCGTTCCTGCAAGGACATCCGCTATTTCATCGTCCGTCATCGTTTCGGTCATATTCATCGCTTCACTTAACTGTCCGGCCCATGAATCATATTCTCTTTTCAGAAGCGCAAGAAAAATCTCCTCTTTTGTCTGAAAATAATTATAAATTGATGTTCTCGAAAAACTGGTTTCTTTCCCTATTTCTTTTAATGTTATATCCTTAAAGCTCATCGTCTGATAAAGCTTCTCACATGCATTTATGATTTCTTCTCTGCGCGCATTGGTGCGTTCGATAGATCCTGCCGGCATATTTTTCCTTTCACTCTGACATGGTATATCTTTCCAGAACAACCGAAAAATCATTATACTGTTCTTCCAGAACTTCCAACCCTGAGTCTATATATCCAAGCAGTATCAGGTTATCTGAATATTCGAAATCCTGATAAAAAGCTGCCAGATTTCCCCATGGGGCATAATAACATAAATCTCCTGCCTCCGGTTCACAGCCATCAGTCTCTCCATCGACCGATAAATCGTGAGGAAGAAAACTTATTTTTTCAGTTCCGTTATAGTCTTCAAATATAAGTTCCAATGGACACATATCATATAATTCATCCGATTCCGGTGTATCATACAATGTAATTATTACTTCCTGATCATCCACTGTCATTTTCAGTTTCTTTTCGAAATCATCTGTACCATATACATCATTTTCATCATTAACATTTTCTGTAACGTCTGTCTGTCCGTTATTTCCCGTATCCACATATGAATCCCCCGACTGATTTACTGTCGTCTCATGCCTGCCGCACGCGCAGAACAAAAAACTTATCATTATTATGCATAAAATACTTTTTTTCAATCCGGTTATCCTGCTTCCTGTATCATTTGTTTTAGTTAAACTGTTCTGCCCACTCCGTTACTTTGTCCACGGATTCGTTCCCTTTAAACCGCTGGCCTTTTTTCCATGTGCCGCTTCCGGCAAGCTCTTCCAGCGTATCCGCTGAGGAACCGATACGGCTGCTTGCGGATGTGCAGAATGGAATCACTGTTTTTCCTGTAAAATCATAGCTTTCCACAAATGTATCCATAATTCTCGGTGCCTGTCCCCACCAGATCGGATATCCTATAAACACCGTATCATATTGTTCAAAATCATCTATCGTTCCCGATATTTCCGGCCGCGCCGATGTATCATTCATCTCAAGCGTACTTCTGCTGTTATCGTCATTATAATCCAAATCCGCACTTGTGTACGGCTCCTTCGGCACGATTTCACTGAGTTTGGCGCCAAGCCCGTCAGCAATATTTTCGGCAATCTTTTTGGTATTTCCGGTCACTGAAAAGTATACGACCAAAACTTTGCCGGCGTTTTGCGGTTCTGTTGTGCTTTCTTCACTGTTTTGTGTTTCCTGCTTTATATTTTCGCCGTCCGCCGCCGAAACAGCGGCACTTTCAGACTTTTTCGTGCTGCCGCACGCCGAAAGTGACACACACAAAGCAAGCGTCAATATTAAAGAGATTATTTTCTTCATTATAATTCCTCCCGTATGTATTCTGACACCATGTCAGCTTGTTTATCTGTTATATTAGCACTGTTTTGACACGGTGTCAATATAATTGCTTTTCTGCATAAAAAACGCCGGATCCGCTTATTGCTATCCGGCGTGGAATCACACATCTATTCTCTCTTTAATAAAATCGGATACATCATCCTTATCCATATCCATCGCAAAACCAAGTTCACTGTATAAGCTGTCCTCGGCAAGCTTAAAATATCTCTCATCCGTGGATGTGACCTTCTTGCCCTGTGCCATGCGCTCCTGACGTCGTACATAAATCGTCTTGATTATCGTTATCCAGCTTCTGCAGTCACAAGTCTTTGCAAGCTCCTTATACCGTTCCTCCCTGCCTTTATCATTGACCGGCGGAATCTCTTCTATCTGCGGTATCGTATCAATTAACTTCAGTGCTTCATCCTTCGTAAGTACAGGTCTTATAACTACCTTGGTATTATCAACCGGAAGAAACGCTCTGCCATTCTTATTGTATACCGGAACAAGAACATAATATTCCTTCTCTGTACCTACCATATTCATCGTCGTTATATCTTCCACCTTACAGACTCCGGTGTTACCATATACGACATATTCTCCTATCTTGAACATTCCATCACCTTTCCGTTCCTATCAAACCTCCGGTAATTAAATTTTAACACACTTTATTTTCAAAATGTAAGTGCAAATTTAGATTTTTTTCTTGCATATATCCGATAATACACATCGTTCGCAATGCGGATGTGTTCTTGCCGTGCACACTTTGCGGCCATGTTCCACAAGCCTGTGGCACAGATCACTGCCTTCTTCCGGCGGCACGATTTTCCACAATGCCATCTCAACCTTCTTAGGTTCCGTAATACCGTCAACCAGGCCTATCCTGTTCGATAACCTTATACAATGTGTGTCCGTAACTATCGCCGGCTTGCCAAACACGTCTCCCATAACGAGATTGGCACTTTTACGGCCGACTCCGGGGAGCTTAAGAAGCTCATTAAAATCTTCCGGTACTTTGCCGCCGTATTCATCACGCAGCATGCGCATACATGCGCTTATATCCCTCGCCTTGCTCGGCCCGAGTCCGCACGGTCTCACTATAGCCTCTATATCACTGACATCTGCCGCAGCGAGCGCATCAACTGTCGGATATTTTTCAAAAAGTCCTTTAACAACCACATTTACCCTTGCATCCGTGCACTGTGCCGCCAGCCTTACACTTACCAAAAGCTTCCATGCCTCTTCATATTCAAGAGTGCATCCGGCATCAGGATATGCCTCCTTGAGGCGTTTTATAACCTCAAGCGCAAGTTGTTTCTTTGTCATAAGTATTCACCTCAAATGTCCGTTTAAAACATATTATTATAATTTCAGATATCAAAAGTTTCCAAATCATCCGGAATATACAGATTTCCGTTATAATACTCACTGCCTTCTTCACCGTAAAGCCGCTTTCTGTCCTTAATATTGCTGTCCTCGGTATGATACAATATCAGATTGTCCACTCCCAGTTTCTCTGCAAGCTCACAGGCATCCTTGACTGTCGAATGGTGTTTCTCATACGGTTTGAATATATCCGCCTGTGAATAAAGGCAGAATGCTTCATGCAGGAGCCACTTGCTTCCTTTGGCGTATTTTTCTTCGCAGTCATTATATGGCTCGTCTCCGCAGCATGTGAGCCTGTCCCCGCAAGGCAGCTCCATCATAAACCCGAACTGTTTGGCTTTGGTAGAACCAATATCAAAAAATGTCGTCCTGCATCCGATTATATCATATGTCTCTCCGTCTTTTACTTCATGCAGAATAATCCTGTCTCCGATAAGCCTGACTTCTTTGGGTTGCAACAACTTCTCTGCCATCTCATACAGAAGTGCCTTTACTTCATCATGTGCATATATGATAACATTTCCATCATATTTACCGCCATTCATCTTCTGTCCGATTATTCTTATCATCCAGATGATTCCCAAGATGTGGTCAATATGCTTATGTGTAACAAAAATCGTATGTATGCTTCCTATATCTATCCCGGCCTGTTTCAGTCTGGTCAGTATCGTACTTCCGCCGCCTCCATCCACAAGAAAAGTTTCGTCTCCTTCCTGCAGCGCAAAACATGTATTATAGCATTCGGTAACCAGTGCGTTGCCCGTGCCAAGAATTGTAAGTTTCATTTCAAGCATCTCCTATGATTTCATATATATTTATAATATCACAAATATCGGGCTGGTGCAAACTGCTACCCGCGCGGCCTACGATTTCTACGCGCGGACGGGTATTTCCGCGCGGTTTCTTCTCCTGTACCCGCGCGGCCGGCGATTTCT
>CAMENP010000024.1 GCA_945928575.1 uncultured Butyrivibrio sp.
ATCATAGAAGACCTATTGCTTAACAGCTTTTTACAGAAAAAGTTTCATACACTCTACGGTCACAGGCATAGCAAGTTTTTGTAACCTGATCATTATTTACAATACTATTTTTGATTTATAGATGTAAGTAATTTAATATACTTTTATTCTTAATATGGACATCCAATTAGCCGGGAACCCCATCAATTCCATAGTTTTATCAGATGAATTATATTTTTTAATGACTTTCTTTAATTCATAATAAAACTGTCGGAAATCAGCGGCATCAAGTAAATATTTCAATGAAATTACTGTAGCAAATAAATCGGATTTGCCTTGTTGGTATCTGGAATTTACCTTCTGAATATGTAGTTTCTTATGTGCGACAAGGTCAGGAATGGAATCTTGGGTTTTTGCATTAAATAAGCGATTGCCATGAGCACAAATATTGCGGTATTTAGTGAGGATGATGAGCATCTTACCAAGTTCATTTCTGCCGATATGGTGGAAATCATTACATACAAGGGTTTTGCAGTGCCCTTTTAAATAACGATACATGCTGGCAGTTTCACCAATGGTAAGGTCGGTGGTAAGAACCCATAAAGGTACATCTTGATAAGTATGCATATAATGAGCAACCTGGGGAGAGGGATGCCGACCATTAATCTTACTATTCATTTTGCGAAATAGATACTGTACATCGGACAGGTTATTGCCATAGTCATAATTGTTGATATTCTGATAAAAAGCAATACCGTTACCATATGTATTGCTAAAATGATATGAAATGGATGATTTAACATGCTTTTCAAAGATTAATATATATTTCAAGAATACATCTCTCAATTCTGCATCAAACAAATACAAATTATAGATATCATCGAAGGTGGTGCCGGGATAAAAGCTATTAGTTGCAGGATCTTTAAAAATATTCTTGTATCCGTTGATAAGACCATAGTAACTGATTTTTTCAAGAGCAGTTGTTGCAGAAACTTCATCATTAATGACTAACTGTTTTTGCTTTAAATATTTAATTTGAGCCTGATAATCTAGAAAAGGCTTCTTTTGCAAATTGTTAGCCATAAAACACCTCCAAGATTTTCTGCATAAATAACAAAACGGCCCCCGCAGGAGCCGCTCGGGTTACGGGCTTCTCAAGTTTCCGTAACTCATTCACTACGAAAAGTATAAGCCATCTATGACAGAATGTCAAATGCTTTTTAGTAGTGAATATATGATATGCAACTCTTGAGATAATTATAACACAAACAAATGTTTGACAAAAATGCGATTGAAATATAGTTTGTGCACTTGTATAATTATGTTGGGATAGCTAATGGAGGCTACAATAATAATGATTACTACGAAGAGATTAACAATACGTCTGATTGAAGCAAAGGATTGGATTGCCATTAAAGAAATCTGGGACGATTTCAAGAAAACAGAATTTGTTGTGTATGATAACTTTAAGGATACCACTCCGGAATCATTACAACCACGAATTGCAAAGTGGGCAGAAGTTACAAGACAAGATAATGAGCACATGTTCTTTGCTACATGTTTAAATGACGAAATGATAGGATTTACTTCCATGAATATTGTGGCATCCTCCGAATACGAGATTGGATACGGTTATACAAATAAATCGCAGGGACATGGATATGCACAGGAAGCACTTGGTGCAATTCTTGAATATATGAAAAGCCTTGGTGCAACAAAAATTCATGCAGGAACAGCTTTAAGGAATGTTCCTTCTGTGACATTATTAAAGCGCCTTGGTTTTGAATTGATAGGTACAGAGGAGGTTAGTTTTTTCAAAGATGAAAGTGGCAACGATATTTATTTTGAAGGTGGAAATTTTCTCAAGAATTTGACTTTGGATAAATAATTGCTGAGAACTTAAAGCAGAAAGGGCCTAACAGTAATGCGTGAAGTATGGGATGTATACACGAAAGACAGGAAGAGAACAGGGAAAACCTGCATACGCGGTAAGCAGGGACAACTCTCGGAGGATGAATTTCATTTGTGGGTAATTGTCTGGATCAAGAATCCTGAGACCGGCAGATATTTAATCTCGCAGCGTTCAGCGGACAAGGACACAGATCCGTTAAAATGGGAAACTGTTGCAGGTCATTCTGTATCAGGTGAGAACAGTTTGGATGCGGCTCTGCGTGAAGTATCTGAAGAGGTGGGAATTACGCTGCAACCCGACAAAGCTGTGCTTAGGTCTACTAAAGTTGCTTTTACATACGACGGGAAACGTCATAACTGGATAAGAGATGCTTATTATTTTGAGACAACGGATGAACCGGATTTGCAAAAAGCATCGACTAATGAAGTGATTCAGACAAGATGGCTCACATTGCCGGAAATCAGAGAAAAATACGAGCATGGCGACTGCTGCCTCAGTGTGAAAGATATTTTCGGATTTGAGGAAAATCCTGTGCCGGCAGATAGGTATCAGGATGTTATAGGACAGGTGGTAAGAGGAAAAATAGACCGCCCTATGGGAAGTTGTCACCCGCGTCATAAGAATATATTTTATCCGGTCAATTACGGTTATGTCACCGGAATAACAGGTGGAGACGGAGCAGAGCAGGATGTATATCTTCTGGGAGAAAATTCGGCTGTTACAGAATATATAGGAAAGGTTATCGCCGTGTATCATAGGTATGATGATAATGAAACCAAGTGGATAGTAGTTCCATGTGACGAAAACGGTGCAATCCGCAGTGATGTGAATGCCCCGGGTGATGATGAAATATATGCACAGATTGCATTTCAGGAACAGTTTTTTAACGGTGTTCTGGTCAGATAGTAAGCTTCGGTAAAGTTTTTACCGAAGCTTATTTTTGTGCCACAAGTTGTTGACTATATGGGTGAAAGGATATATAATACATTTATGCAATGCATAAATAGGAGAATTATGGAAGCAAGAGAAGAATTAAGAAAATTAAGAGAAAGCACCGGAATGAACAGAAAGGAATTCTGTGAGTATTTTGAAATTCCATACATGACCGAAACAGATTGGGAATTAGGGAATAGAAGAGTTCCACAGTATCTTTTACGGTTGATGGCATATAAGATTCAGATGGAGAAGTTGGCTGACAAAAGGAATCCGGATGATAAGGAAGATGACGTAACTAACAGATAGTGGGTTGATAATTGTGCCACAAGTTGTCGTACAATTTGCAGGAGAAATGCCATGGCAGAAAATACAGAATTAATGACGGTAGATAATATATGTAATCGAGTTTATGTCATAAGAGGTCAACAGGTTATGCTGGATTATGATTTGGCTGAGATTTATGGGTATGAAGTGAAGGCGTTAAATCAGCAGGTAAAAAGAAATATTGATAGATTTCCGGAAGATTTTATGTTCCAATTGACAAAAGAAGAAGTGCCAAAAGAATTTTCAAAGTCACAAATTGTGACTTTGAATGAAAAAGGTGATAAAAGGGGCACTAATATCAAGAAAATGCCATATGCTTTTACTGAGCAAGGAATATATATGCTCGCAACTGTATTGAAAGGAAAACTTGCGGAACAACAAAGCATTTTTATTATGCGTACTTTTCGTGAGATGCGTCATTATATAAGACAGAATCAGCAGTTCGTTACACAGTCAGAGATGCACCTTATAAGTGCAAGAGTATCAGAAATTTCTGTGCAAATGTCCAATATGGCAGACAGACAAAAGAAAGCAGAACAAGATATACAGGATATTCAAAAGAATATAGACACTCTTAGCGAAAATTTTGTTTCAGACAAGGATTTCAAAAATTTTGTTATCTATAAAGGACAGAAGTTTGAAGCGGATGCTGCATACATAGATATATATCAGCAGGCCGGGAAGAGTATTTATGTAGTGGATGATTACGTGAATACAAAGACCTTACAGCTTTTATCACAGAAGCAATCCGGCGTAGAAGTCATCTTATTTACAGAAAACGGTCATGGAAGAAGAGGCTTTCTGACGACGGCAGTGGTAAATGACTTTATACAAGAATATCCGCAGTTGCGAATCAAGCCAAATGCAGATTGCCATGACAGATTGATAGTTTTGGATTATGGTGAGCCTACAGAGCAGGCATATCACTGTGGTGCTTCCAGCAAGGACGCAGGAAAGAAACTGTGTGCTATAAATGCTATATCGGAAACAAGTATGATTCATCCGGTGATAGATAGATTACTTTCAGTGCCGGATAGGCAAATATGAGCAGCAATGGATTCAATTATAAAATAGAAGTCCTTGAATTTGCCGAAACCCTGTGATATACTTTATGTAAACGAACGGTCAGTATATTGAACGGAGGTAATCAAATATGAAAAGACGAATATTCGGCATACTGCTTGTCATAAGTATGTTGTGCTGTTTTATTCCGATGCCGGTAAATGCAATGGAACTTTATGTGGATTTAACGATAGCAGGCGAAACAGCACTGACAATTAATCCTGAATCGGGCGACAGCATAGATAATGTTAAAAGCATGATTGAGAAAGAAACCGGAATTCCATGCGGAAAGCAGGAACTTATATTTAACGGGAAAGTGATGCAGACAGGCAGGACCCTTGCGGATTATAATGTACAGAAGAAGTCAACGGTAACACTTGCTTTGAAAGAACCGACAGAGATATCCACAGCCGGTCAGTTGGAAGAGGGCATTGCCGATGATACCAAGTCATATTTTAAATTGACCGACGATATCACGGATGCACGAGTAATGACGATTAAGAATCGTGCTGTGCTGATTGATCTGAACGGCCATGTGTTAAACTTCTGCGATTATGAGAAAAGTGCGATAACACTCGAAAGCGACATGGAGATTGAAGACAGCCGACATGGGGTCGGACATGAGGATAAGAACCTGCCGGAAGGCGGCGTTATCATCGGAACCGGCAAAAGACTTATTTATATTAATGGCGGGAATACATTGTATATTATAAGCGGTACAATAAAGGGCCCGGTTTATAATTCCGAAGGTAATATCAACGGAGGTACTTTTGAAGATGAAGTATATTGCAGCGGAGGAACTGTAAACGCTGGTACATTTTACGGAACATTAAATCTGGACGATTGCACATACAATGGAGAATATTGCACTGTTTATTTTAGTACGGACGGAGAAAGTGCGGTGAATGAACAGGCGGTGGTTCCGGGACAAAAGGCTGCCATACCGTCCTCACCGGTAAAAGACGGATATAGTTTTGTCGGTTGGTATGACGGGGAGAAATTATATGATTTTAATTCTGCTGTAATTAAAGACATTACGTTGAAGGCAAAATGGATTAAGGAAAAGCCGGAGACTGATGGCGGACTTTTGCCTGCCACGGGAGAGGACAGCGGTCTGCCTGTCTGGATATTGCTGATTGCCGCTGCATGCATAGGAATAACAGGATGTACAACATACAGAAAATACAAGAATCATTGAAAATAACCCGGATAGAAATTCTATCCAGGTTACTATATTTTACATCAATTAACAACCAAAGTTAAAAAATTTGCATACTGCATTAAATAACTCGGAGCAGCTATTAAGTAAAAAACACATTGCTAATTCCTCCTTATTTCATTATATTTTGTATCGTGTTAGCTAAGCACATACAGAGTATAACAAAAAAGGTGTGCCGGTAACAATAGGAGATATGTGGAAATCAGGCAAGGTATTTTATAACACTTGTGAGGCTCGGAAGGATGATCTCGGCAAGAGATTGCATCTCTTCATCTGCCGAAAGCAGATCCGGAACCATGATCGGGTGAAGACCGCCGGCATGTGCCGAACGGATTCCGTTGTATGAATCCTCGATTGCATATGAGTCTGACGGGGAGACATTAAGTTCCTCACAGGCTTTTAAGAAAATATCGGGAGCCGGCTTGCTGCGGCTTACCATATCGCCGCATATGATGCGGTCAAAATACCCTATGATACCGGCATCGCGCAGCTCATCCGTAACAACCTGCTGCCTGGTTGATGATGCGAGAGCGATTTTCTTTCCGTGTTCTTTTAAAAATGTGAGCAGTTCTTCGACACCGGGTTTCATCGGAAGCCTGCCGCCGTCATATCTTGAATGAAATATTGCTGACGATTCCTTGGCGTACTCATCATACGGGAAATCAGCGCCGTACAGCTCCGACATGATTTCACGCGTCCGCACCATAGTCGTTCCCGTGCATGCAAGAACCGCTTTCTCAATATCGGGAATATTGTGGCGCGAAGCAACCTCTTTCCAGCACTGCATTACCGCACGTTCTGAATCAAATATAACACCATCCATATCGAAAACGACCGCTTTGTATAATATATTTTTATTCATGGAAAAATACTAACCTTTCATTGAGTTTATGAGCAAATTAAATTATAATAATCATATCATATGGAAAGAAGGAATGGCAAATGGTTATTGATTTTAATAAAATACCGGAAGAAAAGAAGCCGGAATTCAAGGGCGGAAAAGGAATGCTCTGTGCAAGGACATATTCGGACGAGCTTGTTAAGATTATGTATGACAGGCTGGAGCCGGGTTCATCGATAGGATATCATGTACATGAGACCAACAGTGAAATCATTTATATTCTGGCAGGCAAGGCTGATTTCATCTATGATGATGGAACAGAATCCGTGGAAGCGGGGGGATGTCATTACTGCCCGAAGGGACATGGTCATTCGATGATAAATAACGGAACAGAGGACATAATATTTTTCGCTGTTGTTCCGGAACAATAAAAAAGATGACGGGGATTACTCCTCGTCATCATCATCAAGAATTTCATCAAGTTCTTCTGAATCAAGTAATTCGTCAAATGCGTCCGACGCGATTTCGTATTCCTCATCATCCTCGATATTGTCAATAGCCGGTTCACCATCGGCATCTTCGGCATAACGGTAAAGGTAAACCTCGCCGTTCTCCTCTTCTTCACCGCCAAGCGGGAGAAGTGCGATATATTCTCTTTCACCGGCCGGGAATATAGCTACAATGCCACATTCAACCTCTTTATCATCATCGAATGTAAGTGTAACGGTATCGTCTTCAAAATCTTCGTAAGTGCTCATACAGGGCTCCTTTCAATCATTGATATCTTAATTGTATCAGAAATCAGACTAAGCCGCAACGCGAAAATACATGTTTGACTTAATAAAATTAAAAAAAATCTTGATTTTTTTATTTTTGTAATGTATTATAGAGAAAAAGAAACAAAGGTCGACGGAGACATCTACTGGAAGACGCAGTAGGTGTTTTTTTATAATGACCCAAGGAGGCACTTATATGGATGAAATCGATAAGAAGATAATTACACTTTTGCAGCAGAATGCAAGGACCCCGCTTAAGACACTGGCGGAACACGTATTTTTATCATCGCCGGCTGTATCTGCAAGAATTGAGAGACTTGAGAAGGAAAATATAATTTCCGGTTATACAGCCAGAATTAATCAGACAAAGCTAGGATACCATATTACGGCTTTTATTAATCTCGAGATAATACCGGCTCAGAAAGAGGAATTTTACCCTTTTATAAAAGCATGCCCGAACGTACTTGAATGTAACTGCGTGACAGGTGATTTTTCAATGCTTATTAAAGTTGCTTTTCCTGATACGATGATTCTGGACTCGTTCATCGGAAGACTCCAGAAATTCGGAAGGACAAGCACACAGATAGTATTTTCAACACCGGTTGAAAACAGGGGCGTTGATGTAACGGCGATAGATGTCTCACAGAACCCATAAAAGGGTTGTAAAAGCTGTCCCGCTTTGATACAATTAAAATATTCCGTACAACATAAATGGAGAATATTATGAATATCAAAGATACTAAGATAATACTTGCTTCGGCATCGCCGAGAAGACTCGCCTTGCTTGGACAGGTCGGTATTGATTGCGAGGTAATTCCATCCGGATGTGATGAGATTATAAGAGAGAGTATTCCGGAGAGAATAGTTAAACAGCTGGCTTCAGATAAGGCGCATGATGTGGCGGAAAGACTCGGAAGTGATTATGACGGAGCTATTGTTATAGGAGCCGATACCGTGGTGGCGGTGGATGAGAGAATTCTCGGAAAACCGCATTCATATGAAGAGGCATTTGATATGATCAAGCTTATCCAGGGAAGGGAACACAGTGTGATCACGGGTGTAAACATTATATGCAAAGGCCGTGAAGTGTGTTTTGCCGAAACAACCGGAGTCAGTGTATACCCTATGAGCGATGAAGAGATAGAAGAATATCTGGCCTGCGGTGAGAGCATGGACAAGGCCGGCGCATATGGCATACAGGGATTTTTTGCGGCATATATCCTCGGAATAAACGGAGATTACAATAATGTTGTCGGACTTCCGGTATCACGACTGATACATGAGATTAAGAAAATGTGAGGACAGAAATATGAGTGAAATCGATAATATTTGTGCAGAAGTGTTTTATGAGAACCAGGAGAAGTTATTCCCTAAGCAGGTAGTGGCTGATGTTGATGAAGCCATTGATTTTCTCGAGGACTGTATGGCCCAGGTGTTTGATGATAAGAAGGAACTCCTTGAATATATGAAGGATGAAGGAATAGATATAAGTGATTATGAAGATGTGAGTGATGCCCTTGAGGTATTTGCACTTCCTGACGGAAGGTATCTGTATGTTGAAGCATAGACATTTCAGAATAATGGTATGTGTCTGTCTTGTGTGTCTTATGACTATATGTGCAGGATGTGCCAGAGTGCAGTTTACGACAGGACTTAAACGGAGTACATTTGCGGTTATTAACGGCCGCAAGATAAGCATGGATGAGGCGCTGCTGCTGCTCGGAGAACTCAGGTACTCTTATGAGAAAACATTTGATTCCGAAGTATGGGGCGAGAAGATTGAAGGCATGACTGCGGAGAAGTATGTCAAGAACAATGTCCGCGATACACTGGAACAGATTGCCGTGCTTGAAGATTTTGCGGATGATTTTTCCATAAGGCTTACTGATGATGACCGTGATCTGATTGCCAAAGCGGCGGATGATTATATGGCCGGTTACGATGGCTGCGGGACTGTTGACAAATCGGATGTTGAAGATTTTTACGCATCCTTAAGGCTTGCGCAGAAAGCATTTTATACGATCACCGATACGGTGGATACCGAGGTGAGCGAAGATGAGGCAAGAGTTATTAATGTCCAGTACATTTATGTCGCGACGGTTGAATATGATGATGACGGTGAGAGAACAGAGCTTAGTCAGGCCGAAGTTTCGCGGGCATATAAGCATGCGCAGTCGCTGCTTTCCAAAGCGGATGACGGTGCCGATTTTGCGGCGCTTGCCAGGGATAACAGCGATGATTCGCGGTACACGCTTGAATTCGGCCGCGGAGAATATCTTGAAGAATTTGAGAATGCGGCATTTGAACTCGAGGTAGGAGAGCTTAGCGGAATTGTCGAGACTGATATCGGATATTATATAATCAAGTGCGTCAATGACAATGTTGAGAGCGATTATGATAAGAGAAGTGCCGAAATTATTTTATCGAGGCGTATGAAGGTTTTTTCCGGCCAATATGCAGCACGTCTTGAGAAAAGTTCTACGGAATTTAATAAGCGTTTCTGGGAAAATACGCCAATGAACAGCGTTGCATCCGGTACGGGAAAGCTGTATGAAATATATAATGAATATTTTGTTAGCACTCAATAGAAATGAGTGCTAATTTTTTCTTGACTTTCTGAAAGTTTGGTATTACTATATCTTTCAGAAAGATTTTTTTATTAAAGGAGTTGATTTTTATGGCACAGGAACATGGAAATCTGTCAATTAACAGTGAGAATATATTCCCTATAATCAAGAAGTGGATGTATTCGGATCACGATATTTTTTTTAGAGAGCTTATATCTAACGGATGTGATGCTATTACCAAGCTTAAGAAGTTAAGCCTTATGGGTGAATATGAACTTCCTGAGGACTATAAGCCGGTTATCAAGGTAAGCGTAAGCTCTAAGGAGAAGACAATCACTTTTACCGATAACGGACTCGGTATGACTGCCGAAGAAGTTAATGAATACATTAACCAGATAGCTTTCTCGGGTGCTGAGGCATTTCTTGAAAAATATAAGGACAAGGCTAATGAAGACCAGATCATAGGTCATTTCGGACTTGGATTTTATTCGGCATTTATGGTTGCCGACCGTGTAACAATAGATACATTGTCATATAAGGCGGATGCCAAGGCGACACATTGGGAATGTGACGGTGGTACAGAATATGATATGACGGATGGGGATAAGACCGATGTCGGTACTAAGATTACTTTGTATCTTAATGATGATTGTACCGAATTTGCCAATGAATACAGAGCCCGTGAAGTGATCGAGAAGTACTGTTCATTTATGCCTTATGAGATATATCTCGATAATGCCGATGACACAGAAGAAAAGACGGAGATGATTGAGAAAGACGACCTCCGTGATACCGATACAATTATCGAGACGGTTGTTGAAGAAGCCAAGACAGAGGAAATCGAGGACGAAGACGGTAACAAGAAGACTGTTGAGACCAAGCCTGCAACCGAGAGATATAAGATTAAGAAGAGACCGGTTCCGCTTAATGATATTCATCCTCTCTGGACGAAGCATCCTAACGAATGTACGGATGACGAATATAAGGACTTCTACCGCAAGGTATTCCATGATTACAAGGAACCGTTATTCTGGATACACCTGAATATGGATTATCCGTTTAACTTAAAGGGTATACTTTATTTCCCTAAGATTAATATTGAGTTTGAGAGTGCTGAAGGTGTTATTAAACTTTATAACAATCAGGTCTTCGTAGCGGATAATATTAAAGAAGTTATCCCTGAATTCCTTATGTTGTTAAAGGGTGTAATCGATTGCCCTGACCTTCCGCTCAATGTATCAAGAAGTGCACTTCAGAATGACGGATTCGTTAAGAAAATATCGGATTATATTACCAAGAAGGTTGCGGACAAGCTCTCCGGAATGTGTAAGACAGATAAGGAAAGCTACGAGAAGTACTGGGACGACATAAGCCCGTTTATCAAGTTCGGATGCCTTAAAGACGACAAATTCTGTGAAAAGATGAATGATTACATCCTTTTCAAGAATCTTGACGGTAAGTATCTTACTTTACCTGAATGCCTTGAAGAAAATAAAGAAAAACATGAGAACACCGTATTCTATGTTAAGGATGAAATTGAACAGGGCCAGTACATTAAGATGTTCAAAGATCAGGGAATGGATGCGGTTATCCTTAAACATAATATCGATCAGCCGTTTATCACACATCTTGAGCAGAAGAACGAGAATCTTAAATTCTTAAGCATTGATTCGGATCTTTCGGAAATCTTTAAGGATGATGCCGATGAGAGTGAAGAAGCCAAGGAGGCTGTTAAAGCTGATAATGATAAACTTTCTGAGATATTCAAGAAAGCTCTCGGAAAAGATAATATTCAGATTAAAGCAGAGAAACTTAAAGATGCAAATGTTTCATCAATGATAACCATTAATGAAGACTCCAAGAGAATGGCTGATATGATGAAGATGTACGGCATGTCCGGAATGGATCCGGAAATGTACGGTGCACAGGGTGAGACACTTGTACTTAACCTTAACAATGCATTGGTTAAATATATACTTGACAACCCTGAGAGTGATAATGTTACAATGTTCTGTGAGCAGTTGTACGATCTGGCTATGGTAGGACACGGTCAGGTGGCACCTGAGAGAATGACAGCATTTATTGCCAGAAGTAACAAAATAATGGAGCTTCTGACTAAGTAAGCAGAGGTATTTAATGAAATCGGACAATGATTCTTCTATAGAATTTGAGTGGATTGAAGTTAATATTGATGATGATTGTAAGGCTGTGCAGCCGGATACGGATGCACAGCCTGAAGTTGTTGAAGAACAACAGCCGGAATCCAAAGCGGTATCGGCTGTACGTAATATTTTCGGATATTTGATTGCGGTCGCAGCCGCTGTTCTGATATATATTGTTGTCAGCAGATTTGTTGTGATCAATGCCAATATCCCTACGCGTTCCATGGCTCCGCTTATCGAATCCGAAGACCGGCTTATGGGATTTCGGATGGCATATCTGTTTACGGAACCGGAGCGCGGAGATGTTATTATATTCAGACATAAATGCTATGAGGATGAAGACGAACAGCTTTTGATCAAACGTATAATCGGCCTGCCGGGAGATACCATACAAATTATTGATAATATGGTATATATAAATGATATACCATACGAAGAAACATATCTTCCGGATGATGCGTATATGAACGATTTCGGACCTTATAAAGTACCGGATAATGCCTATTTTGTAATGGGAGATAACAGGACGATATCCAATGATGCCAGAAGCTGGACATACAAGGATGTAACGTCAGATGAGATCGTCGCCAGAGCATGGTTTAAATATTATCCTCATTGGGAAGTATTTAAATAATATGTGTATATGTGTTTTTTTTGTCGCGGCGTGTCGATAATTCCCTATTGAATTTATAATATCAAAATCATATAATTCATACGATTAAGGAAATTGTATCACAGCAGTGGAAATTGTAGCGTGTATAAGAAAGGATGATATATATGAACACATATATGGTTAAACTTAACAGCCAGCAGGATGTTATCAATTTTGTGAACATGATGGGCAAAACAGGATGCAACGCGGATATTAAGTGCGGCAGTATTGTTGTTGATGCATGTTCGATTCTTGGAGTGATTTCACTTGGATTGAACAAAATACTTGAATTGGTAACTTACGGTGATCCGGGAAGCGATTTTGAACAGAATATTAAACAGTACAGAGCTGCATAATTGTTTTACGGAAATATTTTTATAAAGAGACTGTGAATGTGGAATTTCATTTTGGGGTGAGAGACCGCATGACAGTCTCTTTTTTTGTTGACATAGGATTATAAAGATGATATCATACTAACTGTATTAGTTGACATAGTACAGTTTGCGATATGAAGGAGGACCTATGTTAGAGACAATTAATCTGAGCAAAATATATAAGCCGAAGAAGGGCGTGCCGGTCAAGGCTCTTGATGGAATATCATTAAGATTTCCGGAGAAGGGAATGGTATTCCTTCTCGGAAAGTCGGGAAGCGGAAAATCAACTTTGCTGAATCTCCTCGGAGGACTTGATAAATATGATTCGGGTGAGATTATTATTAAAGGTGTGTCATCAAAAGATTTTAAACAGCAGTATTTTGATTCGTACAGAAACACTTACGTCGGATTTATTTTTCAGGAATATAACATACTTGACGAGTTTTCGGTAGGAGCTAATATTGCACTTGCCATAGAGCTGCAGGGACGCAAAGCAACGTATGAAGAGATAAACAATATCCTCAGGGAAGTTGACCTGGAAGGGTACGGAGACCGTAAACCCAACGAACTTTCGGGCGGACAGAAACAGAGGGTGGCCATTGCAAGGGCACTTATCAAGAACCCTGAGATCATAATGGCGGATGAGCCGACGGGAGCTCTTGATTCCAATACCGGAAGACAGATTTTTGACACATTAAAGAAGCTTTCGCGCGATAAACTTGTGATCATTGTATCTCATGACAGGGAATTCTCGGAACAGTACGCCGACAGGATAATTGAACTGGCTGACGGTCATGTGATAAGTGATGTTGAATGTGATGGAGACAGCGGAGAAACGGAACAGGAAGAAAATGTCATTTATGACAATGATATGGTTAAAATAGCTTCCGGATACCATCTTACGGAGGAAGACAGACTTGCAATCAATGATTACATTGACAGGCTCGGAAGCGGACGTGTAACATTGAGACTTGGCAGAAACCGTGTAAATAACAAGCGTTTCATACCGACTGACCAGAATAAGATAAAGAAACAGGATGGTTCGGCGTTCAGGCTTATCAAGTCAAAACTGCCGCTTAAGAATGCATTTAAAATAGGCGCAAGTAGTTTAAAGTATAAGAAAATCAGGCTTATAATAACAATTCTGTTATCGTGCCAGGCTTTCGGACTTTTCGGACTGGCAGATACATTCAGTTCATATAACCATATTAAGGTATGTACGAATTCGCTTATTGACAGCGGAGTTAAATATCTTGCGTATTCCAAGAGTGTTAAGTACACCGACAGCGATAACGGTTACTGGTGGAACAGCGGCACATATAAGATAGGCAAGGAAGAAGTACAGCAGATGGAACAGGATTTGAACATTCCGTTCAGCGGTGTGTTCAGTCCGGTAAGTTCAATAGATTTGGGAGCATATTACGATCCGGATGCCAAATTCACGGAAACAGAATTTAATATATATGCACGAAGTTTCAGCGGTTTTACCGAAATCGATAATGACAAGATGGATAAACTGAATGTTAAGCTTGCGGCGGGCAGACTGCCGGACGGAAACAAGAATGAACTTGCGGTAAGTGAGTATATTTTCGAAGCGTTTAAGATAGGCGGATATCGTGCGGATAAAGACCGGAAAGCTGAAAAAATTGAGAAATATGACGATCTTATCGGTAAAAAACTTGTGCTTGACGATGACGAATATACGATAACGGGTATCGTTGACACGGGACTTAACCTTGACAGATACAGAACCCTTACCAAGAAGAAGGAAGGGCAGACAACAGCTGATGCGCTTATCGAATATGCACTCTATAATGAGTTCAGTTATGAGGCAGGATACGGCCTTGCCGGAGCAGCGATGGTTGGTGACGGACATCTTGACTCAATGATACAGAATGAACCTAAGCTTATACCTATTGGCGGAATGACCGGACTTGACTATGACGGAAATGACGATAATGGATATTACCTTTGGGCGGATGAGAGTATAGTGCATTTTGAAGACGTACCTAAGGATGATATAGTGTGGACGGACGGAGAGAAGAAAGATCTCGGAGACAAGGAAATAATCGTGACGCTTTCATCACTCAACAGCGATTCTACGGAGGATACGGATATCAACAGTGTTGCGGATAAAATCAAGGACATGAGATTCAATCTCTGGTTCAACAGTTACGATGGCGATTATGAGGTGTATGACGGATATAAGATTGTCGGTATAATCAAAAATGACAGCATTTATGCCAAAACATCGGCATTTATAGTATCTGACACCAATAAGCTTAATGATCTTACCGACCCTAAACAGGTCGGAGAATATAACTATGTTGTCGGCGTGATGCCTCAGACCAAAGCGGACGTAATGAAAGTTGTAAGTTACAGTTACCGTGAAAACAGCGATGTAAGATATGAAATTGAAAACAGCACAACATATGAACTGGATACCGTAAACAGCGTATTAAAAAGACTTGCCAAGGTATTTATGTATATAGGAACCGGTTTTGCCGTATTTGCGACCATAATGTTAGCGAATTTCATTGCAACAAGCGTTGCGCATAAGAAACAGGAAATCGGCATACTAAGAGCTATCGGTTCAAGAAGCAATGATGTATTCAGGATATTTTTCTCTGAAAGCTTCATAATTGCAATGATTAATTTCGTACTCTCGGCAGCCGGCGTGTTTGCTGCTACGATGATCATCAATAATTATATAAGAAAAGATCTTGGTGTGCTTATAAGCCTTCTGACGTTCGGACCGAGACAGATTCTTATTATACTTGTTTTGAGCATTCTTGTTGCGGCAGCGGCAAGCTTCATTCCGGTAAAGAAGATAGCATCAAAGAAACCTGTTGATGCCATAAGAAACAGATAAATAATTTAATACTGTTAAAATAACGCGCGGCGGTGTATAATAATCGGGTACTATCGAAAAAGCAGGAGGATTATTATACATGAGCACGCGCACCTGGAAAGCTCTGCATATCTCCGGTTGGGTGATTGCAGGGCTTCAGTTTATTATTACGGGCATATTTTTGTTTATAATGCATTACACAGGAATGATACCTTCGGAATACCAGTTTATGATCGGCGTTCTTTTAGTCATGCTGGTGTTTCTTACATTGATAATGCAGCATTGGAAAATTCCGGGCATAATAACCAAAATACTTTCGGTTATATTGTCGGCCATGCTGGTGGTCGGTTCCGTATATGCATATACAACCAGAAGCGCTGTTGACGGAATATCGGGTAATAAGACACATCGGTATGAAATAGGAGTTTATGTGCTTAAGGATAATCCGGCTGAGTCGGTCAGCGATATTATAGACGGAACATTCGGCATAAATGAACTTACCGACAGAGAGAATACCAATAAAGCCATAAAAGAGATTAATGACAGATATTCGGCTGGAATTAAGACGGCAGAATACAGCGACCTTACGGCACTTGCTGATGCGTTGTATGACAAGAGCATTGATGCGCTTATCATGAATGCTGCATATGTGGATGTAATAAGCGATAACGCTGATTATAAAGATTTCCCGGATAAAGTGAAATTGCTTACAACAATCACATTTGATAAGACAGTTGAAGAAGACAATAATGAAAATTACCTTTCCGGTAACGGAATATTTACGATGTATATAAGCGGCATTGATACCAACGGGGCACCGACGGTTAACCGTAACAGTGATGTCAACATTCTTATGGTTGTAAACACGAATACACATCAGATACTTCTTATCAATACACCGAGGGATTTTTATGTACCGACCACGGTCTCCGGAGGTGTGAAAGATAAGCTCACACATGCAGGCTGCTACGGAATAGACTGCTCGGTTGGAACACTTGAGATGCTTTACGAGATTAATATTGATTATTATATGAAGGTTAATTTTACCGGATTTGTAGATATTATAAATTACCTTGGCGGCGTGGATGTCTATTCGGAAAAAGAATTTATTGCATGGAACGGCAAATATCATATTCTGGAAGGCGAGAATCATCTTAACGGTGAGGAAGCACTGGGATTCGCGAGAGAGCGGTATGCATTCGGCTCGGGAGACCGCCAGCGCGGTAAGAACCAGATGAAAGTCATTAAAGCAGTTATTGGGAAAATGATGTCAACCGATATGCTTATGAATTACACGAAGATACTTGATAAATTATCGGAAACGATGGTTACGAGCATGCCGTACGAAGAAATAGGACGGCTTATCAAAAATCAGCTTGACGGAATGCCTTCATGGGATGTCCAGACATATAGCGTGGACGGAACGGGAGATACACAGCCATCATACTCGTTGAGTTCACCTAACTATGTCATGGTTCCGAATGAGGATACGGTCAATCAGGCTAAAGCTTATCTGGCTGCTATTTATGATAATCAGGTTATTGATACACAGGCACAGTGATATGTACCGGAGACACTTTTACAAAGGGTGTCTCCTTTTTTGTGCGTTAAAGTCATTTTGAATGTCCGGCTTTCTTCTCAAGAATATTTATTAGTTTATATAATACTCCGGATAAAATGCACAAAATCACAATTGACATAAGAACCCAGTCCATTTTGAAGACCTGGCTTCCATATATTATCAGATAACCAAGTCCGCTGTCGGCCGCTAAGAACTCACCAATGATCACGCCTACAAGTGAAAGACCGAGATTGACTTTCATGGTATTGATTATGGTCGGTACTGAAGACGGTATGACAAGTTTGACAAGAACATGCCGCCTTTTGCCTCCGAGGGTGCGGATTAATTTGATCTTTTCCGGATCGGTTTCGATAAAGGCTGTGTATATACTTAAAATTGCGCCGAATATGGCAACGGAAACCGCGGCAACGATAATTGTTTTTATATTGTTGCCGAGCCATACTATCAGAACCGGAGCAAGCGCAGATTTGGGCAGACTGTTCAACAGCACGATATATGGTTCGGCGACCCTGAAAATCATCCGGAAGCGCCACATTAACATGGCACAGATCATGCCCGCCGCGATTACGATGGAGAAACATATGAGGGTTTCGTAGACGGTTATCCACAGATGCTTCCATATCACGCCTGTTCTGGCCATGCCGATAAAACATCTGACAATTCTGGAAGGACTGCTGAATACAAAAGAATTGAGTATGCCGGTATCCGCACATAATTCCCATCCGCCAATGATCAGAACCAGAATCAGTATGCGCATGATGATAATACAGATGCGGCTTTTTTTACGGTCTTTCAGGTATCTTAACTGGCTTTGGGAAATTAATCTATCCATTTTCGTTAAGCTCCTTCCATAATATATTGAAGTAATCCTTGAATTCCGGTGTATTTCTGCGCATGAGAGGTGTCATGTCTGCCGGAAAATCAACAGAAACCGAGCGTGCGATCTGACCCGGTCGTCGGCTTAATACATATATGGTGTCACCGACGGAAATTGCTTCCGATAGATCATGAGTGACCAGCACGGCTGTTTTGTGCTCATTTTTGATAATCGAATATATATCATCACATACCGTGAGCCTGGTCTGGTAATCGAGTGCCGAAAACGGTTCATCCAAAAGCAGAATCTCCGGTTCAAGGGCGAGAGTCCGGATAAGAGCAGCGCGCTGACGCATACCCCCGGAAAGTTCGGACGGTCTGGATGCTTTGAATTCACCCAGACCGTACCGCTCAAGAAGTTCATCAACATAACAGGTGTCGGCTGATTTTTTCTTGCGCTTTATTTCGAGACCCAGCATCACATTTCCGTAAATGGACCGCCATTCAAACAGATGGTCATGCTGGAGCATATATCCAATCGAGTCATTGCCGGGACTGATATCGCGGCCGTTTATCATTATGCGGCCGGAATCCGGCCGGATTATCCCGGCAATAATGGATAAAAGAGTGGATTTGCCACACCCGGACGGTCCTACGATGGACACAAAACTGCCTTTCGGGATATCAAGCGATATATCCTTGAGAGCACAGGTTTCGCCCTGCACTGTGTGATAGGAGTAGGAAATATTTTTCAAAGAAAGGGCATTGCTCATTTTTCCTCCTTAAAACTTATAATTATATGCTTGTGATATAATATTTTATGAAAAATATTGAAAATAGTTCGGCATTGCTGTAAAATATCTCCATAAAATATCGTGGATGCGAGGATTTGCAATGAACCGTTTTGAAGAGATAGTCAGAAATATCAAAGGGGACATGGTTTATATACAGACCCATAATTTCCCGGATCCGGATGCGATAGCAAGTGCATTCGGCTTGTCGGAACTCCTTAAATATTACCGGATAAAATCGTCAATTTGTTATAAGGGCAAAATAGAGCGGTTCAGCACCAACGGTTTTATAAACAAATTGGGAATCGAACTGATAGATCTTGATACGATCGATGGCATGAGTGAGAATGATGAGATCATTCTGGTGGATTCGCAGAAGGGCAATTCCAATATCGTAGATGCACCGGGTAATGAAATAATATGTATTGACCACCACCCGTCGTTTGAAAATTGCAACACCAACGATTACAGATATGCGGATATAAGACCGGAATATGGTGCATGTTCTACGATCATTGCGCAATATTATCTGGAAAATAACCTGAAGATGGATAAACGTGTTGCAACGGCGCTTATATTCGGAATTAAAAGTGATACTATGGGATTGTCAAGAGGTGTATCACAGGCGGATGTTGATGTTTATCAGGAACTTTTTAAGATTTGTGACATGGAACTTATAAGTTCGCTTGAACACTGTTCATTGAAATTTGATGATCTCAAGGCGTATGCCAATGCGATTAACAGTATCAAGATATATGATAATATCAGTTTTGCCAATACCGGTTATAATTGTCCGGAGGCTCTTATTGCAAGCATATCCGATTTTATGCTTGACCTTGTTGAAATCGATTTTACTGTTGTATACTCAATAAGAGATGATGGAATAAAGCTTTCGGTCAGAAGTATCGGAGAGATTAATGCCGGAATTGTTACCAATGATGCGCTTTCTGGTATCGGAGGCGGTGGAGGCCACGCAGAGATGGCGGGAGGGTTTGTGCCGTTGGAGACCGGAGTGTCACACAGAGAAGTGTCACTTATGATAGACCTTATAGAAGAGCGTTTCCTGGGTGCGATTGGAAATAACTGTAAGGAAAGTGCAAGATAAATTATTTTGGCTATTTACAATTCGGGCAAATAATGTTATTATATTTCTCGTGCTTGTGCATGCTGAAATAGCTCAGTTGGTAGAGCAGCTGATTCGTAATCAGCAGGTCGAGGGTTCGAGTCCCTTTTTCAGCTTAATATATGAATGCGTCTGTCACTTTATAGTGACAGACGTATTTTTTTGACTATTTGTGACGAAAACAGTCATAAAAAGTCATTTGAAATCATAAATAATTAAAAATATTCAAAAAATGAAAGAAAATGATTGACTTTGAATGAATTTGGAGTTATACTTGTCTTATCAAAAACGGAGGAGGCAATACAAGTGATTTACACAGTAACATTTAACCCGTCATTGGATTATATTGTTTCGGTAAAGGATTTTAAGACCGGAATTACCAACAGGACAGATTCTGAGAAGATTCTTCCGGGAGGTAAGGGCATCAATGTATCGACAGTCCTTATGAATCTTGGAATACCGAACACGGCTCTTGGATTCGTGGCCGGATTTACCGGAGATGAGATAATAAGAAGATTAAGCGGATTGGGCGTCAATAATGGTTTTATACGACTGGATAACGGATTTTCAAGAATCAATCTGAAGCTAAGCACAATAGAAGGAACCGAGATTAACGGACGCGGCCCGGATATCGGTAAAGAACAGGTTAAGATGCTTATGGACAGGCTTGACGAACTTAAGGAAGGAGACACATTGTTCCTTTCGGGAAGCATTCCTGCGGGGATGGGCGATGATGCTTATGAGAAAATAATGCAGGCTCTTGAAGGAAGAGGTGTCACCATCGCAGTTGACGCGACGAGGGATCTGCTTATGAAAGTACTTCCGTATAAGCCGTTCCTTATCAAACCGAATAATTATGAACTTGGCGAGATATTCGGTGTGGAGCTTACGACAAGGGAATCGGTTGTTCCTTACGCAAAGAAGCTTCAGGAGATGGGGGCCGTGAACGTGCTCGTATCGATGGCAGGCGAAGGCGCGGTACTTGTAGCCGAAGACGGACAAGTGCTTGAGACGGAGGCACCGAAGGGCAGACTGATTAACGGAGTGGGCGCCGGAGATTCGATGGTTGCCGGATTTATGGCAGGTTATATGGAGAGACATGATTACAGACACGCTTTCTGCATGGGTGTTGCGGCAGGCAGTGCAAGTGCTTTTTCCGAGAACCTTGCAACCGGAGAAGAAATAAAGAAAGTATATGATCAGATAATTTTATAAACGAGGAGGACGAAGGTATGAGAATTACTGATTTACTTGACAAGAGAAGTATTTCTCTTGATGCATCTCCTAAGAGCAAAGAAGAAGCTCTTAATGATGCGGTTGCGCTTATGGAGGCAGCCGGAAGACTTAATGATGTGGAAGGTTACCGCAGACAGGTGTTTGCAAGGGAAGAAGAAAGCACAACGGGTGTTGGCGAAGGAATTGCAATTCCGCATGGTAAATGTAATGCGGTAAATACACCCGGACTTGCGGCAATGGTAATTAAGAACGGAGTGGATTTTGATTCGCTTGACGGTGAACCGGTGACTTTGCTTTTTCTTATAGCAGCACCCGACACGGAGGATAATATTCATCTTGATGTGTTAAGCAAGCTCTCAATGATGCTTATGGACGAGCAGTTTACGGCGAGTCTGCGCAATGCCGGAACGGTTGAAGAGTTTCTTGATATCATAGACAGGACAGATGAAGAAAAAAAGAGCGTTGATGAGAGACTTGCAGACAATAACGAGCCGGCCGAAGGAAGCGTAAAAATACTTGCGGTGACATCGTGCCCTACGGGTATTGCACACACCTATATGGCAGCGGAGGGACTTGAGAAAGCGGCCAGGGCTAAGAACTGCCATATCAAAATTGAGACAAGGGGATCCGGAGGAGCCAAAAATGTCCTTACGGACAAGGATATAGAAGAAGCTGATTTTATAATAGTAACAGCTGATGCCAAGGTCCCTATGGAGAGATTTAACGGTAAGAAACTTATAGAACGTCCGGTTTCAGATGGAATCAATAAAGCAGAAGAACTTATTGATCTGGCAATTGCGGGAAATGCGCCGGTATATCATTGCGATACTTCTGCGGATACAGCCGAAAAAACACAGGCATCGGGAAAGAAAGGAATAGGACACAGAATTTATACACAACTTATGAATGGTGTTTCCCATATGCTTCCGTTTGTTGTGGGAGGCGGTATACTCATAGCGCTTTCGTTCCTGATAGATGGTTTCTCTGTTGACATTAATTCGCTGTCAGCGGCCGAAAGAGCTGATTTCGGTACAATAACATCGGCAGCGGCGCTTTTTAATGAAATAGGTAATGTTGCGTTTAAATTCATGCTGCCCGTGCTTTCCGGATTTATCGCGATGGCGATTGCGGACAGACCTGCACTGGCGGTTGGCTTTGTGGGCGGAATGATGGCCGCCAACGGAACGTCGGGATTTCTCGGAGCGCTCGTTGCAGGATTTGCAGCGGGATATATAGTGCTTCTTCTTATGAAAATATGTTCTAAGCTGCCCGAAGTGCTGGAAAAAATAGCGCCGGTACTCATATATCCGCTTATAGGAATACTGCTTATGGGACTTGCGATGAAATTTGCGGTTGAACCGGTAATGGGATTTGTCAATACGGCTATGAACAACGGCCTTCACAGCATGGGAAGTGCGAGCAGGATTGTACTCGGACTTGTGCTTGGTGCAATGATGGCAATCGATATGGGCGGTCCGTTTAATAAAGCGGCTTATGTGTTCGGAACAGCATCGATTGCGGCAGGTAATTATGATATAATGGCATCGGTTATGATAGGCGGAATGGTTCCGCCGTGTGCGATAGCTCTTGCTACGATTTTCTTCAAAAAGAAATTCACCAAGCAGGAGAGACAGTCAGGTCCTGTCAATATTATTATGGGACTTGCGTTTATAACGGAAGGAGCAATCCCTTACGCTGCGGCGGATCCGCTCAGGGTAATCCCGGCGTGCGCGATAGGCGCGGGAGTTGCCGGCGCACTTTCAATGGCATTCAATTGCACACTTATGGCGCCGCATGGCGGAATTTTCGTAGTTCCGGTCATGGGTAATCCGTTAATGTATCTGCTTGCACTTGTAATAGGAACCGCAGTATCCACGATACTTTTGGGAATATTAAAGAAAAATAAGACAAATTAGGAGGAAAAAATCATGAAAGAAATCAAGTATGTAATCACGGATCCGGAAGGAATTCACGCACGCCCGGCAGGACTTTTGGTGAAGGCAGCAAAGGAATTTACGTGCGACATTAAAATTGCCAAGGATGGTAAGGCAATGAACTGTAAGGCAATTTTCGGAATTATGGGCCTCGGTGTTAAGAAAGGCGAAGAAGTAACGATTACTTTTGACGGCGAAGATGAAGATAAGGCATGTGAGACTATAAACGCGTTTATGCAGGCAAATCTTTAAATTCCGCGTACAGGGAGAATGCTTATGAAGGTATATGAAGGTAAAAGTGTATATAACGGTATTGCAATCGGAAGGATCAGACTTTTTTCAAAAGATGAGCGTCAGGTAAAACGCGTGAGGGTTAATGATACCGATGCGGAACTGGCGAGATATGAAGAAGCCAGAAAGAAAAGTATAGAAGAACTCGCAGCTTTATATGATAAGGCACTTAAAGAAGTCGGCGAAGCCAATGCGGCGATATTTGAGGTTCACCAGATGATGCTGGAAGACGATGATTATAATGATTCGGTCAAAAACATTATAACATCGCAGGGTGTAAATGCGGAGTATGCCGTTGCGGCAACAGGAGATAATTTTTCCAAGATGTTTGCATCCATGGATGACGATTATATGAGAGAACGTGCTGCTGATGTAAAAGATATATCGGAACGCGTGATCAATGTTTTAAGCGGCAGTTCGTCTTCGGATTTAACCAACGATGAACCGGTGATAATTGTCGCAGATGACCTTGCGCCGTCTGAAACCGTCCAGCTTGATAAGGATAAGGTACTTGCCTTTGTCACGGTACACGGCTCAACGAATTCCCATACGGCAATTCTGGCGAGAACAATGGGCATCCCGGCATTGGTTAATACTCCGGTTGACCTCGATGATGACATTGACGGATGCCTTGCAATCGTCGACGGAACCAAGGGCGCCGTATATATTGATCCGGGCGAGACTATGCTTGAGGTAATGCGTGAGAATAAAGCCAGGGATGATGAGCAGAAAAAACTTCTGGCAAGTCTTAAAGGCAGGGAAAATATAACTATTGACGGACAGAAGATAAAACTCTATGCTAATATAGGTAATATAAAAGATCTGGCAAAAGTGATACAGAATGATGCCGGAGGCATAGGACTCTTCAGAAGTGAGTTCATATACCTTGAAAGTAAGGATTTTCCCACCGAAGAAGAGCAGTTTATGATATATAAGCAGGTTGCCGAGACGATGGCGGGCAAGAAAGTTATTATAAGGACACTTGACATCGGCGCTGACAAGCAGTGTGACTATTTTAATCTTAAACACGAGGATAATCCGGCAATGGGATGCCGCGCTATCAGAATATGCCTTACCAGACCGGAAATTTTTAAGGTTCAGTTAAGGGCGTTGTTCCGGGCGAGTGCATACGGTAATATTGCGATAATGTATCCTATGATAACCAGCCTGTGGGAAATCGACCGTATTAAGGAAATAGTTGATGAAGTCAGAAAAGAACTTGATGAACAGGGTATTAATTACGGTAATCCGGAGCAGGGAATTATGATCGAAACTCCTGCGGCAGTGATGATGAGCTATGAACTTGCATCCAAAGTTGATTTCTTCAGTATAGGCACCAATGATCTTACACAGTACACGCTTGCGATCGACAGACAGAATACCGATCTTGACATGTTCTATGATGCACATCATCCGGCAGTGCTTAAGATGATAGCCATGGTTGTGGATAATGCGCATAAAGCCGGAATATGGGCAGGAATATGCGGAGAACTCGGAGCTGACAGAACACTTACAAAAGAGTTTCTGGCTATGGGCGTGGATGAACTTTCGGTATCACCCGCAAGCATTCTGCCGATTCGTAAAACAATACTCGAAACCAATGTTAAGGAATATAAGGCGGATAAGAAATGTTAACATTACAGAGACAGGAGATGATCCTTAAGCTCCTGAAGGAAAAAGGCAGTGTAACAACTCTTGAAATCAGTGAAAAGCTTGGAATTTCCGAGTCGACGGCAAGAAGAGATATAAGTTATCTTGATAAGGAAGGAAGACTGTCCAAGGTTTTTGGCGGCGCTGCACTTAAGGAACAGCAGGTTACGGCATATGAATACACATTTGAACAGAAGAATGATTTTAATATCGATGAGAAGAAAAAAATAGCCAGATATGCGGCCTCACTTATCGAGAAAAATGATTTTGTGTACCTTGATGCCGGGACAACAACTGCTTATATGATAGACTATATCGAGGGACAGGACGTCACCTTTGTAACCAATGGTATAACCCATGCAAGGCAGCTTGCGGCCAGAGGATTTAAAGTCTATCTTGTCGGCGGTGAACTTAAGGCATCTACCGAAGCGATAATCGGAAGTTATGCTATGGAGACTTTGAAGAGTTATCATTTTACCAAAGGCTTTTTCGGAACCAACGGAGTTACGAGAGATAACGGATGTACAACACCGGATGCGAATGAAGCCCTTATCAAGAAAATGGCGATGAGCCATTGTAAGAAAAGTTACGTTCTGAGTGATTATTCCAAATTCAATGAGATAAGCTCAGTTACATTTGCACCGTTTGAAGGCACGGATTTTATATGTGACAGAACGGTTCCGGGATATGAAAAATGCAATAATATCACAGTAATCAAATAAATAAAGCCGGTTGCATCGGATGGATGCGGCCGGCTTTGTATCTGCATATTGTCAGGCGTTCTCGCGCGAATTTCTTATTCTCATAAATAATACAGCAACGAAAATCATGGAAACGGCAACACATATTGAACCGATAGGTCCGATTATTCCGAAGCTGATATTGATTTTGTAATTAATGCCTGCGGATGCAAGTGAAGAATTCAGTAAATTATTAAATAGATCTGTGTAATGATCAATATGGATCATCGTATATACCGAATTGGCAATTGACATTACGGAACTTAATATGAGGACGACAAGAGGAAACATATTGATTCCGTGCTTAGGCGTCTTATTATTTATCTCCGAGCGTACACTTATTATGCTTGAACGTAAAGTTGCATAATAGAAAATAATGAATATGAACATACATGTCCACACAACAAGCAGGATAATGAATATTGCACTGTTCAAATCTATTGATGCAGGCATTGTAATGTCAAAAACCTGATTGATATACTTGGCAGCTTCCGGATATATGTCTGTGAGTTCTCCCGGTATACATGCAAAAAGTACAAGAACGGAAGCAACACTTACATATGCAACAGACATAAGCACAATCTGCGCAATGGTAAGACCGGATGCGATGGTAAAACCGGTTGTCTTAAGCGGAGCCTCTTTCTTTGATGCCGCGTATGTGACCCACATGGCTACCAATGTAAGTATTGAGAAAATACTTAAGTTGAGCCCACTAAAGAGTGAACATGCGGTTCCGGCAGAATAAAGTATAGCTGCAATGAGCGCAAGAGGCGATGCCATAACCTTTTTGATGGCGGCATGGCGACTGCTTAACTGTACCTGTGCATAAGGTGAAGCGTATGCCGGACCGGAAGCGTTGTTAAAGTTATTATAGTTATTATTGTAGACATTGTTGTAGGTATTGTCAGGAGTCGGATTATATGTAAATTCTCCGTAAGGAGCTTCGCTTGCAGCTGCCTGTCCGTTATCTGCTGACGGGGTCTGTGTGTCAGCCGCAGCACTTGGATTACTCCGGCATGTACATACTGTTCCATCCGGTATTTCTTTACCGCAATAAATACAAAACATGGGATACCTCCGATTATTAATAAAATTTTATGCTATTCTATCATATATCCGCAGATTTATCAATTGATGCGGAAAATTTTACGAAAATAAAAATACCCCGGATAAACCGGGGCAGCATAAAGTGCAGTCGATGGGACTTGAACCCACACCCGCGTAAGCGGACATGAACCTGAATCATGCGCGTATGCCAATTCCGCCACGACTGCAAGCCTTATAATAATATCATTCCCGTTGTTATGTGTCAAGAATAAAAATAGAGTAAAAAAATTTATATGAGACACATATGATAATGTCCTGATATAACACAAATGAAAATGTCCCGATGT
>CAMENP010000025.1 GCA_945928575.1 uncultured Butyrivibrio sp.
GTATATTCCTTATCATCAAGTGCATCTACTATTCCTGATGCCTTAGTAAGTCCATTCCACCTTGTGCAGAACAATCTGGAATGGCGAACCGGAGATTCATCTGCCAGAAGTGCCCCTGCATTTGTCAGATTCCCTTTTTCATCAATCAGGCCGAAAGATTCATAATCTGTATCTTCAAATGTATTTCCCGTTCTCTGCTTATACACCGATTTTAATTTTGTAAAAGACATATTGTTAAAATCATATTTCGATTTCAGACTATCATAACTTTCACCACTTCCGCGAAGTACCAACTCTCTCAACTGTGCAGGCGTCGCCGGAACACTTTCGTTCCCTATACGCATAAATGCAATAAGTTGTCCGTCGCCTTCATAATAGTATGGTGTCTGCTGTCCCTTCATGACTTCTACAATAACAAAAGTCTTGTCTTTATCTTTTTCAAACGAAAGTTTAAACTCCGGTATTGGATTCAGATGCGTTTTGATTATTTCACTGATTGCCTCTGAGTCACCTTTGGCATCCGAAAGACCAACTAACTCATCATCATTTGCCGCCATAACAATTTGCAAATGCACTGACGCTCTTGCACCAGCTTTTAGGTCTCTTTGTCTCAAGTGCGACCTTTTTATCGTAATCCGTGGTTTCACCGATTAGCTGCTTTATGTCCATAACCTCACATCCTTCTCCATTATATCTTCATCTTACCGCATTATAAATCAAATTTCATTTATAAATTATATCATATTTTTACAATGTTATGAATATCATTATGGGTTATTTAATTATTGTACATAAAAAAAATATTATGCGACAATTCACCTTATCCGTCCAGGTGCATACAATAGTATTGATTAATCCGGAGTATTTTCCATGTCTTTATATAAAATTCTTCAAAACATGCCCGATACCGGGTCTTTAAGAGTCGATGTCACCGACCAGAACGGAAGGCCGGTCGATGGTGCCACTGCTGAGATTTCCATAACCGGTGAACCGGAAACCACGCTTGAATCCATACAAACTGATTCAAACGGACAGACAGAATCAATCGAGCTTCCCGCTCCGCCTTTTGAATACACCGAAAATCCCGGTGTTACCCAGCCGTATTCCGAATACAGCATAATTGTACGCGCGCCCGGTTTTGCGCCCGTGTCCGTAAACGGAATCGATATTTTTTCATCAAGGCGATCAATACAAGATGTGCGCCTGACCGAGGCCTCCCAGGTCGTAACAATCGGCCCCAACACGCTTTTCGGCGATTATCCTCCTAAGATTCCGGAAGCGTCCATAAAACCGATAACACCGACCGGCGAAATCGTCCTTGACCGCGTTGTCGTGCCTGGAACCGTTGTCGTGCATGACGGCGTCCCGACCGATTCAACGGCTTCAAATTATTATGTATCTTTCCCAGACTATGTTAAAAATGTTGCATGCAGTGAAATCTATCCGACATGGCCGGAGGCCACAATTACCGCCAATGTTATTGCGATAGTTTCTTTTACCCTTAACCGTGTATACACGGAGTGGTACCGCAACAAAGGCTACAGTTTTACAATAACCTCTTCTACGGCTTTTGACCATAAATGGATTAACGAGCGCAATATTTTCGATAACGTGGGGCTGATAGTTGATGAGGTATTTGCCGATTATGTTTCCAAGCCGGATGTCAAGCAGCCGATTCTTACCCAGTATTGTGACGGCAAGCGGACTACCTGCAGCGGTATGAGCCAGTGGGGTTCCAAATATCTCGGCGACCAGAATTATTCCGCACTTCAGATTCTTCGTAATTATTACGGCAGTGACATATATATCAATACTGCCGAGGAAGTTTCGGGAATTCCTCTTTCATGGCCCGGTTATACTCTGGACATCGGCGATTCCGGCACTCCCATCCGTACCATTCAGGAGCAGTTAAGCGCTATCCGCCGTACCTACAGCAACATTCCTTCCCTTGCAATCGACGGAATATACGGCGAGGGCACCGCTGCCGCCGTGAGCAAATTCCAGTCCATCTTCGGCCTCCCCGTAACAGGTGAGGTTGACTATAGCACATGGTACAAGATTTCACAGTTATATGTGGCGCTTGAGAAACTGGCAGAATTGAGAATATAGATGGAAGTGGAAATGAATAAATGATATGCATGTGCATACCGTATTAAACAATTTCAGGATTTATGTGATGTATTCGAGACTCTTGGTATCTTCATTGATACCATTTCAGATTTGAAATTTACGAATTCACACTTTTTTATGATTTTTAGGGCATTTGGTGTCAATTTGGCAGACTTCATATTGTAATATACCGAACCCTGTGTGTACTTTAATACATTTATTTTCATATATTACCATGTTGATATATCGCATATAGCAAATAATTGACACCAAATTGCTGATTTTGGCCAAAAAAGTATGAAAATATCATATTATACATCTTGGTATTGTTCTTCCGGCAGCGCATAATGCCGCGCCGCCATCCAAATATTATAATGTATGAAACTTTCCAAGCATTTTCGGAAGATTTGCGGATTTTCCTCGTCGCCATAACACAAAAACCCCGGACATCAGTCCGGGGTCATAATAATTTCAAAATCTTCTATTCTTCTGTTTCTTCTTCGGTCTCTGACTCTGATTCCTTTTCATCTTCTGCTGTTGTCTCGTCTTCTGACTTTTTATCATTCTTAGCATCTGATGAACCATAGTCTTCGAGGTCGCCGCTTACTTCATATGTGTAACCGTCGTACTCACCTACAACATCTGATATAAGCTCCTCAAACATAGTCTTCTGGTCGCCGTATCCTTCGAATGATGTCCAGCTGTCTTCCACATATGAATAACCTTTGAGGTTAAACCATGTTGTATTAAGTTCCTGCTTTCCGTCAGAACGGTTGATTACCGATCCCATTTTGACCGGAAGATAGATGGTTGCCGGCTTGAGATCCTTGTCATTGAATGTAATGGTTGCCGTATAAACCGCATAAAGCTCATTGTATGTATTGGCTGTATAATCTTCTTTGGTATATACAAGATATGCACCTGCATATTCAATATCAGAGAGCTTATTGCTGCTGTATGAATAACTGCTCTTGATTGTCTCAACTGCGTTATCCTTCACTGTGGTCATCATATTATCATTGATATCTTCAATCTTGGTTATATATGTGTCCACATCATCCTTGGTTACAGTATACTTCTTGGTTATATCTTTGATCTTGATTCCGTAGTTCTCAAGGAAATACTGCTGATAGTATTCATCAATTGACAATGTAATTTCATCGCCTACAGAAAGATTGTATGATGGTGAAGCACTAATCCAGAGTTCCTTTACATGGCTGTCGGTTGCTGTATTTTCGACATCAACACTCGCATCGCCGTCAAGACCGCTGAATTTAAGTTCTACTGAATCAAATATATCGACTTCTTTAACGGAATCAAGGTCTTCTACCTCTACTTCATATGAATCGAATTTGATAATTACGTCTGCGGCTTTTATTGTATCTTTATCGATATCCGCATCGATAGTGATTGTGTCGCCATTGGAAAGTTCGCTTGACTTATCAACAGTAAGGCTTATTGCGTAATATACTGCTGAAGCCTTATTCTTGATTCTGTCGGTTGCGCTCTTTTCCGTCTTGCCCATCGCTTTAAGAGTTGCTGCATAGAAATCATCATAATTAAGCTCTACTCTGGCTGTTCCCATAGTATCATATCCGTCAAATTCGACTTCAATATAATTCTTAAGTTCTATTGTCTTACGTTCGATTTCTTTTTTATGTTTAACATTCTTAACAATAACAATGGCTGCCACAGCTGCAATAATTGCAACAACAACTGCTACGGCAATAATTATTATAAGTTTCTTATTAACCGGTTTCTTCTCCTTAGGCTGTACCGGCGGTACCGGGGCTCCCTGCGGCATTGCGTATCCGTTAGGTGCTCCGTAATTCATCTGGCCCTGCGGCGCGCCGTTGAAATCTGCCTGCGGCTGTCCCTGCGGTACTCCGTTAAAGTCTGCCTGCGGCTGTCCCTGCGGTATGCTGTTAAAGTCTGTCTGTGGTTCTCCTTGTGGTATGTTGTTAATGTCTCCCTGCGGCGCATTATTAATGTCTGCTGCCTGCGATGCCTCTAATGGGCTTCCGCATTTAAAGCAGAATTTAGAACCTGCATTGTTCTCCGCTCCGCAATTTTTGCAAAATGGCATGTGTGAATCCTCCTTTTATATCCAGTTTAACAAAATAAACTGATAACATCTTACATCAATCGAGTTATTTCGTCAATAATAAATGTCCGTCGAAGTGCCATATGGCACCGCATTCGACGGACATTCATAAATACAATTCAGGTGGTTATGAATGTGTTGTATCTGAATCTGCGCAGCCGGCGTTCCATTCTTACTGCATTGTCAAGGTTTCTGAATGCACCGACCTGTACTTTATAGAGGTCGTCGGAATAGATTATAAATGCAGGGAATCCATCCGCCAAAGCTGAGTTAAGCAGACGCTCAGCATTATCCCTGTTGCGGAATGCACCTATCTGGACGCGGTAAAGTTTGCTGCAGTCGCATATATCGTCCGGCTCATCTTTAATGTCCTCAAATTGTGCATACGGATCATCCGGCATATCATCGGTCGTTCTGACAGGGACGGCCGAGACCGTATCATAATCTATAGTCGCTAATATTCCGGCCGCGATAGCATTGGCGATGGCATCAAAATCATCATCAAACTTCGCATTATCTTTATCGTTGTTAATAAATCCTGTCTCAATAAGAACAGCCGGCATCTTGGTTCGCTTTAGTACAACAAGATTAGGACGTTCAACTATTCCGAGATCCTTAAATCCCTGTTCTATAAGATTATTCTGAATATTGCGGGCTAATTTTTCTTTCTCTCCTCCGCCGCTGTATATTAAAGTCTGCGCTCCGGAAGCGGTATTGGGATTCTCTCCGGAATTTCTGTGGAATGACACAAAATAATCCGCTCCCGCCTCATTGGCATCGGTTGCTTTCTTAAAAGGTGTCTCATATATGTCGGTTGTTCTGGTATACACAACATCAACACCTTTATTCTTAAGTATGTCGCCGACGGCAAGCGCCAGTCTTAAATTATCGTCTTTTTCATTACGGCCATTGTATACAGCACCCGGATCGCTGCCGCCGTGTCCTGCATCTAAAGCAATCAGCATACTTTTTACCATCCTTTATATGTGATAACACATAAATTTATGATATAAAGTATGCTGATTATGATTAATCGTGATTATTTAAATACACCCAGAAGCCAGAGCGCAAGTAAAATTACCGCAATGCTTATTACCACTTTAATGACTGCGTTAATTATTATTTTACGCTTCTGTCCGGATGTTCTGATATCCTGTCTTAAATCACTCATAGATTACACCCTTTCGTATTTTACGAACTCATAGATAATATCAAAATAAGTTCTCTCATCGCTGGTCTCAGTTATCTTCCAGCCCTCTTGCTTATCAAGGTCCGGGAAATGTGCATCTGCCTGGTATGCATAATCTACCTTAGTTATATGCGCTGTCCTGCATAACGGAAGCATCTGTCTGTAAATAGACTCGCCTCCGATAACATATACATCGTCATCCGGATAGTCCTTGACCGCTTCTACCGCTTCATCAATACTATGTACAACAACAGCCCCCGGAACGTTATAATTCGTATCAGATGTTATAACTACATTCAATCTGTTCTTGAGAGGTGATTTATTGGGGAAACTTTCAAGAGTCTTTCTGCCCATGATAACCGCCTTACCTGTTGTAGTCTCGCGGAACCATTTCTGATCTTCGGGAATACGTACAAGAAGTTCATTCTTATATCCTATTGCCCAGTTCTTATCAACAGCTGCTATTAAATTCATGTCACATATCCTCTTCTTTCTCAGATTGCCACAGGAATGTTAAGCACCTGCGGACCTGTTATATAATTGTCAAGCGAGACATCATTACGCGTAAACCGGTAAAAATCATGCACATCCGGATTCAGATGAAATGTCGGTGCATCGTATGTCTCTCTCTTTATAAGTTCTTCTATTATAGGAATGTGCCTGTCGTAAATATGTGCATCGGCAATTACATGCACCAGTTCTCCGACATGCATATCGCATACCTGTGCTATCATATGTACCAACACCGCATACTGGACTACATTCCAGTTACCGGCCGCAAGAATATCCTGTGAACGCTGGTTAAGAATAGCATTAAGTGTAAGCTTGTCATCACCTTTTTTCTGGGTTACGTTAAAAGTCATACTGTATGCGCACGGATAAAGATTCATCTCATGCAGATCCTGATGTACGTAGATATTCGTCATAATTCTGCGGCTGAACGGATTATTTTTTAAATCATATAATACACGGTCAACCTGATCCATCATACCTTCCTTATACTGATGCTTAATACCAAGCTGGTATCCGTATGCCTTGCCGATCGAGCCGTTCTCATCGGCCCACGAATCCCAGATGTGGCTGTGAAGATCATGAATGTTATTGGACTTCTGCTGCCATATCCATAATATCTCGTCCGTTGCACTCTTAAGTGCTGTCTTGCGCAAAGTGATTATAGGAAATTCCTTGCTTAAATCATATCTGTTGACTACACCGAACTTCTTAATCGTATAAGCCGGGGTTCCGTCTTCCCAATGCGGTCTTACTTTCTCGCCCTCCGTGCTCACTCCGTTCTCAAGAATATCCTTGCACATATCTATAAAAACTTTATCTGCGTAACTCATCGTTATCTCCTTCTACCGTATCTTATCTGCAATCTCAACCGGAGCATAAGCCTTAACCGCAATGCCTTCCGATGTATATTCCTCACTTAAGAGTTCTCCGTATTTTCTTATCAATGATATCTTGCCGGCTTCACTGTAATCAAAAACTCTTTCGATATATACCTTATTCTCGCGCAGGACTTCCTCAATGACCGCCTTAAGCTTATCAAGTCCGTCACCGTGCTTTGCCGAAATTCTGACCGTATGTTCCGCTCTTAAATCCCTGGCATGTATTCCTTCGACAACTCTGTCAGTCTTATTGAATGCCGTAATTACCGGTTTATCCGATGCTCCAAGCTTGTCAAGTGTATCGTATACTGTATACATCTGCGCATCCATATCAGGATTGGAAGCATCTACCACATGAATAAGCATATCCGCATATACCGCTTCCTCAAGCGTACTTTTAAAGGCATCCACAAGCTGATGCGGAAGTTTGCTGATAAAACCGACCGTATCCGTAAGAAGTACTTCCTGACCGCTTTCAAGCGTAAGGTTACGTGTTGTCGGGTCAAGTGTTGCAAAAAGCTTATCTTCTTCCAGGACATCCGCTCCCGTAAGTGTATTTAACAATGTGGATTTGCCCGCATTCGTATAACCTACGATTGCGATTACCGGAACGCCGGCCCTCTTACGCTGATTTCTGGTGAGTTCACGGTGTGTTACCACATCCGCAAGTTCTCTCTTCAACTGTGCTATACGCTGGTGGATAAGACGTCTGTCCATCTCAAGCTTTGTCTCTCCGGGGCCTCTGGTTCCTATTCCGCCTCCGAGCCTTGAAAGTGAACTTCTGAGTCCCACAAGTCTCGTCGCGCGGTATTTAAGCTGCGCCAGTTCAACCTGTATCTTACCCTCACCCGTATTGGCCCTTGCCGCAAAAATATCAAGTATTACAAGCGTCCTGTCCATAATCTTGACTTCCAGTGCCTCTTCCAGATTCGCCATCTGTGCCGGGCTCAATTCATCATCGCATATGATACCTGTCGCATCATACATGTATATGGCATCACGGATCTCTTCTATCTTACCCTTACCGACATATGTTCCCGGATGAACGGCTTCCCTGTTCTGTATTATTCGGGCCACGGTGACCGCTCCGGCTGTCGATGCAAGTTCTTCAAGTTCATCAAGCGAGCGGTCCGTATTATCATCATCCGACTGTCTGACCGCTACAAGTATAACTCTTTCTTCCGTCTGCTTTGTCTCTACCAAATCATTCACCTCAATAAGGTATTGCTACCTTGTCATTAAAAAATCATATTCCTTACGTGCCGCTTTGTCATTAGGATATGACTTAAGATACTCTTCAAACGCATCCCTGGCCTTATCGTAATCATGCTTGTATTCATAGCACACAGCCTGATTATACATAAGTCCCTGCATAGCATCGCTGTCGCCAAGTTCTATTCCGGTCTCAATATATACAAGTGCATTGGCGTATTTGCCGCGGTTGATCAGATATGCACCGTACTGGTTATATATGAATGCATCATTCGGATGCTTTCCGAGATATTCCTGATAAAGCTTATCGGCATCGGCATAATTCTCCATAGCCTCGTATGTCATGGCAAGATAATATGCCGCCTCGTTATTGCCATCTTTATATTCCGACTCAAGATATTCGACTGCTTTGTCATAATCTCCGAGATTATAATAAGTCTTGCCAAAAAGAAGATTATCCTTCTTATCCTTATCGAGAAGACGTCTTAAATAAGATTCCGCCCTCTCCGTGTAACCACCGTCCTTAAGGTTCGTATACATATTACAATATGTCTCATAATTATCGCTCTCGTAATCAAGTGATTTCTCATAATCAAGAACCGCATCATTCTCGTCCTGAAGCTTGATATATGCGCATCCTCTTGAAAAATACAATTCCGCCTTATCAGACTTGGATGCATTATCTATAAGCTTATCATATGTATCCACTGCGCCCTGATAATCGCCCTGTATATACTGGCATGAAGCGTAATATTTGAGCGAATCCGTCTTTACCTGATCATATTTATCTCCTGAAAGAGACACAGCTTTATCAAAAAATTCCTGTGCATCACTGTACTCCCCGTTCCTGTATGATATAATTCCTTTGCCACGGTATGCATCGGCACAGTCGGAATCCAGCTCTATTGCGCTGTCAAAAGCAGCCTGTGCATCATCATATTCCAAAAGCTCCAGCTGTGTCATTCCAAGGCTTACAAGATATGCCGTATTGTCAGAATCTGCTTCAACCGCCTGTTTAAAATATCCGGCTGCCTTATCATAATCAGCCTCGTTAAAACATTCCATTCCATTCTTATAATTCTTATTGGCTGCCGCACTGCATCCTGTAAGCACAACAGCAGAAACTGCGCCTATAAGCGCAGCATTTATGATAAAACGCATTCTCATCGTATGTTCTCCCGCATAATGTAGTAAAAATTATTATAAAGTGAACCCTGTCCACGTAACTTTCCTTATTGATTGTATCATAGTGTCAAGTCCGCAACAAGAGTTAAATTTAAGTATTTTGGGCTTCATTTTCTACTATATGATACTTATTTACGACCCTTGCTATTTTCTTTCCGACCGCCCGTGAAAGCACAGCCAAAAATATCACATTAGATACTGCATAGATAACCGTATACGGAACTGCCGACACAATCGCAGCACCGTAGTACGCCCATGACCATCCGCCCACAGCCCATATAACGGTATATATATCCATGAGGAATGAGAAAGCTATTCCGGCCGCAACCGCATATATCATAAGCGCAATCCTGCTTTTTTGAAGTGTTCCGCCCATCAGTCCTGCCACCACTCCGATAATTCCCCATACGAGCATCTGGAATGGTGTCCACGGTCCCTGTCCGAAGTAACAGTTCGATATAAGCGCCGAAAGTGCACCGCATATAAAGCCCGCATCTGCTCCGAGATACATTCCGCAAAGAACAACCACCGCCGTAACAGGTTTAAAACCCGGGAGCGCAGCAAACACAAAGCGCCCTGCAACGCTCATTGCCGTCATTACAGCTATCAACACTATTTTTCTGACATCCGTCTTACGACATTCCATTATCACAAAACCTGCAGCACACGCCGCGATCACAACACACACTACAATTAAAGCCACTGTCTTCATACTATATTTTACCTGTCATCCTGAGTAATATCATTTCCGTTGTTGTATAGAAAATATTATCCGCACAGAATTCACGCGGTTCTTTATCGCATACAATATTTCCATGCGACATCAGAAGCATTCTGTCCGATATACCGGCTGCAAATTCTATATCATGAGTTATAATAAGTACGGCATGCCCGCTCTCTTTAAGTTTAACAAGACGGTCAGCTGTTTTCTTTTTCTCATAATAATCAAGGCCCTTGGTCGGTTCATCGAGTATCACAGCCTCCGGATCTGTCTTAAGCACCATATCAAGTGCGGCAAGCTGTTTCTCACCACCGCTCAGATCATATGGATGCACACCGTTGTAATCATCTTCCGTAAAGTGAAGCGTCACATCCTGAAAAAGCATTCCTATTTTTCCGCTCTTCCCATATATTTTTACCTTGCCGGAATACGGCTTCAATACTCCACACGCGATCAGCGCAAGCGTGGATTTGCCGCAGCCGTTCTCGCCAAGAAGAGACACGATGCTTCCGCCGGTAATCTCCAGGTTCAGATCATCTATAATAAGGCCTTTATTTCTGTCGTATCCAAACGACACATTTTTCATCTTAATGATCACATCATCCGAAGCTTTATCTGCAGTATGTATCTCCGGCATGCATATGTCTGCTGTTCTCTCATTCAGATGTCTTATCGCCTCCGCCTTCGTAAGTACCGGTTCATCCGATTTTACCGCAATGGCACATTGTGGCAGGAAACCGGCCATTTCCGGATTACGGCTCATATCGTATGCCATCTGCCTCATCGGCCCGGAATGCACGAATCCATCATTAATGAATATGACTTTATCGGCATTTGCAAATACCCGGTCAGTCCTGTGCTCGGCCATAACTACGGTAATTCCGTACTCACGGTTAATATTACGAAGAAGGTCCGCAACCCGGTCCGACATTATAGGATCCAACATGGAACATGCTTCATCAAGTATAAGGATTCTCGGGTTGGTAACCATGGCACAGGCAATATTGAGTATCTGTTTCTCGCCACCGGAAAGCTTATCGACATCTTTATCAAGCATGCCGCTGATTCCAAAATATGCTGCCGTTTCAGCTATGCGCGTCCTGACATAATCTCTTGATGCATTTCCGGCCGAAGCCGCAAACTCAAGTTCAGTATATACTTTATCACATACAATCTGATTATCCGGATTCTGCATTACATATCCGGCTTCCGTTCCGGTCTTCTCCTTAAGCAGCTTTAACAACGTTGTTTTACCGCTTCCGGTTTTACCGCATACGAGAACAAATTCACCCTGTGATATGTCTATGCTTCCGCCTTTTAAAATTTCTTTGTACCGGATGTTCCCAATGTGTATATTTTCCACTTAACATTCTCCTTAATCATATAAATTTCAGGTATGATCAGATAAATCCACTGTACACAGATTCTGTATCTGTACGGCAATAACCACATAAGCTGCGATATAATGATAATTGACATAAGTATTACATCACGCCGTTTAAATCCGGCTCCCGCACGCGTATACATATGTCTGTCACAGCCCCGCATGATCATAACGTCTGCCGTGTCCATTGAATTCTCCAATGCCCATGTAAACACCGCCGATGATATTTTTAACATTCCCGCGGTATTCTGCGTCTGCACTGCTTTTTCATTGACCTTAACAGCTTCTTCCACTTTACGGAAGCGCTTTATATATCTTGGAATAAGCCTTATTATCATAGACATAAGCAACGCAGTCTTGGGCATTTTTCTTAACATTATCATTATTTTCTCGCCCGTAAGCGAACGTGAAAAAGCACCGAACCACACAACCGCGGCTGCCATCATAAGTCCGGTTACAGCGCCGTATCTGACCGCCTCAAGTGTTATTGCACGGTTATTGATAAACAAAAGTTCTGTGTTTCCCTGATGCGACGTAAGCGCATTCATCAATGTCATTACGAGAACCAGCAATATAGAAAAAGTAATACGGCCGGCCGGAAATTTCCGTTCATGGATTCCCATCCGGATAAGACCGGCAAGCAATGCCGCAGCCGATAATAACGGATCCATGATAACCATAAACGGTATTATGGCTATCATGTAATACATGAAAAGTGTTGCCGGATTAAAATCATCGAACCTCCTCATAGTCACCTCCGTCAGTGTATATCCACTCGATCACATCCCCTTCATGTATCTCATATGACGCGCACGATACATCCGGCATTACACCGTTTACATAGTATGTCCAACCCGACATGCTTCCGTGATCAAATTCAGCCAGACCGTCTATACTCCGGACATAGATTGTTCCCGCAGTCCTGCTGCCGGTATAATCTATATTTATTCTGTCTTCCGATACCGCTTTGAGCAGCTGGTCAAAAACAGTATCTCCATCCGATATATATATCTGTGTAGTATCAAGTATAACATCATCATAACCTTTTATTGTTATCTGTGATACATAGTCACCATTCTTCCCTGTTTCATAATGCTCGCTTACAGTCTCAAATTTGGAAAGAGCTGCTGCCAGTATAAGCAGTGCACAGATTATACCCGTTATCCCTGCACGTTTTAAATTTATTTTCTTAAATGCTGCCATTATGATTATTATCATTGCTGATATAATCGCAATTGCAAAGATAATTATGATTTTGATCGTCCTGCCGCTTATTCCTCCGTCATGTCCACCGGACTCCGTTATATGTTCCGTAGTGTAAGTTTCGGTTTCCTCATGTTTATCGGATATACTTTCACCGGTTAAAGTCTCAGCGGATGATTGCTCACCATGAGTTGTTTCAATGACATCATCAACGATCGTCTCTTTCCCGGTAGTCTCATCCTGTCCGGTAACTTCCTGTTCATATTGCGTTGTGACAGTATTGTCTTCACCGATAGGAAGTGATACCGTCTCCGTCGTCTGTTCCGATGACGGTTTCACAGCCGGCTGTGTCTCATCCTCTGCTGGTCTTGACTGGATATTGCCGTATCTGTATATAAAAGTGCCGTGTTTCTCATAATTTTCAGCGCATACAAGTGCCCCGAGAGCCTGGGTCGTAGCAAGAGAATTGGATTGTCCACCCTTTGTATGCGAGAATGCACCTTCAGTTGTCCGGTATCCCATAAGTGCATCAAGCACGGTATGACCGTTTTTAATAAATCTTGTATCCGTTCTGTAATCTATATTTAAAGCGCATAATGCCATAAGCACCTGCGCAGTGCTTTCGCTGTTATTTACCCCATAGCTTGCATATCCCGCATCATCCTTCTGCAAGGACATAAGACGTGCGATGCCTTTTTGTATACTGTCCTCATATCCGTATGAACGCACTGATGATAGTGCCTGAAGTGCCATAGCCGTTACATCCGCATCGGAATGTGCTCCGCTTAGGTTCCAGCCGCCGTCAGCCATCTGTAGACTGACAAGACTATCTGCTATCTCTATTATCCTGTCAGGCGACACATAGTCATTGCTGACCGCTAACATAAGGCCGTATATCGTACTCATTATACCGCCCATCCCGGTCTTGCTGTTAATTGTATCTATAATAAAATTACTGTCATATCCAAGGCAGGCTTTAACAAGTCCGATTCTCTCATAATCGGTTGCTTTAAGGCTTCCTGCCGATTTAAGATATCTGTCAAGTGCAGTGTTATATGCTTCATAATCAACGGTAATCCCATACTGTTTCATATATATAATAAACCAGTCCGCACCGTTTCCTGCATAAGGAATAAGACCGGAGTTATAATACGATTCATAATCGGAAGCTCCGGCCTGTTCAATCTCATATTTCCATATATCATCCGTAACGCCACGGGAGACTGTCGCAGCGGTATTTAGCACAAATGCCGTAACCACAAGGGTTACGGCCGTGACTGCGCTTGTAATTAAGTGCTTAATTTTCATTTGCTTTCTTCTCTTTGACTGCCATTACAGCCGTGCATGCAGCAAATGCCGCACACAATACATATACCATAAGCATGGAAGAATCTGCTGTTCCTACATCTTCTCCGTTATCCGTTTTCTCAACAGTTACCGTGTAATCCGGCTCAAGCGCAAGAACAAGAGGCGCTCCGTTCTCTGCTCTTTTCTCGATTGCAAGCTTATGTGTTCCTGCTGTGAGATCAGCTTTGACAACCTGAATCATACCGTTATCGTCAGTCGTATACACTGTATAATTCTCATCATCCGTATACCACTTAACATCCATTCCCTTAACCGGGTTAGTGACAACTGTCGGATTCCAATCGGCATCATATACTGTATCATCACTTGTGAATTTGATTATGCCGTCCGCAATCTTTGAAACATCTGCCTTAGGCTTCTGGAAACCAACTCCATAAGGATCTGCGAAATACAATACAACGCTGTCTCCGTCCTTAAGTGTCACATAATCCATTCCTACATCTGAATCAGCGCCGTTAACCATAAACATCCATCCGGACATATCGCCATGAGATCCCTCTTTGATTCCATTGACTTCTGACAGATAACTTCCATACTGGCTGCTTGTGATAGTCATTGTAATATCATCGGATGCGGCATCCAGTTCCTTTAATACATCTGTAAGTGTAGTTGTTGCAGTCTCAAATGTATCATAATAAATATTTTCTGATACACCCTCGATTCTGAACTTAACTTTGATAGTGGCATCATCGGCCGAAACAAATGCTGCCATCATTGATACGGTAAGCATCAACGTCACAATAAATGCTGTTATTTTCTTCATTGTGTCCTCCTGTAAAAAAATAATATAAAAGGCACCCCGAGGGTGCCTCACTAAACAGACCTGCATGAATCCACGCCGGTCTGATTTAATGCGGTGTACTTTTCCCTGCCCAAAAGTCATTCCACACGCACCCTCATACGCGGGTGCACGTACATATACGACGAGCGATCTGACTTGCAATTAATGCTCACAGTTATGGCTGTAGCTCCGGATTCCCACCGGATTCTCTCCTGAATTCCGCTTAATGCAGAATTTTCTTCGTATATGTTTGAATTGTAAAATATTATTTGTTAAAATAATCCGCTTTCACCGATTACTTCCGCGATATGAACAAGTTCTTCACACGGCTTGACAAGTGCAAAACGTATGTATCCTTCTCCCATAGGTCCAAATGCCGTACCGGGTGTTCCGATAACGCCGGCCTTGTCCATCAGTGCTTCACAAAACGACCATGATGTATATCCTTCGGGAACCGGAAGCCACACGAACATCGTGCCATGTGAATCCGGAACATTCCATCCTATCTTACGCAAAGCTCCAAGGAAGGAATCCCTGCGTTTCTGATATTCCATGCACTGTGCTTTAACCCCGTCACGCGGACCGGTAAGTGCTGCTATCGCTGCCTTCTGAACCGGATATGACATACCGAAATCATACTGGCTTCTGAGAAGTTTCAGGCTGTCAATGATTGATTTATTACCTATGCAGAATGAGATTCTGAAACCTGTTACATTAAACGACTTGGAAAGTGAGAAAAACTCAACTCCGACTTCCTTTGCTCCCGGTATTGACAGAAATGAAAATCCCTCCCTGCCATCAAAAATTATATCTGAATACGCATTATCATTGATTATGAAAAAACCATATTTCTTGGCATATTCGATCATCTTAACATACATTGACTTAGGCGCTGATGCTCCGACCGGGTTGGACGGATATGATAAAACTATATATTTCGTTCTCTTAAGAATATCCTCCGGAATATCTTCGATAACCGGGAGAAAATCATTCTCTTTGACAAGCGGATAATATACCACCTCTGCCTCACCGAGATACGAACCCGCTTCAAATATCGGATATCCCGGATCCGGCAGAAGAACAACATCACCCGGATTGCACACGGCCATTCCGAGGTGGCCCATTCCTTCCTGTGTTCCGTGCACGCCGGTTATCTCATCGGCACTTATCGTAACGCCGTATCTATCCTTGTAATATGCAACAACTGCATCAAGCATCTCCTGCGAATCAACCAGCGAATATTTATAATTATCCGTATCCATAACAGCTTCGGCTACCGCATCCATTATATGTCTCGGCGGTTTAAAATCCGGCGTTCCGACCGAAAGATTGTATATGGTACGTCCTTCTTTGACAAGCTTGTCCTTTTTCTCATCGAGGGCGGCAAATATTCCCGTTGTAAAATGTTCAAGCCTCTTGGCACATTTGTATTCCATTATGCTGACTTCCTTTCTGTCTCTTTTGTGATTGTACACTAAGAGCGCCCCTTTTGCAATCATCAGATTATACAAAAATAAGGGCGCTCACAATAGCTTTAAACTATTTTATTGTCAGATATCCATACCGGATTCTTTAATATCCTCTTTCCAGCCGTCATATGCAGGGTCATCCCTGTGATCCGGAAGATTATATTTCTCCGACAGATACTTTGCAAGATATGATGAAACTTTCTTGGCTCCGAGGAAATTAAGGTGGTTGCCGCCATCCTTTGTCTCGGTCTTCCAGTCAATGTTCAGCTCATCCTGCATAAGGTTCATATCAAGGAAATCAAGATCATACTCTTCTGAAATTTTCTCAACGGCATTATGTTTGGCATAAGTCCAGTTATCCGGTGAAGGAACACTAACCAGAACCAGCGTACCGCCATTTGACTCAACCAGTTCCTTGATTTTCTTAAGATAATGCTCCGCATTGGCTCCGGTTCCTGCAACCTCTTCTGTCTTCTTCATCCATTCCCCGCCGTTGTACGGTTCTGTTCCCGTTCTGTAACGGAATCCCTTAAGAAGTCCCTCGTTCTTATCAATATGTTTGAAAATCTTAAGCGGGACAAGGGTTTTCCATCTGTCATGATACTTAAGTACAGGTATAACCTTGGCAAAAGTATTCATAACCTTATCGGAATCATCCTCAGCTAGTCCTGAGAATCTGAAAAAGCAATTAGTTTCTAACACAACAACCTTCGGAGACTGGGTCTTATAGGCTTCCTGAAGAAGCACATATGTATCGCACAATCTCTGAAGAGATGTTCCGCAGACATATGAGGTATATCCCTGCTCCGAATACATCTGCAGTGGATTAAATGCCGAGTAACTCTCGCTGTCCCCAAAGAAAACCAGATCAAGTGACTGCTCTGTCTCTTTGCGGAAGTCTTTTGTCTTCTTATCAACTCCAACTGCATTATATACATCGCTTTTCGGTTTTAATATAATTGATGTCGTGGCAAGAATTATGGCAAGTCCGGCCATAAATCCCACTGCCCGCAGAATCTTCTTTAACATATCTTAACCCTTTCTGTAGGTTAGTATCCGGCATAAATAAGGTCAACCGCAGTATATCCGCTTCCGTATGCGCCGAAAATAATAACAAGCATTATTGCCGCATACCAGAATACCCATCTCGCCGGAATAACCCAGCCTGATACTTTACGTCTGATGTCTATGTTTTTCTCTTTAAGTGCTCCGACAATCGTCACAAGAATAATACCTACAACGACAATCGGTATATCATATCTGTCCATCTTAAGCTGGAATATGCTCGATATAAGTTCGCTGATGTGGAAGTTTGTAAAAATTCTTCCGAACATCTTAAATCCATCCTTAAGCGAAGCAGCATTGAAGAAAAGTTCACCCGTAACAACTATTATGAAAAGCTTGATTGCACGGAAAATCCTGAATCCGACGCTCTCCATATTTATATGTAATTTCTCGGTAAACTTCTTGAGCGGTTCTTCAAGTATATTTTCTATAAAGATAAGCACAAAATAGTACATTCCGTAGAAAATAAATGTCCAGTTAGCTCCATGCCACAGACCGTTGCTCAACCATACGCAGAACAATGCTGCCGTAGGTGCCACGAATTTGCTGACATTACGTCCGCATCTTTTCTTAACCTTCTTGGCAAAATTCTTGACAGGTTTGGCAAGTGACACAGGATAGAATATGTAATCCTTAAAGAACGTACCAAGTGTAATATGCCATCTGCGCCAGAAATCACCGGCATTCTTGGCAAGAAACGGCTGTCTGAAATTCTCCGGCAATGTAATTCCGAAAATCTGGCCGCTTCCGATTACAATATCCATACATCCCGAGAATTCCATATATAACTGGGTTACATAACAGATTGCTCCAAAAAGCGCAATCGAACCGTCAAGATTGGCATAATTGCCAAAGATATATTTGACGGTCGGGAATATTCTGTCCGCAACCACGATTTTCTTAAAAAGTCCCCAAAGAATTCTCTGGTAACCGAATTTAAGATTATCAAACTTAATGGATTCGCCTGAATAAAGCGCATCCGCGGTCTCATGAAATCTCGCAATCGGTCCTTCCATCGTCTGCGGGAAAAAGCTCAGATAAAGTGCAACTTTGGCAAAATTATGCTCAGCTTTCTGTGTTCCCCTGTATACATCTGTAAGATATGATATAATCTCAAGTGTATAGAAAGAAAGTCCGATAGGAATCATAAACTTGATCGGTTTATATGTCCAGTCAACCTTAAAAACATTAAGGATGTCTGACAATGTCTGTCCGAAGAAGTTAGTGTATTTAAGTACAACGAGTACCGCAAGGTTCAATAAAATTCCCAATGCAAGCACACGTCTTTTTTTCTTGGTAATGAGCTTATTGCTAAGTCCGCCCGGATTAAGAGCAATCTTCTCAAGCCACAATCCTATAAAATAAGTAAGAAGTGAAGCACAAACCAGATATATAATCAGTTTGCCGCTGAACAGCCAGAAAAATACAATATCCGCTGCCAATATCACGGCAAATCTGATTTTCTTAGGAAATACCTGGTAAAGAAGAATGACAATTGGCAAAAAGACAGCAAAATAAGCTATCGTATGGTATGCCATTATCTTACTCCTCTTCTTTAAGTCTGCAGATCATCTTCCAAAGACTTTCTGCTGAGTTGAAATTCTCTGCTACAAGTTCTGCCGGTGATACCTCAATATCAAACGCATCCTCGATCTCTGACACAAGTGATAATATTCCGAATGAATCAAGAATATGATCATCGATAAGTGTCTTACAATTAGCATAATCAACGCCCGGCTGAATATCCTCCAGAATCTCTAATAACTCTTCCATCTTTATCCCTCCATCTGTGAATTTATAATATCGGTTCCCATCGGCTTACGCGCAACGGTAAAACCGCTATTAGCTGAATAAAATACTATCTGCGGCAGTTCCCTGCTTAAGAAAAGTGCCATACATTCGGTAACCGAATAAGCTCCGCAGCTTTCAAATACGAAGAAATCTCCCTTGCTTATATCGGCAAATTCAATGCCTCTTAATATGACATCATTAACCGTACACAATGACCCACATATGTTCCACGGCTTTGGTTCTGAATTACTCTCTGTGACAAGCTGCATATGCGGTTTCTTCATTCCCATACTCTGTCCGTAGTAATTAAGCTGATGGATTCCTCCGTCAACTATTGCGTAATTAACTCCGTCAGTATGCTTAACATCCATTACAGATGTAATGTAATATCCGCAGCATGTAGCAATATATCTGCCCATCTCTATAGTAATATGACGGAAGTTCACTATTTTGTCAAGCAAATCCGCCAATTCATCAAGTTCACCGGCCTCATCCACAGGCTTATCGCTCTCGAAATAAGTAACCGGAAGTCCCGGTCCGTACTCAAGTTCTTTAAGTTCAAATCCGTATTTGTCCTTCAGTTCTCCGGCATATTCGTCAAGCATGGCAAGTTCTTTTTCCACCTTGGAAAGTTTCTTCTGTGTACCTGAATAATAATGAAGTCCGTATAATTCAAGATGTTTGTCTTTTGCAATCTCAGATGCGATATGCTCAAACATATCCTTATCGACTCCGAACTGGTTGCCGCTTGAAAGCCTTATGATAACTTTAATGTCTGTTTTCTGTTCGGCACACACTTTTGACAGTATATCATAATGTTCCTCAGATTCAATGGTAAAAATTCCCTTTCCTCCGGAAAGCTTCATGATCCTGTCCATGGACTCATGTGTCTTATTAACGCCTGACACTACTATTTTCTCGGGAGCAATCCCCATTCTGTGGCAGATTTCATATTCTCCCGGAGAGCACACCTCATATTTGTCAACATATTCATCCATCGGCTTAATAAGAAACGGATTAGCCTTCATTGCGTAACAGCACTGCGCACTCTTTACGCGCTCCTTGATCATCGTTACACGCTCTTTAAGCTTATCCAGGTCAAAAATATAAAGCGGCGATCCGAATTTATCTCTTGCTTCTTTAATAATATTAAGCTCCATGTTTTCCTCCCGCTCTGTACTGTTCCTTAAGGAATGCCCTGTCAAGCTTACCGTTCTTGGTAAGCGGCATCTCTTCAACCTGCATGAACACATTCGGTACCATAAATTCCGGCACCTTGGTCTTAAGTTCGTCAATTATATCCTTACGTTCTACATTTCCTACATAGAAAGTTACTATTTTATTCTTAACATCATCGAAGAAAGTACATGCTCTCTCGACACCGCATACGGCATTGATAGCAGAATCAATCTCTTCAAGTTCTATTCTGTGTCCCATATGCTTAATCTGGAAATCCTTACGACCGGCAAAATACATAAGGCCGTCTTCGCCATACGAAGCCAGATCTCCGGTTCTGTATATTATCTCCGGATAACATTTGTTAAGAGGATTCTGTACAAATGCTTTATCCGTCATCTCCGGATTATTGTAATATCCCAACGCAAGCGCTGTTCCGGCAACACATACTTCACCCGAAACGCCTGCCTGTGTTATCAGATTATCATCCTCATCAAGAAGAAAAACTCTCTCGTTCGGAAATGCCTTACCCATAGGAAGCTTGTCATTATCCGAGTATTCCCTGTCAAGAATGTGATATGTACAGTTGCATGTAATTTCAGTAGGTCCGTAAAGATTGACGAACATTGCATCAGGATAATAACTTCTCCATGCATTAAGCTGCTTTATCGGCATCATTTCACCGCTGAACATGATTTTATTAATTGCCGACGGAACTTTATATTTAAGTCCGTGAAGTCTGTTAAGCAGGCAAAGTGCCGATACTGCCCACACAAGTGTCGTTACACCGTTATTGTCAAGCATATCGACAACATTGTTCGGGAACATGAAATATGCTTTCGGTATAATTACAAGCGTTGCTCCGGTCTTAAGACATGAATAGATATCCTTGACTGACACATCGAAATCAAACGGTGCCTGGTTACCCATTACATCCTTATCCGTAATACCGAATATTTCCGTAAAATTATCTATAAAATCAATAACCGAGCGGTGGCATATTACAACGCCCTTCGGCACACCTGTCGAACCGGATGTAAAAATACCGTAGAGCGGATCGGTGTCTATGCTCTGCTTTCTTATTGATTCAAGTGTATCTTCATTCAAATCAGACGGAATATCAGCCATCATAATTGTCTTGCCCGCATATCCGGACTCATCAAGTTTGTCCTTATGCTCCTGTGTGGTGACAACTATCGACGGGGACAATACACCAAGTATCTGCTGTATTCTCTGAATCGGGAATGACGGGTCTATCAATACATAAAAACATCCCGCATATACGCTTCCCATAAATACCTGAAGTACATCAACACTTTTTTCCGCAAATACCACAACCGGGTTACGCGGTGCTACTTCTCCCGCAAGATATGTACCGATCTGTCTTGCTCTAAAGTAAAGCTCGGCATATGTACATCTTGTCTTCTCGTCTATGGCCGCTGTTTTATCAGGGAACCTCTCATATGAGCGTTCCAAATATTCTAAAACATTATTCATCTTTTCCTCCCATATTTATCGCTTTTTATTACTGTACTATTTCGACTAGTACACTCAACAAGTGTAATATACCACCACGGTCATACACTGTCAACATCTTTCTCTTTAAAACACAGATAAAACACAAATCGGGAATGCAAAATCTGTTATTTTATGCATTCCCGATATCTTATGTATAACTATATTCTGTTAGGTTGGGTTAGGTTGTAAATGCCTGAATTGCATTTTCAAGTTCTTTGGCTTTCTCCGTAAGTTCCTCAGCCCTCACGCTTAATGCCTCAACAGCGCTTACCTCTGCCTGAACCGTATCTTTGACTGTAGTCGTGGATGCGCTCGTTTCTTCGGTAACAGCCGCGATATTCTTAATTGTATCAAGTACATTGTCCTTGCTTTCGGCAATCGAACGCATGCTTGTGAGGATTTCGGTAATCTCTCCCAAGAGTTCATCGAACTGTGTACCTATTCTGCCAAACATATCAACCGTTCCGTTAAGTGCCTTCGACTGACTCTTAAGCATCTCTCCGGCGTTTCCGGCAGATTCTGCTGTCTTAATAGTCTGGTTCTGGATATTCTTAATAATATTCTCTATATCTTTAACTGCCGCAACAGACTGATCAGCAAGCTTTCTTATCTCATCGGCAACAACCGCAAATCCTCTTCCGGCTGCTCCTGCTCTTGCTGCTTCGATCGATGCATTGAGTGAAAGCATGTTAGTCTGCTTTGCAATTCCGTTAATCGTCTCAATAACGCTTCCGATATCAGCTGACTTGCTCTGCAATTCCTGAATATCCGTGATGATCGTTCCTGTAAGTTCAGCTGTTGAAAGCGACTGTACTTTCAGATCGGCAACGACCGTGGTTCCCTCTTCAACAATCGATTTCGTCGATTTGGCAACATTACCGATAACCTCGGCTTTATTAGTCACGGCATTAATGCTTTCCGCAAATGCCTCCATCTGATGATATCCGTTATCTGTATCTTCAACCTGTGACATTATTCCGGCATCCATATCAGACATTGCAACCGAAACATTCTTAATAGAATCATTGATGTATGCTGCCGCATCCGAAAGTTCTCCTGCCGCATCCGATACATTATGTCCGAATCCCGCAACATCCGTAACAAGTCCGCGGATCTTGCCGATCATTTCATTCGTGTCATCAGCCATAACTCCGAATTCATCCTGACGTTTTAATTTAAGTTTGGCTGTGAGATCACCGCTCGCAACCTTACGGAATGACTTGGAGAATTCGTTCGTAGCCTTTACAATTCCTCCGGCCGTGTATAATCCGATAAGCATTGCCGCTATGGTTCCTATTATGACAAACGCAAATGTAAGGATCTTTATAAGTGTAACTGATTTAAGTATATCGGACTCAGGTATTACACAGCATACCATCGCACCGGTGTCTCCTACTTTGGAATATACAAAGAGCTGCTTCTTACCGTTAAACTTAACATATTCGCTGCCCTTTTCATCTTCTCCGTTAACAGCCTTTTCCCAGAATTCTTCTCCTGCAAATACACTGTCAACATTATCTTTTCTGGAAGCAATCGTCTCTCTTCCGTCCGTTGTAACAAATGCTGCAAATGTGTTATCACTTACAACTGCCGCATCAAGCGAATCCTTGACTTCAGATGCCTTAAGATCGAAAATGGCGAATCCCTCTCCATCAGAAAATCTTCTTATAAAATAAGCGGCATATTCTCCCGACTTAAGAGCCATCGTATCATCGATATATCTGTGCTCACCATACCAACCTTTGGTTGCATATTCATTCTCGTTCCAGAACTTACCTTCATCCGATGCAAGAAAATCTTCATATGAAAGTGAACCGCTTCCCGTATTCTGAATTGTCGTTATCGGCTTGCCAAGCTTTCCTATAAGCATTGCATCCTTAACACCTACAGCACTCTGAGTAAGTGTATTCATAACCGATGAAATATTATTATAATAGTCTGCAAAACTTGCCGCATCTTTCTCATTGTAATTCATGTAATAATAAGCAACATTACTGTCTACAACAAGCTGATTGGCACGGCTTACCGTATCCGACATTATGAGATTAATGTAACTTGCACTGCTGTCAATAGTATTCTCTGCCGTCGACTCATAATTCTTGACTATTGTAGACTTCGCTGTGTTGTACGATATGATTCCCAAAAGCACAAGGAATACTACCGGTATTATAAATGACACCACAAGTCTGAACTTAATCTGCTTGGTAAGCGGTCTGCTCTTATCATGTCCCGTAAATGCGGTATCGGCAAACTTCTTAACAAGTGCCTTAAAATTCAATTTCTTAGGCTTGGCCGCCTGTGGCTGTACCGTCTCTTCTGCGGCAGCTTCCGCTGTCACATCTTCCGAAGCCGGCTCTGGTGCTTTTGCTGTCACGTCTTCCGAAACCGGCTCTGATACTTCTGCTGCCACGTCTTCCGAAACCGTTTCTGATACTTCTGCTGCCACCGGGATTTCCGACTGCTCGTCCTCTTCGGCCATTCCGGCAAGCACATCCACTGCTATTTCCTCTGACGCTTCCACTGCTTCAGCCTGCGCATCCGCTTTCTTCTTATGTCTCTTAAGCTTCGGTTCTTTCGGAGCCTTAGGTGGCTTCGGAGCCTTAGCTTTCTTCTCTCTTTTTACTTTGGACTTCTTACCGTCAGTCTCTTTTGTCTCCTCCGCAAGTCCTATTACTATATCCTCCGGTATGTTGTCTGTACTTGATGTTTTATTTTCCTGTAAATTCTCATCCATACCTTTATCTCCTTCTCTTGTACTATGTATTTAAACATAAAAATACTTATATGTATTCTTTATTTTACTCCATGTCGGCCACTTATAGACATAGTAATAATTGCACATATAGTATATTGTTTTTTGGACATGAAACCTTCCCCTGTACCCGCGCGGCGGCGTTTTTTCGCACGCGGCCGGGTTTTTCCGCGCGCTTTCTCTTCCT
>CAMENP010000026.1 GCA_945928575.1 uncultured Butyrivibrio sp.
CATAGAAGACCTATTGCTTAACAGCTTTTTACAGAAAAAGTTTCATACACTCTCAGAGGATGAGCTATGGTCTGCTTTTAGCAGATTATTTTCGGCACAATCGAAAAATTCTACGAGTTATAAGTTCGCATTTCTCAAGTCGCTGTTGGACAACCTTTATAATGTGGATAGTAATTTGCAGCTTTCTTTTGATTCTATTTTTGCTAAATTTGCAGAAAGCTATTGGAATCTTGTGCTTAAATATGGAATCAGGCAGCAGAGCGTTACCAAAGATGGAAAGACGTCCGCTATAGAGGGAATATTGCGTGATACAGCCACGCGTTTTCACATAGCGGAGGGAGTACCGTTTGAGCAACTTAATGATGAGGCAATGATTTTCGTATGTGATAATACGAAGAAAAAATGTAAAATAAATGTGGTTGGTGCACTTTATGCGGATTTAGGCGGAATGGCATATTCTTTTTCACGCAGCGGTGAATGGTTGCGGTTTTCACCGTACATGTATGAGTTCCTTTGCAAACATAAACTTGTTATAGAAAAAATGAACTATTATGAGTGGGCACGGTATATGGAGAAAGTGAACGATGATTCACTGGTTGTTCATTTGCTTACTAAAATAGAATGTAGCACAAAGCGAAGTGACTTATCGGTATACAGACATATTTTATATGACGAATTTGAGTGCAAAAGATGTTTTTACTGTGGACGTCCGCTTAAAGAATCTGCCATTCATGTTGACCATTTTATCCCGTGGTCATTTATAAAAGATGATAAGCTTTGGAACTTCGTACTTGCATGTCCGCAATGCAATGAATCCAAACGTGATAAATTGGCGGCGCCGATCTATCTGGAACAGATTATTAAACGGAATAATGCATCAAGACTGGCGGCATATGCACATAAGATAGCCGGATATCGAAGTGATGGCCTGCGTGATATATATAATTGGGCAAGAACGAACGGGTATAGTGAAATATGGGAGCCTAAGAACCGAATTGTATTAACTTAGAATTAGTTGAAAGGAATGGAATATGCCTGACGATAGCACCATTAATTATTATGATAAAAATGCATTGGATTATTTTAATAAAACGTGTAAAATAGATATGTCAGCTAATTGTGAATGTTTCTGCCGGTATGTTAAACCGGGGGGATGCATAATAGATATAGGTGCAGGAAGCGGACGGGATATGCGATATTTTAAGGCACATGGTTATGAAGTTGAAGGAATTGATGCGTCCAAAGAATTGTGTAAGATTGCATCTGTATATGCTGATGCTCAAGTTATAAATATACCGGTATCTGAATGGGTTCCGTCTCATAGATATGATGGCGTCTGGGCAAATGCTTCAATTCTTCATCTGCCGCAAATGGAAATTGCCGGATTTTTTAAAAAGCTGCCGGTGATTCTTAATCCGTCTGGAGTAGCTTATATTTCAATGAAAACCGGTATTGATTCCGGATATGACGCTTCCGGTAGATATTTTACGGGAATTACTGAGCAGGAACTGAGGGAATTTGTTACAGCAGAAAATGAATTAAAGATAACGGAAATTTGGTATTCTGCTGATGCTTTGCAACGGGATGACGTTAATTGGATTAATATAATAGTACAGAATAATCCATAATATCAAAATCAGCAGATCCATTAGAAAGGATACACGATGGAAATATTAAGTAAATTGAACCTCGACGAAAATCATGAGCGAGAGTGCAAGTTGGCGGCAGGCGGACTTCCGGAAAGTATATGGGAAACATATTCTTCTTTTGCTAACACCAATGGTGGTACTATTCTGCTCGGAATTAGGGAGCATAGGGATTCTTTTGCGATAGAAGGCCTGACAGACAAGCAGATTATTAAATATCAGAAGGATTTCTGGAGCACTTTAAATGATAGAAATAAGGTATCTAAAAATATCTTACTGAATCATCATGTGCAGGTTGTCGAGGTGGATAATAAAAAGATACTTAAGATAGATGTTCCGGCAGCAGACAGGCATGATAAACCCGTTTATATCGGAACTGATCCAATGAAAGGTACTTATAAAAGAGATTACGAAGGCGATTTTCTTTGCACCGAAGAGGCAGTCCGTGCGATGTTTGCTGATCAGAGAGATGTATCCGGAGATGTGGAAGTGCTGGATGAGTTTGGATTGGATGTGTTGAATCAGGATACGATAAAAGGATACAGAATTGTTTTTGAACAGCTTCATGGCGGGCATCCGTGGAATACACTTGAAAACGATGAGTTCCTTATGAAATTAAGAGCTGCAGCTAAGAATAAGAAAGGGACATTATCGCCAACAATAGCCGGATTATTATTTTTTGGAGAGGCTTATCATATTACAGAAGTTTTTCCAAATTATTTTCTGGATTATCGTGAGGAATGCGATGATAAAGCAGTGCGCTGGTTATTCCGAACACATTCTAACGAAGGCGATTGGAGCGGTAATGTATACGATTTTTTCAGTAAAGTGCGTACCAGAATGGACGATGATGTAGCTGTTCCATTTGCAAACAGAAGAGATGGATATAGGATAGACAGAGTTGATGTGCATGATGCATTGGAAGAGGCTTTGGCAAATGCTTTGGCACATGCTAATTATTACGGCAGAAGAGGAATCCTTGTTATAAAAAAAGGCAAGGAAATTAGCATTTCAAATCCCGGCACCATCAGAGTAACAAAAGAAGAATTTTATGCAGGTGGCAATAGCGATCCGCGAAATCCGAATATCTTAAAGATGTTTGGCTTTGTAAATGTCGGAGAGCGTGCCGGAAGTGGTGTTGATAAGATTATGACAGCATGGGCGGAACAAAATTGGAAGAAACCGGAATTTGATTTCTCAGAGCGTAATGACAGGGTAACATTAAAACTCGAAGTCGGACAGGTTGTATACATTCCGGGAGCCGCTGATATCAGAAATGAAAATACAGTCAAGACAGAATTAACTGTAATGTCGAAAGAAGATAAGATACTTGAGTACATCAGACTGAACGGAGGAATTTCTTCGCAAGAAGCTGCTGAAATAGGAGGTTATAAATCAAAGACTGGTGCAAGAAAGTTGCTTGATAAGATGATAGCAAAAGGACTGATTAAGAAAAGTGGAAATGGGCCTGCAACAAAATATGTGATTTAGAAAGCATATTAATCACCTATCGGACACTTTATTGAACACTATCGAACACTTTTTTACTTATCGAACACTTTGTGTTCGATAAGTGACCGGTAGGGATTACTTACCGGACACCAAAGTGTTTTTAATAAGAGATGTTAATTGGAGATACTTAATGAAAGATAAGAAAAAAATACAATCAAAATCATACGACGCAACAATAAAGCAGCCCATAATCAGGGCAAGCATATGTAATGGCGAACAGGTTGCCGGGTTTAAGGATGTTCGTACAGGCGAATTTGAAGAAATAATGTTAATCCGTAATGTTGATGATTTGGATAAGTTCAGGAAAATGTACGGAATTACGGAAGAAATTAAGAAGATGTATTAAAGAAAGGACACTCCATGGAAATCAAAAGTCTACTAATAAAAGATACTACAAGAGAAGAACGTATACGCATAGTGCAGGAAGGCTTGAATCAGTGCGGAGGAGCATGTGATTTTTGCAACGGATGCGATAATCTCGGCGGCGGTTCGGTTGATTCATTTTATGAGCCGTACATTAACGGAGAGAAAGAGCTGAGGCAGCTTAACGAGGAATACAGGAGCAATTCCGGTAAAGTAAAATAGATACAGGCAGGTGGCATGATGTTTTTTACCAAAGCAGATAAAGAGGATTTTGAACAGGTTCAGAAACTTTATTGGAATCTGATTGATAAAAGTCAGGATGAAGAGTCTTTTCCGGGCTGGAAGAAGGGCGTGTACCAGTCCGATGACCTGATAAGACAGAATATTGAGTGTGGTTATATGTATGTGTTGAAAGATGACGGTATAATCAGGGCATGTGCGATATGTAATCCGTATGCCAATGAAGAATACAAGCAGGTTCCGTGGAAAGTCAATGAGGGGCCGGTGTGGATAATACATACACTCGCGGTTGATTATGACAGCCGCGGATGCGGCGTCGGCAGAGACCTGGTAAGGAATATTATAAGGTTCGCCGGAGAGAACGGCATCAAGGCGCTGCATCTGGATGTGATAAGCCATAATAAGGCCGCGGAGACTTTCTACAGAAAGCTTGGATTTACATATGTGAGTACGCAGACGATTTTTTACGGAGTAGTCGGAAGTAAAAAGTTTAAGATGTTTGAATATATTATACAGGAGGCCAATATGGAAAGAGTAGTTAAATTTCTTAAAGAAGCAGAAACATATTATCTGGCAACGGTTGAAGGAGACCAGCCAAGGGTGCGTCCGTTTGGAACGGCGCATGTATTTGAAGGCAGGCTGTACATACAGACCGGTAAGTCAAAAGACGTTTCAAAGCAGATACATGCCAATCCTAAGGTTGAGATATGCGCATTTAAAGACGGTGAATGGCTCAGATTAGCCGGCGAACTAGTGGAAGATGACCGCAGGGAAGCTAGACAGTCAATGCTTGATGCGTACCCGTCATTGCAGAATATGTATTCTGCAGATGAAGGAAATACGGAAGTATTTTACTTCAAAAATGCTGTGGCAACATTTTCATCATTCACGCATGAACCGCAGATCGTGAAGTTTAATTAAAGCGTTTGCGGAATAATAAGCAGCCTGCTGTGCCTGCAAGGGTAACGCAGGCTGTTACTATAAGCAGTGCCGGTAGTAACGGTGAAGAATCTCCGGTTGTAACATCCCCGTCGGCAGGAGTTGTAAATGATAGCATGGTATTATATAAAACACTGTTGGATGAGATGTAAGGGGTAAACGGAGGGGTAAACTCCTTGCCGTCAACGATAAGTTTAAGGTTATCCGAGAAACGATAGCCCTTGGAATACATTTCGTCCGGGATATTAAAAGATACCGAGTAGCGGTACTCGTCATTGGATTCAAACTTCTCCAATGGCGGTACATTGCTGCCGTCTTCGAGAATGAAATTCTGATATGCGGACGAACTTATCGCATTTGAGGATGATTCCCACTGTTCATAATCTATTGCGTATGGGGAACCTGCCGGAACGGTACCGGTAAATTCCGGTGCAGCTCCCGGATTGAATTTAAATGTTGCACCGTTTAACTCAACGGTATTGATCATAATGTCGGTGCGGGTTGTGGAGACGGTGTAAGTGTCCTTAATCTCATATGTCTGGTAGATGTACTTCTCGGCCGGTTCAAAATCATCGCTGATTTCCGTGCGGTCTAAAATGACATCGGCAGATTGTTGGTGGTCGATCACGGTAAAACCGTCAATGGCCTTGGCAACATTTTGGGTGTAAACGGATTCATGATAAGACGCATCCTCATCGTCAACGCCGCCTCCGCGGTACGGTGATACATATGATACGGTCATGCTGTCTGTGAAAATAGTATTGCCGTCATCGTCCTGGATAAGAACGGTAATTGCGGCATGACCGCTTACGCTGGTTACGGGAATTTCAATATAAGTGTCGCCCTGTTGCGGATTGTCAGCAAAAGCTGTGGCCGGCAGTAGAATAATAGTCAAAAACATAGATGCAAGCAAGCCGGACATGAATTGTGATTTTTTCATGGTCGTAAACCTCCTTGGTATAAAATATAATAAACTCTGTTTTATCTGAAACTGTTGCTTGAGGAATCATACCTGAAACCGGCAGAGGCAAGCTTCTCACACAGAGCCTGGCGCTCTGTATCGTAACGCTCACAGAAATCATCAAGCGAAAGCCCTTCATCGCGGAGCTTCATATTGACAAAACTGAGTAATATTATCGGATCTGATGGAATATTTTCCATGACGGAAACCTCCTTAAAATAAGTGTTTGTAATTACATTTTGCACGATTAACGAAGGGTTGTCAACACAATTTTGCCTTGCCGAAAAATGTTGATTTTTACAGGATGACAAGGTGTCTGACCGGGTGTAAAATAAAGCGGTTTTCAGAAAAAATAAGGAGGGTTCCTATGGAAAAAGACATGACGGTCGGCAAACCGGCCTCGGTGATAATTAATTTTACGATACCGATTCTTATCGGAAATGTTTTTCAGCAGTTTTATAACATGGCTGATGCGATCATAGTAGGAAGATGCGTTGGCAACCGGGCACTGGCGGCAGTCGGTTCAACAGGAACCTTCATGTTCCTTATATATGGTTTGGTAACGGGTATGACGGTAGGTTTTACCGTAAGCACGGCGCAGCGGTTTGGCGCGGGAGATATGGATGGGATGCGCAAGAGCGTTGCATCCGCAATAAAGCTGGCAGCGATAGTGACGGCGATAATGACGGCATTGACCATGATTTTTATGAGACCGATGTTACATCTTATGAATACTCCGTCAGACATATTTGATGACGCGTACAGTTATATTATGGTCATATGTGCCGGAATAGCGGCGCAAGTGCTGTATAATATGCTTTCGGCTATATTGAGGGCATTGGGAAACAGCAGGACACCATTGTATTTTCTGATACTGTCGGCGCTGCTTAATATAGGTCTTGACCTTGTTTTTATCAAAGTGTTCGGAATGGGAGCTGCCGGAGCAGCATACGCAACAGTCGTATCACAGCTGATTGCCGGGATTGCAAGTCTTATATATATCATTGCGAAGGTTCCGCTTCTTCATCTCAAGAAAGAGGACTGGGCGCATGACGGAGTGCTGGTGCGTAACCAGCTCAAGGTCGGATTCCCGATGGCATTGCAGTATTCCATAACGGCAATAGGAACCACTATGGTCCAGGCTGCACTTAACAAGCTTGGTTCTACGGCGGTTGCCTCATATACGGCGGCCGGTAAGATTGAGCAGATTGCAGGACAGGCATATGTTGCAATCGGCACAACGATGGCGACGTACTGTGCACAGAACCGTGGAGCAGGACGTATCGACAGGATTAAAGATGGATTTAAGAGCGCAACCTGTATGGGATTTATTTATTCTATTATCGCGGGAGCATTGATTTTCTTCTTCGGTAAATATATGACATATCTGTTCGTGACGGAAGATATATCCGAAGTGATTGGATATGTGGACACGTATTTAAGGTGCATAAGCCTGTTCTTCATACCGCTTACCATTGTTAATGTCCACAGAAACGGCATTCAGGGTATGGGATTTGGCATACTGCCTATGATGGCCGGAGTAGCCGAACTTATCGGACGAGGCGTTGCATCGGTTGTTGCGGCACATTACAGAAGCTATATCGGGATATGCATGGGAGGCCCGGCGGCATGGGTGCTTGCGGCGGCACTCCTTATCTGGATGTATCATATGGTTATAAGAAAGCTTGAAAAAAAGGTGCATAGATAAACATATAGACAAACCCTCCGATTCTTGATAAAATTCTATATATCAGAATATGGAGGGTTTTATTTATGGGAGAAGATTTATTCAGGAAGAGAATGATTGATAATTTCAGGTTTTATTCAACGGCCTGTCTTGTGTATGCTATATTTTTTGTGATATGCCTGTACAGGAATGATGCGGGAATCACATTTCCATTATGGGCTGCGGGAACATGCGGATTCACAGTGATCATGCTAAAGCGTTCAGAGGTCACGGTTAAACCGGTAAGCTGGTTTTATATGACGCTTGTAATGCTTTTAGGAATTGCGATATGTCTTACCGGCGACCGGAGAATTATAGTCATGAACAAGTTCATGATACTTTTTCTTATGTTAGTTATGCTTCTGGGTAATTTCTATGACACCAAGGAATGGAAACCGGTCAAGTATATCGAAATGATGTTTGGCACGGTAATAATCAGCCTCGGAAGCATAGGCAGGCCGTTTACGGACGGAAGTGCATATAAGCGTACATACGTTGCCGGGAAGAAGACGGGAAAGAATGTGGTTAAATATATTCTTATAGGCTGTGCCGCAAGTGTTCCTTTGGTATGTATCATTCTTGTGCTTTTGGCCAATGCGGATGCGGTATTTGCCGGACAGCTCCGTAAGATCTTTGTGGAGTTGTCATTTTGGAAAATATTCGGTAACATTCTCGGAATGGCTGCGATAGGCTTTATTATATATATGGTGTCATATATGTGGGTGTCATGGCTTGGCAGAAGGGAATATGCAATGGCTTCCGATAAAGCAGGCACGGGAGAACCGGTCATCGGGATTACGATAATGTCAATACTGTCGGTAATATATATGGTTTTCTGCTGGATTCAGATAAGATATCTTTTCCTCGGAGGGATACTGCCTCACACTGCGACATACAGTTCATACGCAAGAATGGGATTTTTTCAGCTTCTTTTTGTAAGTGTCATTAATATGCTGGTGGTAATGCTGGGAATATATTGCTTCCGCAATAATGTTGTGCTGAATGTGCTTATGAGTGTGATTACATGCTGCACGTATGTAATGATAATCTCAAGCGGAGTACGTATAATTAAATATATTCAATACAAATACCTGACTTTTTCCAGAATATGGGTACTGCTCGCATTGATTATAATTGCATTGGTCATGGCGGGTGTGTTCATTAATATTTTTAACAGGAAGTTCCGGCTTTTTACATATGCGTTTGCTGTAATTGCAATTATGCAGACTTTGTTTGGTTTTGCCAGACCGGATTACTGGATTGCTAAGGTTAACACAGACAACATGGCAGAAGAGACCAGGTATGAATTTTTCGCCGATTCCGATTTATATGATGATGAGAAATTTCTGGAGGGCCTCGGAACGGATGCGGCTCCGGTTATATATGAATGTGAGGATATGCTAAAGGACAGGACGGTTGAACGATATGAAGATAATATCAGCCGGTATACGGAGAATATAGGAGTACGTAATTGGAATTTGTCAAGATTTATGGCCTGGAGGGTTGATTAATACATGAGAAAATGCATTGCTTTCACTGTTATGATAATTACTGTGCTTCTTGCAGGATGTGTAAGAAATGATAATACGAAGTCGGCGACATACAATATATCTTTGGAAACACTCGGAGCCGATGAGACGGTTGACATTGATACATACATTGAGAGGAATACCCAGGTCGGTGATATGTATAATCTAAACCGGATTACGGGCTGCACAATACTCGCCGCGGCAGGATGTGAAGGAGGCGACATCCTCATTGCAACCTGTTATGATGACGATGAAGGAAAATCATCTATAATCTCATTCAGGAAATTAACACCGTGGAATGTTGATGCTATGGAAACAGTTGCGGAATATGCTGTGGATCGTTGTTCTTATCCATATGTATCCATAGTCAGTACCGATCCGTTGATGTTTATTTTTTCATCCGAGAAAAAGAACGGCGCTGAACTGGTTGCATTATCTGATAACGCAATATATACAACCGGGGACGGTAACGGCAATGTATACAAAACGGCGAATTATGTTGCATATATAGATAACACATTGCTGAATTTATTTGAATTAAATAATTTGGAGAACGGTATTCCGGTCAATAAAACATATGATCTGGCGGATGATGTAAATCCGGGCGCATTAAGCAGTTATATTAACATTTGCGCGTCGGATCCGGAAATGGACAAAATATTTGTGACTGCAGATTATACTGACGTATATGAAGTTAATCTTCGGAATCTGAAAGTAAATTATACATACATGACTTCCGGTGATGAACAGAGGTATTACAGGAATGATTATTATCTGACCATAAGAACAGATAATCCGGTTATGGTGCATAAATATAGCGTAAATGAAGATGCATATATGGGTGGCTACGAGCTGGGAGATATGACATATGTAGTGGATTCGCACTATGTCATTACCACAAATGCCGGTATAGGCAAGACATTGAAATGCATTGATGTGGACGATATGACGGATTGCACAAGTTATAATCTTATGAGCAACTGTTATATATGTGATGCGGATTACGTACCCGGTACAGATGCGGTAATTCTGCAAATGTCACAGGACTTATATGTACTTTGGGATGTTTTTGATAAATACGGAGATGTTGAACAATGATTAAATTTACAAAATATGTTAAGGCATCGTCGCTTGAGGAAGCGTATGATCTTAATAAATCACGCGCCAATATTATAATGGGCGGAATGATGTGGCTCGGGATGCAGAACCGCAATATAGGTACTGCAATTGACATAAGCGGGCTTGGCCTTGATAAAATAGAAGAAAACGATGATTCATATATTATAGGAGCAATGGTGCCATTAAGAAACCTTGAGTGTCACGATGGTATTAATGAATACACTTCCGGAGCCGTAAAGGAAAGCCTCAGACATATTGTCGGAGTGCAGTTTCGTAATATGGCAACTGTCGGCGGAAGTTTATACGGAAGATATGGATTTTCGGATGTGCTGACATTATTTATGGCAATTGGCGCCAATGTGCAGCTTTATAATGCGGGAACCGTTGACATTGCACGTTTTGCGGACATGCCGTTTGATAATGATATACTTGTATCGGTTACGATTCCTAAAAAACCGATTGCAATCGCATATAAATCGATCAGAAATTCAGCGACGGATTTTCCGGTTCTTACATGCTGCACAGCAATGTCTGAAGGTTCGGTAAGGACTGCCATAGGTGCAAGACCGCAGCGTGCAGTGCTTATCACGGACGAGGCAGGAATCCTGACAGATGGAATTACGGCAGAAAGCGCCGCCGAATTCGGCAAGTATGTAGAAGAAAATACAGTTACGGAAAGCAATAACCGTGCATCCGCTGAATATCGTAAGAAAATGGCCGGTGTGCTTACCAAGAGATGCCTTAGACAAATAGGAGGCCTGGAATAATGGAGATTAATTTTATACTTAACGGCAAACGCCGTATTGAAGATATTAAGCCGGATACGATTCTTCTTGATCTGTTAAGAAAACTCGGCTGTTACAGCGTGAAACGTGGCTGCGACAGTTCCAATTGCGGCATATGCACTGTTTTTGTGGATGACAGACCGGTTCTTTCATGCCGTGTTCTTGCAGCATCAATAGATTCACATAATATTACCACACTTGAGGGACTTCAGGATGAAGCTGAAGAGTTTGGTGCTTTTATTGCAGACCAGGGAGCTGAGCAATGCGGTTTCTGTAATCCGGGATTTATGATGAACGCGATGGCACTTCTTAGAGATAATCCCGATCCGTCGGATGATGATATAAGAGAATATCTTTCGGGAAATTTATGCCGTTGTTCGGGATATGAAAGTCAGATGCGCGGTATTAAAGCATATGTAGCTTATAAGAAGGAGGCTAAGGATGAATAATATATCCAAAAGAATCCGTAAGAAGGATGCAATGCAGTTGGTCACGGGACAACCGGTATATGTGGAAGATATTACACCGTCCGACTGTCTTATTGTCAAATTGTTAAGAAGTCCGTATGCAAGTGCCGTGATTGAGGAAATTGATGTTTCAAAGGCACTTATGGTGCCGGGAATAGAAGTTGTATATACATATAAAGATGTACCGCAGAACAGGTTTACGGTTGCAGGACAGACATATCCGGAGCCTAGCGCATATGACAGGCTTATACTTGACAGGAGACTGCGTGAAATCGGGGATCCGGTAGCTATTGTTGCCGGATGGAATGAAGACGCGGTTGATAAAGCATTGAAAATGATAAAGGTCACATATGATGTCAAAGAGCCGGTACTGGATTTCAGAAAGGCATTGGATAATCCGATATTGGTGCATCCGGAGGACAACTGGCGTTCACTTGTGCCTGTAGGAGCGGATGCAAAGCGTAATCTCGTGGCACATGAAGAAAGCGGATACGGCGATGTGGATGCGGTTATGTCAGAGTGCGATGAGATCGTGGAAGGAACATTCCATTGCAAATCCAACAATCAGGCCATGATGGAGACATTCAGGACTTTTTGTCAGATAGATACATACGGAAGGCTTCATATAATAAGCTCAACGCAGATTATATTCCATGTGAGAAGAATTATATCCAATGCCCTTGGTATACCCAAATCACAGATCCGTGTTACGAAACCTCGTATAGGAGGCGGATTTGGAGCAAAACAGAGTGTTGTCGCAGAACTTTATCCGGCTTTTGTAACCTGGATGACCAGGAAACCGTCAAGAATAATATACAGCCGTTATGAGTCTCAGATAGTAGCATCGCCACGTCACGAGATGGAAGTCAGTGTGAAACTGGGAGCTGATAAGGAAGGGCATATTAAGGCTCTTGATGTATATACATTGTCAAACAGCGGGGCTTACAGTGAACACGGGCCGACAACGGTAGGCCTTTCGGGACATAAATCAATACCTCTTTACAGCAATTATCTGGAGGCTCACCGGTTTAATTACGATGTCGTATATACTAACACACAGTCGGCCGGTGCTTTTCGCGGATATGGAGCGCCGCAGGGTATATTTGCTGTTGAATCGGCGGTAAATGAACTTGCCGCAAGGCTTAATATGAATCCTGCGCGCATCAGGGAGATCAATATGGTGCGTGAGGGAACGCAGATGCATGCGTATTATGATGAATTTGCTACAAGCTGTGCCCTCGACCGCTGTCTTGCAAAAGCCAGACAGATGATTGGATGGGATGAAAAATATCCTTGCAAAGATATTGGAAACAATAAAGTACGCAGTGTTGGCATGGCTATAGCAATGCAGGGCTCCGGTATATCGGGAGTTGATGTCGGAGGTGCAACGGTGAGACTTACGGATGAGGGTAAATTCTCACTTGTAATCGGAGCTGCCGACATGGGAACCGGCTGTGATACAATCCTTGCGCAGATGATGGCGGAATGTATGGAATGTTCGGTCGATGATGTCACGGTTTACAGTGCTGACAGCGATATGTCACCTTATGATTCGGGTTCATATGCGTCAAGTACGACATATGTAACAGGAAATGCCGTTGTGAAAGCATGTGAGACTCTTAAGGATAAGATCTGCAGCGAGGGTGCGGGCATGCTTGGTGTGGATAAAGAAGATGTAACATATGAGAATAATAAGGTCAGATGCCTTAAAGATTCAAGAAAAGTAAGTCTTGAACAGATAGCCACCGCATCCATGTGCGGTTCCAATGATGCATTACAGGTTACGGAAATCGCGTCACTTCCGTCATCACCGCCGCCATTTATGGTCGGAATGGTTGAGACGGAGATAGACCGTGAGACCGGCGAACTTAAGATAATAGATTATGTCGGAGTGGTTGACTGCGGAACCGTTATAAATGAAAATCTTGCCAGAGTACAGACGGAGGGCGGAATAGCGCAGGGAATCGGAATGGCATTGTATGAGAATATAACATATTCCGATAAAGGAAGTATATTTGAGAATTCTTTTATGAATTACAAAATTCCCACACGAGAGGACATCGGCAATATACGTGTAGCATTTGAAAGCAGTTATGAGAAATCGGGACCTTTTGGCGCCAAATCAATCGGAGAACTTGTCATTAACACTCCGTGTCCGGCGATTGCACATGCAATTTATAATGCAACCGGAACATGGCTGCGTGAAGTTCCGTTTACACCTGAGAAAATACTCGGAGCATTTGAACATGTATCGGAATAGGATTATTTATATGGCTGCCGGCAGCGGAAGCCGTTTCGGAAGCAATAAACTCCTGTATGAATACAATGGAAAGCCGCTGTACCGGCATGCACTTGATAAAATAATTGATTATGTGTCCGTAAGGCCTGATACAGAACTTATAGTCGTCACAAGATATGATGAGATAGTCCAATATGTTAAACAATACGAGCGTTGTAATATAAAAGTATCATACAGTCCTCAGAGCATTAATGGCGCATCATATACTATCCGCAACGGAATCAATGCGGCAGGTAAAGCATCTGACGGTTACTATTTTTTCGTGACGGCGGACCAGCCGCATCTTGGCATCGATACGTTGGACGGATTGATCAATGCAATGCAGACTGGAGAATATCTATGCGGAAGAGTTACATCCCACGGGATGCCTGGAAATCCGGCCGCATTTTCCGGTAAACTTTGTGACGAACTCATGTCACTTACAGGGGATGAAGGCGGACGATGGATCATCAAGGCGCATGCGGATTCGTGTCTGGAATATGAAACTGAAGATGAAAGAGAAACAGCCGATATCGATGTTATGGATGATATCGGTACATTTTGAAAAGAGGATTTCAGATATTACTGAAATCCTCTTTTGATTAATTATTTGATGGATTTGATCTTGTCAGCCTTTTCGAGAATGATTTTGCCACCTTTAACTTCGAAATGCATAACATCTCCGCACTGCAAATCCAATTCTTCAAGAACCCATTTAGGGAAACATACCTGACCGCGGTTGAAAAGCTTGGTACGGTGTCTCCTCATAGTCTTGCGGGTAACACCCGGAATAAGTCCCTTGTCAATGTTAAGGTAAATAGTCTCCTTGGTAAGCTTAAGCCTCTTAGGCAGGTCTTCTGCCTGAAGGATATCCGCAACCTTACAAGGGCTGTAATGTTCCTTGAGCATAAGATCTGCAATGTGCTGCGCAAGCTCAGGATTCTTCTGTAGTACGGACGGAAATCCGCGGTGTGATACCATCTTTCTGTATCGTGCCTGGGCATAATCCGGGTCGTACCTGTCACTTCCCTCCGGTGTGCCGCGCTTGACTTCGCGGTAAATTGAGTTAGGTGCCATACCGAAACTTCTGGCAATAGCTCTGATTGATACACCGTCATCCATTAATTCCCTGATTTTCTTGCGTTGTTCATACTGTAAATGTTTAAATCCGGACGACATACAAGTCCCTCCTTATCACGTTTTGTATTAGTTTCGATTATTATAACATAAAATATTATAAAGTGATATATAAATATTAAAAAAATATAAAATTATTAATATTATTTTTTGTGATAGTCGGAATTTGACATATATAATTATGCCGCGTATAATCTGAAATAGAATTATATGAAATAAGGGAGATGCGAGTATGAGTTTTTTCTGCCTTCAGTGTGGCATGGATATGCATAAGCCGGAGAGAATATGTCCGTATTGCAAGAGCGTTCAATACGAGGAGCCGTCCGCCGTTAATATGGCAGCGGCCGCCAAAGCATTGAATGGGAGAGCGGCCGGACGTAAGTCTAAGTCAAGACTGTATGATTATACTGACGAGGAACTTCTGGCCACAGGCCTTTACCCGGATGATGAGGCATACCGTATGGGTCTCATATCGAATGTTCTTAATAAGAAAAAATAATTATTTTTTATGAATGTGTACTTCCGGAATTGCAACATTATCATATAACACATCATCATTGCTGTTTGAATCGTCATCGTCATTGGCAGGATGTGTATGCACTTCCGGAATTGCAACATTATCATAAGTGAGATCGTATTTTTTGTGCTTTTCTTTTAATTTTCTAAATAACATATAACCCTCCGGACTACAATATATTAACGAAAAATGTAATAACAAGGCTGTTTATAAAATCGGCAAATAAACTTCCGACCAGCGGAATTATTAAGTATGCTTTTACCGACGGAACATATCTGTTACAGATTGCCTGCATATTGGCCATGGCGTTTGGAGTTGCACCCATTCCGAAACCACAGGTGCCGGCCACAAGTACGGCTGCATCATAGTCGCGGCCCATGACATTAAATTCAATAAAATATGTGAAAACCGCCATAAACAGAACCTGTGCGCCTAGCAGTATAAGCATCGGAAGCGCGAGAGATGCGAGCTCCCATAATTTGAGCGTTATCATTGCCATTCCGAGAAAAAGAGACAATGCAATGCCGCCAAGGTCATTGATCTCACCCATGTGTATGGCAACTTTACCGGTGTATTCTGCTATGTTGCGGATGAGCGCTGCAGCTAACATTGCTCCGATATATATAGGAAAAGTCATTCCTGTTTTGGTTAAAAGCATTGAGAAGACGGTTCCGATCCCGATTGCAATGATGAGCTGGAATACAGCTGAGGCATACATATTCGTATGTCGTTCATGCCTTTTCTCATCTTCGACAAGAAGGCTGTCATCCTCCGGAACTGCGGTTGCGAGAAGGTCCTTTTTCTCTATAAGGCGGCGTCCGAGAGGTCCGCCGATTAAACTTCCGGCAATGAGACCGAATGTGGCTGAAGCAGTACATATTGTGGTTGCGCCGCTTACATTAAGACTTTCAAGTACAGGACCGAAAGCTCCGGCAGTTCCGTGTCCTCCGACCATCGGGATCGAGCCGGTGCACAAACCGATTAACGGATTGATATGCAGAACATTGGAAAGACCGAGTGCAAGCAGATTCTGAAGGATTATCATGGAAATAAGCAGGACCAGAAATATTATAAGCGATTTACCGCCGCTTTTTATTACCTTAAGGTTAGCCTGAAATCCCACAGATGTGAAGAAAAATACCATGCATACTTCACGGAGTGTATCGTCAAATACAAATTCTGCAATGCCTGTGCTGTAACATACACATGTAAGTATGGCAAATATAATTCCGCCTATAACCGGTGACGGTATGCAGAATTTCTCGAGAAATTTAATTCTATGTTTAAGAAAAGTACCAAAAACCAGCACGATGACAGCCATTGCAAGAGTCTGGTACATATTAAGTTCAATTGTCATATTCTAATCTCCAATCCGGGTAAACCCCGCAAACATTCCATATTATATGAAAAATATAAAGATAATTCAATAGCGGTATTTCGGCACGGCATTGCTTTTGACATAATGCGGTTTGTGTGGTACAATTTTTTCATATATATTATCCATAAGAGAAGGAGAAAATACATTGTCTGCCAAGAATGAAACGGAAGTAACAATAGGAAACAGAACATATACATTAAGCGGCTATGAGAGTGAAGAGTACCTTCAGAAAGTTGCCGCATACATTAACGGCAAGATTTCCGATTTCAGGAAATCCGATGTATACAGACGTCAGACGCCGGATATGCAGGCGGTTATGATTGAGCTTAATATAGCCGATGATTATTTTAAAGCTAAGAAGGCTGCCGATGAGAAAGAATCGGATATGAGCGATAAGGATAAGCAGATATATAACCTTAAGCATGACGGTATCTCTAAGCAGATCAAGCTTGACGCTGCCAATCAGGAAATTGAGAAACTTAAAGCGGAGATTGTTGAGAATCAGAGAACAATCGTAAGGCTCGAAACAGAGCTTAATAATGCTGATAAATAGAGTATTTTAATATGAATAATAAGAATTTAATGGCGGAAGTGCTTGCGCCTGCGGGAAGCTATGATATTTTCAAGGCGGTGGTCAATGCCGGTGCCGATGCGGTCTATCTGGGCGGAACACAGTTCGGCGCGAGAGCTTATGCCGGTAATATTAATAATGAAGAACTTATAAAGGCCATAGATTATGCCCATATATTTGACAGAAAGGTATACCTTACCGTTAATACCCTGCTTAAGAACAGAGAGATAGAGGACGGATTGTACGAGTACATTCTGCCTTTATATGAGGCAGGGCTGGATGCCGTTATTGTTCAGGATTACGGGGTTATGAAGTTTATCAACGATAATTTTCCGGGACTGGACATTCATGCCAGCACCCAGATGACTATCACAGAACCGGAATATATTGATTTCTTAAGCCGGTATAATGTCACGAGAATTGTTCCTGCAAGGGAATTAAGCCTCAGCGACATAAGAAGATTAAGAGATTATGCTGATACCGTGGGCAAAGGCACTCCGATGGAAATAGAGTGTTTTGTGCACGGCGCTTTGTGTTATGCATATTCGGGACAATGTTTTATGAGCAGCTTTCTTGGAGGAAGAAGCGGTAATCGTGGCAGATGCGCCGGAACATGCAGGCTTGAGTATGAGAAAAATAAAATCAAAGCTCCGTTATTAAGTCTCAAGGATTTGTGCACGCTTGATATTCTTCCGGACATTCTTGACGCAGGGGTATATTCGCTTAAGATAGAGGGCAGAATGAAAAGTGCGTCATATGCGGCCGGCGTAACGGGCGTATACAGGCATTATGTTGATGAGTGCATTAATAACAGGGATAATTACAGAGTCAGACGGGAGGACATAGATTATCTTAACAATCTTTTTGACAGGGGAGGAATGACGAACGGATACTATGTACGTCATAACGGCCGGGACATGATCTCCGGGACTAAGAGGTGTCAGGGCAGTAATAATACGGCAGCCGATTTTGAAGATGTTAAGAAGGATATCAATATTGAACTGGGACTTACGTCCGGCAGTCCGGCAGCAATGAAGCTTTCGGCGGGAGATGTTTCTGTTTCGGTAAGCGGTGATATTGTGCAGACTGCATCCAACAGGCCTATGAGTCTTGAAGATATAACGAAACAGATATCCAGATTCGGCAATACATGTTATCGTGCGGTGAGCACCGATGTGGATATGCAGGATAATATATTTATTCCGAACAAGAGCCTGAATGAACTCAGACGTGCGGGAGTAGAGGCGCTTACCGGACAAATAACATCTGCATATAAACGTGTGGCGCCAAAGCGTGTACCGGAATATACAGGAAGAAAGCGAAAAGTGCATGACAGAAGATTTTTGTCTGTGCGCGTGATGACTTATGAGCAGGCTGTTGCAGCTGTTGAGTGCGGTGTAGACAGGATTTATATCGAGAGTGAGATTATGGATATGGACCGGATGCTCCGTATAAGAAAGGTATGCATTGATTCACAAACCGAGTTCTTTATGGCGGCGCCGAGAGTGTTCAGAAAGGGTTATAACGGTTATTTTGAAGAAAAATACATTGAAGAACTTAAATCTCTTTCGGCAGACGGCTTTCTTATAAGAAACATAGCCGAATATGAGTTTTTGCGTAAGCATGGATTTGACTGTAAATATGCAGCGGATTATACGGTGTATGCATTTAATAACATTGCCGCAGGTGTTCTTCTGGATAACGGCTTTGATGAGATAACGATTCCGATAGAGCTCAACAAGGGAGAGATAAAGCATCTTGATATTCCGGATGCCGAGCTTATGGTATATTCAAGGATTCCGCTTATGGTAAGTGCGGGATGCATAGACTGCAATTATGCCTCCTGTCACAGACCTGATCCGGAGTTTGGCTCATTTATAGACCGTAAAAATGCCAGTCTTACATATCTTGCATGCTGCAGACATTGCTATAATATTATATATAATAGTGTGCCGATGTATATTGCGGACCGGGATGCGGAGATAGAAGACATTGACCCGTTGCATATAAGCTGTGCGTTCTGTAATGAAAGCGCTTATGATGTACGTCGGATACTGCAGAATGTGAAGGCAAAGGCTCCGGCAGAGGGCAGTTTTACCAGAGGACATTTTACCAAAGGAGTAGAGTGATATGGCAACGATTCTTATTAATTTATCTAAATATATTTTAATATTTTTAATGTTGTTTTATACATTTTTCGGATTCCTTATGATGCGTGTAAAGGACGCGGACAAATTAAAGAGAAGAGCGGTTGTCCAGAATGTGATCATGTTTGTGATATTCACGATATGTTCTGTGACATGTATGTATTATAAATGGTCGGTGAATACATTGGTGTTCTTCTTGCTGGAATTTGTGTACCTGATCCTTTTCATAGTTTTGTACAGATTAATTTATCTCGACTGTTCAATACAGATCGTCAATAATATGTCGATGCTTATGATGCTTGGATTTGTTATGGTTGAGAGACTTGCTCCGTCAAGTGCGTTCAAGCAGTTTATAATAGTCCTTATCGGAACGGTCATAGGTTTTTTTGTCCCGCGTTTCATGAGAAAAAGACATGTTATAGTGAAGATGAAATATCTGTTTGCAGTTATAGGAATCCTTATGCTGGGAGTAACGCTTGTGCTCGGAAAAACAACATGGGGTGCGCAGATTTCCGTTGACATAGCCGGCTTTTCATTCCAGCCTTCGGAATTCGTTAAGTTAATATATGTTCTTTTTGTCGCCGCCATGTTATGGAGAGCGAGAACATTCGGCAAGGTTGTTGCATCTGCGGCGATTGCGGCGCTTCATGTCCTTATTCTTGTTGCGTCTAACGATCTTGGAACGGCATTGATATTTTTCGTTGTATACATTGTTATGCTGTATGTCGGAACCGGTAAAATACGATATCTTATTGCCGGACTTCTGGCGGGAAGCGGCGCAGCGGTGTTTGCATATAAGGTTTTCTCACATGTGCGTACGCGAGTATATGCATGGAGGGACCCGTGGAGCATTATTGATAAAGGCGGCTACCAGATTACACAGTCACTTTTCGCAATAGGAACGGGCGGACTGTTTGGAATGGGACTTTATCAGGGACTGCCGAATACCATTCCCGTGGCTGTCAAGGATTTTGTATTTGCGGCGATGTCGGAAGAATTTGGTATGATTTTTGCCATATGCGTAATTCTGATATGTTTCAGCAGTTATATGTCAATGATGCGCGTGGCGACAAGAAGCCGTGATATTTTTTATAAGCTTGTAGCAGTCGGATTTTCGACTATGTATATATTCCAGTGTTTCCTGACAATCGGCGGAGTTACAAAATTCATACCGTCGACCGGTGTAACACTTCCGTTTGTGAGTTACGGCGGAAGTTCAATCCTGTGCTCGATACTTATGTTCGCGATTGTTCAGGCAGTATTTATTCTTGTAAAGGAGAATGAAGGCGATGAAGCAGAATCCAAAGAACCGAAGAAAGCGTAATCCGGCCAATACCGGAATCCTTGTATCAACGTATATATTTCTGGCGGTTTTTCTCGGACTGATAGGTTATATGATATATTTTCAGGTTGTGAAGGCCGATGATGTAATTAATAACTCATATAATAAACGTCAGAGCATACTTGCCGAGAAAATAGCGCGAGGCTCTATAATAAGTGCCGATGGAAATATAATAGCCACCACGGTTGAGGACGAGAACGGTAAAAATGTAAGATATTATCCGTATAATAATCTTTTTGCGCATGTGACCGGATATATCAATAACGGAGGATACGGACTTGAGGCATCGGCAGGTTATTACATGCTGACAAGTAATCAGAATCTTTTTGAACAGATTGCCAATGATTTGTCCGGAGAGAAAAATCATGGCGATAATCTTATAACAACACTGGATTCGGGATTGCAGCAGGCAGCTTACGATGCACTGGGAAGCGACAGAGGCGCTGTCATTATTACGGAGCCTTCAACAGGTAAAATCCTTGCCATGGTAAGCAAACCTGATTTTAACCCGAACACAATTGCGGCCGACTGGAGCAGTGTGACGGCAGAAGGAAGCGATTCGGTGCTTATTAACAGGGCAACCCAGGGATTGTACCCTCCGGGCTCGACTTTTAAGATAGTGACGCTGCTTGAATATCTGCGGGAGAATCCCGATAATTATAAGGATTATTCTTATGAATGTAAGGGCAGCATAGACGTTTCGGGCAAGTCCATAAGCTGTTCACACGGAACGGTTCATGGTGTGCAGGATACAAAGATGTCATTTGCCAACTCATGTAATACATCTTTTATAAATATGGGTCTGACGCTTAATATTGACAGTTATGCCAAAACCGCGAAAGATATGTTGTTCAATTCGGAGCTTCCGGTTCCGATGGAATATAACAAGAGCCAGTTTGTATTGGATGATAAGAGTAGTGAATGGGATATTGCACAGACGGCATTCGGACAGGGAGAGACGCTTATAACGCCGATGCATCTTTCTCTTATAACGAGTGCGATTGCCAATGACGGCATGCTTATGACACCTTATGTTATGCAGAAGGTCGAGAGCGTCAACGGGCTTACTGTCAAGACATTCAAGGGTGAGGAGTATGGGAAACTTCTTACAGCTGATGAGGCTGCCATCCTTCAGGAAGATATGGGAGCCGTGGTCACTACAAGTTTTGACTGGCTTTTTAAGGATATATCGTATACGGTTGCCGGTAAATCGGGTACGGCACAGTACGGAACACAAGGGTATGAACATTCATTTTTTACCAGTTTTTCCCCGGCGGAAGATGCTAAGATATCCGTAACAGTGCTTATAGAGGGCGGTCCGCAGAGAACGCAGAGCGGCGCAGAAGCGGCTAAGAAAATATACGACTACTATTACTCAAGGTAAAAAAAGTTTGATATATTCGGATTAAGGATGTATACTTGGTTTAAAGTCTATATGAGGACACACCAAACAGGAGGGTTTGCAATGATAGAAGCAACGAGCTGTGGGGGTGTGGTAATTTTTCGAGGTAAAATACTTCTTCTGTATAAGAATTACAAGAATAAGTATGAAGGATGGGTTCTTCCTAAGGGAACTGTGGAAGAAGGAGAGGATTACAAGGAGACGGCGCTGCGCGAAGTCCGCGAAGAGACCGGTGTTACCCCCTCTATTATTAAATATATAGGTAAGAGCAGATATTCTTTCAGCGTGCCGAATGATGTAGTGGATAAGGAGGTTCACTGGTATCTTATGATGGCAGACAGTTATTACAGCAAGCCGCAGAGAGAGGAATATTTTGAGGATTCGGGATATTATAAGTATCACGAGGCATATCATCTTCTCAGGTTTGCCAATGAGAAACAGATGCTTGAGAAGGCATACGCGCAATATCTGGAACTGAAGAGGCAAGGACTTTGGGGAACTGACAGAAACGATTAGTTTCCTTGTGTATAGGAGATAATAAAATGCAGCATATATGGGATTTTTTTGAAAATATGAATGAATGTGTATATGTCTCGGATCCGGACACATACGAACTTGTATATATGAATAAGAAACTCAGGAAGCTTTGTGGATTTAAGTCGTGTGAAGAGCTTTCCGGCAAAAAATGCCACGAGATTATACAGAATTGTTCGACACCATGTGTAATATGTAATAATGATAAGCTCAGAGAGGGCAGTTTTAGAGAGTGGAATTATTATAATCCCATTTTTGACAAGTATTTTGCCATCAAGGATACGCTTGTCGTTGATAACGGAAAACGGTACCGCCTTGAAATTGCAATCGGTATCGGTGCGGATCATCAGGGTGATAAGTTTGTAAGTTACCGTAATATGGAGGCTTTGGTTAATGAAGGATTAAGGGTAGCTTTGCAGGCGGGTTCACCGGATACATCAATCCAGATTGAACTTGAGTATCTTGGCAAAGCTCTTAACTGTGAGCGTACATATATTTTTGAAAGAAACGCACAGGGCGGGGATGATAATACATACGAATGGGTTGCCAACGGTGTAACACCCGAGATTGATAATCTTCAGAATCTTCCGCCTGAAATATGTGCTAACTGGTATAGGAATTTCAGGGAAGATAAGAACATAGTAATTAAGAATCTTGACGATATCAAAGACAGCGATCCATTGCAATATGACAATCTGAAACGCCAGAATATCCATTCTTTGGTTGTTGTACCGCTTTATGATGAGAAGAAAATAATAGGTTTTTACGGTGTGGATAATCCACCGGTTGAGGCACTGGATTACACATCCAATATGCTGCAGATTATGGGACATTTTATTGTATCATCGATGAAACAGCGTAATCTTGTAAGACAGTTGGAAACATTGAGCTTTACGGATTCGCTTACGAGGCTCGGTAACAGATATGCGATGGAAACATATATTGTTAACAGTAGTGAAGGCGCAAGCACAGGGGTTGTGTATTGCGATATAACGGGTCTTAAGCGTGTTAATGATGATTACGGCCATTCACAGGGCGATGCTTTGATCATAAGAGCTGCAGATGCTATCCGCAAGGTTTTTGAAGATTATGGTATGTTCAGAATCGGCGGAGATGAGATGCTTGTAATCTGTTATGGAATTTCACAGGATGATTTCAATACCCAAATCGAGCAGCTGAAGTATGCTATGCATAAGAATAATGTTGAAATTGCAATAGGCAGTGTGTGGCGTGAGAAATCAGACAATAATATGGACAGGCTTATCAGCGAAGCCGAGGCGCTTATGTATAAGGATAAAGCCGCATATTATAAGATGTCGGGGCATGACAGGCGTAAATAAGTTATGTCAAGCAAAAATGAAAATGTCCCGAAATAATCAAAAGATCTGCCCTATGAATT
>CAMENP010000027.1 GCA_945928575.1 uncultured Butyrivibrio sp.
CGCGCGGAAATACCCGTCAGCGCGCGGAAAAATGCCGCCGCGCGGGTACAGGAGAGAAAACCGCGCGGAAATACCCGTCAGCGCGCGGAAAAATGCCGCCGCGCGGGTACAGGAGAAGAAACCGCGCGGAAATACACGAGAACATGGTTGAAAGCAATAGAAGAGTATAGTATAATAAAACGGAATCTTTAGTGAAATAAACCTGATTGCTAAACAGCAAGTTGGAAGGGAGATTAGAAAAATGAAAATGAGTTTTTTCGCAATATTTGCATCGATAGGCTTAATACTGTTAATTTTATCATTAATATTTAGAAACAAAGATAAAAAGATGGTTGAGCAATGTACTGTGACAACAAAAGGTATGGTTATAAAGTATACATTGTGGAATAATAATGGTGTACATTTCCCTATAGTCGAGTATATTGTTAATAATACTAAATATAATCAAAGACTTAAATACGGATGGGTGGTAAAAAAAACATCATCTTTTAATAAGATAAATACCGAGGTGGAAAATGATGTTAAAGACAGAAATTTAGTAATTAAAAGTAATGCTCATATTTCTACCAATGCATTAAAAGAGCATTTTCCCATCGGAACGGAATTGGATGTTTTCTATAACCCACAGAATCCGGCAAAAAGCTATGTAATGAGATTCGTAAAAAATCCGGCGGCAAAAGTTTTATTTTTTATTGGAGTATCATTTATTGCCTTGGCATTTATCGGGTTAGCCTTTTTACCTAAATAGAAAATTAATATCCCGCGGGGAAATCTGTGAACAGGACAAGACCGTCGCCGCGTGAATTAAAAATCTCTTCAACCGGTGTCACAGTTTCTCCCGGTCTCCGCGTATTTTTGCCGGTGCCACAGCTTTTCTTTTGGAAATGCGGTGCGATACGAGCATATTTCCATGAACTGTAATTCCCACTGCCCGAGGTGGAAGCAGGCTACGAGCAAAAACGGAGAAATGAGAAAATCCACTGCTATGGAGGGGAATGTACTACGAGCAAAATTATTTAAATCATATTTCCCACCGCTTTAAGAAAGATAGCCGCGGAGATACATGTATGATAGTGTGAGAAAATGGCTGCGCGGGCACAGAGAAAAGAAAACCCGCGGAAATACCTAAGAACAGGATAAAGCTATCGCCGCGTGAATTATCACTCCACGCCGCCTGTGTCACCGCGCTACCCGGAATCCAACACCTCCGCCTGTGTCACCGTTCCACCCGGGCCACCGGTATATAAAACCCCCGACATAATACTTCAGCGGCTGTTTGCACACGCCGGTGCTTAATCCGCGGAAGCGGATTTTAGCATCCGTTGCGCGTGCAATCAAGCGAAAGCGTGCCGACTGAAGGCTTATGCCGGGTGAATCTACCGACTGAAGGCTTATGTCGGGGAAATAATTAATCTATTTTGTACATATCGGTTGAAAGATATTTCATTCCGTTATCGGCCATCATTACGATGATATTTTTGCCGGCGTTTTCAGGGCGCTTGGCAATGATGGTGGCAGCGTTGAGAGCTGCGGCTGCGGACTGGCCGAGGAAAAGACCGTCGGTGTGAGCAAGCTCGCGTCCTGTTGCATAAGCATCTTCGCCGTTGATGTCGAAGCATTCATCATATTTAAAACCTACGATGAAAGGAGCTTTTGCTGCATCAGGAAATCCCGGATCGTTGAATGGGTTTACACCGTCGATTGTGGCAGGATGCGGATTTTCAGGTGAAGGTCTTGATGAAATCGAAGGCTGTGCAGCGATGATTTTTACATCAGGGTTTTTCTCACGGAAATATTTGCCGAGACCTGTTATTGTTCCGGCTGTGCCGGCAAGTGCTACGACATAATCAACTTTGCCGCCGGTAGCTTCCCAGATTTCAGGACCGGTGTGGTCGTAATGTACGCCCGGATTAGCTTCGTTGGCGAGCTGGTTGATGAAGTAGTAGTGCGTAGGCTGTGCATCGCAGTATCTCTGGAGCGCATCCTGATAGAACTGCACGGTGAATGTTCCGTCTGCAAGAGCCTTGGCAACCTCAGGAAGGTCGGTCATGATATGTACGGTTGCGCCGTATGCTTTCAGAATCTGCTGTCTCTCGATTGACTGGCCCGGCTCCATGAAAACTTCAAGCTTATATCCTCTTGAAGCGGAAAAAGCAGCGAGGCCGATTCCGGTGTTACCGCTGGTGTTCTCAACGATTGTATCGCCCGGCTTGAGAAGTCCTTTTTCCTCGGCTGCAAGTATCATATTTAATGCAGCACGGTCCTTGATGCTTCCCGATGGGTTGAAATATTCAAGCTTTCCGAGAACCTTTGCTTTGAGGTCGTGTTTTTTCTCGTATCCCACAAGTTCCATAAGTGGAGTGTTTCCTACAAGTTCAGCGATGTTTGTTACTATTTTTGACATATTTTTATCCTCCTGAGTGTGTTATTTATTATATGGGTCTTCAATATAAGCCCCGATTTCCTTGTCGTCGTTGGTAAAATTATAAAATGACAGTATTGACGAGGCGCTTCCGGCGCTTCCGAGATACAGGCCCGCCCAAGGCTCAACTTCGCCCGGAAGATGTCTGTTCCATGCCGTGTACCAGCAACGTCTGTCGTCATCGGCAACCGAGTCACCAAGCAGTGTGTCAACCGCCGCTCCGGCCGCCGCAAAAAATCTGTCTTCGCCGGTCAGTTTGTATACCGAGAGAAAATGCTCGATCATTCCGGCTGCGCCGCAGCAGTAGCAATAAGTGTGCCAATAGCCTTTGGAATGTATTCTCGGTGCGCCGGTTTTAAGGATGCCATCCGTAAGCTTCACAATCCATTCGAGGTATTCTGGCTTGCCGGTGACCTTATATAACTGGTAAAAAAGTCTTGAAGTTCCTACAGGCCCCTGGCATACGCCAAGATAGTGCAAATCAGGTTTGTACGGGTCATTGTATCTTACGAGGGCGGCGTTCCGGTCTTTTGACAGATCGGCGATAGACCTGATATAGTCCGCTGCGCCTTCGGCCTGTTTGAGAAAAAGTTCATCCTTCGTATGTTCGTACAGTTTGGCGAGGATGTAACCGGTGCCGGCCGTTCCGTAGAAAAATCCCGGGAAAAATCCGTGACTGCCTAGCCCGAATGCTTCGGTATCCATGACATACCATCTGACGCCGTCCGGCGCTTCCTCAGCCCGTGCAGTTATAAAAAGCCCGGCTTTTTTCGCTGCAAACAGATATTCTTCGTGTCCTGTTTTTTCATAAATCCATATCAGATATAATATCAATCCGCCATCCGACAGGATTCCGAAATTGCCGCTCCAATAAATACTTCCGTCATCGGCGCTATCTGCCGCGGAAAGCAGCGTGTTGCTGACATCAAGTGCATAATTCAGGTATTTTTCATCCTTGGTATCCTCATACAGAAGATATGATACATATCCGCCGCCGGCAGGTCCGTTCATAAGCCCGGCCGCGATTCCGCGCATAGTACCTTCCCCGGCATCTTCGTATGCCTTGGCACCGGCGTTGTGTGCAATCACATGATTAATGCCGCCCTTTGCCTTGTCAAGATATGCCGCCTCGCCTGTAACTCTGTAAAGTCTCAGGAAAAAAAGTGCAATGCCGGCTGCACCGCCGTACAGGCTTGTGACGGAGGTCAGTACGCTGTCGGGGTCAATGTCCTTGCCCGGCAGTACATCCCAATACAGCCCATCGCCGTCTTCGTGTTCATAATCGCTAAGCCACGTTGCTGTTTCCTTGACGGAATCCAGCAGGTCCGTATCAAACCAGTCTTCTATATCTGCCATGTTAATCACCTCGCTCAATTCATATCATAGTAGTATGATATGAATTATATTACCACATAATGGGAATGTCAATAGAAAAATTCCGGATTCTTTAGATATGGAAGCAAGCTACGAGCAGAAAAGATAAAATTGAAATTCCCACTGCCTGAGGTGGGAGCAAGCTACGAGCAGAAAAGATGAAATAGCAAATTCCACTGCCGGAGGGAGGGCAAGCTACGAGCAGAAAAGATGAAACTGTAATTCCCACTGCCTGAGAAGGGGATACACTACGAGCGGAAAAGATGAAATAGCAAATTCCACTGCCTAAGGTGGGAGCAAGCTACGAGCAGAAATGATGAAATGGCAAATCCCACTGCCTGAGGTGGGAGCAAGCTACGAGCGGAAAATGATAAAATCGAAATTCCCACTGCCTGAGGTGGGGGCAAGCTACGAGCAGAAATGGTGAAACTGCAAATCCCACTGCCATGGAGGGGAATGTACTACGAGCAAAATTATCTAAATCGGATTTCCCACTGCTTTAAGAAAAATAGCCGCGGAGATACATGTATAATAGTGTGAGAAAGTCACCGCGCGGGTACAGGAAAAGAAACTTCGCGGAAATACCCGGAAACAGGAGAAGGTTATCGCCGCGTGAATTATATCCCTTTCTTCCGCCGGTGCCACCGCGCCACCCGGGCCCCCTTCCCCCCGCCAGTGTCACCGCGCCACCCGGGCTCCTTCTCCCCGCCGGTGCCACCGCGCCACCCGGGCCACCGGTATATAAAATCCCCGACATAATACTTCAGCGGCTGTTTGCACACGCCGGTGCTTAATCCGCGGAAGCGGATTTTAGCATCCGCTGCGCGTGCAATCAAGCGAAAGCGTGCCGACTGAAGGCTTATGCCGGGGAAGTGTGCGTGCCGACTGAAGGATTATGCCGGGGCACGGTCACTCATTGATTTTTCTCATCAGCTCCCATCTGGAGCTTACGCCGAATTTGCGGAAAAGGTTCTGCAAATGCTTCTGTAAAGTGTTTTCACTGATGTTTAAGGTGGTGGCAATCTGCTTGTTTTCCATGAAGTGAGTGAGCTCAAGGAGAATGTCAGCTTCGCGCGAGGTCAGACCATAGACCCTTGAAAAGTCGGAAATAGGCAGCGCCGTCAAACTGTGTGAGGCGGAGCCGTCGATCAAGCGGCTGGTGGCAAGGTTAAGATGCATGCCGAGGGACTGCAGGAAGAACATATCATCATTGGAAAAAGTACCGTCCGATTTCGTGCGGAAAAGACTTAAGACGCCGTAAAGGCGGCCGTTATGTACAATAGTAAGCTGCATGCTGTCGTAGATGTCGTATTTGCGGTAGCAACCCTGGTACAGCGGGGAATTTAGACGGTCGGCATCATCAATTATGTCGCTTTCGCGGATGAGCTTAGGCTCCCTGGCATGAAGAATCCAGAGAAGGTAGTCGTCATCGGACGACTTAAGGTAGGCCTGCTCAGCCTCGGCAAAATAAGCCGGGAAGCATACCGGGTCGGACAGCTCGATATCGGAGGAAGCATCCCCCTTGTGAAAAAAGAGACTGCCGTAGCTGAATGGAAGAAGCATCTGGAGACGCTTAAAAAAAGTCTCATTGATGTCAGAAAGTTTCTCCCAGGAATATATATCGTAGATAATATCATTAATCATAAGAAACTGATTTTTTTCCATATATTAACCTCCAGAATAAATCTTTTTAATAAAAATATGATAGCATAGCATATACTTGAAAACAAGTATAAAATGAGTAAAAATAATACTTGCCTGTAAGCAATTATGGTATTATAATGACCGTAAGTTCTAGTAAATAAGAAGTGCGATGAGGCACATTTGCAGAAAATTTCTGCGGATGTGCCTCTTTTTTATTACATAATAAAGGAGACTGGCATATGGATATTAATCTCGGTCTTGTGGCTGTAATCATCACGGTAATAATCATAATAGGAGCGGTAATCACGAAACAGTGTCTTGCCTGCATGATAGTGGGATCGATACTCGCATCGGTATTTGCGTTCGGCAAGGGCTTTTTAAGCGGCTGGACGGATGCGCTGCAGAATATGCTGGCGGACAATGTGTGGGTAATGCTTGTGTGCCTGCTTTTTGGCGGACTGATAAGGCTGCTTACGGACTCCAAGGGCAGCTTCGGTTTTGCCAAATATATATCGAAGCTGTGCAACAGCGAGCGCAAAACATTGATAACGACCTTTATTATGGGAATACTTATTTTCGTGGATGACTACCTTAACGTGCTTTCGATAGGAACCTGCATGAAAAGAATAAGCGATAAGCAGAAACTTCCGAGAGAAACATTGGCATATATGCTTGATTCGACCGGCGCGCCGGTGTGCGTGCTGCTCCCGTTTTCAACATGGGCCGTATTTTATGCGAGCCTGTTTTTTGAACAAGACAGCGTGAAAGCACTCGGAGTTACAAGCGGAATACAGGCGTACGTGAAAGCAATACCGTTTTGTTTCTATCCGATAATCACGCTTATAATAGTGTTCCTGTTTGCGATGGGATGGTTCCCGAAACTCGGTGCCATGAAAAAAGCATACAAGAGAGTTGAGGAGACCGGCAAGGTTTATTCCGATGCCAGTAAAAAATACAACCATGATGAACTTGAGAATGAAGAGGACGGAAATATATGGAATTTTCTTGTGCCGATGGTAGTGCTTGTCGCTGTGACTATAATAAGCAATGATGTGCTTGTGGCGGTCGTGATTGCACTTGCGGTGTGCTTTGTGATGTTTGTGCCGCGCAAAATACTTTCGGTTGAAGGTTTTTTCTCGAGCATGATAAGAGGATTCGGAGATATGCTCCCGACACTGTCATTACTTTTGATTACATTTGTATTAAAAGACATTTCGGGACAGATGGGAATGACCGACTTCATGATTAAGGTGGCGGAACCGTTTCTGTTTGCATCGATATTCCCGGCGGCGGTATTTGTTCTGGGAGCTGTGCTTGCATTCACGACCGGTTCCGACTGGGGAATGAGTTCAATCATCACACCGATCGTATTCCCGCTTGGTGCGGCACTCGGAGCCAATCCCGTGCTTATAATGGCAGCGGTCATATCGGGCGGAACATTCGGAAGCCATGCCTGCTTCTATGCTGATGCGACACTGCTTGCATCGCAGTCGGCGGGCGTCGATAATATGGAACATGCGCTGACACAGCTGCCGTATGTCATAATTTCGGCTGTGCTGTCAATTGGTGGTTTCGTGATTGCCGGATTTGTGTTATAATAAATCGTTAGGATAATTATTATCAGGAAGGAATGTGTTATGGAGAAATTTGTGGTCACCATTACGAGACAATTCGGAAGCCTTGGACGTCCGATTGCAAGGCGGATGGCGGAGATTCTTGGAATAGAATATTATGACAGGGATATAGTGGATCAGACAGCACAGGAACTTGACATGCCGGCATCGGTAATTAAGCATGAGGAAGAAAAAGCGGCGAAACAGACGGTTAATCCGTTTTCGAGAATGATGTTTCCACTCGGAAAAGGAACAAGCCATAAACAGGACAAGATTTTTGAGGCACAGCAGAATATAATCAAACAGTTTGCCGAGAAGCAGAGCTGTATTATAGTAGGAAGATGTTCTGATTTTATACTGGGTGACGAACCTGACAGCATACACATATATATATACGCTTCATATGAGGCCAGACTCAGACATTGCATAGAGGATCTTAAGCTTGAAGAATCAGAAGCCAGAAGCATGATAAGGGCAGTCGATGAAGCAAGAGATTCTTATCATATGCAATATGCGGGTTTTCTGCCGGATGATAAGAGGCATAAGGACATTATGATTGACAGCAGCCTGTTCGGGGTAGAAGGAACTGCGCAGTATCTGGCAGATGCCGTCAGACGCAAATTTGGTGGAGCAGAATAATGGATAACAGAATTTCAAATAAATTTACATTGCCGGGACTGATAAGATTTTCTCTCCCGGCTATTGCTATGTTGGTGCTGTCATCATTGTATACCATGGTTGACGGCGTATTTGTGTCAAGATTTGTGGGCAGTGATGCTTTGTCTTCTATAAATATAGTGGTTCCGCTCGATTATTTTATATACGGACTGGGAGTGATGTTCGGAAGCGGCGGAAGTGCGGTTATAGGCAGAAGACTCGGAGAAGGAAGAAATGACGATGCCAAATCGGCACTGACATTGATTACCTTGGTTGCGGCTGCGGCAGGACTTTTCTTTTCGGTCATATTCGGAGTTTTCATGAGACCGATATCACGGGTCCTCGGAGCGGGGGATAAGCTGATGCCGTATTGTGTATCATACGGAAGAATTATATTTTCATTGGCGGTATTTACCGTGATACAGCTCATGAACAATACACTTATTGTGACTGCCGGCCATCCGAGGCTGGCGCTTGTTCTCACGGTTATTTCCGGAGTGCTTAATATGGTGCTTGATTACCTTTTTATTGTGGTATGCAATATGGGAATAAACGGAGCTGCACTCGGAACAATAATAAGCCGTATTGTGGGAGCACTTCTGTCGGTTATATTCCTTATAAGCAATAAAAAAGGACTCACATATAAGAAACCTAAGTGGGAAGGACGGATGCTTCTGCGGGTTATGGGTAACGGTTCATCCGAAATGGTATCGAACCTGTCATCGTCCGTGACAACCTTCTTATTTAACCTGACGGTATTAAGGCTGGTGGGAGATGACGGCGTTGCCGCCATAACCATCATATTGTATATGCAGTATTTTTTCACAGCGGTGTATTTTGGATTTTCAACGGGAGCTGCGCCTGTTATAAGCTATAATTACGGCAGGGAGGACTGGGATTATATCAGGAAATTATTCAGGTATTGTATGATCGTAATTATTGCCGGAACAGCTGCAATGATGGCATTGTCCTATTTTGGAGCAGACATTCTTATAGGAATTTTCTCGCCGAAGGGAAGCAGTATATTTCAAATAACATATGATGGGTATATGATTTTTATATGGAACTTTGCGTTCGCCGGAATCAATATTTTTGCTTCATCAATGTTCTCGGCATTTGGCAACGGAATGATTTCCGCACTTATTTCCATATTGAGAACGCTTGTGTTTATAGTGATATCCATCGTTGTATTGCCCGAAATATGGGGAATTTACGGAATGTGGCTGGCGATTCCGGTGGCGGAAGCACTTACTTTTATATTGGTAGTACCAATTCTTATTATATATGGCAGAAAAAAGTATCATTATATATAATAAAATATCAAATATCGTCACAATATAAAACATAATTGTGCAAAATACCCTAAAATAACACGTTTTTCACTGAAAGATGTGTTATTTTTTTACTTGTCAGTCGGCGCGAATAGAAGTATCATCATACCGACAAGTATTATTGCAATACTGAGAGAAGTAACTATTACATTTTTGAATGGAGAGATGTGGTAGTGAAGGAAAGGAGATGAGTGGAAGATGGAAGACATCGCAAGCGATTTACTGAAAGAACTGAATTGTGATACTGCATTTACAATTCCGGTATTTGGTGGAATCGAAGTTGCTGAGTCAGTTGTCGTTACCTGGATAATAATGGCAGTCATGGTGATTTTTGCAATAGTCATGACGAGAAAGTTAAGAATTCAGAATCCAAGTAAAAGACAGGTCATCATCGAGAGCATTGTTACAGGCCTTCAGAACATGGTAAAGGGATTTATCGGAGAGAATGGTACAAGATATGTGCCGTACCTGGTCACAGTAATTATTTACATAGGTATATCCAATATCATAGGTCTGTTCGGAATGAAACCTCCGACAAAGGATATGAACGTAACAGCAGCATTGGCTATTATGAGTATTGTCCTTATTGAGTATTCCGGAATACATGCTAAAGGCGTTAAGCGTTGGGCTAAAAGCTTCGCTCAGCCGGTTGCCATCGTGGCACCATTGAATGTTTTGGAAATTTTAATCAGACCGTTGTCACTTTGTATGCGACTTTTCGGTAATGTTTTGGGAGCATTTGTTATCATGGAGCTCCTTAAAATGTTGATTCCGGTTGTGCTGCCGGTACCGTTCAGTTTGTATTTTGATATTTTTGACGGACTGATTCAGGCGTATGTATTTGTATTTCTTACGTCACTGTTTATTAAGGAAGCCGTCGAATAAGGGATGGCGCTATATTTTTGATTGGTAAAAGGAGAAAATAACATGAACACTATAATTGCTATCGGAGCAGGTATCGCAGTTTTAACAGGTATCGGTGCAGGTATCGGTATCGGTATCGCTACAGGACACGCATCAGACGCAGTTGCAAGACAGCCGGAGGCTGAGAGTAAGATTTCCAAGCTTTTGATTCTTGGTTGTGCACTTGCAGAGGCAACCGCTATTTACGGTTTCGTTATCGCTATTCTTATAATTATGTTCTTGAAATAATCGGGAAGGCAGGAAAGAAATATGCTTAGATTAGATATTAATCTGGTCTTCACAATAATTAACCTCATAGTTCTTTTTGTATTGATGAGAATTTTCCTGTTCAAGCCGGTCAACAACATCATTGCAAAGCGTGAGGAAGCCATCCGCAAGCAGTTTGATGATGCGGACGCTGCCAAGAAAGAGGCAGAGGATTTGAAGACGGAATATGAAGCATCACTTGCCGGTGCCAAGGATGAGTCAGCAAGACTTATCACCGAAGCCAAAGAGAAGGCAAGAGGCGAATATGACCGTATTGTGAAGTCAGCAGACGAAGAAGTTAATAAGAAAATACAGAAAGCCCAGGAGACAATCGAGGAAGAGAAGCAGAAGACCATGCGCAATATGCAGTCTGAGATTCAGGAACTCGTTGTCGCTGCAGCTACCAAGGTAGTTGGTTCACAGGTTCAGGCCGATGACAGCAGCAGGCTTTATGATGATTTTATCGCAGAAATGGGTGAAACGAAATGACACAGACAGTAATTGATTATGCAAAGGAAATGAAGAGGCTGTCTGTATCGAATGAAGATGTAAAACAGACAACCGAATTGTTGGCAGAACTGCCTCAGATTTCAATTGATTTTGAAGATCCGACAATCGACCTTGAGAAAAAGCACCATATGATAGAAATGCTTTTCCCGACAGGAATAAGAGATTTTCTTGAATTGTTGTGTGACCATCATTCTTTTGAATTGTTTCCTCAGATTGTGGAAGCATACCACGATGAAGTGCGCAAGGTTGAGAAGGTGCCGAGCCTTAAGGTTGACATATCATATGTTGTTCCGCCTACGGATGAGCAGCTCATCAAAATCAAAGAATTTATTAAGGAAAAATGTCATGCCGATGAGCTTGATGTAAGCCTTAAAGAAGATAAGAACCTGCTTGGAGGTTTTGTGATCCGCGCCGGCCATGAAGAGTATGACTGGAGTATGCGCGGAAGACTTCAGCAGATCGAGAATAAAATGAAGGAAAACGTCGCATCCGTATCAAGCATGGATGAGATAATTACCATTCTTAAGACAGAAATCGATGAATCCGCTTTTGATAAGAGCAAGAGAGAAGTCGGTAATGTCACATGGATCGGCGACGGAATTGTAAATATCAAAGGTATCGACCATGCAATGTACGGCGAGATTGTAATTTTTGACACCGGCGTCAAGGGCATGGTACAGGATATCAGAAGAGACGAGATCGGATGTATCCTTTTCGGCCGTGAGACAGGAATGAAAGAGGGAACCCGTGTTATCAGAAGCGGTAAGAGAGCAGGTATCCCTGTAGGCGACGGATTCTTAGGAAGAGTAATCAACGCACTCGGCGAGCCGATAGACGGTAAGGGCGAGATTGCCAGCGAGGATTACAGACCTATTGAGAACGATGCGCCGAGTATTGTAGACCGTAAGTCGGTATCGGTACCTATGGAGACCGGTATCCTTGCAATCGATTCAATGTTCCCTATCGGACGCGGACAGCGTGAACTTATAATCGGTGACCGTCAGACCGGTAAAACAAGTATTGCAACGGATGCAATCCTTAACCAGAAGGGCAAGGATGTTATCTGTATCTATGTTGCTATCGGACAGAAGGCGTCTACAATCGCACAGCTCGTAAGAACACTTGAGAAGCATGACGCTTTATCATACAGTATAATTGTATCGGCAACGGCCAGTGACCCTGCATCATTGCAGTATATAGCACCATATGCCGGAACATCGCTTGCAGAGTATTTTATGTACAAGGGCAAGGATGTGCTTATCGTATATGATGATTTATCCAAACATGCGGTTGCATACAGAGCATTGTCACTTCTGCTTGAGCGTTCTCCGGGACGTGAGGCTTATCCGGGCGATGTATTCTACCTCCACTCAAGATTGCTTGAGCGTTCGGCAAGACTTACACCGGAAGCGGGCGGAGGTTCGATAACGGCACTCCCGATTATCGAGACACAGGCCGGAGATTTGTCGGCATACATTCCGACCAACGTTATTTCCATCACGGACGGTCAGATTTTCCTTGAAAGCTCACTTTTCTTCGAGGGTCAGAGACCTGCTGTCAACGTAGGACTTTCGGTATCCCGTGTAGGTGGTGCCGCACAGACCAAGGCCATGAAGAAAGCAGCCGGAAGTATCCGTATCGACCTTGCACAGTACAGGGAGATGGAAGTATTTACCCAGTTCAGCTCGGATCTTGATGAAAATACCAAGAAACAGCTTGAATACGGTAACGGACTTATGGAAATCTTAAAGCAGCCGCTCGGAAGACCTCTTTCGATGGCAGAGCAGGTAATAACTCTCTGCGCGGCCAACAATAAGCTTTTTATGGGAATCCCTGCAGACAAGATTAAGAAATTCCAGATGGAAATGCTTGATTATGTTAAAGAAAATGACAGCGAGTTAATCCGCGAGATAGAGGACGAGAAAGTTCTCACAGATGAGATTGCCGCTAATATCGTAGAGACAGTCAGCAAAATGCGTGATTCGTATCTGAATCAGGCGTAAGCGTGCATTTTGGGAAGAAAGGTGTGAATTATGGCAAACACTAAAGAAATTCAAACCAGAATGAAGAGTATCCGCGATACGATGAAGATTACCAATGCCATGTATATGATATCATCCTCAAAGCTAAAAAAAGCCAAGAGGGAGCTTGAGGCAACCACGAACCATTTCTACGCCATCCAGAATTCAATCAATCGAATCCTGAGGCATGTTCCGGATGTGGAGAGCATCTACTTCGGAACTTCCACACCGGAAGATAAGAAACGGATCGGTTACATAGTTGTAACGGCCGATAAGGGACTTGCCGGAGCGTATAACCAGAACATCATCAAAATGGTTTCGCACAAGCTTGAAGAAAATCCGAATGCCGAGCTTTTTATGGTAGGCCAGGTTGGACGTAATTATTTTGAGAAAAAAGGATACAGGATCCATCACCATTTCCAGTATACGGCGCAGAATCCTTCAATCCACAGAGCCAGGGTAATTACCGAGGAGATCCTTAACAGGTACAACGAGGGAAGACTTGATGAAGTCTATCTTTTTTACACGAAGAGCCTTAAGGGAACGGAAAGCGAAGCTTCGATGATGAAGCTGCTTCCACTGTCTAAGGCGGATTTCAGTAAGGATCTTACCGGAGGACTTATGATATCTGATACTACAAGCTATGTCCCTTCACCGGAAGCGGTAATTAATTCGATTGTACCGAATTATGTTACAGGTTTTATTTTCGGAGCATTGGTTGAGGCTTACGCGTGCGAACAGAATGACCGTATGATGGCCATGGACGCGGCCACGGGCAATGCAACGGATATGCTTAAGGAACTATCGATTGAATATAACAGAGTGCGGCAGGCCTCGATTACGCAGGAGATAACCGAAGTAATTGCGGGCGCGAAGGCGCAGAAAAGGAAGAAATCAAATGGATAATAAAGGAAGAATTGTACAGGTCCTCGGACCGGTAGTGGATGTAGAATTTGAAGACGGCAATCTTCCCTACATCAAGGACGCGCTTGAAGTAGACAATAACGGCAAAAAATGTGTTATGGAAGTCGCACAGCATATTGGCAATAACACGGTTCGATGCATTATGCTGTCATCGAGTGACGGACTTCACAGAGATATGGAAGTTATCGCTACGGGAAGCGGAATCAAGGTTCCGGTCGGCGAGAAAACTCTCGGAAGATTGTTCAACGTAACGGGACAGACACTTGATTCGGGTGAAAGTCTTGACAATGTGGAGAAATGGAGTATCCACAGAGAACCGCCGGCTTTTGAAGACCAGAGCCCGGCAGTTGAAATCCTTGAAACGGGAATTAAGGTAATTGACTTACTTGCACCGTACGCCAAGGGCGGTAAAATCGGTCTTTTCGGCGGTGCCGGAGTAGGTAAGACCGTACTTATACAGGAACTTATAACCAACGTAGCCACCGAGCACGGCGGATATTCAATATTCACCGGTGTCGGCGAGCGTTCAAGAGAGGGTAATGACCTCTGGACAGAGATGAAAGAATCCGGCGTTATCGATAAGACGGCGTTAGTGTTCGGACAGATGAACGAGCCGCCTGGAGCACGTATGCGTGTTGCGGAGACAGGTCTTACAATGGCTGAATACTTCAGGGATGTGAAACATCAGAATGTGCTTCTTTTTATAGATAACATATTCCGTTTCGTACAGGCTGGTTCCGAGGTGTCCGCACTTCTCGGACGTATGCCTTCGGCCGTAGGTTATCAGCCGACACTTGCAACAGAGGTCGGTGAACTTCAGGAACGTATCGCATCCACCAAGGAAGGATCGGTAACCAGTGTACAGGCCGTATATGTACCGGCCGATGACCTTACTGACCCGGCTCCTGCGACAACATTCGCACATCTTGATGCGACAACTGTTCTTTCAAGAAAAATCGTAGAACAGGGTATTTACCCGGCCGTTGACCCGCTTGAATCATCATCACGTATTCTTGAGGCCGATATCGTCGGTGAGGAGCATTACAATACGGCGCGTGCCGTACAGGAAATCCTCCAGAAATATTCGGAACTGCAGGATATCATTGCAATCCTCGGTATGGAAGAGCTTTCCGATGAGGATAAGACAACGGTTTACCGTGCAAGAAAGGTACAGAAGTTCCTTTCACAGCCGTTCCACGTAGCAGAGAACTTTACCGGTGTTCCGGGCAAGTATGTTCCGCTTAAAGAGACGATCCGCGGATTCAAGGCTATCATTAACGGCGAGATGGACGAATATCCTGAGGCAGCATTTTTCAATGTCGGAACGATTGAGGATGTCATTGAAAAAGCAAAACAGATGGAGTAATGCGTATGGATACTTTTGAACTTGATGTCATAGCGGTTGACAAGACATTCTATACCGGACCGTGCCGCCAGATAATTGTGACGGCAGCGGACGGACTTATAGGCATCATGGCACATCATGAGAGTTCGGTAATAGCCCTCGTTGAAGGATTATTGAGAATCCAGACCGAGGACGGTAACTGGATTGATGCGGTTGCCGGAATCGGACATGTGCAGATAGCGTATAACCGTGTGCATGTTATTGTGGATTTTGTGGAAAAACCGGACGAAATCGATGTCAAACGTGCACAGGAAGCTCTTGACCGTGCCAAGGAGGCAATGCGTCAGAAGCAGAGCATAGAGGAATATCGTATGACCAAGGCCAACATTGCCCGTGCAATGGCAAGGCTTGCAGCGAAGAACCGCTATAAGGAACTCAAATAATAAAGCGATTAAGAAAGACCTTTTTAGGTCTTTCTTTTTGCGTTAAATACGGTATAATTAAGCGTATGGATGAGAGATTTGAATACACGGACACAGATAACGGAATAATGATCACAGGTATTGACAGGAATGCGGGTGTTATAGAGATTCCTGAGAATATAGACGGAAAGCCGGTCACCGGAATCGGCAGATACGCTTTCAGCGAGAGGCTTGAGCTTACGGATGTCATCCTGCCGCAGTCGATCGTGGACATAGGAGCACATTCATTCTATAACTGCAAGAACCTTGAGCGTGTGGAGCTGCATGACGGAATAAGGGAACTTGAGGACGGGGCTTTCAAGAACTGTTATAATCTCAGATATATTACGATGTATTGTCATCAGGGACGCGAGGGCTGTATCAGGAACCTGATGAGTGACAATATACAGGAATTGCAGTTGGATATTATATATGACAATGAAGACCACAGCAGGCTTATTTTTCCGACCTTCGAGGATGATTATGTTGAGAACACTCCGGCGAGGATTTTTCAGGCTGTAAGCTACGGAACCGGAGGCGCATACCGTCAGTGTATGCAGGTCGGGACGCTGGATTACAGGGATTTTGACAAGCTGTTTGAACGTTCTGTGCGCGAGGACCGTTTTGAGGCGGCGCTATATAACAGCATCGGCAGGCTTATGTATCCGTACCGCCTGTACGCATCAGCTAAGGAAAAGTATAAGGATTTTCTCCGGGATAATGCTAAGAGTGCTGCACGCATACTGATTGACGAGGATAACACGGATGCACTAAAATACATGTGTGACAATGCTCTTTTTGATGAGGCTTCGGCCAAAGCGGCGTCGGAATATGCCGCGGAGTGCTCTAATCCGCGTGCGGCCGGGATAATTACGGCATATATTAACACTCATTTTACCAAAATGAGAAAACACTTTGAATTGTGAGACGGATATGGATGATAACTATACGCAGAAAATAAATATCGGTGCAAGAATCCTTGATTCGGCCAGAGGGAATCTCTACCTCGCAATGCGGTTTATGGATATCGCGCTGTGCGCTTTTTCTTACAAGCCGGATGAAGGCAGGCAGATGGCCGGAACGGACGGGAATGTAATATATTATTGCCCGGATTATGTTATGGACCGCTATGAAGCGGGAAGCGGATATGCGGACAGGCTTTATCTTCACATGACACTGCACTGCATTTACAGGCATATATTCAGAATAAGTAACCGCAAGGTAAGATTGTGGAATCTGGCCTGTGACATTGCCGTAGAGCATGTTATCGACGGCCTGCCTTATAGCTGTGTGCGCATGCGCATACCGGCGGTAAGGGATTTGTGTTACCGTAAGATTTCTGAGCACACATCGATATTAAATGCCGATTTAATATATAAATACCTTGAAAATAACCCCATGGATGAGGATACACTTAAAGCGTGGGAGAATGAATTTCTGGTGGATGACCACACCTACTGGTATCGTGATGACAAAAATTCCCGGTCCAACATGAAAAATGAGCAGAGGTGGGATGACATCAGCCGGAAGATGCAGACATCGATGGAGACCATCGAAAAAGGAATCGGACATGATGACAAGAATCTGTACGACAGCATTCAGATAGAGAACCGCAAGCGTTACGATTACAGGGATTTCTTAAGAAAATTTTCCGTGTACCGCGAGGAGATGCACATTGACCCGGATGAGTTTGATTATAATTTTTATACTTACGGTCTGAGCCATTACGGCAACATGCCGCTTATCGAACCGGTGGAGCAGCGCGAGGTGCGCAAAATCCAGGATTTTGTCATTGTGATCGACACTTCTTTTTCCTGCTCCGAGGAACAGGTGAAGGATTTCTTAAACGAGACTTGCACGATACTTTTCGAGTCGGAGAGTTTCTTTAAGAAAGTGAACATAAGGATCATACAGTGTGACATGAAAGTCCAAAAGGACGATCTGATAACGGATGATACGCAGATGAAGGATTATATCAATCATCTTACGATAACGGGACGCGGCGGCACCGACTTCAGGCCGGCATTTGAATATGTGAACGACCTGATAGAAAAAGGTGCTTTTACAAGCCTTAAGGGGCTTATATATTTTACGGACGGCAGGGGAGAATACCCGAAGAAAAAACCGCCCTACGAGACCGCTTTTATTTTCCTGAAGGAAGATTATGTGGATTCGGGCGTGCCGGCATGGGCGATCAAATTAGAGATATAGGAGCAGATTATGAACATTAAGCGAGCAAAGGAAGAGATAAAAAAGAGCGTCAAAGCTTATCTTGAGCGCAACGCGCAGGGCGAATATGCGATACCGGCAGTCAGACAGAGGCCGATTCTTATGATGGGTCCTCCGGGTATAGGTAAAACGGCAATCATGGAGCAGGTGGCAAGGGAGTGCCATATCGCATTGGTCTCATATACTATCACTCACCATACGAGACAGAGCGCCGTAGGCCTCCCGTATATAGAAAAAGTGTACTATCAGAAGGTTCCTTATTCGGTCACGGAGTATACTTTGAGCGAAATCATTGCCTCCGTTTACGATAAAATCAACCAGACAGGCCTTGAAGAAGGTATTCTTTTTATCGATGAGATAAACTGTGTATCGGAGACACTCGCGCCGACGATGCTTCAGTTTCTGCAGTGTAAGCGCTTCGGAAATCACAGTGTCCCGGAAGGCTGGATTATCGTGGCAGCCGGCAACCCGCCGGAATATAACAAATCAGTCCGTGATTTTGATATAGTAACGCTTGACCGTGTTAAGCGCATTGATGTGGAGGCGGATTATGATGTCTGGAAAGAATATGCATACCAGAGCGGAATCCACAGTGCGATCATGTCATATCTTGAACTCAAACGTGAGAATTTCTATGATGTGAGAACCACGGTCGACGGCAAGATTTTCGTTACGGCAAGAGGCTGGGAAGATCTGTCCGAGATGATAAAAGCATATGAGCGTCTCGGTTACAAGGTTGATGTGGAATTTATAATGGAATATCTGCAGCATCCCGATATTGCGATGGATTTTGCCAATTATTATGATTTGTATAACAGATACCGCAAGGACTATCATATCAGCGATATTCTTCTCGGAAAATATAATGATGAGCTGTGCGATAAAGTAAGAACGGCGCCGTTTGATGAAAAATACAGCATTATCTCGCATCTTATCGGAGGCCTTAACACTGTTTTTACGGAGGCAGATTTCCAGAACCGGTATGTCAGCAAGATATATGATATGATAAAAGAAACCATGCAGATATATGAAAAAAGTTCGGACAATATAAGAAACGATGCGGACAAGGTTACCCGTGCTGCCGCAGAGCGTCTTGATAGGGAACTTGCATCCAACCTGGTTGCAGGAAATGAACTGCATGCAATAAGGGGCGCAATAAAATACGTCAATGAGGCAGCGCTTAAGTACGGTGTCGGAACCGAGAATAATCCGGCCACTGATGAGGCTTTTGCCGGAATCCGCAAGGATTTTGCAGGTGTCAGTGCGCACCGTGAAGAGGTGCTTGATGACGCAGCGGCCAAACTTGACAATGCTTTTGATTTCATAATAAAGACATTCGGTGAGTCACAGGAACTTGTGATGTTCGTGACCGAATTATCTTTAAGCTGTTATGCGGTAGGTTTTATCAATGAAGAAGGCTGCCCGAAATACACTTATTATGCTTCACGGCTTCTTGCCGATGACAGGCAGCGCGAAATTCTTGATGACATTAAGAAAGTGAGAGAATAAGCATGGGCGTCGAATATAATCTGCATGATTGCACGTTATGTCCGCGTGAATGTCATGCAGACCGTGCATCCGGCATGCGCGGCGTATGCGGCTGTGATGACGGGATTTATGTGTCGCGCGCCGCACTGCATCAGTGGGAGGAGCCGTGCATATCGGGAACCGGGGGTTCCGGAACGATATTTTTTTCCGGCTGTCCGCTTGGCTGCATTTACTGCCAGAACCGTGAAATTGCCCTTAATATGCACGGCCGCAGGATAGGTATTGACCGTCTTGCCGAAATCTGCCTGGAACTTATGGAACGCGGGGCGCACAATATAAATCTTGTCACGCCGTCCCATTATGTTCCGCATATAGCCGATGCGCTTATTAAGGCGCGCGATATGGGACTTACAATTCCGGTGGTATATAACTGCGGCGGTTATGAGAAGGTCGAATCGCTTAAGATGCTTGACGGCCTTGTGGATGTGTATCTTCCCGATATGAAATATATGTCATCCGAGCGGGCACTGCGTTACAGCAAAGCACCGGATTATCCCGAAACGGCTATGAAAGCTCTCGCCGAGATGTTCAGACAGACCGGTACTCCGGTTTTTGACGGGGACATGATGGTGCGCGGAATGATAGTCAGACATCTTGTGCTGCCCGCCGGCAAGCAGGATTCCAAGGATGTGATACGTTATCTTTATGATACATACGGCGACGACATTTATATGAGCATAATGAGCCAGTACACCCCGATGCCTGATTTTACCGATGGCGGAAAACTCCGCACGGATTATCCAGAGCTTGGCCGTAGGGTGCGCCGCAAAGATTATGATGAGGTTGTCGATTACGCGATAGACCTCGGCGTAACCAATGCTTTTATCCAGGAGGGCGATGTCGCCAAGGACAGCTTTATTCCTGATTTTGATTCTTACGAAGGAGTTTGATTATAATGAAATATACATGTCAATATGATTCACGCTGCGGCGGCTGTGATATGCTTGCCTTTGATTATGACAAGCAGCTCACCAAGAAAAAACAATACCTTTCCCGTCTTCTTGCCCCTTACGGCAAAGTGGACGCGGTGCTCGGTATGTCAGAACCGCTCCATTACCGTAACAAGGTGCATGCTGTTTTTACATCGGACCGCAAGGGCAATATCTCAAGCGGCATCTACGAGGCGGGAACCCATAACGTAATTCCGGTTAAAAACTGCCTCATAGAAAACGAGGTTGCACAGGCCATCATTGCTACTGTCACGGAGTTAATAAAATCTTTCCGTCTTACAGTCTATGATGAAGACCGCAAAACCGGTCTGTTCCGCCATATTCTTGTCCGCACAGCGCATGCCACCGGTCAGGTTATGGTCACGCTTGTGCTTTCAAGTACGATGTTTCCGTCCAAAAACAATTTCGTCAAGGCTTTAAGGGAGGCGCATTCCGAAATTACCACTATAGTGATGAATATTAACAACCGCAGGACTTCAATGGTACTCGGTGACCGCGAGGAGGTAATTTTTGGCAGGGGTTATATTGAGGATGAGCTTTGCGGCTGCAGATTCCGCATTTCATCCAAGTCCTTTTATCAGGTTAATTCCGTCCAGACGGAAGTCCTTTACAACAAAGCCATGGAATTTGCAAATCTTAAGGACGGGGACACTGTCATAGATGCTTACTGCGGTATCGGAACAATCGGCATAACCGCGGCAATGAATGCCCGCAAAGCAGGCCGCCGCTGCCGAATCACCGGCGTTGAGCTTAATGCTTCCGCAGTAAAAGATGCCATCGGCAATGCCGCTTTAAACAAGCTTGACAACATCCGTTTCACCTGCGCCGATGCGGGCGATTTTATGACGGAGCTTGCCGCCCGCCGCGAACGCGCCGACGTCGTATTCATGGATCCGCCGCGCACAGGCAGCGACACACGTTTCTTAAGCTGCCTCACCCGCCTCGCGCCGAGCCGCATCATCTACATCTCATGCGGCCCCGACACGCTTGCCCGCGATCTGAAGTACCTGACGCGCAAGGGATATGCCGTGGAACGCATGACAGGAGTCGATTTATTTCCGATGACGAAACATTGCGAGGTGGTGTGCGGGCTGTCAAGGAAATAAATAAGGGTCAAAAAGTGGCGTATTTCCGGGCTTTTTGCAAGGTTAATATCATCAGAGAAGCCTTGTAGAAAGCTCGGTTTTCTTGTAGGAAAACATATCTACTTTTTAGACTGATCGGAGAAAAAGCGAATGGCCCCCAAAATGCAGTAGGGTTTAGGCAGTGGATTAGATGTTTAATACGGAAAACAAAAAGATCTGAATGGATTATGAAGTGCTTCATAATTTTTTATCTGTTTTTTTGAAAAAAACATTGCCTTGCCCTTGGGACAATGTTGTATAATAAATTCAACAGGAGGTGATGGTATTGGGGTATAAGGTTAAATGGGTTGAAGATAACTTGGGTGTTACAAGAAAGGCACTTCGCGTATTTGAGAAAGCTGGTCTTATGCCTGAAAATAAGGGTGGTCAATATCGAGATTGTGACGATGATGATATAGACCACATTTGGATGATACGAGTTTTACAGGGTATGGGATATTCAATTAAAGAAATTTGCGATATGGTCGCTGATGATGGGTTTGATTTCGATACTTCTATATCCCAGAAGGTCGAACAGTTAGAAGAAAAAAAGGTAGAGCTGGATGGTGATACATATGTGCAGAAGATGATGGAATTAACCACATCTGCTCAGAACGATAACGATTAATTTTGATTATTGATGTTAATGTGAAAGGAGGTGGAATTATGCAGCAGTGTCCATTTTGCGATAAAGTCTATGATGAATCTGAATACAGCCATTGTCCATATTGTTCAGGCGAATTAGAGGATGACGATGATGAAGTTCGTCCATGCCCTGAATGTGGTGGTTGCATACATTGGGATGGAGAAGTTTGGGAATGCTCAAACTGTGACTACTCAGAGGAAGACTAAAAAAGAAAAAAGGCTTCTCATCACCGGATTAGTTCCAGTGGTGAGGAGCCTTTGCACGTTTATAGACTTATGCATCCACATCGATGCTAACACCGGATTTCAGTTCGACGGTGATGTGGTCATCCCAGATGAGACTAAAACTGACTGTTTTACAGGTTCCGCCCAATCAGATGTTCTTCAAAATAGATTTCCAGCTGGGAATGGATCTGTCCCCAGTCCTGCCTGTGTCCGGTCCATTAAATAGTCTGCAATTTTTCCCTGCTCCTCATAACTAGGTAGCTTTAACTCAAAGTCTGACAATGCTTCTTTGGTAATTGTTTTTATAGTTCAACCAGGAGCTTTTCTTGCTTCATCTTCAAATTTTTCTTTGATGATATAAGCCCAAAATCTTTTATCAATGTTTTTAATGTACTTATCAAATATTAGAACTGTTCTATCCACAAAAGCCCCATATTGCGTAATTGCAACACGCCCGATGCTTCCCTGCAACGTGACAAGTACGGAACCCTTTTCAGCAAAAACACTCATTGCTTGTGCCAATTTATTTATCTTTTGTTTTGTATCTTCAACAAGTTGCATATCACTCGCCACATCTGCAACTTGTACAAAAGGCAGAGCTCCTTCCCTATCATACCAATCTTTGTTTCTATATGGTTGTGGAAACGAACCACGTCTAAATCCAGCACATTCTGACAACTTATGCTGTTCCTAAGCTGTCGGGAAAATTAAGAAAATTGAACCGTTGAATTATGGTAATTACGCTGATGAAGGGTGATAAGATTGTCTAAACTTGCGAAATAATCTCCAATACATTTTTGCTCTACTGAGCTTTTAGGCATATAAACACTGAATTTTGCAAATGTTGAAATCCAATGACGCTCGTGACTGACAGGTTCATATCCAATGTTTTGCAATACATTGTAAGCACAATGAATATCATCTTTTCCATTTGCCAATGAGAGTAATTTCATCGCAGATGAATTGCAACATGAGAATCCCGTTTGTAACCCAAGAATCCCATTTTGTAAT
>CAMENP010000028.1 GCA_945928575.1 uncultured Butyrivibrio sp.
TTATTATCAGGAACTAAATGAAAATCAGGTATGGATTTTCATTTTACAATTAACAATCGAGATTATACTGAAATTTTAAAACCACCAATGAAAATAAACATAAAATAATTCAGTAATCTTCTGTTATAATACACATCTGACCTTTCCAGCATTTCTGATTTCCAGCTCGCCCAAAAGCATCCGGGAGGCAGTTTATCGCAACGCTCGCAAATGTTCCTATGCGTATCGTACCCGTCTGTATTCCGTTAATATCATTGATGGTTTTTGAAACAATTTTATTTATGGCAATCGTTCTTGCCATTTTGGCAAGTTATGAATATAATAAAATCAGGCTGATATGTGAAGCCTGACGAAAAGGAGGAAATATCATGGGCAAGGCATTAGGAGAACGAATATCTGAGATGCTTCAGAAACGGGGCATTCAGCAGAAGGAACTGGCTGAACGAATCGGTATCACAGAAACCGCTATGTCACGTTATATTGCCGGAACAAGAGATCCGAAACCAGACGTAATTGCTAATATGGCAACTGCGTTACACACAACATCAGATTATCTTCTGGGAATTGAGAACGATGCGTTCAACTATCACCAAGTTCGCCGTATGATTGCAAGAAATGCTTCTTCTATGACGGAACAGGAAAAGAAATCTCTGATTGATGCACTGTTCGGGGAGGAATAAGCATTGGCAATTAGATTATCAAATCGAAGATACGAAGAAATCAAGCGTATTGTTGTTAGAATGTTTGTAAAGTATGGAGTATCTTGTGTACACATTAACGGCCTTGAAATTGCACATAAAATGGGGGTCAAAGTTATTCCATACTCTGCCTATCCGCAAAGTAAACGTTGGCTTCTACTCAAAAAAAGTGAAGATGGTTTTTCCGTAGAAAGGACAAACGGACAATTGTACATATTCTACAACGATGAAAAAGACTATGGGCGTGTAAATCACACCATCATGCACGAAATCGGTCACATTGTTCTGGATCACACTGAGGATAGTGAACTGGCAGAAAAAGAAGTTAAATTCTTTGCCAAGTATGCACTTGCTCCACCAGTTCTGATTCACAAACTCAAGTTGGATAATCCAGAAAGTATCTCGCAGATATTTGAAATAAGCTATGAAGCTGCCTGTTACGCTTACGATTATTACAATAAATGGCTGAGATTTGGCAATAGCGATTACACCGATTATGAATGTCAGCTTCTTCGTCTCTTTGACCAGGCAAGTTAGGGAGGTGGTTACTTTGAGTGTAAAAAAATAAAACGTATTAAAAGCTGTTGGCGCAGCAATCTAATACGTTTCATCAGCGGATATGCTATTCGCATTCCTCAATCAAAATGAGTATAGCATATCCTTTCCGCAGGTGCAATTCGCAAATTATACAAAAGTGAATTGCTTAACACATTGTTCCTTCGATTGGAGGAGAAAGGATATTATATATGGTTAATAATACAAGTAAATGTATGCGTAATGACCCGCTGGTTATGCGTAACGAGTACGCTGGTTGTGGAAAATGGAATATTCCATTAGTAAGAAAACAGGAACTCAATGTCGGTAATCCGTCACTGATCGCCTGTTCTGACACAAAATCAAACGATTATATGAGCTTATGGCGACAGATAGAAAGTGTTGCAAAAAACAGATGGTGCGGTGCTTATTGGCAGAGCAAAGGTTTAACCGTTATTCCAACAATCAGTTGGAGTACACCAAGCAGTTATGATTTCTGCTTCGATGGTGTCGAGGAAAACTCCATTGTTGCTATTGGCATGATTGGATGTAAGCAGAATCGTCTGAATTTCATGCGTGGATATTATGCCATGTTAGAAAAGATTCATCCTGAAACCATTATTTGCTTTGGAACACCATTTCCAGAAATGCAAGGAAATATCGTCACCGTAGACTACCGCGCTTCTCGAAAGGTGGTGCGTTAATATGGGTGGACGTGGAACTTTTGCAATCGGGAATAATGTTCCTTACAGCTATGAAACTGTCGGAACGATTGATGGAGTTAAAGTATTACAAGGGACTTCCGGGAAACATGGATTACCTGAAGAAGCTCATTCGAGCGTTGCCTATATCAAGCTCAAGCCAGATGGAACATTCCATGAAATGCGTTTTTATAATGAACATCACTATTTAATTATGGAAATCGCATATCATCCTGAGCCAAATTTGAATAATGGTAATCGTACCGAAAATGTTCTCCATGTTCACGAGTATCCTCAACAGGATAATTTTCGGGTACGCCCTGCTCATCGAATTACAAAGCAGGAATACGAAAAATACAAAAAATTCTTTAAGGGGGTGCCTAAAATTGAAAAATGGTGATGTTCGTGAATTTGTTGATCACATTCATTATGGTGATGAACTATGGTTTCTCTATGAAGGGAAAAAATACTTTCTGGAAGGATGGACGAATAACGGCAGTCTTGATCTTTGCTTATACGAAATGACAGACAATGGAGAAAAACATACCTGGAAAGGGAACACAACACATTATCCGGTTGAAGCATTCTTAGAAGCTAAAATCTGGAACGGAAAATCTTTCTGGGATGTCGAGCAGGATATGGAATGGGTAGATGACTAGACAAGGGAACAATTTATGACAGGGAATACCTTAACTGAGTTTATGAAAGCACAGCCTTATGATTATCCAAAATCTATTTTGCAAGCGCTTTGAGAAATACGGTAAACCGTTTCAGCGGAGCATTTTTCAAGCTGTGCTTTTTCTGTCGATTGCCTCTCGCAGCTGCTTCATCGGAAATCCAAATATTTTCGTGGATAATACCACCGTAAGCATCACCGATATTGCCATAAAAACTAATTTTCTAATGTCCGTATTACACAAATTCCCAAATCTAAGCAATGTATCCGTTCCCATAATAAGTGGCCAGTGCCAGAAATATACATTAATCGTATTACGTCCCATATATGATACTCCCGAAATCTTCCCCATTGGAATTATCATAACAGCTGCTGCCCCTGTGCAAATCGATATGACGTAGCACGCCATTCTCGCAGCAAATCCGTAATCGTATATATCTTTGTAAAATGCATTTCTTCCCGTAAATAAATGCCTTAATATGTAAAAATGTTCACGCTGCCCGAAACACAAATATCCCCATGCCGCAAGTATAATTATGCCGAGCGGTATAAGCCATCCGGCATTCCTGCGCCTGAAACCGGCAATCTTATCCGGATTTGACACTGTCCCGAGCAGGAAAAAAGGCAGGAATACCAGCGTTCTGGAAATGCACAGAAAATCACCGATATTTTTATCATATCCTGCAAATGCCGCCAGCACCATTGTTATGACAATTACCGGTCTTTTATCCGAGTTACGCAGTATATACGCAATTCCTATGTAAAATGCCATACAGAACATAAACCACGGTGCACCCATTTCCGACAGAAGTGTAAATTCAGGTTTCCCGCCCGCCGCATATTGTGCAATATATGTTACTATTTTAAGAAGGAAGCCGGATGTTATATAGAATGCCATCTTACCGCCTACCCGTTCCGGCTTGTAGAACATTCCGCTTATAAATAGGAACACCGGCATATGAAATGCATATATAAACAGATAAAAGCTCTTCATCACTCCGGAATGTGCCACCAGCGTATCTGCAAAGTGTCCGGCTACAACCAGCACTATCATGACAAACTTAATATTATCCCACCAGTATATTCTTTTTGTGTCATCAGTCAGTATTCTGTCTGCTGCCATCATCAATCTCCATTACACACTTAACAGTGAATATTCTTCAAGATTCCAGACCTTATCAACCACATCATTGTAGAAATCCGGTTCATGACATACTAAAAGTATCGCACCTTTATATGCCTTCAATGCTCTTTTCAATTCATCCTTGGCATCGATATCCAGATGGTTCGTAGGCTCATCCAACAGTAATACATTCGTCTCAACATTAATAAGTTTACACAGGCGTACTTTCGCCTGTTCTCCTCCGCTGAGTACTCTTACTTTACTCTCGATATGTTCGGTTGTCAGTCCGCATTTAGCCAGTGCTGAACGCACCTCATATTGCGACATTGACGGAAATTCGTCCCAGATTTCCTCTATGCAGGTATTCTCACCCGGTTTGATTTCCTGTTCAAAATATCCCTTATAAAGATAATCACCAAGTTCCGCCTTGCCGGAAACCGGTTTGATAAGACCGAGTACACTCTTTAAGAAAGTTGTCTTACCTATTCCGTTGGTTCCGACAATTGCTATTTTCTCCCCGCGTTCCATTCTCAGATTAATAGGTTTGGAAAGCGGTGCATTCTTATCATATCCAAGCACAAGGTCATCCGTTTCAAAAATAACCTTTCCTGCCGCCCTTGCTTCTTTGAAATTAAATTCCGGCTTCGGTTTCTCCTTTGCAAGTTCAATTATATCCATCTTATCAAGTTTCTTCTGTCTGGACATCGCCATATTACGTGTAGCCACACGAGCCTTGTTGCGCGCAACAAAGTCCTTAAGCTCACCTATTTCCTGCTGCTGGCGTCTGTACGCCGCCTCAAGCTGCGCTTTCCTGACCTCATATACTTCAAGGAACTTATTGTAATCTCCTACATATCTGTTAAGTTCCTGATTTTCCATATGATATATTATATTAACAACGCTGTTCAGAAACTCCATATCATGTGATATAAGTATAAAAGCGTTCTCGTATTCCTGAAGATATCTTCTGAGCCACTCTATATGATTCTCATCAAGATAATTGGTAGGCTCATCAAGGAGCAGTATGTCCGGTTTCTCAAGAAGGAGTTTTGCCAACAAGACTTTCGTCCTCTGCCCGCCGGAAAGTTCTGTCACATCACGGTCGAGTCCTATCTCGGCAAGCCCAAAAGCTCTCGCAATTTCGTCAACCTTCGCATCTATGATATAAAAATCATGATTAGTCAGAAGATCCTGTATCGTACCTGATTCTTCCATCATGGCTTCCATCTGCTCTGCGTCGGCATCCGCCATCGCTTCAAATATAGCCGTCATTCTCTCTTCCATCTCATACAGATATGCAAAAGCGGAACGGAGCACATCTCCGATTGTCATACCCGGTTCGAGTACCGTGTGCTGGTCAAGATATCCTACACGAATATTCTTAGCCCATTCAACCTTACCTTCATCCGGCATAAGCTTTCCGGTAACAATATTCATAAAGGTAGACTTTCCTTCACCATTAGCTCCGATAAGTCCGATATGTTCTCCCTTCAGAAGTCTGAAGGAAACATTATTAAAAATGGCTCTGTCACCAAAGCCATGGCTTAAATTCTCAACATTAAGTATCATATTAAGTCCTCTATTCCAGGACGCGGGTGCATGCTATGACCGACTTCTGTCCCGGATTATCACTGTTTTTTATAAATGTTATTTCGCATAAGTACGTCTTGCCGTCAGATGCCCGTCCATGAAACTGGCTTGTAAAAAGCTTATCATTACTCTTAAAGAACTTGTCCATATTCTCAGCTGACGTAACGCGCGTGAACTCGGCACGGCTGTCTTCATCAAGCACATTCTCAACATATAAATCAAGCATCTTGCGCAACGGTGCCTTCTTATATGAACTGAAGATCTTGTCATCGTCCTTATATAATGTGGTAAGTGTTCCGTCCACATAATTAAGTTCGATTATCTCACGGTAGATATGACAAAGTAACGGATAGAAATCCACAAGAATTTTCTTATTATACCTCTTCTGCTCCTTCGTAACATCTTTGATACTGAATATGAATCTTGATTTGCCTTCACAGTCACCTATGTATCTTACCGTAATGCCAAGCCACATCCAGTCCGTGTGTTCTGTCCGGCGGCTTATGACAACATACTGCTGTTTCTTATTATGTCTGGCATTGATCACCGTCTCTATCAACCGTTGCCTTGTCATTGCCTCATGGCTGTCCATCTGTTCATTATCATGCATATATAATTCAAGCGGCGATGTCTTATAAATCCTGGTGTATTCGGAATTAACCTTAAGAAGCTTAAGGCTGACTTCATCATATTCATATAATGCCATCGGGCCGATAATCTCTTCCATAAATGCGCGCAGCTGCGGCGATTTGACATTGAGAAGGTTATCAACGTCTATATCTTCGTAATCGTTACGTATATCTCCATCATCCGTCTTATGCCTGCATTTCTCCTTAAATTCGTCAACGGATATCGGTCTTGAATAATAATATCCCTGAATATAATCGCTTCCTATATTCTTAAGTAACGATGCCTGCTTGCCCGTCTCCACGCCTTCTGCAACTACGGTCATGCCAAGCCATTTGGCCATTCGGATAACACTGCTTACGACATTACCTGCCCTGTCCGAATCAACTATCTCGTCTATTAATTTCTTGTCTATTTTAAGTATATCAAAAGATAAATCTTTAAGCAGATTTAATGATGAATATCCCGTTCCGAAATCATCCATAAGGACCACATAACCTGACTGCTTGAGCTTATTAACCGTGCTGATAAGGCGCTCCGGATTATCCACATAAGCACTCTCTGTAATTTCCACGCGGAGAAGCTCCTTCGGAATATTGTATTTATCAATTAGTCCGTCAAGTATATCCAATAGATCATCATGGTAAAGGTTCGCCCTTGAAACATTAATGGAAAGCGGAACAAGAGTATCTCCGTTATCCATAGCTTCTCTTATTACTCTGCATGCTTCCTCCCACACATAGTGGTCAAGCTTATTGATCATATAATTTTTCTCAAATACGGGCACAAAACGACCCGGCATAAGAAGACCGTATTTCGGATGTTTCCATCTCACAAGTACTTCCCCGGCAGCGATCACGCCCTTCTGAATATCATATATCGGCTGTATTACAATGAAGAATTCCCTGTCCGTTATTCCTCTTTCCATATCAGATACCAGCTGCTGTCCCGTAAGGAGTTCTTCTCTCTTGGTCTCTGTGTATACCTCTATCTTATCAGTATGTATTCCTTTAATGCTGTTAAGTGCCATAAGTGCTCTGTCGCACATCTTGATAACCGGTATGGATCTGTCTTCCACATAATAAAGTCCGGCCTGTATAAAAAGTCTGTATTTCTCATTTGCTGTTTCAATGCTGTATTTCATTCTGTCGGAAAGTAATGCTGTATCTATATTGTCTCTGTTGCAAAAACATATAAACTTGTCTCCGCCGATTCTGCCGATAATCCCGTCTGAAAAAATCTGTCTGCTGAAAGTATTAACGATATCTTTAAGAACTTTATCTCCCATTGCCATGCCAAAAATATCATTAACCACCTTAAATCTCTCTATATCCCACGCGAGTATCAGGTATTGTTTCTCAGAGTTCTCATCAAGAATTCTCTGTGCTTCTTCCATAAAGCTCTTAAAACTCAACACTCCCGTAAGTGAATCATATACCAATCCATTATTCTTAATATCCGTATCCATCATAGCATCACCTGCATTAACCTTCCCAAAAACATAACGGCAGTGTGGCTTTCCGGCACCACACTGCCGTCATCAAAACATATTAAATCAAGCTTCTGTAAAGAGCTGCAATCTCTTCAACGCTTGTCTCTCTCGGATTACCCGGTCTGCATGCATCATCATATGCCGACTGTGCAAGGAACGGAATATCCTCCTCTTTAACAATTTCCTTCAGATCCGCAGGAATTCCTACATCATGTGAAAGCTGTCTTACCGCATCCACAGCTGCTTTTCTGTATTCTTCCTGAGTCATGTCGTCAACACCTTTAACGCCCATAGCTCTGGCAATCTCTCTGTACTTCTCTCCCGTTGCAGGTGCATTATATTCCATTACCGTAGGAAGAATGATTGCATTGGCAACTCCATGCGGTGTGTCATAAAGTGCGCCAAGCGGATGAGCCATCGAATGGACAATACCGAGACCTACATTGGAAAATCCCATTCCTGCAACATACTGTCCGAGTGCCATTCCTTCCCTGCCTTCAGGTGTATTGTTAACGGCATCTCTTAAACTTCTCGAAATAATCTCGATAGCCTTAATGTGGAACATATCCGAAAGTTCCCATGCTCCTGCCGTGATATATCCTTCAATAGCATGTGTAAGCGCATCCATACCGGTAGCAGCCGTAAGTCCCTTAGGCATTGTAGACATCATTTCAGGATCTACAAATGCGACAACCGGAATATCCTTAGGGTCTACGCATACCATCTTACGATGCTTAGCATCATCTGTGATAACATAATTAATAGTAACTTCTGCGGCAGTACCCGCTGTTGTCGGAACGGCAAATGTAGTAACCGCTTTATGTTTCGTAGGAGCTACACCCTCGAGGCTTACAACATCCGCAAATTCAGGGTTATTGATAATAATACCGATTCCCTTGGCTGTATCCATTGATGATCCGCCGCCGATTGCAATTATGTAATCTGCGCCCGATTTCTTAAATGCTTCTACACCTGTCTGCACATTCTCAATAGTAGGGTTCGGCTTAATATTGGAATATACCTCATACGCAAGTCCTGCACCGTCCAGTACATCCAACACTTTCTTGGTAACACCGAACTTGATAAGGTCAGGATCCGAACATACAAATGCTTTCTTAAGTCCGCGTCCTATAGCCTCTCCGGCTATCTCTTTAACTGCTCCGGCTCCATGATATGAAGTCTCATTAAGTATAAATCTGTTTGCCATAATAACCTTCTCCTTTACATTATGGGGCAATGCCCCTTAATAGTCATATTTTACCATAAAAGCTCATATCGTACAACCGTAAAAGCGGTATTGACGCATATTGACGTATCATGGAAAACGCAAAAAAACGGCTGTCCGTTTCACGCGGACAGCCGTTATGATCATCTTCATATCAGCCTAACATCATTCTGTCGTTATCAAGCTCTTTGCCGCTTGCCATTGCGAATTTTTCAAGAAGATCCTCTACTGTGAGTTTCTTCTTTTCTTCTCCTGATATGTCAAATATTATATTACCACTATTCATCATAATAAGCCTGTTGCCATGTGCAATGGCATCTTTCATGTTATGAGTTATCATGATTGTTGTAAGATTATCTTTCTGTACAATCTTCTCGGTAGTCTCAAGTACCTTGGCTGCAGTCTTAGGATCAAGCGCAGCTGTGTGCTCATCGAGAAGCAGAAGCTTCGGACGCTTAAGCGATGCCATAAGAAGTGTTATAGCCTGACGCTGTCCGCCTGAAAGAAGACCGACCTTTGAAGTAATTCTGTTCTCAAGTCCGAGGTCAAGTTCTGCAAGCAGTTCTTTGTACTGTGCTTTCTCTTTAGAAGTAATTCCCGGCATAAGGCTCCTGAATTTACCTCTTCTTGCTGCAAGTGCAAGATTCTCATCTATACCCATCGTTGCAGCCGTTCCCATCATAGGATCCTGAAAAACCCTTCCAAGATACTTGGCACGTCTGTGCTCAGGGATTCTGGTAACATCAATATTGTCAATATATATCTTACCACTGTCAACCAGCCATGTTCCCGCAAGTGCATTAAGAAGCGTTGACTTGCCGGCACCGTTACCGCCGATTACCGTAACAAAATCGCCTTCGTTAAGTTCAAGGCTGAGACCGTTGAGTGCTGTTTTCTCATTAACCGTATTCGGGTTGAATGTTTTATAAATGTTCTCTACTTTTAACATTATTTAGCAGCCCCCTTTCTGACCGGCTTGGCAAAGAATTTCTTTCTCCAATACGGAATTGCAAGGAATACTGCTACCAGGAGTGCCTGTGACAGTTTAAGAAGTGTTGTATCAACACCGAGCCACATTATAACTCTCATAACAACATAGTATATGATACCTCCAAGCAATACTCCTACAAGCTTGAGTGCGAAATTCTTAAATATCTTGTCAAAAAGTGCAGAACCGATTACAACGGCTGCAAGTCCGATTACGATTGCTCCACGGCCCTGGTTGATATCAACGCTTGCCGTATACTGTGAAAGCAGGGCGCTCGCAAATGCAACAATACCGTTGGAGATCATAAGTCCGATTACTTTATTGACATTAATGTTAATTCCCTGTGCGCGTGACATGTTCGGGTTACATCCGGTGGCACGTAACGATGCACCGCGTTCTGTTCCGAAGAACCAGTAAAGTATTCCTATGATAACTATAGCGCATACCGCAACCACAAAAATAGTATTCTGATAGAACGGTACAGGGTTGGCTGCGGTTGATTTAACCGAGCCCATGTGTGATATAAGGTGGTATTTCTGTGCATTAATCGCAAGATTGGCCTTATTATCAAGTATCTTAAGGTTAATTGACCAGAGTCCGAACTGCGTTATGATTCCCGCAAGTATCGCCGGGATTCCCATAACCGTATGGAAAAGTCCGGTTGCAAGTCCCGCAAGCATTCCGCTTATGACTGACATTAGAAGTGCAAGCCACATCGGCTGTCCCTTAAGTAACATCGTGATGCAGACCGCGCCTCCGAGAACCATGGTTCCGTCCACAGACAAATCCGCTATATCCAGTATTTTGTAAGTGATGTAAACGCCGATACCCATTATTCCCCAGATAAGTCCCTGGGCAACACCGTTAGGCAGTGCATTTAAAAGTGCTGTAATGTCCACACCAATTCCTCCAAATTATAATTAATTATTCAGCGATTGCTTCATATCCGTCCGGAACCTTAATTCCGAGATCATCGCAGATTTCTTTATTATACTCTTTAGTTACATTAGGAGCAAATTTAACATCCATTGTTGTGATGTCAGCTCCGTTTACAAGAATGTCATAAGCCATCTCGCCTGTTGTGTATCCAAGATCATAGTAGCTGATTGAGAGTGTTGCGACACCGCATCCCTTGCAAATACCTTCCTCGCCTGCCACTACAGGAACCTTAGCCGGACGGCATACATTGTCGATAACAGATGTGCTGGATGCTGCTGTGTTATCTGTAGGAATGTAAATTACATCAGATGCATTTGCAGCTTTCTCACATACTGACTGGATATCGTTTGAATCGGTGAATGCGAAATATTCGCATGTATATCCAAGCTTGGTAAGTTCTTCATTAATAACATCTACCTGGTATTTGGAGTTAGGCTCTGCTGAACAATAGAAAAGGCCTACCTTCTTGGCATCAGGGAAAAGCTCATTAAGCATAGCTGCCTGCTCGCTAAGAGGTGCAAGGTCTGATGTTCCTGAAATATTACGTCCTGTTTTACCGCTCCAGTCACTCATATCAAGTGCAGTAGCATAATCTGTGATAGATGTTCCGAGAATCGGAATTGTAGTTGTTGCCGATGCTGCTGCCTGAAGAGGTGATGTAGCGTTGGCAAGAATGAGATCTACATTTGATGATACAAAACCATCGATAATAGTAGCACATGTAGGTGTATCACCTGCTGCATTCTGCTCATTAAATGTAACCTTATCTCCGAGTTTCTCTGTAAGGGCATCCTTAAATCCCTTGGTAGCCGCATCAAGTGCTGCATGCTCTACAAGCTGGCAGATACCTACATTATAAGTCTTGTCTCCGCTTGCCGAACCGCCTGCTGCGCTGTTGTCTGACTTAGAACATGCTGTTGCAGCAAAAACCATTGACAGGCAAAGACCTGCTGCGATGATTCTTTTAATCTTTTTCATAGTGTTTCTCCTTTACATATATTCAGATAACGTATGTGCCTATGCACATCAGTTATCATTTGATTTAGTGCTTTTACGCTTTTATGCTTTTATGTATCAAAGCACTAGTCTATTATAGATTATCATTAACACGCCGTCAATGCCAATTTTCAAAATCCTATCACATTTGAAACTTCAAACGGACACATTGTTTTTTTATTATCTTTTTACAATAGTTTTACAAAAAAAATAAACCAAGGAGGTTATTATCATGCGAATAAATTTTAAAAAACTTTTTCCCTGTATGCTGACGGCGGCACTTATTGCCATGTCAGCTGCCGCCTGTGGCAAATCAAACAGTTCTGTCCGGGAAAACACAACGGAAGCAACCATTCCCGACAGTCTGATAACAATCAAGAACAGTGACACCGACACCGATATTTCCGACGCTGTCGAAATCACGTTAAACGGTGATTCGGCTTCATGCGACAGTTCATCCGTAACAATTAACGGTAGTGAGATCACCATAAGTTCCGAAGGCAGTTATATAATCAGCGGCACTTTGGATGACGGAAGGATTGTGGTTGATGCGGATGATGCCAAAGTACACCTTATTCTTAACGGTGTGTCCATTCATTCGGAAACAAGCGCCGCCATATATGTCAAGTCGGCGGACAAAACAACGGTCACTCTCGCCGACGGCACCGACAATACTCTGACCGACAGCAGCAATTACACTTATGATGACGCTGACAAAGAAGAACCTGACGCGGTGCTTTTTTCCAAGGACGATTTAAGTATCAACGGTGACGGTTCGCTCAATATAGAGGCTTCGTTCAATAACGGAATCACCTGTAAAAATGACTTGAAAATAATAAGCGGAACCATCAATGTATCTGCCAAAAACAATGCCATTAAAGGCAAGGACTCCCTCACGGTTACAGGCGGCACGATAGCCGCGTCAGCCGAGGGTAAGGGTCTTCTCTCCAACAACGACGAGGATGAGGATAAAGGATATGTCCACATTACGGGCGGCACGATAACACTTACCTGCACCGACGACACCATACATTCCAACAATGCCATTTATATCGAAGGCGGCGATATTACTCTTTCAAGCGGTGACGACGGAATCCATGCCGATAATACTCTTGTTATATCAGGCGGTACAATAGACATTACCAAATGCTACGAGGGTCTTGAATCGGCTGCGATATCCATTGACGGCGGAACGATATCCATCACGGCATCCGATGACGGAATCAATGCAGCCGACGGTTCTTCATCATCCGAAGGCGGTCCCGGCATGGGTGGCGGTCCGGGTATGGGAGAAAATTCCGACAGCAATTGTTCCCTCACAATAAACGGCGGCACAATCTATGTAAATGCCGGAGGCGACGGAATCGATTCCAACGGTTACATAGTTATGACAGACGGAGTTGTTGTCGTTGACGGTCCTACAGATAACGGCAACGGAGGTCTTGATTACGATAATTATTTCACAATGACAGGCGGTTATCTGGCCGTAGCCGGTTCTTCCGGAATGGCCCAGAACATCTCAGACAGTTCTACACAATGCGGTGCCCTTGTGGCTGTATCGGGCGGCACTGCCGGCACACCTGTTACTGTGGCGGATGCGGATGGCAATGTGATAATTTCATTTACTCCGGCCAAGTCTTACAACGCCATTAACATATCCACTCCCGACATAAAAACCGGCACGACTTACACCATATATCAAAACGGAACACTGACCGGCTCAACGCAGATCGGAAAGGATTGTTACACAGGCGGCACCATAGAAGGCGGAACGGAATTAACCGCCTTTGAGCAAAGTTCCACCGTAACCAATTCCGGTATTTCCGGCAACGGCGGCATGGGCGGCGGTCCGGGCATGGGCGGTCAAAAGCCGGATGACGGCAACTTCGACGGCGGCCAGAAACCGGATGACAATAATTTTGACGGAGGCCAGAAACCGGACGACAGCAACTTCGACGGCGGTCAGAAGCCGGATGGCAATAATTTTGGCGGCGGTCAACGGCCGGGTGATAACAACAATAATTCAGACAGAAACAGTTTATAAAAAACCGCTATGGGATTATCCCATAGCGGTTACTGTTTAATATATTATCTATTATTTTTAGATGAACGGTACTCCCGGAAGAGTGAAGAATGTTACACTCTTGTAGAGGAACAGACCGATAAGGTATTCAACTGTTACAAGTCCCGCAACAAGAATTGCAAGTGAGATAACAAGCTGTTTTCTGTCTTTGATCTCTTTGCTGAGAATCGTAAATCCCTGAATTGCTGTAAGTACTGACATGCATACGATAAATATCGGGAAGAAGAAACCTCTGAGTGCACTTACATGAATGAAGTTATAAAGGATTCTTACAGCCATTGCCCCGATAAGCGGAACCGAAACCGCACCGCAAAGTGAAGCGATCTTATTAACATCTGTTTTCTTCTTAAGAACAACTGCATCTATAAGATAGAATAATCCGAATACTGTTGCGCCCATAAGAACTATGTAGATAATCGGGAAAAAGATTGACTGAAAAATAGTTCCTACATTAATGGAAGCTTCATTAAGAATATCCCATCTGGTAACACCAATAGAATCCAGATATTCACCATATGACATACCCAATAATCTGTACATACCTTTAAGTGACTTCTTAGTATTTGAAAGTGTATAAATAATCTTGGAAATAAGGTTAAGCACGGTTGCAAACACATAAGCTATTGTAAGAATGCCAATAAGCACTGCCGATGACGGGATAGTTCCGTTCTCATAATATTCTTCTGCTGCCGTGATAGGTTTCTTAACAGTATTCTTAATATGGTCAATAGCTTTCTTAAAAGCGCCTCCCATATCAACTGAACTCTTCGGTGCCTCCTGCTGTGGTGCTCCGTATGCTGCCGTGTAAGGTGAGCCCTGCTGTGGCGCTCCCGTGTAAGGCATTCCCTGTGGTACTGACTGGGCATTATTCTGCTGACATGTACAAACTTCTCCGTCAGCCAACTGTTTACCGCAAATTGTACAAAAAGCCATTGATTCATTCCTCCTAAAATAAATCCCTTTTACTTAAAAAGGGCCTTGATACCTTTGAATATACCACACGACAGAGGAATAGTCAATAAATCATTCCGCGCAAATTGTCTGTTTTTCGACGTTATAATCAGTTATTCCCGGCTGCCGCCATTATGATCAAATCTGCGGCACGCTCTATACCGACCTTGGAACTGTCGATGCAAAGATGGTAATTCTCTCTCTCGCCCCATTCCCTTCCGGTAAAATAGCGGTAATTCAACTTACGTTTCTTATCCTTTTCTTCGAGACGCTTTAACGGCCTGACCGGTGATTCACCGTACTGTTCCACTATCCTGTGTGCCCTGAAATCATCCGGAGCCCATACAAATACATTGAAGCAATCCGGTTCATCTTTCAGTATATAATCTGCACAGCGGCCAACTATCACGCAGCTTTCCTTGGATGCAATATCGGTAATTACTTTACGCTGCGCAATCCATATTCTGTCCGCATTGGCAAGGCCGTCCGTTCCCCTTCCGAGAAAAGAATACGCAAAAATTCCGGTTCCGGGAGCATACTCTGCTTCCTGCTCAATATACTCATTGGCGTATCCCGTCTCCTCAGCCGTCTTCTCTATCAATTCCTTGTCGTAACATCTTACTCCGAGTTTCTCAGCTACCAGTTTACCGATCGTCCTTCCTCCGCTTCCAAACTGCCTGCTGATTGTTATTATCCTGTTCATAACCACGACCTCCTTGCTGAATATATCAGTTATCTTATACCGTAATTATAGCAGAAAAATATGATTGATGTAAGGCTAATTTATAATCCGTCCGTCTCCGATCTCGATGATTACAGTATTTTAGTTTCTGTAGCCACCTTCTCCCTGAATCTGGTATCGTGATCCACCAGTATCATCGTAGGCTTGAACTTTAGTATCAGTTCTTCTATCTGCATCCTGGAAAACACATCAATATAATTCAACGGTTCGTCCCATATATACAGATGTGCGGGTGTTATGAGGCTGGCAGCGAGCTGTATTTTTTTCTTCTGACCCTCAGAAAGCTCCTCCAGCTTACCGGTAAGATTATGTCTTTCAAAATCAAGCTGCCTTAATACTGTCATAAAAAGCATCCTGTCCAATTCGTTCTGTTCGACAAATTTGTCTATTGAACCTTTTAAATGCTCTGTGCTCTGACCTGCATATGATATCTTCAAACCTGATGCCGCACTCAGTTCACCGGATATTATTTCAACACTTGAATCATTAAGCAGAGCCTTTAGCACCGTTGACTTGCCGCAGCCGTTTCTTCCGTGTAAAAATATCCGCTCACCCTGCATTACCTCAAGATTCAGACCATGCACCACCGCATGTGTTCCGTATCCAAGCGTTAAATCACGACACATCACCATTCTGTCCTTATGAAAATGAAGTGGGTTGAGTTTAAGCCTTACCGGTTCTTCAATATCATTTAAGAGACCTTCTTTTTCACTTATTGCTCTCTCCATACGACGCTCATACTGTTTTACCCTGCTCTGCATTTTCTTCGTCTTGGCCGCAATGTACGAACGTGTGCTTATACAGCGGTCAGGCTCTTTGACCGGATCAAATCCTATTTTGGTACTTTCGTTCTTATCGGCCCATCTTCTGCTTCTGTCCGCCGCACTGCGCATTGCGGATATCTCCCGCAGATGCTTCTCATTCTCGGCTCTTGCATTTTCGTCCGCGCGCTCCTTATTTTCCCACCAGCTTGAGAAATTACCCGTCTGGACTTCAATACTCTGCCTGTTTAATACCAGGACATGATCAACACACGCATCCAGCAGATCACGGTCATGTGACACCATGATAAAACTTTTTTTGGTTCCAAGGTATTCTTTGACAATCTGTGCTGCCTGTGCATCAAGATGGTTCGTCGGTTCGTCTATCAGCAGAAATTCGTTATCTCCGGCAAAAAGAACCGCTAACATTACTTTGGTCCGTTCCCCGTTACTAAGCGTTTTAAACGGCCGGTACATAATTCCGGCATCGGCTCCCAGTTTATCCAGTTCCGCTATGACCCGCCATTCTTCGCAATATGGCTTAATCTCCCATAGCCAGTCGGCCGCTGCTCTTTCTTCCATCGCTTCTGTCAACGTATACGGAAAATAATCGAATTTTACGGAAGTATTTATAGTTCCTCTGTATTCATATTCTCCCTTCAAAAGCTTCAGAAAAGTTGTTTTTCCCTTGCCGTTTCTTCCGATAAATCCCAGTTTCCAGTCAGAATCTATCGTAAAAGATATATTTTCAAAAACATTTTCCCCACTGCTTTCATATCCGAAAGTAAGATTTGTTACATTTATCTGAGCCATACACATTCCTCCTTATCTCTATGCGGCAGGCATCACGCTGCATCCGTGTCAGACTGTGGATTCACAATATATCACTCAAAAAATGCATCAAAAAAAGAGGATATGAGAATGAGAATCACAATCCACTTTCGGCAACATGAACAGCGGTATGCAAAACTACCGCAAAATAAACTAACTGTTCCATGTCTTCAAAAGTCGATTATATTCTCATCCTTTCACCTCTTCCTTAATAAGATACTATTATAATATTACCGGGGCATCCCGTTGTCAACCGTTTTATCCGATCAAGCCGGCAGCATCTTCTGCAATCTGTTCCGGTGTAAGATGATTTTCCTTAAGAACTTCATTGACATCATATCTGTCCAGAAATTCTTTTTTCAATCCGTAGTTAAGGACTTTAACATCGCTGTTTCCGTAAAAACGCGCGATTTTCTCGCCGAAACCACCGTTAAGCACGCCATCCTCAAGGGTGATAACCACATCATGGTCTGCCTTAAGGTTCTCAAGCAGTTCATCATCGGTTCCGGTAATATAGTACGGGTTAATGAGTGTTGCCTTTACTCCGGTACGGCTTTCAATTTCTTTGGCCGCCTTACATGCAAGACCATAGAATGAACCAAGACCGATTATGGCAATTTTGCTTCCTTTTTCGGTAACCTCATATCGATTGAGGATGCTGAAATCTTTATCGATTTTCTTGCCGTCGGAAATCAGTTCTCCGCCCGGCACCCTGATTGCAACCGGGTGTTCATTCTGCTCAATGCTCCATTCGAGCATAGCAAGATACTCTTCCTTCGTCGTCGGTGCAAGATATACGAGATTCGGTATATTGGAAATCATAGGTATATCATATATGCCAAGATGCGTAACGTCGTTCATGCCATACACCGATGCTGTATATACTACAATCGTTGCCGGGTTATTGTTAATGCACAAATCCTGTGACAACTGGTCATATGTCCTCTGGATAAAAGAACTGTACACTCCGTAAACCGGCTTGCCGCCGCCCGCTGCTATACCCGATGCAAGTGCCACCGCTGTTTCCTCTGCGATTCCGACATCTACAAACTGGCTTCCGGCTTCATGTCTTTTATCGACCGTAAATCCCATAACCGTAGGTGTTGCGGACGTGATTGCAACAACACTTTTATCTTTTTTCATCTTATCGAGCAGATATTCAGCCGTTACTGAAGAATAATCTTCTCCGTCAAAATCCATCAACGACTTGCCCGTCTTGATATCAAAAGGCATGCACCAATGCCATGACTCTTTGTCTTCCTCGGCCGGCTTATATCCCTTGCCTTTGAGTGTCACGATGTGGACTACAACAGGCTTACAGGAATCTTTAACAGACTTGAACGCATCGATAAGCGCACCGATATCATTACCGTTGCCTACATACACATAGTCAAGTCCCATAGCCTTAAAAAGATTACATTCAGCCTTACCGTCGGTTTCCCTCAACAGCTTAAGGTTCCCGTATAATCCGCCGTGGTTCTCCGCAATCGACATATCATTATCATTAACTATAATTATAAGATTGCTCTTAAGTTCCGATGCGAAATCAAGGCCTTCAAGTGCCTCGCCTCCGCTCAATGAACCGTCACCGATAACCGCGATAACATTGCCCTTCTCGCCCTTAAGGTCTCTCGCCTTGGCAAGTCCGCACGCAAGGCTTACGGATGTGGACGTATGTCCTACATTAAAAAAGTCATGTTCGCTTTCATGCGGATTGGAGTAACCCGAAACGTCATCATAATGCTCCTCGTAAAGGTAAGCATCTTTTCTTCCTGTAAGCATCTAGTGTGGATATGTCTGGTGTGACACATCATATACCATTTTATCCTTAGGTGACTCAAAAACATAATGAAGTGCGATTGTCGCCTCAACCATACCGAAATTCGGTCCGAAATGTCCGCCGTGTATGCTTGCTCTTTTAAGCAGGGCATCCCTCATCTCAGCGGCAAGTTTATTCATCTCTTCGATCGTAAGTTTCTTTACATCCGAAGGTCCGTTAATATTCTCTAAATACATAATACTTCCTCCTGAAATTCTTTATTGACAGGATGATTATAATACTTAAAGTTCAGTTTAAGTCAAGTATTTTTATCATGGTATCGTATTTTACAATATAGTTTCCATCTGGGTTTCCTTGACAAACATTCCCATTTTTTCATAAAACGCCCTGGCATTATCATTGCCTTCCCAGACATTCAGCGTAACATCGTAGCAGCCCTGTTCTCTGGCATAGTTAAGAACGTACTCGTACAGTTTTTTACCCACATGCTGTCCCCTGCTGTTCTCATCCACGCACAGATCATCTATATAAAGCGTGGTAAGATCCTTCATAGTTGTTGTAAACGGTTGTCTCTGCATGACACAGAAGGCATATCCGAGAATATCTCCATTCTCATCCTCTGCGACAAAAACAGGACGTCCGTCATCTTCAAATATTGTACCCAGTTCTTCGGCCGTATATTTAGTGCTTCCCGAAATAAAAATATCCGGGCGCAGCGCAGCGTGCAGCTCAAGCACCTCTCTAAGCAGCTTCATAACCGCCTCGGTATCATTAATTCCTGCTCTTCTTATTGAAATTGACATATTTTTCTCCTATAACTTGTGATAATATACGCATATATCTTCATAATGTCCGTCTTTCATCCGGAAGCCTCCCGGAATCTCTCCGAGCATAACAAAACCAAGACGTTCATACAGATGTCTTGCATGGATATTGCTTGCCACAACCGCATTGAATTGCAATATTTTATATCCGTAGCTTTCAGCCTGGCAAAGGCAGTCCGTAACCAGTTTCTCGCCTATATGAAGTCCCCGCACATCCGAACGCACTGCATAACTTGCATTGCATATATGTCCGCATCTTCCGACATTGTTCGGATGCAGAATGTATAATCCTACAATTCTGCCGTTATCATCTTCCGCAACTGCGCTGTAAGTCTGCGCTGCAAAAAAGTCACGGCCTGTTGTCTCATCCAGCTCTTCTTCCTGTGGGAAAGCAATTCCGTCCCTGACTACTTCATTCCATATATCAATCATTGCCGGAAGATCGGCTTCAGTATATTTTCGTATCATGTTATCACGCTCCGCATTATCTTGAATACATATTTACTTCGTGAGTTCGGCAACCACCTGATTGATAACCTTGCCGTCCGCTTTGCCTTTAAGTTCTCCCATGACTGCCTTCATAATCTGGCCCTTGTTCTTCGTGGCAAGAACATCCGCAAACTTGTCCTGAAGTATTGCCTTGACTTCATCGGCGCTTAACATCTTCGGAGCAAACTCGCTCATAATATCGTATCTCTTTTTATATTCTTCGAGCAACTCTGTCCTGTCAGCCGGGCATGTATCAATCTGCTCTTTAACTGACTTGATTTCCTTCAAAATAGCCTCATTGGCCATATCGTCCGGTATATCCTCACGGCATCCCGCATCAATACCTTTTTTCTTGACTGCGGAAACAAGGCTCGCGATGGCATCCTTTCTGAATTTATCCTTAGCCTTCATAGCTGCTATCATTGCATCCTGTAATTCTTTTAACTTCATGTTCTCACCTTTCCGGGAAGTTGTCCCTTTTCCAATAATCTGTTTATATCTTATTCCTGCGCAAAGCGTATGTCAACCTTCCAATGCCGATGTCAGATACTCTGCCGACTGTTTCATATATTCAAGCTGGTCTGCCGCTCCAAAATGTTCTATCGCAAAAAAACCGTCATACCCACAATCAAGCATCTGTTGAATTATCTCACCCATAGGTATGTAACCGCGGCCCGCCGGGCTCGCGCCCATTCCTTTGCAGTATTTTCCGCCGACGGTCTCTTCAACCGCCCTGTCCTTACAATGCACATGTACGATGTAATCTTTCATAACTTCCATGGCTTCCAGCACATTCTCATCACTGAATGCAAAATTCCCGGTATCCAGTGTGTATTTAAGTCCCGGAACATTTTTCATAAACCACAGCAGTTCATTTATCCTTGAAAACGGCTGGCAGAATCCATCAAAATCCTCCATTGTAACCGTAATCCCGTACTTTTCCGCCTCCTCGCATATTTGCCTCAAAGATTTCTTCATATTCTGAACGGCGGCATTTCCATCCATATACACAGCCGTCGTATCATAATCTCCGGCGCAGGCCGCAAGTTCGGCAGCCTCAGCCATATTCAACGCACCCGGAACCACAAGTACCTTGCCGGCGCCAAGCTCAGATGCCATCTTAAGCATATCGTATGCTCTCTCAATTTCTTTGTCCGGAGCATCGCTTCCGAGATCATAAAAATCATAAACGGAACTTATCGATAAACCGGCTTTATCAAGCGCTTTACATATTATTTTCCTGTTTTCTTTAAGCCTTGTATATTGGATTTCCACTGCGCTGATTCCGTATCCGCCGCATTTTTCAAGAACTTTTCCTATGGACAGACCGCTCTGTGCCGCCGCTTCCGCTATATGATCGTAAAAAACCGATATCCTATTCACGGTATTCCTCCTCTATCGACGGATTTACCGCCACATTATCAAACGGTGCATCAAGTCTTCTAAAAGGCGCACACCAATGTACCGCATTACTTATAATCTGCTGGATTTCCGGCATATGATATATCGGGTATTCTTCATGTCCGGGCTGGAAATAAAATATCTTTCCCAATCCTCTTGTGAAGGTGCATCCGCTCCTGAACACTTCTCCTCCTGCAAACCAGCCCGTAAAAACAACATCATCCGGCTTCGGTATGTCGAAATACTCTCCGTACATCTCCTCCTCAGGAATATCAATCCATGCCGGAACTCCCTGAGCAATCGGGTGTGACGGGCATGTAACAAAAAGTCTCTCTCTGTCACCATGTCTCCACCTGAGTGTCATGCTTGTTCCCATCAGGAGCCTCATTATTTTAGAATAATGTCCCGAATGTAAAACAACCAGTCCCATTCCAGCCTGCACATGCCGCTTCACTCTCTCTGCCACTTCGTCCGAGAATTCATCCTGCAGCATATGATTCCAGAACACAAGCACGTCCGTGTCCGACAACACATCCTCCGTGAGTCCGTGCTCCGGCATGTCAAAAACAGCTGTTCTCACGGTTATTTCTTCATCCTTTCGCAAAAAACCGGCAATACATTCATGTATGCCTTCCGGATATATTTTTCGCACAGGTTCCTGTGTTTTTTCGTGATGAAATTCATTCCATACTGTTACTCTAATCATATTACCTCTTCTTTGAATCCAATATAAATCTAAATACAAAACAGCCACATACAGACAAGTCTGCAGTGGCTGTTTATTACGCGCTTTCACGCGCTTATCTCATCATCGTTTACACGAAAATTACTCGATAACTGTTGCAACTCTTCCTGATCCTACTGTTCTACCACCTTCACGCTCCCGGTTTTGGATTTGTCGCTATCTTCTACCATGCTTTTTGTTGATTTTATGCTATTTTTAGGCACTACATACATTATGTATTTTTATTTCCCAAAATTATTGGAGCCATTTTGGAGCCATCTAAACTCTAGCACATCAACCTCTATTTGTCTATCTTTTTATTGCAACAATTCTTATGAAAACTGAAAGTTTTTCGTGTTTGCTCTCAACTTTCCTTTATTTTCGGGCAACCCAGC
>CAMENP010000029.1 GCA_945928575.1 uncultured Butyrivibrio sp.
TTAGATGGACAGGAAATGTATGAATTAGATTGGGACAATGAAAATATTGTTGAGACGGTAGTGAAGCTGGTGAAAAGTGTGGAAAGATGAAATATATAGAATAATATGCTGTGATATTTTTATTATAAAAACAAACGCAAATATAAAATTTGAAAACTCAATGTGATTTTTAGATAATATTTATTATTAATAAAAGTATGAACGCGCAGAGAAATATATATAACTAAAAGTGTTGGAGGAGGACTAATGAAAGGTTCAGAAGGTAGATTAATAGAATATATGGAAGGCTCAAAGAAGCGCTTTATTATTCCTGTCTATCAGCGCAACTATGATTGGAAGACAGAAAACTGTAAGCAACTTTATGATTACCTTGTAAAAGTAATAAAAAATAATAGAAAGAGCCATTTTTTCGGAAGTATTGTATCTGTATATGAGCCATCTGGGAGAAACATGGAATTTCTTGTAATTGACGGACAACAACGTTTGACAACAATATCTTTACTCTTTTTGGCAATGTATAATTTAATTTCGAATAATATTGTGATTCCAGATGATGAGTCACTGGAAAAACAGATTTATGAAGAATTTCTTGTTGATAAATATCAACCACGGGAAAAACGAATAAAATTAAAACCAGTAAAGAATGACCAGAAAGCTTTTGGAAAGCTTTTTGACAGCGAGGAAGAATATATCAGAGAATCAAACATCACAACAAACTATAACTATTTCTATGACAGAATTCAAAAACAGGAAGTTACAATTGACGAACTTTTTGATGCAATTTACAGATTGGAAATCATTAACATTACTTTGAATAGTGAGGATAATCCACAGCTAATTTTTGAAAGCCTTAACTCTACAGGCCTTGATCTGAGTGAAGGAGATAAAATCAGAAACTTTATTTTGATGGGACTTCCGACAAAGGAACAAGAGGAGTATTATGAAAAGTATTGGAATCGCATCGAAGAATGTACAAAATATGATGTAAGTTCATTTGTAAGAGATTATCTTAGTGTTAAGCAACTGACTATTCCGTCTCAAAAGAAAATATACATAAACTTCAAAGAATATGTGGAGAAAACCACGTTGAGAGAGGAAGATCTTCTTAAAGATTTGTTGGAATATGCAAAACGCTATGAAATTTTGTTGAACGGAAGTGTGAATAATAAATTATTGGATGCTTGTATTAATAGGCTAAATCGGTTGGAAACGACGGTAACCAGACCGTTTTTCCTTGAAGTATTGAGATTGTGTGATGAAGGAAAATTGGACATGTCTCAAGTAACAGATATATTTTTAATTACAGAAAATTATTTGTTCAGAAGAACTATTTGTGATTTACCTACGAATTCCCTTAATAAAATATTTCTTATGCTTCACCAAGAAATCATCAGATATGATGGTACTGATATAGATTATTTTGAAAAATTTAAATATGCGATCCTTTTTAAAAAAGAAAAAGCTCGTTTCCCGGATGATGATGAATTTGCCACACAATTTACTGAGAGGCAAGTTTATCAGATGAATAGCAAAAACAAGATATACATTCTAGAACGTTTAGAGAATTATGGTACTGCAGAAGACAAAGACGTATACAGTCACTGTGACGATGGGACATATTCTATTGAACATATTATGCCACAGCATTTAACTCCAGCATGGGTAAAGACATTAGGTGATGATTACGAGCAGATTCATGAAACTTGGTTGCATAGAATTGCCAATCTTACATTGACTGCCTATAACTCAAAATATAGCAATAGTAGTTTTGAAGAAAAGAAAACTATGAAAAATGGCTTCGAAGATAGTGGTATTCGCATGAATACCTATATTGCAAAGAAAGAAAAGTGGACGTTGGCAGAATTGGAAGAACGTAATCAGTACCTTATGGGACGCGCTCTTGAAATATGGGCAACGCCATCAAGCAAATTTAAACCAAAAGAGAAGCAGCTTGATTCATATACACTTGATGATGGAACTGATTTAAGTGGAAGATTGATTGCGCGGTTTAGTTATAAGAACACTGAACAACCGGTAACAAGTTGGGCGGAAATGTTCCAAAAAGTGTTGCAGATATTATATGCTGAAGACAAAAGTATTATTACAAAACTTGCAATATCCAAAGATGATAATACAGCAATACATTTTAGTGTGAACGCATCTGATTTTACAAAGTGTGTCGAAGTAGGGGATGGCATTTATGTGTGGACAAATACAAGTACACAGAGCAAATTAGCTGTATTGAGTAGAGTGTTCAAGTTGTATGACGCTGACCCAACAGATTTAGTATTCTATCTTCGTGATGAAAATGAAGTCGTTGAAGATGAAGTCGGCACAAGATATGAGCTTCGTAGAAAATATTGGACATATGCTCTGGATTATATAAAGAAGGCTCACGGAGAAGATGGACCGTTTTCCAATGTTAATACTTCGAAGGCTAACTGGATTAATGGCTTTTTGGGAATCAGTGGATTTAATTTGTGTTGCATAGCAAAATATGATTCCGCAAGAGTTGAGTTGTATTTTGGCAAAGCAAAGAAAGAAGATAATAAGAAAGCTTTTGATGCTGTAATTCTTCATAAGGATGCAATTGAAAATTCATTAGGTGTGAAATTGATTTGGAACCGAGGAGATGATATTAAATCGTCGAAGATTTCTTATCAAATTAATGATGTAAGCATTGAAAATGAAACAGACTGGCTTCAGATGGCAAAATTCCATGCTCATTGGAGTAAGAAATTCTATGATGTTATAGTGCCATATTTACGCTAAATGAATTTTGAAATAAGGAGGGCCTCCTATTTGAAAAAGAAAAAAGACGAAATAACCATCCGTTCCAGTGCAGCAGAATATTTAACCTATGTTGCCTCTGTTGGTGATCATCAGGACGGCATTGAGATGCGCTACGAGGATGAAAATATATGGCTGACACAGAAGATGATGGCCACATTATATGGTGTTGGTTTGCCGACTATAAATGAACATATTAAAAAGATTTACGCTGATAGTGAATTAGAAGAGTCTGCAACTATTCGGAATTTCCGAATAGTTCAAACCGAGGGTTCACGTCAGGTGATTCGTGATACGAAGCATTATAATCTTCAAATGATTATTGCGGTTGGATTCAAGGTGAACAATGACCGAGCAGTTCAATTCCGTAAGTGGGCCAACAACATCGTTAAGGACTACACCATCAAAGGCTGGGTCATGGATGATGAACGTCTGAAAAATGGTGGTTCTGTGCTTACAGTAGAGTATTTCGATCGTTTACTTGAGCAGATTCGAGAAATCCGTCTTTCCGAGCGTAGATTCTATCAGAAGATAACGGACATTTATGCCACAGCACTTGATTATGACCGTAATGCAAAAACAACGAAACAGTTTTTTGCAAAGGTACAGAATAAGATGCATTATGCGGTACATGGACATACGGCAGCGGAGCTGATCTATGAGCGAGCAGATGCAGATAAGCCGCATATGGGATTAACCACATGGGCAGCAGCACCGGACGGTAAAATCGTAAAAAGTGACGTCAGCATTGCGAAAAATTACCTTTCAGAACAGGAAATGCGTTCACTGGAGCGTATTGTATCAGCGTATTTGGATTTGGCAGAGGATCGTGCAGAACGCCATATTCCGATGACGATGGAGGATTGGTCAAAGCGACTGGATCTATTTCTGATGGCAGATGACAGAGAGGTTCTTCAGGATTCAGGTAAAATCACAGCAGAGATTGCCAAGGCAAAAGCTGAAACTGAATTTGAAAAGTACCGTGTCGTTCAGGATAAATTATTTATGTCTGACTTTGATAAGTACATGCTGGAATTAGAGGAAAATGCAAAGAAATAAAGTGTTGATTTCGGGGCGGGACGGTGAAATCTGGCAACTTAACCTTGTGGAGTGTATTGGTTCATCAGAAGCCAGCGCAGCTTTTCTATGAGGAAATAAGTCAGCCGTCACTGTCTCAACTGTCGAGACAGTGGTGAACAACAGCTACAGAAAATTGTCTATCTTAGCATAGTAGCAAGGGGCATTACTCGACTGATTCCCATAAACGCAGACAGTAACCTTGATATAGATGTTGAAAATTATACAATTTTTAAATGTGAATCAAGTTTTTGGCAAGATTGTTAACGTGGAATAAATTATACACGAAATGATTAAATAGTAAAATCAAATGAAAAGTTGCATTGAAAAGATTGTTGTGATATAAATAAGATTATGGTTTAAGTATCTTATTTGAGTTTTACCTGTATAAAATGTCAGACTGTCATAAGGCAGTACTTTTTATAACAGGAGGTAAACAATGATTAACTTGGACAAAAGTGAGAACTGGAACAACTGGGAAGATTGGTTATCAACCAAAAGAGCTTATTATGGTTCTAAGACCGGACTGCAGGTCTACGGTGGTATTATCGATTTTGACCCGGACAAACAAAAAGACGTAGTAGGTGGAGAGAAAATAACATATGATGAGTATCTTGACTTACAGATGGAGGCATGCGAAAGTAAAGGAAAAGTACGCTGGGATTTTGCAACGTGTTATTACAATATTCCGTTGGAATTCATGGGACAAATAGAACGCATTACTGGAAAAGCGGTTTGCTTTAAGCGAATTTATGTTTCTGGTATGTACTCTGATGGCACTTGCTTTGATGGTAAAGAAGAGCATGTTTGGATTGATAAACATGGGCTTGAACAATATGCGGTTGGTGATTGCTTATCATTCTTTGCTGAACCGTACCGTTACATTAAAACAAGCAGCGGAAAACAGATTGATTTTGGACTTCGTAATCCAGCGGACATAAAGAGAATTGAGAAGTATGAGCTCCCTTCTGATGATGAATTAATGTTACAGTCAATCAATGCCATTATTTGTGAGACATGTTTGTGCAATAATCAATGTTTCGGTATGTGTATCAGAAACCAAAGTGAACTTGAGGCCTTGCGAAAGGATATGCTAAGAGCAGTAAAGGGTTCCAAGTCAGAAAAGGAGAAAGAAGAGTAATGAAGATTTTTTTTGATTACGATGATGACGACATGGCATTACCTATTTCTGACAATATGGCAATGGGAGTTGATGGTGATTTACTAATGCATTTGTCTGATAATATGGCCATGGATATGGATTCAGGAGGAACCCATTTTATATCTGCTTGGTCAAACGATGACGAAGAAGATTAAGTAAATTAGAATGAATAAGTAGCATGACTCCACATCACCGGATTAAATTCCAGTGGTGAGGAGTCGTTGTTATTTATGTTTACCTGGTCGGCAAGTCCATTATAACTTAAAGTCTATTATGCAGATTGCAGATTTGTACGAATAAAATTCTAACAGACTTATTTAGTGAAAATTTTGGAGCATCAATCAGTGATGGTTGGTGCTTTTTTCTGGTTCGCGCGCCATGTGAGCACTATAACGGCTGGAAGTCTAGAACATGCCGGGACAGGTATATATTGGAGCTGGAAGAAAATACGAAGAAGTAGCAGTTTTGCTATCAAATCAGTACATGATAATCGTGAAACAATTTTTTGCGGAATAATGTAGCAAGATTTTAGTAGGTTGTAATTGTGAAATCACGCATTGCGTTATCAAGAAATCCGTGTTATACTTTTTACAAAATAACGCATTGCGAGGTGTGACAGATGGATATTGCCGGAAGAATTAAGGCGTTAAGGGAGAGCATAAGTATGTCACGTAAGGAATTTTCGGAGCATACAGGTATTCCCGTACGCACATTGGAAGACTGGGAGGCTGGCAGGAGAACACCTCCGGAATACATACCGAGGCTGATAGAATATCAGTTGAAGTACGAGGAGATGCTTAACGGAGCAAATGGCGATGGAAAGGGCAGCACGCTGATTTAATAAGGAGAAGATACAATATGAAAAGAAAAGGTATAATTATAATAGTTGTAGTATGTTTTGCGTTGGTATGCGGTGGCGTATTATTTTACATTACAAGAAAATCCAATTCTACGCTAGGCGATGACAATCTGCTCTTGTTGTCAAGGAAAGGATATAATTCCGTTGAAATTTATGAGCAGAAAAACAAACTGACTATAATTGCGAAATCGAAAGCTGAATTTTTTGATGACGCTCAGTTCACAGTAGAAACTTCAGGAGAAATAACCCCGGCGGATGTGGAAATTACATGGATGACAATTGATGGGCGTCCGGAGTTGGAGTTGTTAGAGGATGAAGACCTTGTTATTGCAGAACTGAAAATAAAAGACAGTGGCAGATTAATCTGCGATAAAAAGATTAATTTTGTGAAAAAGGCGACCGATGCAGTAGAAGATGTGTTGAAGCAGACGACGAAATGAAGTCCTTTGGGAAAAAGATATAAACAAAATATAGAAATGTTTGTTGACATAAAAAATATGTTTGCGTATAATAATATTAGAAGAAAAGCGAGCTTTTCTGGTGGGCTAACACCTAAATCTGATATATTTGTCAATTGTTTAATTGACCGTTGGCGGGCAACACTAAAATCCGATATATTTACCGGCAATTATTGGCCGGTCGTTGGCAGACAACATTAAAATTAGCCACAAAGAGAGAGCATATAGCACAGTGGTGTTATTGCTCTCTCTTTAAATTTATGGAGGGATACGATTAGCAGTATGAAATATACCAAGGAAGAAGCAAAGAAAAGAGTATTGAATTGTGCTAAACAATATCAACAAAAACTTTTAAATAAAAACATGCTTGTTATTTACCGCGAAAGACAAGATAATGCGATTCATTACATAGAAGTAGCGTTTTATAAAAGGAATTACCAACACTTGACAGGATTGGAATGAGTCGACAAAAACGGTAACGTCTTGCGGAATCAGTCCGCAAACTTTTATCGAAAATGTATCGAAAATAAATTGAGCACAGACGAGTTTCAATTTAAGCGAGATGGTACGACACAGTTAAAATTAGATGCGTTACCTACGCTGCTGGACATAACAAAAATAACTAAAATTGCAGGTGATTATAACAATGCCCGCCCATATCTTTTTGTTGACAAGCTAATAGGCGGTGTGAACTTTTGCCTAGGACTGAGTCAGGAGGACAATTTATATGTACCCTCATCTGCCTTGCTTGAAGATATAAAAAAATTAACGGACGCGCCTTCACAGGTTTTGGCAATATTGGAGAAGGATTTCGATACGGATATATATTTCACTGTAAAGCATGTAGCAAAGGGAGTAAATCTTAAGGCGGTTAATTTACCGCAAGATATTACTTCGATGATCAATTTAGATAATTATGTGTATAAAGGTAAATAGTATTCTGGTATAGTAACTCCGCTTGGAATAATGAATTTAGGAGGGAAGCGTATTTTAAATGCAATGACTAGCATAGAATGGTTCCTATATACGGAGAAATATTACTATGCTCTATATAATCATAAACACAAGGAGGCCAACATGATAATAAGAACCGCAGATATGAATGATTTGGATGCCGTTACGGCTGTTGAAAGGGAGTGTTTTCCGCCGGCGGAGGCAGCGACAAGGGAGGAATTTGCAGAGAGAATATTACATTATGGTAATCATTTCTGGCTGATGTTTGACGGAGATAAGCTGGTGGCATTTGTGGACGGATTTGTGACTGATGCGCCCGATCTGACTGACGAGATGTATGAGCGGGCCGATATGCATGAAGAAAACGGTGCGTGGCAGATGATATTCGGTGTCAACACGATTCCGGAATACAGAAGGCGCGGGCTTGCGGGCGAATTAATCCGACGTGCGGTTGACGATGCCGGAAAGGCCGGGAGGAAAGGACTTGTGCTGACATGTAAGGACAGGCTTGTGCATTATTACGCCGGATTTGGATTTAAGGATGAAGGCATAACCAATAAATCCACGCATGGGAATGTTGCGTGGCATCAGATGAGACTGGAATTTTAGGGTGTCAGATAACAGTCTTTTTGAGAATACGCTCCTGCTTGGGCGTTATGCCGCGCCATTGCTTATATTGCCGTATGAAATGGCTGCAGTCGTAGAAACCGGTCTCGAGAGCAATGTAATCAAGATCGTAATCCGAGTTTATGAGAAGTTCCTGCGCTTTGTTGAGCCTGATATACTTGATATATTCCTTGCATGAACGGCCGTAATTTTCGCGGAATACACGTGCAAAGTTGGAATAACTCATGTGGCACATTGCGGCCAGGTCACGGACCTCAATAGGTTCTGATGAATGTGCGTCTATATATTCTAATATATGATATAAAGACAGACCGCGGTCTGATTTATTATCTGACGGTCTGGGAGGACAACTGCGTGCTATTATTATCAGAAGATTGAAGATTCCTGCCTGTACCGCAAGCATATGCATCAATCTTTTTCCGGTATACTCCTCGACTATATTGGTGACAACCGGGAAAAGCGGATTGCTATCGCGCAATATGATACAGAAATCATCTTCCCGTGTGCGGCGCACGAAACAGTCATACATATTTTTTAAATAGGCCTGGGGAATATTAAGGGTCTGGATATTAAATTTGATAACCGCATAATTAACCGTATCCGTACATTGTGGGTCGGGCTGCACGGAATGCAGCTGAAGAGGATACAGATAGCAGGTGTCACCCTCACGAAGGGTGACTTTATTATTATTACATGTTACACATATCGAGCCGCTTATTATATAAAGAATCTCACTGTAGTAGTGCCAGTGGAGCGGAGAATGTGTGTTATTGGTATAGAAGATATCATAAGGCTGGTTCATGGTATCTATATATTCAAAAAGTTCCATTTTATAATTACCTCCAACTAATAGTTTAGCATGCGTCCGAGTTGTGTCAAGGCTTATATAATAGATTTGTACAATTTTTTGAGACCGATTTAATATGTTTCCGGTTAAATGGCAGATACAATTAAGAAAAAAAGTACATGGAGGAATTTATTATGGACGCAGCTATATTCAGGGCACACCTTGAGAACAATCTGATTCCTTTCTGGAACCGCATGGAAGATAAGGAACACGGAGGATTTTACGGGTATGCCGATTCAGAGGGAAGACCGGACCCGGAAAGTGTCAAAGCATGTATTTTGAACAGCCGTATTTTATGGTTCTATTCGGCATCATATAATCTTCTTAAGAAGCCTGAATTACTTAAGAAGGCGGATAGCGCATTTGAATTTTTGCAGAATCATTTCTATGACAGCAGATATGGCGGGGTATACTGGCCGGTTAAAGCGGACGGAATACCTGATGATACTACCAAACATACCTATAATCAGGCATTTGCGATATATGCACTTGCAGAGTATTACATGGCCGGCGGTTCAAAGGAAGCATTGAATTTAGCTTACAGCCTGTATCGTGTTATAGAGGGCAGGTGCCGTGATGAAGAGGGATATTTTGAAGCATTCAGCCGTGAATTCACACCGGTTTCCAATGAAAAACTGTCAGAGAACGGAGTAATGGCGGAACGCACGATGAATACACTTCTTCATATTGTGGAGGCATATACGGTTTTGTATAAAGCGGATGGCTTCTATGCGGTCGGAGATTCGATACGGGAGATTTTAAGAATTTTTAAATTCAAGGTTTTTAATCCGGATAAGAAAATCTGCGAGGTATTTTTTGATAAAAAATATAAACCGTTAATTGCGCTTGAATCCTACGGACATGATATTGAAGCATCATGGCTGATAGAGAGGGCGTGTGATGTACTCGGAGATAAGGCATATTATGAGGAAATGCTTCCGGTAATCAGAGAGTTGGCTGAGGGCGCATACGATAACGGAATTGATACAGCTAACAATGCGATGAATGATGAGAATGAAAGAGGAGTTGTCAATGCCAAGAAAGTCTGGTGGGTTCAGGCAGAATCGGTGACAGGATTCTACAACGCATACCAGCTTCAGCCGGATAAAGACAAATACCTTAAAATTTCTGAACAGGTTTGGGAATATATCCGCAAATTCGTTATAGACAAGAAGACCGGAGAGTGGATAGAGGATATCGCACCGGATAATTCGGTGAACGAGGGACAGGCACTTGTGCATCCGTGGAAATGCCCGTATCATAACGGAAGAATGTGCATAGAGATGATCAACAGACTTTCACATACCGCGTAAATTAAGAGCGCATACTGTCCTGTATGACAATATGCGCTCATATATTATTTCCATTTGAATGTTATCATTCCATAGATATAGATAAAAATAATGGCTGCAGGAACCACGAATCTGAAAACAGGTTTCATCCAGGGCCTTACTTTCAGGCCTTTGCCGGTGTTGGCTTCGGCGATGAAATTATCCCATCCCCAGCCGAACTTGTTGCAGCAGAACAGCGCAAGCACAAGCGAGCCGAGCGGAAGTACGGTTGACGATACTATGAAGTCCCAGAAATCAAGCCAGGTTGTACCCGCAGCGAAAGGTTCGAATTTAAACGTGCTGAATCCGAGTGCCGTAGTTAAAGCGAGCAGAAATATCGCGATGCCGCATACCAGACTTCCCTTGGGCCTGGACCAGCCGGTAAGGTCGCGTATCATGGCGAGGATATTTTCGCATACGCCGAGTACGGTTGACATTGCCGCAAAAATCATAAACATGAAAAAGAGGCTTCCCCATATGCGGCCGCCGGACATATTATTGAAAACCGTTGCCATGGTATCAAAGAGCAGACTTGGACCGGCGTTAACTTCGAGACCGTATGTGTAACATGCCGGAAAAATGATTATGCCGGCAAGTATTGCAACAAATGTATCAAGAAGAATAACATTTATCGATTCACCCATCAGCGAACGGTCCTTGCCAATGTAACTGCCGAATATAGCCATGCCGCCCATTCCGGTGGACAGGGTGAAGAATGCCTGATTCATGGCACCGACGATCACGGAACCGTTGATTTTGCTAAAATCTGGCTTGAGATAGAATGACATGCCTTCGGCGGCGCCGCTTAATGTAAGGCTGTGGATCGCAAGCACAAGCATGAGCACAAGGAGTGCTGACATGATGTATTTAGTTACACGTTCCAGACCGCCCTGCAGGTTAAAGCACAAAATAAAAAAGGCGATTACAACGGTAACTGCCATGAATATCACATTGACGGAAGGCTCCGAAATCATGGTGCTAAATCCCAGTGAAGCATAACTTCCGGTGAGAAATTTGGCAAAATAATATATGATCCATCCGGACACGACTGTGTAGAATGCCATAAGCGATACGTTGCCGGCAAGGCAGAACCATCCGAATATTCCCCATTTCTGCTTTGGCTTGGATAATTTCTGATACATATAAATCGGACTTACCTGTGATGCGCGGCCGACGGAAAATTCCATTACCATCGCCGGAATTCCAAGTATGAGAAGACACAGGATGTATACGATCATGAAGCTTCCGCCGCCGTTCTGTCCGCACATCCATGGGAATTTCCATACATTGCCGCATCCAATGGCACATCCGGCGGAAAGCATGATAAACCCCAGTCTGCTGCCGAGTTTTTCACGTTCCATAAGTAATGATCTCCTTCAAAAAAACACTTTAATTCAAGTATACTGCCGTGAACATTATTTGTAAAATTGATGATTTTATGGTATACTATCGAAAATATCGTTTGTATGAGGTTGATATGGACATTAATATTTTGAGAACTTTTGTGGCGGTGTGTGAATACTCCGGATTTTCCGCGGCGGCAGAGAAACTGGGATATACGCAGTCGACTGTATCGTCACAGATAAAAATGCTTGAGAATGAGCTGGGGACAGTGCTTTTTGACAGGTTTTATCACAGAATATCACTTACATCCGATGGTATTATTGTACTTGGATATGCCAGAAATATTCTTAACGCACATGAGAAGATGCTTACCGATATTAACGGATGCGGTCAGATAGATGGAGATATAAGACTTGCCATGTCAAGTTCGGTCTCCAACAGGTATTTTGGCAGGGAGTATCTTGAATTCAGAAGACAATATCCGGGAATTAAGCTTACGATTACAGAGTGTGGCACCGAGAAGATGTTTGATATGCTTAGGAAAAATGAAGCGGATCTTGTATTCACACTCGATTCGCATATATATGAGTCAGAGTTTGAGATATGCGCGGAGAGAATGGAACGGGCACATTTCGTGGCTTCGGCAGAAAGTCGTCTTGCACATATACAGCACCTGAATTTGTGTGATATAATAGAAGAACCGTTTATACTCACGGAGCATGGAATGAGTTATCGAAGGCTTCTCGATGAAAAGCTGGCTTCGATATCATATGAAATCAAACCGGTGCTTGAAGCCGGAAATCCGTTGCAGATATGTGCGATGGTGGCTGAAAGCGGATTGCTGTCTTTTCTGCCGGATTTTATCACGGAAGGCTATGTTAAGGATGGCAGACTTATGTATCTGCCCGTTGATGACTGTGATATATCGGTGTGGACTCAGCTGCTGATACATAAGAATAAATGGCGTTCGCCGGCGCTGGATGCTTTTATTACATATTACAAGAAAATAATAGAAAAAAGTGAGGAATAACAATGCAGAAAGGATCGAATCCCAACATTACGGAAAATGCACAGAAACTGTTGAATTATCTGTCAGATATTGCAGGACACGGAATAATCACGGGACAGCATACACAGACGATACCGATGGAAGAGGTGCAGTATATCGGAAAGATAACAGGGCACAGCCCGAAATTGTTAGGTTTTGAAATGTTGTCGTATTCACCCAATATTAATTGGAATGATGCGTCAAAAGCATGCCTTACAGAGGTAAGAGAGAATGAAGGGACGCTTGAAACTGCAATGGAATGTGCCATGCGTGGAGATACGATACTGACGTTTACATTTCATTGGTTTTCGCCGATTGGCGGTAGGGACAAAAGCTTTTACGCGGAGCATACGGATTTTGACGCAAGCTGTATACTTGTGGAAGGAACACCGGAACGGAAAGCCTTTTATCATGACATGGACGTCATCGCCGGTCTTTTGAAGCCGTTTTGCGATAAGGATATTCCTATAATCTGGAGACCGTTTCATGAATCGGACGGGACATGGTTCTGGTGGGGTGCGAAGGGATGTGAAGTTGCGCGCGAGTTATATAAGCTTATGTATGCTTATTTTACTGACAAATATCATCTTGATAATCTTATCTGGGTGTGGAATTGTAAGATAAAAGAAGGATATCCGGGAGACGAATATGTCGATATCATAGCTGCGGATGTGTATCTGCCGGAGTACAAGCCGACGGATTATGCGGCAGAATACAGGGAACTTATAGATAATACGACTCATAATAAAGTCGCGGCGCTGTCGGAGGTAGGTTATCTGCCGGACGCAGAACTTCTTTCAAAGAGCTGTATTCCATGGGCGTATTATATGACATGGTCCAAAGAATTCTGTATCGGAGAACAGTATAATTCCGAAGAGAGTCTCAGAAGTATGTATGACAGTGAATATTCGATAAAGAATTAGGAAGGAATGTTAAATGGAAAACAGAGGTGTATTAAAAAACAAACTATTCCTGTATCTTACGGAATTTTTCGCGGGAATGTCCGTTATGGCAGTAGAACTTGGTGCGAGCAGACTTCTGGCACCGTATTTCAGTTCATCACAGATAGTCTGGACGATTATCATTGGCACGATCATGATAGCCATGGCGCTGGGAAATATATACGGAGGAAAGAGCGCGGATAAATCGCCCAACCCGGACAAACTGTACGGCAGGATACTTATTGCGGCGGTATGGATCGCACTGATTCCGGTTGTCGGCAAATATATTGTGCTTGGAATATCGGCACTGCTTATTTTTACGGTGAATAATAATTTCCTTATCATAGCTGCATTCTGTGCATGTATGGTAATATTTGTTTTTCCGCTCTTCTTATTGGGGACGGTTACACCGTCGTTGGCCAAATACTCCGTAAGCAGTCTTGACGACAGCGGCAGAACAGTCGGAACACTTGGAGCATTTAACACGATCGGAAGCATAATCGGAACATTTGTGCCGACCTTTGTTACCATTCCGGCGGTCGGAACATCAATAACATTCCTTATTTTTGCAGGTATATTGATCGTACTTTCGGTGATATATTTTGTGAGCAGCCGTGTCGGATATAAGAAAATCATCATATCCGGAGTTATCTTCGTGTCATGCTGTGTATTCGGACATGGAGACTCATTCGCATTCTGGCAGAAAGACCTTACATATGAAGGTGAGTCAATATATAATTATCTTCAGGTTTCTGAAGATGATAAACAGGTGTCACTGTCAACCAATGTATTGTTCGGTGTCCAGTCAGTGTATATGAAAGATGATACTCTGACCGGATTGTATTATGATTACGCAATGGCGGCACCTCTTATGGTTCCGGATAAGAATCCTGACAGTATGGAGGTGCTTATCCTCGGAATGGGAACCGGAACATATGCGACACAGTGCCGTAAATATTTTGGCGACATGAACATCGAAGGTGTGGAGATTGATGAAAAAATAACGAAACTGTCAAGAAAATATTTTGCACTTCCGGATGATATCAACGTGACGACATATGACGGACGGGCATTTCTTAATGCATCCGACAGAAAATACGACGTTATTATGGTGGATGCTTACCAGGATATAACGATCCCTTTTCAGATGTCATCGGCCGAGTTTTTCAGGCTTGTTAAATCACATCTGAATGAGAACGGAGTCATGGTCGTCAACATGAACATGAGAGGAAATGATGACGGTGACATCAATCAGTATCTTGCAGATACCATTTCGTCGGTCTTTGGCAATGTGTACACGGTTGAGGTTGACAATTCAACCAACCGCGAGCTGTTTGCATCTGATAATAATGATATGATGGGTGTGCTAAATGATAATATATCCGGAATAAAGGACGCAGACCTCCGTTTTATGATGAATAAGGTAAGAGACAATAGTATCGCATACAATGCGGGAAAGCTCATAATGACGGATGACAATGCACCGGTGGAACTTCTGGGAATGAAGGTCATAGATAAAATAATCCGTGATGAAGTGGCATATTATAAAGAGATTTTTGACGAAAACGGTGTGCAGGGAGTAATTGACGCACTCTGAAATTGCTGTTAAAATAATGTACATATAGTTTACTATGGAGAGGCGGGAATATTGTGAGAAAAATGAGTGTACCAAAGATTGTTTTTATGTGCATATTTGCACTAATCGGAATAATTTGTATATTGTATGGACTTAAAGTCCACAGTGCCGGATATGGATCAGCTTTTTTTGCGGTGTGGCTTGCATTGGGAATATTTTTTATATTCTGTACATGGGCAGTGTGGTTTGGTTTATGGATGCGCCTGCCGAAGTGGTTCAGGATAGCATTTATTGCACTGTGTGCGGTATGCCTTGGCTTTTTTGCGGTAATAGAGGCGTGTATAGCCAGCCGGATCAATTCTAAGGGCGAAGATAATCTGGATTACATAATCGTGCTTGGCGCAATGATCAGGGAAGACGGCCCGAGTTCAATCCTCAAGGCGAGACTTGACAGTGCGATAGAATACCTTGATGGCAATCCGGGTACTAAATGCATAGTGTCCGGCGGGCAGGGATATGATGAACCTTGCTCGGAAGCGGAAGGAATGAGAAAGTATCTTGTAGAAAAAGGCATTGATGAATCAAGAATCATTATGGAGCCTGATTCCATGAATACGATCCAGAACATACGAAACAGCAAGGCAATCATAGATAATGACAATGCAAAAGTCGGGATCGTTACCAGTAAATTCCATGTGTACCGTGCTGTCAAAATAGCCGAAAAGCAGGGATTTAAGAACGTAAGCGGAATATCGGCATATGTTGTCGCGTCATATATGCCAAGTAATATGTTCAGGGAATTTTTTGGTGTGGTTAAGGACACTTTGCAGGGAAATATGTAAATTTAAGAGGACTTAAGGATGCGGGCAGGTTTAAATGTTTTGAAGTATATAGCGGTTTTTATTATGACGGTGGCAGCTGCAGCGGCACTTCTGGTGGCAGCAGCTCTTATCCCGCGGGATGCAATCAGAAATAATATGACCGAATCGGCAGAATTCCTAAAGGACGGCGAACTCTTCGGCGAGAAGATTAAGGGCGTGGATGGCAGTAAAATAGACCGTTATGCTGATTCGATACTGCTTGGCATTGCATATCAATATGATAGCGGGCATCCGCTTGAATCGGTTATGAAATCTGCATATTATTACACTGAATATCAGAATGAGAATGTGAATCTTTATGATGCCGTTACCGGGGGATATGAGGCGAATCAGCAATACATGCGCTATTGGCATGGAAGCATTGCGGTTGTAAGACCGCTTATGATGTTTTTTAATATACAGCAGATATACATTATCAATGCAGTTATAATTGCCGGATTAACAGCATGGCTTATGGTTATACTCATCAGAAACAAAGCATATCTGCCTGCTGTGGCAGCCGCGTGCGGGCTGATACTTACATCATCCTGGTATGTGCCGATGTCCCTGGAATATACATGGACATATATAATTATGCTTTTTGCATCTTGTATAGGAACGCTTAGAGCATTTAAAGGAAACATGAGAGATACGGGCTTGTTCTTTATGATAACCGGAATGATAACTTCGTATATGGATTTTCTTACAACAGAGACCTTGACACTTCTGGTTCCGCTCCTGCTGATAATATGGATTGATATCCGTAACGAAGGACATGCCGATGTGAAGAAAATACTGAAATCCGTATTGTTCTGGAGTATCGGATATATCGGAATGTGGCTTATGAAATGGGGTCTTGCGGCAGTAATCCTCCGCGAAAATGTCATGCCGTATATTACCGGGCATGTGCGCGAGAGACTTGGCGGGGACATAGGCATCGCACCGTGGCGGTATTATGTTGGCGCGGTGACCCGCAATATACGTCATCTTTTTCCATGGGAATACGGACCGGCCGGAATTGCCGGAGGAGTATTTATCATTCTTGGCGCAATATACACAGGATATGTTTATAAGCGAAAAAATATCAATAAGTGCAATATTTATATATACTTAATTCTTGCAATAATTCCGTATATAAGGTATATTGTATTACGTAACCATTCATATGTGCACTCTTTTTTTACTTATAGGGCACAGATGGCTACGATAATGGCGGTGGTTTTGATTGTGGGTGAGACTGCCGGATTCAGACATAACACTTAATCTTAAGATGACATAAGTCATTTTAGATAAATATTTATAACGGAGGTTTATATGAACTCAGAAATAAGAGCGAGGAAAAAGAAATTTGCAGCACTTGTAACGGTAATGATGCTCGTTATGTGCAATGTAATGCCTGCCTTTGCGGCAACACACACTGCGGATGAATGGATGACATACGGGTCATTTAACTGGACAGAGGATTATTATGTTAATCCGGGCGATGAAATCCAGATATCGGGTACGCATACATTGTATGAATATGCTTATTATCAGATTGCATATTATGATGATAACAACAATCAAATCAAAGAAGTGAAAAGTTCTACTGCAGATGAGCAATATGATGACGGTGGTTATTATTTTGCACATAATGTTTTTGATTATTCCGACATTATGGGAGAATCAGACAAATCCAGATTGTTTAAGAACTGGAAGGTAACAGATGTATATAAGTCGGGTGGCTACGGTGGACATGTATATCTTACGGCACAATTTTATGATGAATTGAATGTAGTATATCATCTCCCGGAAGGAGCCGTTAATTCACCGGATAATCTTTCAACATACCCACAGGGCAAGAGCGATATCATACTTGGGAATGCGTCAATGGAAGGATACACATTTGACGGATGGTATCTGGATGCGGAATTTACGCTCCCGACAGCATCGATTGATGCCACACAGACGGGAACGGTTCATTTATATGGAAAATTCAAGCCGGCAGTTTATGATATCTCATATGAACTTGATGGAGGAACCAATGATGCCGGTAATCCTGCCACATACACATACGGAATCGGAGTGACTGAATTCAAGCCGGCTGTCAAGGAAGGATACACATTTGACGGATGGTATCTGGATGCGGAATTTACGCTCCCGACAGCAACGATTGATGCCACACAGATGGGCGGAGTTGCACTCTATGCCAAATTCACCCTTAATCCTCCTGTAGATCCCGGAGACGGGGAAGAACCCGGAGAGGGGGAAGAACTTGAAGACGAGGGAAATCCTGGAAATGATGAGAAACCGGAGAATCCCGGAAATACCGAGACACCGACGGATAATGACCCGAAACTCGGTGAAGATAATATAACAGTTCTTCTTACAGGACTTACGGGACTTGCAGGACTTGGTATTTTTACCATGACATTAAAGAGACGCCGTAAGAGTGAGAGAGAATAGAAATTGATACAAAAGGAGCATACGGATGGAAACTGAACACAAGAGGCGCGTGCGTTACAAGGGCAAATATCCGAGAAAATTTGAAGAAAAATATAAGGAACTGCAGCCTGACAAATATAAGGATACGGTAGCGCATGTAATCAGCAAGGGCAACACCCCGGCCGGAATGCATATTTCGATAATGGTTAATGAAATTCTGGACGTTCTGGATATAAAACCAGGACAGACGGGATTTGATGCGACGTTGGGATATGGCGGGCACACAAGGGCTATGCTTGAGAAACTTGAGGGCAGCGGCCATATGTATGCCACGGATGTCGATCCGGAAGAGTCGGCAAAGACTCGTGAACGACTTGATAAGCTCGGTTTCGGAAGTGAAATCCTTACAATTAAGTTACAGAATTTCTGCACTATAGACGAAATTGCAAAGGAAGCCGGTGGCTTTGATTTTATCCTGGCTGACCTTGGAGTGTCGTCGATGCAGATAGATAATCCGCAGAGAGGTTTTTCATTCAAAACCGACGGACCGTTAGATCTGAGACTGAACCAGCAATGCGGCATCAGTGCGGCAGAACGACTTGACAATATTTCGCGTGATGAGCTGGCCGGCATGCTGTATGAGAATTCGGACGAGCCGTACTGTGAGGAAATCGCTGAGGCGATAACCGATGAGATCCGCAAGGGCCATAGAATAGATACAACGGGAAAACTGAGGACGGTCATAGAGAATACGCTGTCATTCATTCCCGAAAAAGAGCGCAAAGAGACCGTGAAGAAAACCTGTCAGCGTGTTTTTCAGGCTTTGAGGATAGATGTCAATCATGAGTATGAGGTTCTCTACGAATTTATGGAAAAACTTCCCGGAGCTTTGAAACCGGGCGGAAGAGCGGCGATTCTTACATTCCATTCCGGTGAGGACAGAATAGTGAAGAAAGCTCTTAAAGATGGTTTTAAGAACGGCGTATATTCGGATTATTCCAAAGACGTTGTGCGGCCTTCCGCCAAGGAGTGCGCCGAAAACGCGAGGGCACATTCGACCAAAATGCGCTGGGCCGTAAAAAGTAAATAATAAAAAAAGAGAACCGGGACAGTTTCATGTGTCCCGGTTCTTTTAATATGCCTTGAAGTTATTTTTTATCCGAATATGCTTTCGATGAGCTCTTTTCTGACGGAATCATAGTGCGGGCCGATGAGACCGAAATCCAGTTCTTTATATGTCCAGACCGCGCGGCCGATGCCGTATTTGTGGAATACGGAGTTGATGTCATGGAACCATCTTACGGTATCCTCGGCCGGAGCCTGGTCGATTACACCGTACTCGCCGCAATAGAGCGGAACGTTGAATTTCTCGGCGGCTTTGATGGCATCGTCAAAAAGAATTTCAAAGAAATCCGGGCCGAGGTTCTTAAGGTTACTGTTTTCTTCGGCAAGTGCGCCGGTCATTGCGCTTGGCATGCTGTGGCTGATGCGCATGTATTCGTCAAAATCACCCGGATAGCCGATGTGAAAATCTTTTGGCATGTCCTGGACCCAGTGAGCTGCCTGATGTGTAAAAATAAGCGGCTCGTAGCAGTGAAAATTATAAACAATATTTTCATCAACCGGCGGCAGCAGTTTTTTGATGGATGTAACTGCATTGTATCCGACACCGCCGTAAAGGATTTTGGCTGTCGGAGCATACTCGCGGATTATTTTGACGGCGCGCGCCGATAATTCATTCCACTGGTCAACAACGTTAAATGACACAACTTCATTAAGAAGTTCAAACATTACGATGTCCGCATCCTTGGCAAAACGGCTTATGATTTTTCTCCAGAGATTAAGGAAACGCTCCTGCTGTTCCTCGTTGTGAAAGAAATCTCTTGAATAATCCTGGTCGTCAAAAATATATCCGTGTGTCTTGTGCAGATCAAGCACCATATTCAAATTGTATTTGCGGCACCACGAAATACAGTCTTCGATGTGTCCGTAGCCTTCCTCAATGTCATCGCCGTCTTCTGTCTCAACATTTTCGTAATCGAGCGGCAGTCTGACATGGTCAGCGCCCCAGCCGGCAATTTTTTTAATATCATCTTCCACGATGAATGTGTCAAGATGATGTTTGTCGAGCGGCCCCTGTGAAAGCCATCCTCCTAAATTGATTCCTCTTTGAAATCCTTCCAATCTTCGCATGTTAAACCCTCCTGCAAGATAATTTTTATTGTGATTTCAAGATAACATTTTCCTGACACAAAAAATAATAAAATATTGCTGTAAATAATAAAATATTGTGGTAATATATAGAAAAAAGTATCGGAGGTTTTATTATGAGCCGGAAATCAGAGCGTGAGCTTGTAGTGCGCCAGTTTATACAGCGTGAGGAACAGATGCATCATCCCGGATATGATACCGAGCTGGATTTCTATGAAGGAGTCAGTGACGGAAGAATAACGGATGTGTATATGGAACTTCATGACGGCTACGGTGAGGTCGATAACCCGGTGCGCGGAGTCCTTTCCACCAACAGAATCCGCAATCTGCGTTATCACATAATCGTTACGATTGCCATGATATCGCGTTTCTGCATCGAAAAGGGCATGGAGCAGATGGAAAGCTACGCCCTCAGTGATTATTACATAAGGCAGCTTGATGAGACTGACACCGAGGACGGCCTCCGTGACCTGCACCGCGAGTGTGTCAAGGATTACTCCACGCGTATGCGCAATCTGAGGCGCAGCCGTGTGGATTCGATCCATTGCATCAAGGCAATGGACTATGTCCAGGATCATCTCCACGAAAATATAAGCCTGGAGTCCGCTGCCAAGGCTGTCGGCCTTGAGAAAACCTACTTCTGCCGTCTGTTCACCCAATCTGTAGGAATGGGTTTCCCTCACTACGTCATGCAGGAAAAAATAAAGGTTGCCTGCCGCATGCTTGAACATTCGGAATACAGCTGCACCGAAATATCCGAATTCCTCGCATTTTCATCAGGCGCTTATTTCGGCCGGATTTTCAAGGAATTCATGGGCCTGACTCCGATGCAGTACAGACACCGGTCATACGGGAAACACTGGAACAGGTGACATTGCGCGTTGCAGAACCGCGCGGGTACAGGAGAAGAAAACTGCGCGGAAATACCCGTCCGCACGCGGAAAAATGCCGCCGCGCGGGTACAGGAGAAGAAACCGCGCGGAAATACCCGTCAGCGCGCGGAAAAATGGCGCCGCGCGGGTACAGGAGAGAAAACCACGCAGAAATACCCGTCAGCGCGCGGAAAAATGGCGCCGCGCGGGTACAGGAGAGAAAACCGCGCGGAAATACCCGTCAGCGCGCGGAAAAATGCCGCCGCGCGGGTACAGGAGAAGAAACCGCGCGGAAATACCCG
>CAMENP010000030.1 GCA_945928575.1 uncultured Butyrivibrio sp.
GCCGTTTCAGAACGATTGAAATTTATGCTTTGATTTGATGATAGCATGAGATTACAGACAGGTCAACTATTTATTTTTTTACATTAGGCAATATATTTAAAAACGTCATTCACATGGAATGGCGTTAGTCTCGGATTATTCAGTTCCAGCTGTATTTCCAGTCGGCAAGGTACCAATACATTCCCTGCTTTACGATTGTCAGCTCATAAGTCCAGGTGTCGGATGCGCCGTTACCGGCTGCAGTTACGCTACCGGTTACTGTCATACACTCAGAGACCAAATATCCCCGTGAATTCAAAGTGTCGATATCAGAGGACGGATGTTTTGTTATTTCCGGTTTGGACCACGAACAATCCGGTTTGGAACCGGCAGTGTTAATTATTTCATTCTCGAAATCGTGAAACCGTTCAGTGAGAACTGTATATGATTCGGCATCGGAGTACTGAATCATACCGGCATCAAAAGGCTCTGCAATGACTCTGTCAGTCAATAACCGTTCAAATTTGGTAGTGTTGTTTCGTTCTATGCTCTTCTTGAATTTGGTAATGAGAATATCGGAAGAAACACAGCGCAATGTCAGCACGATCGGCAGAACCGTAAGGACTGCAGCCGAAATGGCGATGACAGCGACAAGTATGAAAACTACTTTGTGTTTTTTTAACATTGTATATAGCCTCCTGATAAGTTACCGATATTTTCAGCAATAGCAATTGCCACAGCCATATCGTTTTCATGTGTTATAGACAAATGAATTACATCAATTTTTTTTTGACACATCTCATCCTTAATCCACCCGGATGTCACATAATACGGTGCGCCATATTCCGTATGCCGTACCTCTATAGCCTTTAAATCAGTCTGAACAAAACCTGTACCAAGAGCTTTAACCAAAGCCTCCTTGGCTGCAAATATACCGGCCATACTCATATATTCTGATGCTCCTTTGCCCGACACATATTCTATCTCATATGTAGTCATATATCTATCTAAAAATCGCTGCAAATTCCCCATTTTTTCAAATTTGGCAGCATCGCATGCATCTATTCCTATTCCGGTTATCATCTATCTTTTCTCCTATTTGATTTTATGTGAAAAAATATGTTTAATTTTCGCCTTGAAATATGAATAATTACTGTTATGCGTCAATTTAGAGCATAAAATGTATACAGATGCACCTATTATCATCTGTACAAACAATTTTACTATCAGCGGAAGAGGCAATAAACCTGTGAGCACAACACATGCACCCATTATGAGACTCATAACTATCGTTGGCATTATATCAATCAATTGTTCTTTTATCGAATAATCCAAAAGCTTCCTGTTTGGGAAAGCATTCACTATCAGCGAAAATATCGCCAATGGCACAGCACACATTGCGACAGCAAGAACACCAAACCTAATTGAAACAATCAAACAAATAAAGGTTACTGTTTTTTTTATTATTTCAAGCTTAAGACTTATATCGCTTTTTCCCATTGCCTGTATAACCTGTAGATTCGCTGTATGCATTGGCCAGAATGCGTAACTAAAGCAGGCTATCCACATATATGGTACAGCTGCTGCCCATACATCAGTATAAAGTACAAGAATTAATGTATTAGATATCGCCGCAAGTCCCACCATACAAGGGAAAATTATGTATGTACTTGATGAAATTGATTTGCGCACCAATTCTTTAAGCTTAACTTTATCGTTGCTCACCGATGCGTATGCCGGAAAAAAGACACTTTGTATGGAGGTGTTTACATTAGTTATCACTAGTTCCGGGAGATGATTTCCACGGTTATAAAATGCCAAATCCGACTCTGTATAAATTTTGCCTATTAAAAGGCTTCTTAGGTTTTTATAGATAGTATCTATGAGATTTGACACAAATACTTTCCAGCTGAATGAGTATAATGGTTTAAATCTCTCGAGTGAAAATGCTATATGCGGATGCCATCCAATCGTACACCATAATATTATTGTATCCATTAACTGGTTTGAAAGAATCTGCGCTACCAGTGCCCATACACCGAATCCCGCGTATGCCATAACAATTCCTATAAAAGCAGATATTATTGTTCCTACAATAGTTGCTTTAAAGAAAAGCTTAAACTGCATGCGCTTGGATACATATGCCTGCTGGATTCCGTTTATGCCGCCTAGCAGGATTGTAACAGACATTACTCTTATTACCGGCGTCATATCCGGTTTGTCGTAGAAATCCGAAATAAGGGGTGATACCGCAAACAATATCGCATAAAGCACTATTGACATAACAATATTAAATGTAAAAACCGTTGCCATATCCAGGTCATCAGAATCTCTCTTCTGAATAATGGCTGTCGATAAGCCACTTTGTACAAAAACATTTAATATATTGGTAAGCACGGTTATCAATGCTATAGTACCATATACTTCAGGTGCGATAAGCCTTGCAAGTACAACCGAAACAACAAAGCTGACCCCCTGTGCTCCAAATCTTTCTGCCAGTCTCCATATTACATTTGTAGATATTTGCGTTTTATTTTCAGACATTTACTTATCACCTGTCAACATAACCTCAAAAAGATTTTCCCATTTCACCTTTAAATTATCAGGATTTGTATATTTTTTTATCAATTCAACATTTATCTCTTTTTTGGAAATATCATAAGAGGCAAACATTCCAAATGATTGTTTTGATATGTCAAAAGCATTTTCTAACGAATAACCTCTTTCAATATAATGATTCCACATATTAGTATCATCTCTTATATATACTTTTGCTCCGGCTTCCAACATTATTGCTATATTTCCCATAGCCTGCTGTCTGTTATTATAAAAAACAGCAACATCTATTTTACTTAAAAGTTCGCAATACTCATCCGACGCCATTTTATTACAGATTGGTATTATTTTATTTTTACCGAATATGGATTCCGCATATTCAATAACTTCTTGTGCATACCGTTCGTATCCGGAAAAGCCGTAACTCAACGGCAGATATATTTTAATATTTTCGCTCTTATATTGTGCCAAAGCATCTATTGCTTCCATATGGCAATTAGTCTCTGTTGCCGAATTGCCTATCATTATATTCAATGCTTCTTTATCTGACTTGTGTTCCTTTATATCGCTCGCTCTTGATAACATTTGAATTATTCTCATATTCTGCAATGGGGTCGGATAATTTATCGGCACCTTGACTCCGGTTACACCGTACCATTTTTGAGCAAGATTATAATCTTTATCCACTAACGGAGCAATAAATCCAATTTGAGGTGCGGTCTTTTTCTTAACAAAATCGGTTATTTTTTCTTTGATGGTTTTATTTTCTTTATTGTGTACATATATATCTCCTCCCCATATGATCCAGCATGCTTTCTTCAGCCACTTCTTATGAAGCGCTATCAACAATAAATGCTTTGGAGAAAAAATACCGTGAATTATTATACCATCACATTTTTTCAATATTTTAAGGTATGTAAATATTTTCTTTGGTGATATTATATTTACATCGCCGTTCTTTCTTCCTAATCCTATTGGTGCGATTGCATCTGCATCAAATGCTTTTCCGGTCATGAAAACATGATCGCTGTGGCAAAAATTATTATTAATAAACTCATACATATCTCTTGTATACAACGTTTGTCCTATAATATGTACTATCATATCTAACTCCTTTGAACATTCGATTCTTTTTTATCAACATACATAATATATGTGATATATCCTATAAGCATCCAAAAATAAGGATACGCCCAAAATGAATCGGAAATAAATAACTTGGCATTTGCGCCAATCAATATTGCAATGACCGCCACTTGATTACCCTTGGCTTTTATAACTGCTTTAACACAGAGATAAAACAATATTCCAAGGAATAACACGCCAAAGATCCATCCAAAGTCAATTATAAACTCCAGAACAATATTATGCGAGTATCCCCAATAAAAATATGGTGCAATAAACTGTCTGTCTCCATATGCTCCGTATCCCAAAAAAGGCACATGTTTGATTGCATCTATTGCCAGTTTATAAATTTCATTTCTTCCGTTGTCAGCTGTAAAAGTTCCTTCCACAAACATACTTATAGCACGCGAATTTACCCCTGATATTTTGGTCAGTATCGTATTATAATTAGTGTATATCAATACAAATGCAACCGCCATTACTGCAATAATGATGATTTTTTTATAAAATCTGACCTCTTCGATTTTTTTACATACATATATAAACACAAAGATCATAAATGTAAGCACACAGCCTCTTGATCCACCGAGTATCGCTAATATGAATGATGCGACAGCAACAATTAACTCCCACCATTTGTGTTCTTCCATAAATAATGAAAGCATAACTGTAGAACAAAACATTGCACTGTATCCAAATCCGAGATTATACGACTGCTCAACATAATCGCCCTGCCAATCGTACACCATCCAATAACCCATTGTCTTATACTGCCAATACTGATATCCCAGATAAACAAATAATATCGGTGCCGCCAGTTTGAGGTTATGTCTTAGTCTTTCAGTATTCTTACAAAGTAAAACTGCCAGCAGCAAAAAGATTGCACCGTTATCCGGTCGGAACACCGCATCATATGCTCCAAAATATTTTTTTGTATAATGTTCCTCATACCCCGGATGTATAAAAAGCGTAATTGCAAAATAAAGTGCTATAACTATAAATGATACTATAAATATAATAAGCTCCTTATTAACAATTTTTTCTTTTGCCGGCTGTGCAAAAAAAACAATTATTATAGGAAAATACATTATAAAAATCGTCAGGAAAAGATAACTTCTTCCCAGATTAACTTTGGATAAAACCGAATATAGCAAAGTTCTTACAAGCCCACTAGACATAACGCATATGAAAAACCATGTATAAGCCTGCTCAGCACTGAATTTGAATCCTTTAAGCCTGCTGTCCATCATTTTCCCAACTTTCGTCCATTTTTTTGTACATAATCTTGCCGGTTGAATTTTTTAAAATTTGTCCTACCACTCTTGTCCTGAATGTTGATGCAATAATATTAAACTTTTTACTTAAAAATCCCGGAAGTTCTTTTGCGATTTCTCCGTCTGTCACATAAATGTACATTTCTTTATCATTACCACTGCATGCACATTCACAGTTATATTCAGACTTTATAACACGTTCTGCTTGATCAAGGCTTATTCTGAGACCGTATAATTTCAAAAATCTGCTTTTGCGTCCAACAATATAGTAGAAACCGTCTTTATCACGCCTTGCAATATCGCCTGTATGATATGTACCATTCCACTCATCGTCCTTTAACAGGTCTGCCTTACATATACCGTATCCCATCGTAACATTAGGTCCGTCATAACATAATTCACCACGTGCCTCGTCATCTTCCAACTCAACGCCTTCATCGTCTACCAGATACAGTCTTCCTCCCGGAATAGCTTTTCCGATACTTCCGATTCTGTTTTCAGCTTCTTCAGGATCAAGAAATGCCATTCTTGCGCTCGTCTCGGTCGTACCGAAAGTGGCACAAAATCTCTTACCATTCTGTGCAGCATAATCAGCAAGTGTTTTGAATACATCATCTGTCAACTTACCGCCACCTTCGGCTAAAGTATATAAATCCGGAAGTTTCATTCTGGTAAATCTGAGTTTTAACATAATTTCATAACTGTACGGCACTCCGGTAAAATTCGTTCCGTGATTTTCTCTTATAAAATCCCAGAACGCCGCGCTCATAAGATTGCTCTTTATAAGAAGCACCGTTGCTCCAACGCACAAATGGCTGTTAATTACATTTAGTCCCATTGTATACTGCATCGGTAAATCCATAATACAGTTTTCCTTCGGTGTCCATCCAAAAACCTTTGCGACATTCAATGCATTATTTTCGAGATTTCCATACTTATACCTTACAAGCTTAGGGCTGCCGGTCGAACCGGATGTCATCATAAGCAATGATAATTTATCGTTTATCTCATAAAAATCATATACTGTTCTTATCAGACAGTATCCAAAGCATGAATATATTTTTTTTCCTTTAAAGCTACCGCTTTCCGTTTCCTTAACCCAATAATATTGTGGCTCGTATGTTTTATCCAGATCATCCAGAAGTTTCTCATCTATATCTGCACTCATAAGAAGAGGTACCAGCTTACATGACTCAAATGCCACATATCCGGCCAGCGCTCCTGCTTCGTTCCCGCAAAGAGTAAAGACAATACTTCTCTTAAGGTTATATTTAGCAATTACCTGTACAAAATCACTCAGTTCGCCATATGTAACCACTGTATTGCTGTCATCATGTATTGCAATATGATTTCTTTCAAATCTATCAATATCTAAAAACATTTAAACCTCCTGCATTACATTATTGTGCATCCATCCACTGTGAGGACTTCTCCGGAAACATACCCAGATAAATCAGAAGCAAAAAACATACATGCATTGGCAATATCCTCCGGCTCTGCAAGCCTTCCCATGCATATATTATTAATCCTTTCCTGTAATTTATCCTGATTAGCTTTCATCATCATCGGTGTTTTCGTTAATCCCGGTGCGATTGCATTAATTCTGATATTCTTTGAGGCAAGTTCTTTGGCAGCTGACTTTGTGATTGATACTACCGCACCTTTGGTAGCCGAATATACAAGCTGCCCCCTGTTTCCACGCAATGCAACCTTTGAGGATATATTAATAATACTTCCTCCGGATTCCTGTCTGGACATAACTCTGCTTACAATCTGGAGCATATTTATTGTTCCTATAATATTCACATTAAGCATAGTATTCATATTATCCCTGCTTATCATTCCGATAAGCTCGTTATATTCAACACCTGCATTATTAACCAGAACATCTATGTGTCCTTCTGACCTTTTGATATTCATTATTGCATTTTTGGCCTGTGACTCATCTGTTATATCAAAATACACTGCATGTATCTTACCCGGGAGTTTGTTTTCCATCTGTTCTGCCCATTCATTCATGCATCCCGGCCTGGCATCATTAGCATATACCACTGCTCCGTTTTCGGCAAAAATCTCTGACATAGCCTTTCCGATACCGCCGCCGGCACCTGTAATAATACATACTTTATTTTCCAATAACTGACTCATACCGTCACATCCTTCCGCAAGACAATATCTTACATTTCAATTCCCATTTTACTGAGAATTTTGATTCCGTTTGCATATGAACCGTAATGTAATATGTCATCAGTATCAAACATTATATCAAATTCATCTTCCAGTTCACTGATAAGTTTCATATGGGCAACAGAATCCCATTCCTTAATCTTACCAAATTCAAATCCATCTCCTAGCTGACTGTCGTCTACCAGAAATACTCGCTTGAATACATCATTATATTTTTCTTTATTTGACATAATCTATCTCCTCCTTAGTTCATCTTAGCCAAAATATCCTCTACTGTCTTAAATCCTTTTATTTCGGCACTTGAAAGTTTAACACCGAATTCGTCATCCATCATAACTATTAACGAAAGCTTTGCCATTGAATTATATTCATCAATGTTTTCAAGTTTCATTTCCGGAGCAAGTGTTCCCTCGTCCATTTCTAAAGTTTCTTCAAGCATTGCTAATTTTTCTTTTTCAGTCATTTTCATTATTCTCCTTTAAATCTTTAATGTTATATCCATCCTTATAATACTCGTCTGTGTGTACCAAAGGCAAGATATTCTTTTTGTTTATCCTGACTCCGACGGTTCCCCATGAAAGTCCTACTCCAAATCCACAGCATAATGCCGTGACGGTTTCATCCTCTTTTGATTCACCATATTCATTGACAAGTGTCAGAGGAATGCTTGAGGATGATGTATTTGCAAATTTATTAAGTGATATCAAAAGTTTTTCCGGTGCAAATCCCGTCTTCTTCGCTATTCTTTTCATTATCATAATATTTGCCTGATGAAGCACAAGACAGTCATAGCTGTCCGGTGTTGTTCCTGTATCCGACATATATTTACCGATCTGAACTGGTACCTGATTAGTTGCAAAATTAAACACTTCTATATCATCCATCATTGACGTATTTCCCTTACCAATAGGACAGTCCGGATTACGCCATCCGCAATACGGTGCAAAAATAGCCTGATAACCGTTCCCGTTGGTATTCAATTCAACCTCAATACTGCCGGCTACATCTTTTTTCAGGAGGGTTGCCGTACCTGCGTCTCCGAACAGATATGCCGCAGTATGCCCGGTTTTATTTTTACTGTATGCACTATACTCTCTCGCAGAGGTGTCACCTGTAAGCAGCAATCCGTACTCTGCCTCGGAATTCTGCATAATCGAAGCCACTATATCCAGTCCATACACAAATCCCGAACATCCGAGATTAACGTCGAACGCTATCATATTTTCTGAAAGTCCGAGTCTATGCTGTAATACACATGCTGTAGCCGGAATGCGGTAATCACTTGTTTGTGATACAAATACAAGAATTCCTATTTTGTTCTTGTCCAGTTTGCAGCTATCTATGATTTTCTGTGCCGCAGCAAAACAGAAATCAGATGCGGTCTGCCTCTGAGAAGCCGAATATCTTCCCTCGACTCCTGTTTTTCTTATAAACTGCTCAACTACTTTTTCATCTTCATCCGAAATTTCCATTATAGAATCCCATTTGCCGGATACTGCTGCCGCCATACACTCAACTGTAACACCTTCTATTTTGGTTCTCATATTCATTCTCCTTAGTTCATCTTATCCAGAATATCTGCCACTGTTTTAAAACCCTTTATTTCTGTACTTGAAAGTTTGACACCGAATTCGTCTTCCATCATAACTATTAACGAAAGCTTTGCCATTGAGTTATATTCATCAATGTTTTCAAGCTTCATTTTAGGAGCAAGTGTGCCCTCGTCCATCTCTAAAGTGTCTTCAATCATTGCTAATTTTTCTTTCTCGGTCATTTTCGTTATTCTCCTTTATATCTTTAATATTATATCCATCCTTGTAATACTCGTCTGTAGGTACCAAAGGCAAGATATTCATCCTGTCAATCCGGATTCCCACGTTTTTCCATGAAAATCCTACTCCGAATCCGCAGCATAATGCCGTGACGGTTCCATCCTCTTTTGATTCACCATATTCATTGATAAGTGTCAGAGGAATGCTTTATGATGAAGTTGTTCCACCGTCAACAGGTAGTGTAATTCCTGTTATAAATCTTGCTGCTGGACTAATTAAAAACGCTATTGCATTTGCTATATCTTCTGTATGTGCTATTCCGAGATACTGCCTTTTTAACAATTCTTCATTACTTGCGCTATCCTCACCGAATTTCTCTATAAAATGATTATACATTTCAGTTGCAGTCATTGCCGGCGCAACAGCATTAATGCAGATTTTTTTTTCAGCGACTTCTTTAGCTATACATCTTATAGCCGAATTCATAGCGGCTTTTGATGATGAGTAAATTGTCTTCGCTTTATCACCATGCAATGAGGCCGTTGATGATACGCCGACAATCCTCATACCCGGATTGAATCTGCCCTTACGGCAAATCTGCCTTACAGTTTCAACGAATCCAAAATAATTAACATCAAACATCTGTTTAACTTTTTCCGGTTTGCACTGCATCAGTGCCATTGATGTTCCTATACCAGCAGCGTAAACCATTCCGTCTATTGGGCCATTATCATCTATTATTTTTTTTACCAATGCTTCAATCTTATCATGTTCACTGATATCGCTTACATAATATTTGCTAGAACGCTTACCAAGTTCTTTCACAAGCTCTGCTAATTTATCTTCCCTTCTCGCCACGGGAATCACAATTGCGCCAACACTATCAAGTGTCATTGCCGTTTTCCTTCCTATTCCGGAAGATGCCCCGACAACAATTATTTTTTTACCTGTAAGATCAATTATGTTTTCCATTAAATGCTCCTTTTATTTTAGTATTCTCCCGGCATAAATTTTCCCTCTGCGTAGTAATCAGAAGTTAAAATAACCGGATATATATTAGTAGTATCAATTTCAAATGATGTAACTCCCCATGATAATCCAATGCCGAATCCACTTGCAAGGACTTTAATTACTTCCTCGTCTGTGCTGCCATATTTATCGCATAATGTTAATGGTATTGAAATTCCTCCGGTATTTCCATATCTGTCAAGCGATAAAGGTACTTTTTCTGTCTTAGCTTTAATTCTTTTAGTAATCTGTTTCAGGATAAATCTGTTAGCCTGATGTAATGCTATTACATCAAATTCTTCTATATTTTTGCCTACGACTTCGAGATAGTCTTTTATCGCCACCGGGATTTCATTAATTGAAAATGAAAATACTGCCGTTCCATCCATAAAGATGTCGTAGAGGCTTCGTTCATTACCATCGCTGCACATAAAAATCTCATGTGATGGATTCATATCCCTAAATCCTCCTGCCGGTAATACTATGGCCTCATACTTACTGCCATCGCTTCTCAATAATGTCTTTATATTGTTTCCAGATTCTCTCTTTAAAAGCACTGCTGCACCGGCATCACCATACATCATTACTATGGATTTATCCTGAGGATTGACAAGCTTGGATGCTGTCTCTCCTATCAATAGCATCGCATATTCCATATCGGATGATGCCATTAGTGAACCTGCGACCTGTAATCCGTATACAAATCCCGAACATCCAAGGCCTATATCCATAACCGCACAATCTTTTGAAAGGCCAAGCCTTTTCTGCAGAACACATGCCGTAGCAGGTCTCCTGTAGTCCGGCGACTGTGTTACAAGTATCAATGCACCAATCTTATCTTTGTCCACCGGATAATGTTCCATAAGATTCTCGGCCGCCGCATAGGCTATATCTCCGGCAGTCTGCTCAGGCAATGCTTTATACATCTGTTTTATTCCTGTTCCGTCCGTAAACCGTTCTGTAACTTCCTGTCCAAATGCATTTGAAAAACTGTCCACTGTTACTAAATTGTCCGGCACGGCGCATGCCATTGCCGCTATAGAAATATTTTCATTGTTAAAAAATGGCATTTTATTTTCCTCTTTCTGATAATCTGAATGACTCTCCATGTCCCGGATATACAATTACATCTCCGGGCAACTTATCAATTGTGGGTTTAGATATATTATTCCACATTTTTAGACTTCCTCCCGGAAATCCACACGCGGTTTCTTCATTCTTCCATATACTGTCGCCGGAAAAAAGTAATTTATCATTTACCAGAATTCCAATGCTTCCCATTGAATGTCCCGGAATTTCAAATAACCTGATATTATTTCCACGCCAATCAAACCTGTATGTTCCGGTAAAAGTATTATCAACAGCACATATATAAGTTTTATCAATATCTTTGACATCTCTGTTGTCTGTAAAAGTCTGTATCTGGCAAAAAGCTTCAAAATGCCGGCTCATGTTTTTCTTACTGTCCATGCAGTTATCAGCACACGCCTTGCTACCCAGCACCCTTGCTCCTGTCTTTTCTTTCCAGAGGTTGACTCCCGAAATGTGATCGTAATGCTCATGCGTCAATATAAGCAGGTCCGCAATATTGCCTTCTGTCTTAAAATACCTGCACGGATCTATGACAAGCATATGCCCCGTTTCAATCAGCAGATACATATTGGATTCAAGCATATCGGAAATTATCCTTTTTACAAGCATAACTTCACCTACAGTTCAATTCTTTTTGCTGGATTACCGAGTACATGTGTTCCCGGCTTTACTTTGGTAAATACAATGCTTCCTGCTGCCACAACTGCATCATCACCAACTTTTATATGCGGAACAAAATAGGCCTTTCCACCAATTCTTGTTCTCTTACCAATCTGCACATATCCGTTGACTCCACATCCTCCGCTAAGACAGGAATAATCCCCAATTACTGAATCATGTGCTAATCCGCAATTTTCATTTATTAACACGCCTTTACCAATAGTAACATCAACGGTAATCGAAACTCTTCTGGAAATTATACTTCCTGCTCCAATTTTAACGGTATTATGTATTTCCACATCGGGTGAGACTAGTGTTTCAAATATAACTCCTTGCGGTTCCAACATCTCCTGTACTTTCTCTCTGACTACCGGCTCTCCTATTGTACATGTACATACCACACTGTCTCTGTGGTCAATTATCCATTGCGGGGTTCCTACAACCGGATATCCGTGAACATTTTGGCCTTCTGTGTAATATTCCTCATCCACTATAAATCCAATCAGATTATATGTAGGTTCATTTCTGTTAATTCTTTCTATCAAAAACGATACTTCTCTTCCAAGCCCTCCGGCCCCGTACAAAACTATATCTTTCATTATTATGTGTCCATCCTCCTATATCTGTTAATCGGACTCACCGAATGTTTTATCAATCTTTTCGCCTCTGTTCGTGGCTCTTTTTCTGTTAAAAATAAGCTTTATCAGTCTCACAAACATCATACAGTCTGTCTTAAAGCTTATATTATCAACATACCATAAATCATTATCTATACGCTGTTCCCACGTGATCTCTCTGGAATAATCAGGCATCGGGCACTCAAGCCCCGGTTTTACCGAATGTCTTCTGTGCTGTTCCAACGTATACTTGGGCAAATAAGACATTAGCAACGGCCGCGGTCCTATTATGGACATCTTCCCTATAAATATAAGTCCAAATTGCAAAAGTTCATCTAACGATGCCTTACGTAATATTCTGCCTACTTTAGTCACCCTCTTTTCTGGCGGTAACAAATTGCCATTTTCATCTGTTTCATTTGTCATATTTCTGAACTTTACAATCTTTATCGGTTTCTCCGCAAGTCCCGGTCTATGATGGGAAAATATGATTGGCATACCCGGATTTATTAATGTAATTATCGTAATCACTATATTTATAGGAACTGTTACAATCATTGCTGCCGCCGATATTATTATGTCAATCAGCCTTTTTACCACAACTATGTAGAATGTTTTTTTGATTGTAAGTTCACCTGTTGAATATGGATTAACAAATTCTTCAGTCAGAGCTCCGAATTCAGATAATACCGTTTTACTCTTCTTATGCATAAAGCATTTAACCTCATCTCAGCGAACATATTATATCGCAGATTCTGTTTACATCTTTCTGGCTTAAGCCTTCATATATAGGTAATGTGAGTATCTTTTCAGATACGTCATGTGCTATCGGTGTATTTTGTTCAAAACTATCCTTATAACATGACATCTCATTTATTGCCGGATAGAAATATTTTCTAGCAAAAATATTATGTTTCTGCAGTTCATTATATATATCATTCCTTGTTTTACCGAAGATTTCCGGTTCAACATAAATAGGATAATATGAAAAATTCTGAGTGGCATCGGGATTGGCTTTATTTAATTTTATTCCCGGAATTCCTCCTAATCTGGTGTTATATGCATCGGCCACCATCTTTCTGGATGCTAAGCACTCGTCCATTCTTCGCAGATTACATACACCCATCGCTGCCCTGAATTCATCCATCTTGGCATTTCCACCAACAGCGCTTGCGTCTTCCGGTCCGTGAATTCCGAAATTTTTTAATTCATGTAACGGATTTTTATAGGCCTCGTTTTTAAATGCTACACCCCCGCCTTCAATTGTATTAAATACTTTAGTTGCATGAAAGCTAAACATGGTAGCATCGCCGTAATTGCCTATTCCGATCCCTTTGTATTTTACGCCGAATGCGTGTGCCGCATCATATATTACCTTTAAATTATATTTATCTGCTATTCTCTGAATTTTCTCGACATCACATATATTTCCATATACATGTACGGGAACGATTGCAACCGTCTGCGGGGTTATCAGTTCTTCTATCTTATCGGCATCTATTGTATAATCCTCAAAATTTATATCACAAAACACCGGTTTTAATCCATTTCTTACTATGGCATGCGTGGTGGATATAAATGTGAACGGCGTTGTTATAACCTCTCCGCCTTTTATATTTTTTAGGCCTATAGCCTCTATTGCCATTTCCAACGCCATGTGTCCGTTAGCAAACAATGATATCTCAGGAACCTCAAGATAGCTTTTTAAATCACGCTGAAGTTTCTTATATACCATTCCCATATTTGTCATCCAATGATTTTCCCATATAGGCTTTATTTCCTCAACATATTCCTCTAACGGAGGCATCGTTGATCTTGTTACATTAATCCTTGGTTCATTTTCCATATCCATTATTCCTCTCCACCGGATGTTATTATTGTACCTGCACTGTTTCTCCGGCATATATCTGTCTTAAATATTCTTTTGCCATATCAACCGTTGACTGTGTCGGTACCATTACATAGTTCGGTGCTGTAAGCGAGAATGTCATTAGGTTGTCGCCCTTGCCATCCACACTGTATGTCTGTATGTCCCAGCCCTTCATATCTGAAAGCTGCATTTTTACAAGTCCTGTTATCTCATCTGTAGTCATGCTTGTTGCAATACTCGATGATACTGCCCCAAGTATATTCTCATAATTTAACAATGTATCTGTTGACACGCATTTATTAATCATTGCTTTTATGAGTGCCATCTGATTCTTACCACGCTGTCTGTCTCCACTGCCAAATGAATAACGCTCTCTTACAAAACCAAGTGCCTCTGTACCATTCACATGATTATATCCCACTGTAAAGTGTTGTGTACCATGTCTTGGCATAAAATCATACTCTGAGTATACATCCACTCCACCGAGTTCATCTATTACATCCACAAATCCGGTGAAATTAATTTTGATGTAATCATCAATGTTTACTCCGTAAAGCATTTCAAGGGTGTCTACCGATACCTGGATGCCGTAGCAGCCGGCGTGGGTAAGTTTGTCCTTGACGCCATTGGATATTGATAAAGGAACATAGAAGTCCCTCGGGGTGTTAATCATAAGAATCTGACGGGTCTTGGTATTTACGGTTATGAGAATGTTGACATCGCTGTTGCGGTTCACCATAGGCGAGCCGTTGGTGTCGATTCCGCTGACATAAAGTGTAAATACGTCATCGCCGCCATAGAGGAAATTTTTGTACTGATCATACGGATCAGATGTAGGCTCCTCGTTATTATTGTTGTTATTGTTATTATCTACTATATCTGTTTTGATTTCTGCGGACCAGACGCTGCGGATACGATCCTCGACATCTGAATAATTATCTACGCCCTCAAATACTGAGAGGAAAGAACTGTTAAGGACGATTGCATCGACTTCCTTATTGTAAAGGGCATCAATAAGCTGCATCGCGCCCTGATATTCCTTAGGGACCAATGATGTCTTGATTTCGCTCACTATCATGTCAAGAGCTTTGTCCGTATTGGTGCGGTCAAGGGTCTGTGAGATTCCGAAGGTTGCATCCTTAAGGTCATCAAGGCTCTCATATGTGCTGTCCTTAAGGACGTACACGCACACATTGTCTATCTGGGTCTTCATTCCGGACATTTTGTCAAGTGCCTTGCTGGTGGCTCCGAGGTATCTGGAACCGATTACCATGATTACACTCATTGCAATGGCAATTATTTTGGTTATAATGCCGGATACTATCCATTTCTGTAAAAAAGCAATAACGCCTGTCACCACTATAACACTGGCAATCAGAATTACCATGTATGGTGTAGTGAGCACATTAAGCTTCATCACCCTGCTTATAAGCATTATCCCGCATACAAGCAGAACCGCGCTCAAGCCCCAGCCTATATACATAAGTATTCTGCGGACTTTATCCTTGCCGCTGCCATTAACTTCGTTAAGTATTTCTTTCTCTTCCATCTCATGTCCCTCCGCTGTTAATCGGTTATATGTATATGCAATGTGATTTTCGGTGAAAAATTACCATCTGAATCCTTGCAATAAAATTGCATATCATAATCCCCCACCGTGTTCATGTCAGGATAGTTATCTATCATAATTGACTGGAAAAGCGCGTTCCGCTCATCCTTATCATCGGTGATGTCAGATACGTATTTGATCCAGTTGACCTGACTGCCTTTCTTGATCCAGTCTTCTATTTTCGTAAGATATAATACAGGAGCATCAGGCGATTCTGTCTGAACCGGGGTTGTCTCCTCAGGATATCCGGTAGTGGTCTCCTCCTGCGCATGAGGTGTTTCATTGCCAGCCTCTTTGCTGCTTTCCTTATTATCGGCAGGCTTGGTTGCCTCCGGGCTCTTCGTTGGTTCCTCGGCCGGTGCTTTATAAGGAAGGATGATGCTCTTCTGTGTGATATTGTTGTGCTTATCCTTGGCAGCATAAGTTATCTTGACACTGTCACCGCTTGAAAGTATGATTACAGATTCAACGATAAGTGTATCACTGACATCGCCGTCTTTGCTGTCCTCGGCGGTAACGCCGTTAAGCAGTTCGGAATCTGACATTCCCTTGTGATATTCTATGCCGGACGGAATCGTAATCGACGGCCCCGTTCCGTCACCTTTAAGTATGACCACCGCTGTTATCAGAAGAATAAGCAGCACGGCCGCAGCTGCTATCATTAAAATTTTGGATCTCTTCATAATACAATCCCTCTAATTCATATTACTTATCTTCACCATAGTTGCCGTAATACTTGCCATAGTACTTTCCGTAATATTTGCCGTAATATGACTTGCTTGACATATTGACTTTATTAAGGATTACACCAAGAAATCTTGAGCCGGTTTTCTTAATCTGATCGATAATGTCTGCGGCAAATTTGTAACTTACTTCCCTGGCAGGAAGTACAAGTGCTACGCCGTCGCATTTGCTGGCAATGATTGCTGAATCGACTACGCTTCCGAGCGGCGGTGTATCGATTATTATATAATCGTAAACTGTTCTGAGTGCAGGTATAAGATCATTGAAACGGTCACTTTCCAGAAGTTCCGCCGGATCAGGCGGTACCGGACCGGATAAAATAATATTAAGATTATCTATGTTAGTAGAATATATTACCTCCTCAATGCTCTTCATGCCTGAAAGATAATGGGTAAAACCGTTAACCGCCCTGCTTATTTTATATTTACCTATGAGAACGGATTTACGAAGGTCTGCGTCTATAAAAAGAACCTTCTTGCCCATTTCCGCAAATGACACTGCCAGATTAAATGACACCGTCGACTTACCATCGTTTGGAACGCAGCTCGTAAGCGCGATTACTTTTACATCGGAACCGCTGAACTGGATATTGGTACGAAGTCTCTTAAACGCTTCATTAGCCCTGTAATCAGGCTTGACAAATTTATTAATTGAAATCTTCTGGATTGCCATTACTGCTTACCTCCCTGCTTGGATGCGGATGCCTGTGTCTCCTTAGGCTGAGATGCCCCTGCCTCAAATAAAGGTATAATTCCGAGAACACCTGTTCCGAGATATTTCTCAACATCCTCCTGAGTCTTGATCCTGTCATCTTTTATTCCGACAATGATAATCACTGCAGCTGCCAGCACAATTCCTACGAGTGCTGCGATAACCGTGTTCCTCTTGGTTGCCGGGCTTGACGGCTTGTCCGGAAGGTCTCCCTTGTCAACGGTGCTTACCATATTCTCTATATTCATGATCTCACATATACGCTTACTTGATGCTTCCACAACGCTGTCAGCTATTTTCTTGGCAAGAATAGGATCCTCGTCGGTAACTTTAATGCTTATCTTACGCGTATTCGTAATAACCGATGCTGATATTTTAGCACCGAGCTTCTCAACATCATAATCAAGATCAAGATCCGCTATTACCTGTTCAAGTACGGTTCTTGATTTAATAATTTCAACATAGTCATTGGAAAGAGTTGTCGAAGAAGTAAGATCGGTCGCTGTGATTGCGTCCGTATTCTGACGATTGATGACCATAATGCTTGCGCTTGATGTGTATTTAGGTGTGGCTATGAAATGAAAATAGCCAAAAGCAAGCACCGCAGCAATTACCCCGGCTGCTACAATAATTATCCATTTGTGTGCCAGTATGCCGAAAATCTCCGCTATATCGATTTCCGTCCTGCTGTTATCTGCTGTGTTCTCATTGTTATTAATGTTTCCCATAGTATCTCCGTTATATTTCCTCGTTATTGATTACCTTGATGGCGTTGTCCCACAATAGTTCCATACAGTAGTCCGGCTTGCAAATCTTACCGAGTGCCTTAACGGCTTCGCTAAAACGCGGTGCCCTGGTACGGTCACTATGTGCATCCGATGATATGAAATGAACCATATGCTCCTTGAGAAGCTTCTTAACAAACTTCTTACTGCTCCTGCCCATACCGCCGGTCACGGTACCTGCATTAACCTGGATATATGCTCCTGATTCGATAAGTTCAGCAACTCTGTCTGTTCTGTCGTGTACACAAGTGTAACGCTCGATATGTGCTATTATCGGTACATATCCGTTAGTCTCAGCTTCATATATGCTCGAACATATTACATCATAGGATTCATCCGGCGAATATTCCAACAGAATATATCCTGAACCGGCCATGGTTCTGGCCTTATTATCATTAAGTGCCTCAACGGCTTCCGAATAATAGTATATCTCCTGTCCCGCATATATTTCCATATCCGGAAAATTATCCCTGATAACCGGTGTGATACTCTCTATAGCAGCATCGATCTTACTCTGTTCAACCATCATCCTGCCTATATGATAATGCGGTGTTGCTATTATCAGTCTCACACCTTCATCATATGCTATCTTAAGCATGGAAATCGTCTGCTCCATGCTTCTTGAACCATCATCAAGTCCCGGAAGAATATGACAATGCATATCCGCGATGTGTATCATTTTATTCATATCATAGACCATCCTTAAAAATACACAACTAGTATACACTCTTTCGCTGTCAAAAGCAATATCAATATATTCCATTTTCGGACAGCGGGCGGCCGGCGGTCATATCCTATCAGTCTGCAATCTGTTTACCGGTATGGTCTATCGTATAATTATCTGTTATGATAAGCTCCGATATCGGAACTATCGTATATCCCTGTTCTTTAAGCCCGACGATAACACGTTCGAGCGCATCTTTGGTGTATTTGGCACCATTATGCATAAGTATCACCGCGCCGTTTCCGAGGTTCTTATGATTCAGCACGGTGCTTACAATATTGTCGGCACCGTAATCCTTCCAGTCCAGACTGTCCACCGACCACTGTATCGTATAATACCCGCAGCTTTCGGCCGACTTAATAAGATTATCATTATAATCTCCGTACGGCGGTCTGAACAGGCACATATTATAACCGGTAAGTTCTTCTACCTTCTTATGCGGCCCCATCAGTTCTTCAATGCACTCTTCATGACCCAGCTTACTCATCTGTTTATGATTTTCGCTGTGATTTCCGAGGTCATGGCCCGCGGCAAGAATCGCTTTCACGTCATCAGGATAACTTTCTATCCATCCGCCCGTCATAAAAAAAGTAACATGCACATCATATCTGGCCAGTATATCAAGCAGTGTCTGCGTATCTTCATTGCCCCATGCCGCATCGAATGACAACGCAACTTTCTTCTCATCCGTTCCAACACAATATATCGGAAGTTCTCTCTTTGTCAGCTTACCGGATGCCGATGTAATCGTATGATACGGCACATATGCCAGCACACCCGCTATTACAAGCACAACCGGCAGAAAGATAAATACCCTGCTTCTGTGTTTTCTGAAATATTCTGCTAATCCCCGCATATCCAAATACATCCAATGTTTTGTAACATTATACGCCCCCGGATGCAGAATAATTCATACATGAATATATTTATTTCCGCCAAAACATCAACGGGCGTACATTATATTCCGGCACACTTTCTTTCCTGTCTCCGAATAAGGACGAAAACCATCGGTATGCAGTACGCGCATGCCACAAGCCACGCGCACTGGTCTGCAAATGTTATCGCTGTATACCCGAACTTCGGCACAAACACGAAACTCACCACAATTCTTGCGATCATTTCGAGTATTCCCGAAAAAATAGCCGCTCCGGCATACCCTATGCCCTGAATTGTGAGTCTGCAGCAGTTCAAGAAACCGATTGCCCAGAAAAACAGGCCAAGATGTCCGACATATAAAGCAGATGCCAGTAAAACTTCGGTCTCACTTTTTTTCACAAAGAGTGAAGAAAGTCCGTATCCCCAGATATTCGTCACCGCGCCGATAAATATACCGTATATCACGCCGATTATTATACCGGTTTTAAGGCCTTTTCTTATCCTGTCGAATTTAACCGCACCGAGATTCTGGCTGCAGAAGCTTGAAACCGCTGTTGCAAGGGCATCAAAAGGGCACATGGCAAACTGCTTTATCTTGCTTCCTGCGGCAAATGCCGATATGTACACTTCCCCAAGCTTGTTGTTTGAGGCCTGAAGCACCATGCTTCCGATCGCGGTAATGGAATACTGCAGTCCCATCGGAATTCCCATTGTAACGCATGTCAGCATATTTCTGCCGTCCAGCTTCATGTCGCCGCGTTTAAGTTTTAATATATCAAACTTTTTGTTTATAAGAATCAGACATAATATTCCGCTTACAGCCTGGGATGTTATCGTGGCTCCCGCCGCTCCCGCGCATCCCCATTTAAATACAATTATGAACAGCAGATCCAGCAGTATATTGGAAACCGTCGAAACCGCAAGGAATATAAAAGGCGTTCTGGAATCGCCTACCGCACGCAGTATTCCGGCCAGAAGATTGTACAGAAGCGAAAACGGTATTCCCAGTACTATTATAAGAAAATAATTGTATGCGTCCGCATAAAGTTTGTCCGGAGTCTTCATAAGATGAAGTATCTGCGGACAGAGAATGGCACATACGCTCGTCATTATTATCGCAAGGATCACGCTTAAAACTCCCGAATGAAAAATATAACTTCTCATCCGGTCATAATTTTTCGCGCCAAACTGCTGTGCAACCGGTATCGTAAAACCGGCGCAGCACCCCATGCAGAATCCGAGCACCATAAACTGCACAGATGACGAAGCGCCGACACTTGCCAGCGCATTGGCACCGATATATCTTCCGACTATGATCGCATCAACCATATTATATGTCTGTTGGAACAGATTTCCCAGAAGAAGCGGAACCGTAAATTCAAGAATAAGTTTCAGAGGATTTCCCTCTGTCATGCTTTTTACCATAATTCACCTGATGTATTGCTTATTTATTATACGGGTCATCGATCAATGCGCCCGTATGAATATTTCCCTTTTCCATACAATACACCTGTAAGAGCGAAACTGCAATACCCGCAGCGCCGGTAAAATATCCGGCCGGTGTGGAAAGCTCATCCGGTTTGGTCCTGTCAAAAGCTATCTGCCAGAAACCGGCTGTCCCGTCTTCCGATAAATCAACCTTTTCCGTTCCGACAAGCACTTCTCCGACTTCGTGTGCAAGATTCTTCCATGTGCCATCCTTGAGAACCGAAGATATAAGTCCATTCTTGGTGAAACAAATGTTATGT
>CAMENP010000031.1 GCA_945928575.1 uncultured Butyrivibrio sp.
CAGAGTAAGTCTTGATATGAAATATCGTTTTTAGTGTGTGGTTTTGAAGGAACAAGAAAGGTAATGATTAGTGTCATTACCTCTTTTTTTTTTACTCAAAATATGATACAATGTATATAGTTGAATCTGCTAATAATAACTTAGACGGATAAATGTATGGAGGTTATTTATGGATACAAATATACTATTGGAAAACGGAACCAATGAGATGGAGTTGCTCGAATTTACTATAGGGGATAATCATTACGGCATTAATGTTGCCAAGATAAGAGAGATTCTCCCATATATGCCGGTTACGCCTGTACCTAATTCACATCCTTATATTGAAGGCATTTTCATGCCGAGAGATACGATGATAACGGTTATAGATCTTGCTAAGGCTACACATGGACCGGAGAATCCGGATACATCATCAGATATGCTTATTGTAACGAATTTTAACAAGCTTAATATAGCATTTCATGTGCATAAAGTATTGGGAATCAACAGAGTATCATGGGCACAGATCATCACACCTGACTCATCGATAAGTTCCGGACAGGCCAGCATTACCACCGGTGTTGTTAAGATAGACGGAAGACTTATAATAATTCTTGATTTTGAACATATCGTTAATGATATCGCACCGGAAACAGGGCTTAAAGTGTCTGAGGTTGAGAAGTATGCCGGACGTGACAGAAACAGCCTTCCTGTATTTGTGGCAGAAGATTCAGCACTTTTGATGAAGTTAATATCTGATTCATTGTCGAAGTCCGGATATGCTAATCTTGATCTTTCACCAAATGGACAGGAATGTTGGGACAAGCTCGAGAAACTGGCTGATCAGTATAAGGATAAGGTAACGGAGCATGTGAGCTGTGTTATAACAGATATTGAGATGCCGTTGATGGACGGACACAGGCTGACCAAGCTCATTAAGACGAATCAATATCTTAAAGAGGTTCCGGTTGTTATTTTCTCATCTCTTATTAATGATGATATGAGAAGAAAGGGAGAATCCCTCGGAGCGGATGCACAGTTGTCCAAGCCTGAAATAGGACAGCTTGTAGAAGAAATAGATAAATTATTATTAAAATAAACCATTTTGTCGGAGGATATGATGGCTGGTAAAAATGAAGAAGAAGAATATCTTGACAGTCTACTAAATAATGCAATTAAAAATGACAGTGAGCTGGGTGACAATGCAGCTGAAAAAGATGATGCTGATCAGAATAAGGAAGAAGCAGCTACACTGGATGAATTGTTCAAGAGTATGCAGACAGATGATGATTATGATGATACAGTGAATGCAGATGATGAACAGTCGGCAGATGATCAGATGAAGTTTGTTAATGACTTGAAGGATATAGTGGATCAGTCAGCGCAGGATGCATCTATATCGGATGCTATAGAAGCTTTGAATAAAGAGAGTACAATATCGGATGAAGAGCCGGAGCCGGTACTTGATGACAGTGCAGTGCAGGATAATACATATAATATGGATACTTCCGAACCTGATTATAATCCGGATGTTAATAGCAATCCGGAAACGGAGGCTGAAGAACCTGAAGATTTTGATTATAATGACGGTGAGTCAGCCGAACCTGTTCTTGATGATGTGCCGGTATTAGATGATAATTTTGATATGCCGAGTATGGATGATTATCAGCCTGAACCAGCGATGAATGATGATTCCATACATAATGACATCCAGGATGCCGGAACTGCAATAGCTGATAATGATAATCAGGACAATGCCACACCTGAGAAGTCCAAGAAGAAAAAAAAGGATAAGAAAGACAAGAAAAATAAAAAGAAAAAAGGACTTAAGTCTTTCTTTGTTGAAGAATACGATGATGGTGACGAGCTGGGACAGCCTGATGACATAGCGCAGAGTGATGCGGACATCAATAAACAATTGATGGACGAGCTGTATCAGGATGCCGGAGTAGAAAATGATTTGTCAGATATTGAAGAGAAGAACGAGGAACCGGCAGAGGAAGAGAAACCGAAGAAGCCTAAGAAAGAAAAGAAGCCGAAGGCTCCTAAAGAGAAGAAACCAAAGGCACCTAAAGTTAAGAAACCGGTTGATAAGTCAGAACGTATCCAGCCAGATTTCGGCGCAATATTTAAGGCGGTCCTGATTGCTGCTGTTATATCAGCAGTGCTAATTGTCGGAACCAATATTTTTAACAAGAAGAGCACTATAGCGGATGCGGAGAATGCATTTGACGTTGGAGACTACGAAGAGGCTAATGAATTATTATCCGGACTTTCACTTAAAGGTGATGATAAGGATCTGTATAACAAGAACAAATTGTTAGCTTCAATACAGCGTGGACTTACGTCATATCAGCATTATGTTGATTTAAATAAAAAGGGCAGTGCGGTTGATTCATTAATCAAGGCAGTCGGTCGTAAGAATAAGTCAGAAGATCTTATAGAGGAATATGGAATTGCATCGCAGATAGATTCATTATATTCCAAGATAACGGCAGCACTTGAAGAAAATGGATTAACGGAGCAGGAAGCACTTGATTTGTATAATATGTCAAGTCTTGAGGAGTATACAGCCAAGCTTAAAGGCTACGGTGCATTGGTAAACGATAATAAGAATAAGTGATTTATTAAAGTGCTATAGGAAACTATAGCACTTTTTTACTTTGAACGCGAGATATGTGAAGGATTGCTGATTCACGGCATATTTTTTATAGGCTGTCTGATTTTACCGATGACAGGTGTTTTTCAGGCCGACAGCCCGGCATGGATTGGTGTAACAATATTGGAAGTCTGGTGTGTTTATTTCAGTGTCGTGGCATTTCTGGCGGTAAGGCATTTTTACAGGGAGAAACTATAGGCCAATTTAATTTACTTATGGAGATTTAGAGATTCGCATCCTGCATTTAGTGATAAAATAACGGATGGAATGAAATTACAAGGAGATTTTATATGAACAAAGAGTGGTCGCAAAAAAATAAGGAAATACAGATTTTATTAGGAAAAGAACCCACTTACAAAGAAGGTGTCCGGAAGCTTATTTCGTTCCGGGAAGAATTATTCGAACAGATTTCCAATATAGTAAATAACTATCCGAAAGAGGCATTTTATCAGATGCCGTTTAAAGGTGCGAACGGATATCATAGTAAGACGCTTGCGTATTCTATCTGGCATATATTCAGGATTGAAGATATTGTGGCACATGAATTGATAAAAAAAGATAAACAGATTCTGTTTACAGATTCATATGAAAAAAGGATACATGCACCTGTTATCACAACAGGAAATGAATTGGACAGTGAGAAAATAGTTGCTTTTTCTAAGGATGTAGACGTGGATGGGCTTTCATTATATGCAAAGGCTGTTATGGAATCTACCAATGCGTTTTTGCCGGAATTATCCTATGATGATATGAAATGTAGATTTACAGATGCGGATAAGGCAAAGTTAATTGATTCCAAATGCGTTTCCACGGATGAAAATGCTGTATGGCTAATTGATTACTGGTGTGGTAAAGATGTCAGAGGCTTGTTGAAAATGCCATTTTCAAGGCATTGGATCATGCATATTGAAGCAATGCTTAGAATTAAAAATCAATTATGCAAAATAGCCGGAAAGTGAACCGATTACGCGAGCAGAAAGGAAAACAGTAATGACGAAATTATATATTGTAGAGGGACTTCCGTGTTCCGGAAAGAGTACAACGGCAAAATATATAGCGGATTTCTTAGAAAAATCAGGGAAAAAAGTATGTTTTTTTGATGAAGGCAGCGGACAACATCCTGCTGATTATGAATATCATGCCTATATTACACAGGAACAGTTGAATAGATTGGACAAAATAATACAGGAAAAAATAAAGCAATATTCCGCGAAAAACGGGAATGGCTATATTGTAGCCTTGTCAGAGTTCACGGAAACGGAACAGCAGCAGCTTTTATCATATAAAATATATGATTTTTTGCCATGGGAGACGGAAGAACCACTGATGCTTGAGCATTGGAAAGATTTTGCACAAAGGGCCGTACAGGAAGAATGTGTTTATGTATTTAACTGTGTTTTCCTGCAAAATCCAATGTGTGAAACAATGATGAGGTTTAATTTTCCGAAAGACTGGATATATGAGTACATAGACCGGATAAATGATGTAATAAGTCCGTTGGAACCGATGATAGTATACCTGCAAAATGATGATGTGGCAGAGCGGATTACAGAAACCGCAAAAGAGAGAGCGGGATGGTTGGAGCCGGTCATCGATTATCATGTCAATGGCGGTTATGGCCGGAGCATATCAGCTCACGGTATAGATGGGTATATATCATGTCTGGAGGAGCGGCAGAAAAGGGAACAGGAATATTTAGAAAGATCAGATGTGAATAGTATTATTATTGAGAATGCCCACAGAGATTGGGAAAAGGCATACGAAAAGATCACGGATAGTTTAGTATAAAGAATTGAAAAAAGTTCTTGCATTTATCACTTTTATGCGGTATATTAAAAGCAAGTAGTTGGCTATACATAGATAGCTGTGAAGAGCATCCATTACATTGAATGGCAATGCTCTTTTTTGTATGTAAAATAAATGGTTTTTACAAATTTGTCACACATTTCATAGAGGAAAAAGATTTAAAAAATAGACAACGTGTTTGGAATGTGCTACAATCCAATGTAGTACACAAATATCAGGGGTACTGCTTAGTTTGAAAGGAATAGACAGAATGATAGCAATAATAGACTATGATGCCGGAAATATAAAGAGCGTCGAGAAGGCTTTTGAGTATCTGGGGCAGGAGACGGTTGTTACAAATGATAGCGAATTAATCAAGAGTGCGGACAAGGTTGTACTTCCGGGTGTCGGATCGTTTGGCGATGCTATGGAAAGACTGAATAAGTATGGTCTTGCAGATACGATACATGAAGTTGTTGATATGGGAAAGCCGTTCTTAGGAATATGTCTGGGATTGCAGCTGTTATTTGATTGCAGTGAAGAATCACCGGGAGTCAAAGGCCTCGGAATATTGCCGGGAAAGATAGTTAAATTCCCGGAAGGCAAAGGATTTAAGATACCGCAGATAGGATGGAATTCGCTGGATATTAAGCCGGGTGCGAGACTTTTTAAGGACGTGCCGGATCAGTCATATGTATATTTTGTACATTCATATTATCTGAAGGCGGATGATGAGAATATTGTGGCGGCGACAAGCGAATATGCGGCACATGTTCATGCATCGATAGAGAAAGATAATATTTTTGCATGCCAGTTCCATCCGGAAAAAAGCAGCGAAGTCGGTTTGAAGATACTTGAGAATTTTGCAAACTTGTAGGAGTGTCATATGTATACCAAAAGAATAATACCATGCCTGGACTGTAATAACGGAAGGGTAGTTAAAGGAACTAATTTTGTTAATCTGAGAGATGCCGGGGATCCGGTTGAAGTAGCGGCGGCATATGATAAAGCCGGTGCGGATGAACTTGTATTCCTTGATATAACGGCGACGTCTGACGGAAGAAATACGACGGTTGATCTTGTAAGAAGGGTTGCGGCCAAGGTTTTTATACCATTTACTGTAGGCGGCGGAATCAGAAGTGTGGAGGATTTTAAAGTACTTCTCAGGGAAGGCGCCGATAAGATATCGGTAAATTCGGCGGCGATAGACAGACCGGAGCTGATAAGTGAGGCCGCGTTGAAGTTTGGTAGCCAGTGTGTTGTGGTTGCAATCGATGCGAAGCACAGGACGGATGGAGCCGGATGGGAAGTGTATAAGGCCGGAGGAAGAATAAATACGGGACTTGATGCCGTGGAATGGGCGAAGAAAGCATATGAGCTCGGCGCCGGCGAAATACTCCTTACGAGTATGGATGGAGACGGAACGAAAGCAGGATATGATATAGAGCTTACAAGGACAATCGCGGACAGCGTGGAAATTCCGGTAATTGCATCGGGCGGGGCAGGAACGATGGGACATTTCTATGACGCTTTTGCCAAAGGACATGCTGAAGCTGCACTTGCAGCATCACTTTTTCACTATAAAGAATTGGAAATAATGGATTTAAAGAAGTATCTTAGAGACAAAGGTATTTCAGTGAGGATTTGATAATGGCAGCGATAGATAATGACTGGCTTGATGCGATTTCAGGAGAATTCCATAAGCCATATTACAGAGATTTATTTAATTTTGTTAAAGATGAATATTCCAAGGCGGTTATATATCCGCCGGCAGACGATATTTTTAATGCATTTCATTTTACACCGCTCAGTAAAGTGAAAGTCCTGTTGTTGGGACAGGATCCTTATCATAATGTGAATCAGGCGCACGGACTTAGTTTTTCGGTTCTGCCGGATCAGAAAGAGATACCGCCGTCACTGCAGAATATCTATAAAGAACTGCATGATGATCTGGGATGCTATATCCCGAATAACGGATACCTCAAACATTGGGCGGATCAAGGCGTACTGCTGCTTAACACGGTGCTTACCGTGAGAGCACACCAGGCCAATTCACATCAGGGCAGAGGCTGGGAACAGTTCACTGACGCGGTCATTCAGGCAGTCAACGCGCAGGATCGACCAATCGTGTATCTGTTGTGGGGTGCGCCGGCCGGAAGAAAAGCGGCGATGCTCACGAATCCGAAGCATCTTGTGCTCAAGGCACCGCATCCGAGTCCGCTTTCGGCATATAGAGGCTTCTTTGGATGCAGACATTTCAGCAAATGCAACGAATTTCTTAAGGCCAACGGGGTTGAACCGATTGACTGGCAGATACCGAATATTTAAAAAAATATGTTTTTTGGAAGCAGGGTGAAAAATCATCCTGCTTTTTTGAGACCGAAGGGGTGTAAATGCGTACATAATAGGTGAAAGCGCTTTTGGATTAGACAAGGGAGGTGAACAGCGTGAATGATTCAGAGATTATAGAGCTTTACTTTCAAAAAGATGAGCAGGCTATTAAGGAGACGGATTCAAGATACGGAGGACTTTGTCACCATATTGCATATAATATTTTAAACAACAAAGAGGATGCGGAGGAATGTGTCAGTGATGCTTATGTCGGTGTATGGAATGCAATACCACCGACGAGACCGGACAATTTTATGGCTTTTATCAGCAGGATAACCAGAAATTTATCGTTAAAAAAGCTGGAATTTATCACCCGCGATAAACGTTCAAGGGATATGTCGGTCTCGCTCGAAGAGCTTGAGGCGGTTCTCCCGGATGAAAGCTGTGTGAAGGACATTACCGGTGAAGAACTTGGAAGCGTCATAAGCAGATTTTTACGCGGACAGAAGGCGGAAGCCAGAAATGTTTTTATCCGCAAATACTATTTTTTCGACTCCGTTAAGGAAATTGCGGCAAGGTACTCATTTACTGAAAGCAAAGTGAAAAATATGTTGTTACATACCCGTAAGAAGTTAAGAGATTATCTGATAAAGGAGGATATATGGATATGAAAATAGTAAATGCAATAGGAAATATTGACGATAAGCTGATTGAAGCGGCAGAAAAAAGCAGTCGGAAACCGCGACGTCCATGGATAAAGTGGTGCAGTGCGGCTGCAGCGGCAGTTGTGCTGGTAATTGCAGGGCTTCTGACGATACCGCATTTGACGCACAATAACAATAATAATGAAAGTGGACGTGTCTACAGATATCATGTTAACGGAGCTGAAAGCAATATTGTGTGGCCGTGGGAATATCTTACCGATGGTGAGAAATATCATACCATAAGTCTGGACGATACGATATATAGTATAAGAAATTGTCGTACAATCGGTGATGAATTTCTGGGAGAAATAATCGGCGAGGCAGAGGCGTCCGGAACGGATGATATCACAGGTAAGAAATATACAGCAACATTTAAGGTGCGAAAGATTAAAGGAATTGCGCCGGAATATATGGTGGCGGCCGGAAACGGCGATGATTTCTATGTATACATGGCGGGGGATGCCAAAGAGCCGGCTACTGTCGGTGAATTGCTGGCAAATTATAACCTTAGACAGAATATGCGTTTGGATCATTTTACGGAGTGTTACGGGTATGATGAAAAAGGAGACTACAGCATAAAGGATGATTCGTATATCTGGGATGTATTAGCGGGATGTCCGGACGCAAAACTGTGTCAGGATGATGCATTTAACAGGGATGGTATTGAATATCTGACATTCTGTGTGAGTTCCGACGCACTTGGCGTGTATAAGAAAGTGATTTATATATCCGAAAGCGGATACCTTGAAACCAATATTCTGGATTACGGTTATACCTTTTATATCGGTGAAAAGCAGGCGCGTGAAATCATAGATTATGCCAAAAAGAACGGCAGTAAAGCAGAAAAAGTCGTATATGAGGCATCAATAGAGGGTACACTGACTGAAATCGGCGACGGATATGTCCTTATAGATGACAGTATTCTTTGCGAAGATGCCGGAAAAGGCAGAGTGTACAAGGTTTACACGGATGACATAAGGATGAGAAGATGTATTGAACTCGGAAATATCCAAACCGGAGATATAGTGTCCGCAAAATACGACGGTGATATTTCAAAAGATAATGAGGTGAGAGGGGCATACTCGATATATACCGGAGAGCTTGTCCGCGGCGGACTCGCAATACCGGAGTAACTAATAATACAATATTAAAGGGATGTAAAAGTTTATAGCTTTTACATCCCTTTTGTTTTATATGTTCTTCATTGCTGTTGCAAGCATGAGTTTAATTCTGTTAAGCTGGTTGACTTCACTTGCACCGGAATCGTAATCGACGGCAATTATGTTGGCATCAGGGAAAGCCTGACGAATTTCTTTGATAACACCTTTGCCGACAATGTGGTTAGGCAGGCAGCCGAATGGCTGGCAGCATACGATATTCTTGGTGCCGCTGTTAATCAATTCGACCATCTCACTTGTGAGCAGCCATCCTTCACCGGTCTGGTTACCGCTTGATACATAAGGAACAGAAAGCTTCTGTAAATCCGAGATATGCATCGGTGCATGGAAACGTTTGCTCTGTGCGAGAAGCTTACCTGAACGCTTTCTTAAGCCTTCAAGGAGTGTGATGACGGTTTTGTTGATCATCAACGATTTACGGCTTGCTCCAAGATGCTCTGTCTTAAAGTAAGCATTCTGTGCGCAGTACAGGAAAAATCCCATAAAATCAGGTACAACCGCTTCGCAGCCTTCTTTTTCCAGAAGTTCGACAATATTGTTGTTGGCGGTAGGATGGAATTTGACAAGTATCTCACCGACAACGCCGACACGCGGCTTGGTTATGTCAAGAAGTGGTAGATTATCAAATTCATCTATTATCTGTTTTACTACTTTATTAAATTTGCGAACGGACAAATGCGGATCATCAAAGCTCTTCGCACATAAATCACGCATTTTATCGGCAAGTGCGTTGGCTGAACCCGGAACTTTCTCATAAGGCCTTGTCCGATAGAGAACATTCATGAGCACATCGCCGTATTGTAATGCCATCATGGCTTTCTTGAGGAGCGTGTAATTATATTTGAGTCCCGAATTATGTTCAATACCCTGTGCACTCAGCGAAATTACAGGGATGTGTTCAAGACCTGCCTTGATAAGTGCCCTTCTGATGAAACCGATATAGTTACTTGCACGGCAGCCACCGCCGGTCTGTGTAATTACGACTGCGGTACGGTTCAGATCGTATTTGCCGGAAAGGAGTGCTTCCATAATCTGGCCGGTAATAATGATCGAAGGGTAGCAGGCGTCGTTATTAACGAAACGAAGTCCGGTATCAACGGCTGATTTGTCCATGTTCTGAAGCATCACAAAACGGTATCCGCAGGAGTTAAGCGCTGGTTGTAAAATATTAAAGTGCATAGGCGAGAGCTGAGGACAAAGGATGGTATATTTATCATCCTGCATTTCCTTGGTATATTCAACACGCTGGTATGCAGCCGGCTTAATCTTACGGACATATTTGTTATGTTCGCGTACCTTAAGGGCAGCAATGAGTGAACGGATTCGGATTCTCGCCGCACCGAGGTTATTAACCTCATCAATCTTAAGGACTGTATATATTTTGCTTCCGGATGAGAGAATGTCATTGACACAGTCCGTTGTCACGGCATCAAGTCCGCATCCGAAAGAGTTAAGCTGAATCATATCGATGTCATCACGCGTCTTTACGAAACTTGCGGCTGCGTATAGACGTGAATGATAGGTCCACTGATCCATTACAATTATAGGACGTTCAACTTTGCCAAGATGGCAGATGGAATCCTCTGAGAGAACGGCAATTCCGTAGGAGTTGATAAGCTCCGGTATTCCGTGGTTGATCTCCGGATCGATGTGGTAAGGACGACCTGCAAGGACGATACCTCTGCGGCCTGTTTCCTCAAGGTATTTAAGGATTCGCTCACCCTCCGCGCGGATCTTCATACGGCAGGACATCATTTCATCCCAGCCGGCTTTACATGCGTCAGCGGTTTCCGATGCCGGGATGCCGAATTCTTTCTCAAATACCTTGCAAAGTTCTTTGCTTGCAACTTCTTCATCGGCAAATGAGATGAACGGATTCATGAATCTGACATCGTTATCCTTGAGCTCTTCCATGTTGTTTTTGATATTTTCACCATATGATGTGACGATAGGACAGTTGAAATGGTTATTGGTTGTCTCATCCTCACATCTTTCGTATGGGATACAAGGCATGAATATGAACTTGATGCCTTGATGTATCAGCCATGACACATGTCCGTGGACAAGCTTGGCAGGATAACATTCCGATTCACTCGGAATGGATTCGATACCGAGTTCATATATCTGTCTGCTTGATTTAGGTGAAAGTACAACCCTGAAACCGAGCTTTGTAAAAAATGTATGCCAGAACGGATAGTTCTCATACATATTAAGGGCTCTTGCAAGGCCTACGGTTCCGCGTGGAGCTTTATCAGGGTCAAGTGATTTGTATGAGAAAAGAAGCTTGTTCTTAAATTCATACATATTCGGCAGGTGGTCTTTGTTGCGTTCCTTTCCGAGACCGCGTTCACAGCGGTTTCCGGAGATGAACTGGCGGCCGCCGCTGAATTTATTGATTGTAAGAAGACAGTGGTTATTACATCCCTGACATCTTGTCATACTTGTCTCATATTTAAGTGCCATTATCTGCTCAAGACCGAGCATGGAACTTTCCTGACCTTCATAGCGCTCACGCGCAATGAGAGCAGCACCGAAAGCACCCATAATTCCCGCAATGTCGGGTCTTATGGCTTCGACACCGGCTATTTTTTCGAAACTTCTAAGTACGGCGTTGTTATAGAAAGTGCCACCCTGAACTACGATATTTTTACCGAGCTCTCTGGCATCGGAAAGTTTGATGACCTTGTATAATGCATTCTTGATTACGGAATATGCAAGGCCGGCAGAGATGTCGGCAACGGTTGCGCCTTCTTTCTGCGCCTGTTTAACCTTGGAATTCATAAATACCGTACATCTGGTTCCGAGATCTATCGGATGTTCTGCAAAAAGAGCTGCTTTGGCAAAATCCTGAACCGAGTAATTGAGGGATTTGGCAAATGTTTCGATGAACGAACCGCAGCCTGAAGAACATGCTTCATTAAGCTGTACGCCGTCAACAGTGTGATCCTTAATCTTAATGCATTTCATGTCCTGACCGCCGATATCAAGTATGCAGTCAACATCCGGATCAAAGAAGGCAGCGGCATAATAATGCGAAACTGTCTCAACCTCGCCTTCATCAAGCATAAGTGCTGATTTAATAAGTGCTTCACCGTATCCTGTTGAGCAGGAGCGGACAATATGTACATCTTCGGGAAGCTTATTATATATGTCGGTAATTGCCCTGATGGATGTAGCAAGAGGGCTTCCGTTATTGTTATCGTAGAAGGAGTAAAGAAGGGTTCCGTCCTCGGCAACGAGAGCAACCTTGGTTGTTGTTGAACCGGCATCAATACCCATATAGCAATTACCCTTATATGAGGCAAGGTCACCTTTTTTAACGGTTGCCTTGTCGTGGCGGGCAATAAATTCGTCATATGCTTTCTGGTCCGCAAAGAGAGGTTCCATACGTTCGACTTCAAAATTCATCTTAATATTGGACGAAAGTCTTTCAATAAGTGCGTCAATGTCGGTTTCGGCATCTTCCTTGTAAGTAAGTGCTGAACCGATTGCCGCAAAAAGATGTGAATTATCCGGAGCAATTATGTATTCATCGGTGAGATGAAGTGTCCTGATAAATGCTTCTTTAAGCTCAGAAAGGAAGTGCAGAGGCCCGCCTAAGAATGCGACATGTCCGCGTATCGGCTTACCGCATGCAAGACCGCTTATTGTCTGGTTAACGACGGCCTGGAAAATAGAGGCTGATAAATCCTCTTTCGTAGCACCTTCATTAATGAGCGGCTGGATATCGGTCTTGGCGAATACACCACATCTGGCCGCAATAGGGTATATTGCTTTATAATTCTTGGCATATTCATTAAGACCGGCAGCATCAGTCTGGAGTAATGATGCCATCTGGTCGATGAATGAGCCTGTACCGCCGGCACAGATTCCGTTCATTCTCTGGTCGATGCCGCCTGTAAAATATATAATCTTGGCATCCTCACCACCGAGCTCGATTGCAACATCGGTCTGCGGTGCGTAATGGCGCAGTGCGGTCGATACTGATACGACCTCCTGGTTAAAAGGAATCTCAAGATGGTTGGCGAGTGTAAGTCCGCCCGAACCCGTAATCACAGGATGCACCGAAATAGGACCCGTTATTGCGCGGGCCTTTTTTAAAAGATTTGCTAAAGTATCCTGAATATTGGCATAATGTCTCTCATAATCGGAAAAAATTATGTCATCGTTATCATTCATTAATGCAACCTTTACGGTTGTGGAACCGATATCGATTCCAAGTTTGTATAAATTACTCATATTGTGCGGCGTAAAGTGCCGTACCTCCTTATAAAATCACTTTAATTTAACAATTTCTTAACAAAACTTTATTATATATGAAAGAATATTTTTTTTCAACTGTATGGATGTAAAAAAAATATAAAAAAAAACTAAAATAAACGGAATTCTTGACAAAGTATTATGGGTAAAATATAATTAAATGAATGAAAAATTTTGAACGGAAGGAAGTGGACATATGGAAAGCGGACCTGATAATTATCACAGTTGTACCTTGAAGAAATACTATTTTCATATGGCTGCGGACTGTATGTGTTAGATTGGCCTTCAGAAATCCAACCGTAGTCATAAGGAGGAACTATGGTTAAGATTTTTAAGACATCTGAGAGCGGAGTCCTTCAGATTGAAGATTTTGAATCGGGATGCTGGGTGGCAATGACGAATCCTACCGCTGAAGAGCTGCATGAGGTTGCGACCAGATATGACATCGACGCTACCGATATGAGGGCACCTCTCGATGAAGAGGAACGTTCACGAATTGATGTTGAGGATAATTATACACTTATCCTTGTTGATATACCTACTATTGAGGAGAGGAATGAGAAGGATTGGTATGGTACGATACCTTTATCGATTGTGTTATGCAATGATACGATAATTACCGTATGCCTGGAAGACACCCCGGTTCTTACGGCCTTTATGGACGGAAGAGTCAGGAACTTCTATACGCATATGAAGACGAGGTTTATTTTCCAGATACTCTACCGTAATGCGACACTGTATCTGAATTACCTCAGAATTATTGACAGACGAAGCGACAGCATAGAGCAGAAGCTTCATGAGGCCACGCGTAATAAAGAGCTTATCGAGCTTCTCGAATTGGAGAAATCCCTCGTGTTCTTCACGACATCTCTTAAGGCGAACGAGATAGTTCTTGAGAAACTGCTTAAATTCAGTGCCATCAAGAAGTATCCGGAAGACGAGGATCTTATTGAGGATGTAATCGTCGAGAATAAGCAGGCTATCGAGATGGCCAATATATACAGCGGAATTCTTAACGGAACGATGGATACTTTCGCATCCGTTATATCGAATAACCAGAACAGCGTTATGAAATTCCTTACCACGATAACGATCGTGCTTTCGATACCTACCATGATCGCCAGCTTTTACGGTATGAATGTCAAGTCATTTTCCATGCCTTTTGCTGACAGCGAGTGGGGATTTCCGATAGTAATAGGAATATCACTTATTATATCGTTGATAATTGCGTTTATATTCCGCAAAAAGGACTTGTTTTAGAAATCAGGAGATGAAAATATGAATTTTATATATAAACTGGAACATAAATTCGGCAGGTTTGCCATACGGAATATCTCACTTATACTGATTCTGTGTTATGTGGCGGGATATATCCTTGAATTTGCGGCACCGACGTTCCTGGAATACCTTACACTTAATCCGTATGCGATCGTACACGGACAGGTATGGAGGATTGTAAGCTGGATTCTTATTCCGCCGGGACAGGACAATATATTTTTCGCGATAATAATGCTTGTGTTTTACTATTCCATAGGAACATCGCTCGAGAGGACCTGGGGAACGTTCCAGTATAATCTGTATCTGTTTGCAGGTATGTTTTTTACATTGATCGGAAGCTTTCTTATGATGGGTTTCTGCTATCTTTTCAGACCGGGACTGTTAAGCGGAATATACAGCGAATACACTGTTTTTGAGTCGCTTTCATATGCTTTCAGCACATATTATGTCAATATGTCGATATTCCTTGCGTATGCTGCGACATTCCCGGATAATCAGGTGCTTTTGATGTTCATAATACCGATCAAGGTTAAATGGCTCGGTGTTGTGTATGCCGCTTACCTTGTGTATGAGATGGTTTCCGGAATGATAATGGGCGGAAGCATCGGATTTGTATATCCGTTTGTGATAGGCTCATCGATGCTTAACTTTATTGTATTTTTCTTCACGACGCGTAATTATATCAGGATGAACCGCTCACAACGGAAGATGCATCGTGATTTTGCCAGAAGACAGAGAAATGATAGGGCGGCACGGAATGCCGGAATCACCAAACATCGTTGTGCGGTCTGCGGCAGAACGGAGAAGGACGGGGATGATCTGGTATTCAGATTCTGCTCCAAGTGTGCCGGTAATTATGAATATTGTCAGGATCATCTGTACACACATATTCACAGAACTAAATAGAAAGCAAATATGCATGCCCGCTATGCCGGATTATACGGTGTGGCGGGCTTTTTTCACGCAATCGTCACATTAAATACACAAATAAAACATTTTTTGGACTAATTTTAACCATAAATTTTCCATATAATGTTTTGTAAATTGGCTGAATGTAAGGAGGAATCAGTTGTGATTGAAGTTAAGAATCTGGTCAAGAAATATGGCAGTCATACAGCCGTTGACAATCTGTCGTTTACTCTTGAACCGGGAAGAATTTACGGTTTTCTGGGACCGAACGGTGCCGGCAAATCCACTACAATGAATATAATAACGGGATATCTCGGTGCGACGAGCGGGGATGTCATAATAGACGGACATAACGTGCTTGATGAACCGGAGGAGGCCAAGAAATGCATAGGATATCTGCCGGAGATACCGCCGCTTTACACGGATATGACGGTTAACGAATATCTGCATTTTGCTGCAAAGCTTAAGAAACTCCCGAAAGATAAATCAGAAGATTTCATCGAACAGGCCAAAGAAATGGCACACGTCAAAGATGTTGAAGGAAGGCTTATAAAGAATCTGTCCAAAGGTTACAGACAGAGAGTGGGACTTGCGTATGCGGTTCTTGGTTTTCCGGATATAATAATCCTTGATGAGCCGACAGTAGGCCTCGACCCGAAACAGATCATAGAGATAAGGGACCTCATTAAAGAACTTGCGAAGAATCATACGGTTATTTTAAGCTCGCATATTCTTTCGGAAGTCAGTGAGGTATGTGATTATGTGCTGATTATATCACACGGACGTCTGGTGGCAAGTGATACGATAGACAATCTGTACAAATATATGGGCAAAACCAGCGAACTTGAGATCCAGGCCAAAGCAGACGAAGGAAGCTTCAGAAATGCCATCGCGGAAGTGCCGGGAATAAATGACACGGAATGTAAGACGGAAGATGATTTTGTCAAGGCAACCATTGATTATGACGGCAAGGATGCTACGCTGGAAGCTGTTTTCTATGCATTGGCACAGAGCCGTATACCGGTGTATGAAATGCATAAAATAACCAAGTCGCTTGAGGAACTCTTCATTGAGCTTACAGCTGACACAAAGGAGGCCGAATAATGGGTGCAATATTTTTAAAAGAAATTAAATCCTTCTTTAATTCAATGTTGGGATATGTATTTTGCGCGGTAATGATTATCCTGATAGGAATATATTTTTACATATATAATCTTTCATACGGATATCCGTGGTTCTCGTATTCGCTTATGAGTGCGCTGTCGATAATGATGTTTGCGACACCGCTTTTGACAATGCGTTCGTTCGCCGAGGAAAGAAAGAGCCGTACAGACCAGATGCTTCTTACAACGCCGGTCAGGATATGGCAGATCGTACTTGGCAAATTCCTGGCATATGCGGTCATATATGCAATACCGTTGCTTGTGTCCTGCCTGTGTCCGCTTATCATCAATCTCAAGGGAAGCACATCATATCTTAAAGTGGATTACCTTACGATATTCACGGCATTCTTCTTTGGACTTGTGTACATAAGCATCGGCGTGTTCATATCATCACTTACGGAAAGCCAGATCATAGCGGCAGTCGGTTCATTTGCGGCGGTATTCCTGCTTGTATTCTGGAGCGGGCTTACCGGTTACATACCGAACACGGTAATGGCAGCGCACATAGGACTTATAGTTCTGCTTGTACTTGCATGCCTTATAATATATGCACTGACGAAAAACGGAATAATTGCCGGGGCGATTGGCGGCGCAGGATTTATAGCACTGCTGGTAGTTCGATTTGCAAAATCATCCCTGCTCAGTACATGGCTTAATGCATTTACAGATAAAATGGATCTGTCCAAACCGATTTCAAACATTGCATATTACAACTTGTTTGATATAAGCGGAATTGTGATGTATATTTCCATTATTTTTGTTTTCCTTATGCTGACTGTTTCAAGTCTGAATAAGAGAAGATGGAGCTAGGAGGTCAGCCATGAAGAAAGAAAAGCATAATTTAATCGGAACAAAGGCTTTTAGAAAAGGTTCTTATTCCACGGTGATTATGGTAGTAATAATTGCTATTGTTATAGCGGCCAACGTGATGTTTTCAAAGCTCCCGACGGCTGCCAGAAATATTGATGTCAGCAGTAACGATCTGTATTCGATAGGCAATACGACACATTCTGTTCTCGACGGACTTAAGAATGACGTTAATATAATTGTAATTAAAGATAAAGAAAGCACGGATAAGAGAATATCAACATTAATCAGCAAATATGCTGATTATTCGGACCATATTAAGGTTACATATATGGATCCGGTTCTTTATCCTTCGGTTCTTACCACGTATGACACACAGGAGAATAATATTGTTATTAAATGCGATGCCACTGATAAGACCACAAAAGTTGCGTTCACTGACATAATCGTTACGTCCACTTCTTATTACGGAAGTTCATATGAGACAGCTTTTGACGGAGAGGGCCAGCTTACCAAAGCAATTGATTATGTATCCAATGAAAACAACAAGCTCATATATACAATGAGCGGACACGGTGAGAGTGCTCTCGGAACCAATATATCAGAACTTATATCCAAATCGAATTTCAATGTGAAATCGGTTAATCTTCTGGTGGATAACGGAATCCCGGATGACTGCGATATGCTTATATGCAACCAGCCGACAAAGGATCTTGCAGATGATGAGCTTAAGCTTCTCAGAGAGTATATGGACAACGGCGGTAAAATGACAGTTGTATTAGCTGATACCACCACCGAAACACCGAACTTTAATGCATTTATGGCAGATTACGGAATTTCAAAGGTGAACGGATATATTGCCGATACCGAGAGATATTACGGACAGAATGTATACCAGATTTTCCCTAATTACAGTTCAGGCGATGTAACCGGTAAATTCGGTTCGGATGAATATACACTTTTATACGGTTCGCTCGGACTGAAAGTTGAAGAAACGGATGGCGTTACAGTTGATGAGTTCCTTACAACATCCGATAAAGGTGCAGCGGTTGTGAGCGAGAATGATTATACCGAGGGTAAATATACACTTGCCGTGGCAGCAGCAAAAGATGATGCAAGACTTACGGTTTTCGGATGTGCTTCGATTATAGATGATGATTTTACATCGTATTACACAAATCTTATGGATCTTCAGGTGTTCATGAATTCCATAACAGCTAATTTTGATGATGTCAGCAACATATCGATCGACAGCATAAGCCTTCAGACAACATATAACACGATAACCAACGGAAGCGGAATCGGTGCCATATTTATAGGTGTAATCCCGGTAGCACTGCTTATTCTCGGATTCTTAAGATGGTTTGGCAGAAGAAAGCTTTAGAGGTGATGAAGGATGAATAAACAGATTAAAATAGTGATCATTCTTGCATCGATACTTGTGGTCCTTGTTGCCGGAAATATTATCATTAAGAAAGTTACGAAATTCAACTCTGAGAAAAGCCAGAAAGAAAGTGAGGCGGAATCATTGGCAGCGGCAATTAAAGTTAATGATTACGACGAACTTTCGGCAATAAGCTTCGGGAATTTTACTTTTACATGTACGGACGGTACGTGGAGTTATGATGGGGACAGTGAATTTCCGCTGGATTCATCAATGATCAAGAAGATAGCCGATGAATTCGCAGGACTTCCGGCAAGCCGTGAAATCAAGGACGCGGATTCGATAGAAAGCTACGGACTTAAGGAACCGGCATATACCGTGAAAATTACATCTTCGGACGGCAGTAAGCAGACTATTTATATAGGTAACAGCTATGACAGCGAATACTATGTAAAAGATGCAGAAAATGATACGGTGTACACATGCAGCATTTCATGTATGGACGATATCAAGGCAGATGAAATAGTGCATTTTGCCAAGATAGACAGTGTCAATACGATCTGGGACGGTACATATTACAGCTTCAGTCTCGCAAGCAAGGACGGCAGCAGTCTCGTTCTTAACAAGGACAGAAGTGTGGATGTATATTCCGAAGACGAGACGGACGAGGACGGCGATAAAGTTCCTAATGTCGTGTGGAATGCGTCCGTTAACGGAGGAGAGGCATACGAAGTCACGGATACAACGGATTTATCTTCGGTGCGTAATGCACTTGACATAACATATGACGGATGTCTTGAATATAAATCCGATGACAAGACGCTTGCCGCATATGGTCTTGATGACCCGACGTGCACTATTAAGATAGGATACACTGATGAGAATGATAAGGATTCGGTTATCACATTAACAATAGGAGCACTCGACTCGGATAATAAAACTTACAGTATCAAGTCGGATAAATCGGATGCAATATACTATATTACAAGCAGCAAGGCGGATGCGATCAAGAACTGTTTCTCGTATGATTTCAAATCAGATGAGACAGAAACAGACACGGACACGGCAGCTGACGTAAAGTCAAGTAGTAAGTGCAATTTTTTGAAAAAAATACAATAAAATACAATCATAACCCAAGTTCCTTTAGTGCTGCGTCGAACATATCATTAGCGGACCGCCAACCGAACAACTTTCTGGGATAGTTATTTATCCAATCTTCTAATTTGACTATATCCGAACGGGTTAAGTGTGTGAACAC
>CAMENP010000032.1 GCA_945928575.1 uncultured Butyrivibrio sp.
TAAAATCGTGCAATTCCGATAAAGGAATCATTCTGATATCTGTTTCCACCACAGCTCCATTGTTTCGTTGTGAAAAAGAATACCATTCTTCTTTTTTCTTCATAAAATTAATTACCTCCTAATAATCTTCGTAACGAGAGCTCCAGAACAAGCTCTGTCACTGGCGCATTTTTCTCGTTACTAAACGCAAAAGAGCCGCTTATTTCCAAATACACTTGAAAATAAGCGGCTCAGACCACTTTGTTACTCTTATTTAAATGTTAGTTTTTTGATGAAATTATTAACGATAGATTTTTGTGTTTCCGAACTACACTCTCACAACCACTTGGACATTCACTCCATTAGAAATTGCCTTTTTCTTCTCTTTTCGTTCACTTTGAGAAAACACGATATGCCTCTCAAAGTGCCTAAATTCAAGGAGTTTCAGGTATTTTTCCTTTGGAGCAGTGTTACGCACTCCACATGTCCGCTATGGCAGAACTGGTCCACGCCCTGCACCTTCTCCACCGCATATCCCCCGGCGGTGAGGTATTTTAAGTCGCGGGCGAGGGTGGCCGAGTCGCAGCTTACATATACGACGCGCTTCGGAGCCATGGAAAGGATGGTGTCCAGAAGCGACTGCGCGCAGCCTTTGCGCGGCGGGTCTACGACGATCACATCGGCCGAAATGCCGTCGGACGCGTATTTGGTCGGGAGGACATCCTCGGCGCGGCCCACATAGAATTCGGCGTTAGTGATGCCGTTTAAGGCCGCGTTGGCCTTGGCATCCTCGATGGCCTGCGAAACGATTTCGACGCCGTAAACCTTGCGGGCATTCCGGGCAAGGAAAAGCGAGATTGTGCCGATTCCGCAGTAGAGATCCCAGACGGTCTCGGTTCCGTGCAGGTCGGCATATGAGAGCGCGAGGTCATAGAGAACCTTGGTCTGCTTAGGGTTGACCTGATAGAAAGAAAGCGGTGAGATTCTGTAGCGGATGTCACCGATGTAATCCTCGATGTAAGGATTGCCGGCGAGGAGGCGGCATTCGGTACCGAGGATTACATTGGTGCGGCGGGTGTTATAGTTAAGCATGATCGATGCAATTTTTCTGTCATCGGAAAAAGCGAGATTCTGAAGGGTTTTAACAAGCTCAGGCTCGGCCTTAAGATGGTCACCGTTAATGACGATGCAGACCATGATCTGTCCTGTCGCGGCTCCGATGCGGATGAGGACATGACGTACAAGTCCGGTGTGAAGTTCCTCATTGTAAGGCTTAATATTGTACTTTAACATGTGGGATTTGATTGCTGCAAGAATTCCTGCATTTATGTCGCTGCCGATGAGACAGTCATCGCACGGAATGATACTGTGCGTGCGTCCCGCATAGAAACCGGTGACTATGTTGCCGTCGCGGTCGTATCCGACAGGAAACTGAGCCTTGTTGCGGTAGCGGAACGGCTCGTCCATTCCGAGAACCGGAGGAACCTCGATGTCCGTGAGGCCGCCGATTCTGGCGAGGTTATTGCGGATAAGCTCCGTCTTGAAAGAAAGCTGCGCCGGATATGACATTGCCATAAGTGTACAGCCGCCGCATGCCTTGGCAACAGGGCACGGAGGCACCACGCGGTCGGGTGACGGCGATATGATTTCCATGAGACGGCCGTAGCCGTAGGTTTTGCCGACCTTGGTCGCTTTCGCGATAATGCGGTCACCGACAATCGCATCTTTTACAAAAAGAGCGTAGCCATCTATTTTGCCTACGCCCTCCCCGTTAAGGGTAATATCTTCTATTGTTAATTCGTAATCTTTGTTTTTTATAATTTCCATACCAGTACCATGTAAAATATTATATAGTGCTTCTGATGTTGCTGTCCAACATCTTATTAAAACCAAGCCATTCTCCGGCCTGTGCGCCCGGTGCGTTAAGAGCCTCCTTGAAAGTCTCAAGCTTGGCATCTATATCGTCGGCATAGTGGAGTGCAACCGCCTCGATGAGCGCCGGTTTCTTAGGTGAACCGTACTCGAACTCGCCGTGATGTGCCAATACGCAATGCTTAAGTTCGCGCGCAAGCACAACCGGGAAACCATCTATCTCACTTACCGCGCGGTCTATGATTTCACAGCCCATAACGATATGTCCGAGAAGCTGTCCGGCATCCGTGTAATCATTCTCCGGGAATGATGACAGCTCGTATACCTTGCCGATATCGTGAAAAATAGCAGCTGTTATAAGCAAATCCCTGTTAAGATAAGGATAATTGTCCGCCAGTGTAACACAGAGCTTTGTCACGCCGAGAGTATGCTCAAGCAGTCCGCCGACAAAACCGTGATGAACTCGCTTCGCAGCCGAATGGCGCTTAAATCTCGCTGCAAAGTCCTTGTCATCTATAAAAAATCTGCGTGTGAGCTTAAGAAGATACTCGTTCTTTATACTGAGGATTATGGAAGTAAGCTCCGAATACATTTCCTCAATATCTTTCTGTGAAGTAGGCATATAATCACTCTCGATATATGTGCCCTCGTCAGCCTTGCGGGCTTCCTTTATGTTAAGCTGGAGTGAACCGTTAAAAACAGTAACATCGCCCTTGATGTCCACATAATCCATGGACTCGAATTCACGGATTCCGGCCGAGCCGAGATCCCAGATTTTACCATCGAGTGTACCTGTTTTATCCTGAAGGATCACGTTCCCGTATTCCTTGCCGCTCTTGGCAACCGCTATAGTCTTATGTTTGCAGAAATATACTCCCGATATTCTTTCGCCTTCTCTGAGTGTTTCAATAAATCTCATGCTGTAATGTCCTTTTCTACTCAATTGATATGTGTCTATTCTACACCCAAAACCACTCTGAATACAATCTCTTTATATGAATCACGGCTTTTTCTTTTGACGGTTACAGCCAAAGTCTCGCCGGATGAAGTCATTTCAAGCTTATCCATGAAATCGGACATAGTCTCTATCGTCTTGGCATCAACCCTGGTAATTATGTCACCCGTCTGTATGCCGGCGCTGTATGCCGGTGAACCGACCTCGACCGTCGATACATATAATCCCGCCGGAATTCCGTAACTGTCCTCCGCCGCAACGCTTACGGTCTGTCCCTTTATTCCGAAATACGACCTGTTTCGTCCGTTAATGAGATTTTCGATAAGTGTTCTCACTTCTGATGCCTGGTATCCTCCGAGCAGAGAACTGTTCCCGGTTGTTATCTCCGTAGTAACTACAGCTGTTATCTCTCCGGAAGTATTGCATATGAAGCCGTAACCATTCACTTCATATCTTATGTCCGAAAGCAGCAATCCGTAGCCACAGTCCGTACCGTATTGATATCCTTGTGTATCAGTGATAATTCCATATCCGATTGCGCTTCCGTTTCCGTAAAGATTTCCGGTTGCAACGGCTATATCTCCCTGCTTCACGGCATCCGAATTGCCGAGACGCGCAGCGGTTATGGCATCACTTTTGGCTCTGGATGCCTTGATCACAGCTATTCCGGATACTTTATCGCCTGACACAAGTGCACATGATGCCGATACACCGTCCGCAAATCCGGCTGTTATTTCATCAGAGTTCTCCACAACCGAATAATCCGTAAGAATGTAATATCCGCTGTCATCACCAGATATAACTATTCCATATTCCTTGTCCGAATAATCCGCCCAGGAACCGTTGTTTGATAAGACAGTTATCTTAACAGAAGACTTATTTATTCCGGCCGCAACGGCTCTCAATGAGTCAGCATACTCTGTGAGATTACCTATTTCGGGAGAAGTCTCACCAGAAGCTGCCGCAGACTCGGTCTCCTGCTCGGCTTCGGTAGTCTGCTCAGGTGCAACAGTGATATCCTCCGTGCTGTCAGGCACACTTTCACCGGACGGTGAAGGCACTGTTACGGGATTCTCAAGTGTAACATCCTGTTTATCTCCGGGTTTAATATATTTGGAACCGGTACGATAGACAATAATCATCACAAGACCGGCAATGAGTCCGAATACCACTGCCATCGCAGCCACAAAAGCCGATTTCTTAGCTATTTTCTTAAATTTCTTCCCCTTCTCAGGCATAATATGCTCTGTATACAGATTATACTTCTTCTCATCATTGTCGTTATTATGCTGTTCCATAAGTCATCTCCAATACATAGTAATTGGATTATACCTTGTAAATATGAACAATTTATGACATAGATGTAAATTACTTATCAGGTTGAACTTTCAGGCCGGATATTGTATTATATTCCTATGAATAATAAAGCACTTAAAATACTCGAATACAACAAAATAACAGACCGCCTCGCGTCACATGCATCATCCGAGCCGGGCATCAGGCTTTGTAATGAATTACAGCCCATGACTGACATTGATGAGATTGGTGCGGCACTTAGGCAGACGTCGGATGCGGTATCCAGAATTTTCAGACACGGAAGCAATTCTTTTGCCGGTCTTAAAGATATAAGACCGCTTACCAAGAGCCTTCAGATAGGAAGCGCACTCGGAATATCCGAGCTGCTTGATATATGCTCATTGTTAAAGGTTGCTGCCGGAGCACGTAAATACGGAGTTTCGGAAGATACATCCGCTGACAGCCTCAGCGGGATGTTTAATGCTATATACGATATAGCTGATGTGCGCCGTGAAATAGAACGGTGCATTCTCTCCGAGTATGAAATAGCCGATGACGCAAGCGCCGACCTTAAGAACATCCGCAGACAGATCCGCATATGTACGGAAAGGATCCGCAGCGAACTTAACAGCATGCTTAACGGAAGCGACAGAACTTATCTTCAGGAAGCCGTTATCACTACGCGCGGCGGACGATATTGCATCCCGGTCAAAGCAGAATATAAATCGCAGGTTCCGGGAATGGTCCACGACCAGTCCAAGGCCGGTTCCACATTTTTTATCGAACCTATGTCCGTAGTCCGTCTTAATAATGAGATACGCGAATACGAAGTTAAAGAAAGTGAGGAAATAGCGAAGATTCTCGCATCACTTTCAGCCATGGCAGGCAATTATACAACCGAGCTTGATGCCGATTACGACATTCTCTCACAGCTTGATTTTATTTTTGCCAAAGCTAAGCTGTCTCTGGAGTACAAGGGCAGCGAACCGGTAATGAACACACGCGGCTACGTCAATATCCGCAAAGGAAGGCATCCGCTTATAGACAGCCGTAAGGTTGTTCCGATAGATGTATCAATAGGTGACAGTTATAATGAGCTTATCATAACCGGTCCGAATACCGGCGGTAAAACAGTAACGCTAAAGACAATCGGACTTTTTTCACTGCTTGGACAGTCCGGGCTTCATATTCCGGCTGCAGATAATTCGGAGCTGACTGTTTTTAATGATATTTTTGCGGATATCGGTGATGAACAGAGCATCGAGCAAAGTCTCTCCACATTCTCCTCGCATATGAAGAATATTATTGAGATACTTGCCAAAGCCGACTCAGGCTCGCTCGTTCTTTTCGACGAACTTTGCGCCGGAACGGATCCTACCGAGGGTGCCGCCCTCGCCATATCCATTCTCACAAGTCTTCATAAGCTCAAGGTCACAACCGTTGCAACCACACATTACAGCGAGCTTAAGATATTTGCGCTTTCAACGGACGGCGTACAGAATGCCTGCTGCGAATTTGATGTTGCCACATTGGCACCGACTTACAGGCTCCTTATCGGAATTCCGGGTAAAAGTAATGCTTTTGCCATCTCCGGGAAATTAGGTCTTCCGCAATATATCATAGATGATGCCAAGGAATCCCTGGCATCTGAAGATGTCGCATTTGAAGACGTTATATCCGACCTTGAGAAAAGCCGTGTGACAATCGAACGTGAGAAGCTCGAACTTGAAGAATATAAGAAAGAGGTTGAAGACCTTAAGAATCAGCTTAAAGCCAAGAATGAACGACTTGATGAGCGTTCTGACGATATACTTCAAAAAGCACGCGAAGAGGCTTCTGCCATTCTGCGTGAGGCCAAGGAAACGGCTGACGATGCCATCCGCAAGCTGAACAAAGCAAATGCTGCCGGAATGTCGGTGGCTGAACTTGAGAAGCAGCGCCAACGTATCAAAGATAATATCAATAAAGTTGATAAAGGCCGCGCACTTAAATCACAGACACCGGCCAAGCAGCATAAAGCTTCCGATTTTCATATCGGGGACCGCGTGCATGTCGGCAGTCTTAACCTTGACGGCACCGTCCATACTCTTCCTAACCAGAAGGGTGAGCTTAATGTGACTATCGGTATCATGAACTACAATGTAAATATGTCCGATTTAACAATAATTGAGGAAGCATCCGAGATGCGCAAGCTCAAGCAGAAGAGTTCCGGAATCGGAAAACTCAAGATGAGCAAGACAGCTTCCATATCGCCTGAGATCAATCTCATCGGAATGACATCGGATGAGGCCATAATAACGCTCGACAAATACCTTGATGATGCTTTTCTTTCACACATATCACCTGTGAGGATCGTGCATGGCAAGGGTTCCGGTGTATTAAGAAACGCCGTTCATAACTACCTCAAACGCCAGAAACATGTTAAATCATTCAGGCTCGGTTCATTCGGTGAAGGTGATTATGGTGTCACAATTGTAGAATTTAAAGATTAGGGAGATTACCATGCCAGAAAAACAGAGAATACTCATCGTTGATGATGATGAAAATATAGCTGAACTCATTTCACTCTACCTCATTAAGGAGTGTTATGACACACGGATAGTAAATGACGGAGAAAGTGCCCTTACCGCATTCCGGGATTTTGCGCCAAATCTCATCCTTCTCGATCTGATGCTTCCGGGAATTGACGGATATCAGGTATGCCGTGAAATACGCAAAAACAGCGATACCCCGATAATCATGCTTTCCGCCAAAGGAGAGATTTTTGATAAAGTGCTGGGGCTTGAACTCGGCGCGGATGATTATATGATCAAGCCGTTTGATTCCAAGGAGCTTGTCGCGCGTGTCAAGGCAGTCCTGCGCAGATATTCCGCCCCTGTTTCGGTACCTGCTGCAAATCCGGAACCGGCCGCAGGTTCTGAGCGCACCGGTGAATATGTTGAATATCCGGATCTTCTCATCAATATGAGTAATTATTCGGTTATGTATATGGGACATGAAATCGATATGCCGCCCAAGGAGATTGAACTTCTTTATTTTCTGGCATCATCGCCCAACCAGGTTTTTACCAGGGAACAGCTTCTCGACCATATCTGGGGATATGACTACATCGGTGATACCCGCACAGTTGATGTACACATAAAGAGAATCCGTGAAAAGATCCACGACCATGAGTCATGGAGCATCGGAACCGTATGGGGAATCGGTTATAAATTCGAAACGTCCAAGAAGAGGAAATAATGAAAAACAGACTGAGTTACAAATTCATACTGAGTTTTGCCGCAGCAACGCTTGTGGCTTTTCTTGTCATATCTTTTATCATACCAAAAATAACCTTGAACAAAGCCTTACAAAGCGAATCCGACAAGTTGTATGTCAAGGCAACATCCATTGCATCCGATTACGGTTCGGGATACTTTTCAAACCGCTCTGAATCGTCCAGGATCGGAACAATATTCGATGCTCTGGGCAAATATATCGGATGTGATATAATGCTTCTGTCTGCCAACGGAGAAGTTCTTATTGACACAGGGCATACCTATGCTGTTGCCATCGCGGATTTTGACCCGGCTGACACCGGAAACGGACATTATGTCCGCGGCACATTCCACGATATATATAAAGAAGACCAGATAACAGTGTTCTATCCGGTTGAATACCGGTTTACGGTTCAGGGATATGTCGTTATCAATAAACCGGTTTCCGAAATCCGCCGGAGCGTAACTCCATATTCCAACTATAATTATTTTACTTTTCTTATAACGGAGGTTTCTTTATCCATTATTATTTTTCTCTATGCGATAGAGATAATAAGGCCTCTCAACAAATTAACCAAAGCCGTTTCGGCATATGCCAAAGGTGATTTCAGCACCAAGACAAAGCTCGGACGCAGTGACGAACTCGGACGTCTGTCGGATTCACTTGATTATATGGCCATGGAACTTGATAATCTTAACGATTACCAGAAGAAATTCATCGCCAACATATCGCATGATTTCCGCTCTCCGCTCACTTCCATCAAAGGATATCTCGAAGCTATGCTTGACGGTACAATTCCCACGGAAATGCAGGGCAAATACCTTAATATTGTAATATCTGAAACAGAACGTCTGACGAAACTCACAAATAACCTGCTCACGATGAACAGCCTTAATAACGGCTCTGTTCTCGATATAAGCGATTTTGATATAACAGCCATCATCCGCCAGACCATCGGTACATGTGAAGGTATCTGCGAAAAGAAAAACATCAAATTTAAGCTTGTATTCTCCGACAAAACACTTATGGTAAGTGCAGACCAGAGTAAGATCCAGCAGGTCATCTATAATCTCGTGGATAATGCCATCAAATTCAGCAATGCGGATTCATCGATTATTATTTCTGCTTACGAGAAAGGCGATAAAATAATGGTTTCCGTTAAAGACTTCGGTATAGGTATCCCTAAAGACAGCATTTCCAAAATATGGGACCGCTTCTACAAAACCGATTTATCAAGGGGTAAAGATAAGAAAGGCACAGGTCTCGGTCTTGCTATCGTAAAAGATATTATCAAGGCCCATGATGAATATATAGACGTAATAAGCACGGAAGGTGTCGGAACAGAGTTCATCTTCGGCCTCCCGCGCTCTAAGAAACAAATTGATAATTATTAATCCCAGTTAAACGTTCTCGGACATCCCTGCATCTTCAGACCCATAAAATCATTCTGGCGAAGCGCCTCGTAGAGAACTATCGCAACCGAGTTGGACAGATTGAGTGAACGTATATCACCCCACATAGGAATCCTCACACAGGTATCCTGATGTTCTTTGAGAATGCTCTCCGGTATTCCGGCACTTTCCTTTCCGAACATTATATAGCAGTTATCTTCGTATTGCACATCCGAGTAACTTCTGGCAGCCTTGGTGGTTGCCATATAAATATGCGCATCGGGATTACGCTGCATAAAATCATCAAAATCCCTGTAAACTGTGACATCCAACTTATCCCAGTAATCGAGTCCGGCTCTTTTTAACATTTTATCGTTAATGCGAAAACCCATCGGCTCGATAAGATGAAGCCTTGTATTGGTCGCCACGCATGTACGTCCTATGTTACCCGTATTGGCCGGCATCTCCGGTTCCAGTAATACAACATTCAACATGACTAATCCTCTTTCAACGCGATATCAACTTCTATAAGCTTGCTTCCGTCAAAAAACATAGGCATGCAGATATTCTCGGTATATATCTGCTCCATCTTGAAATTACCCTGTATTATCGCAGGCGGCGTAATATCGATTGTCACACCTTTGGTAGAAAGAACCGTTGCCGCATTGCCAAGTATCATATTACTGAGCTCACTTAATGCACTGAGCGAAAGCTCATCCAGCTTATCTATAGGCATCATGCACATCTTGGATGCCAGTTCGCATGCCACTTCATTATTGACTGCAATAAGCACCTGACCTTTAACCTGTCCTGTAATTCCTATACATATTACAAGAACATCATTATCAAATGTATTTGTCTTAACATATGGCTTGCCCGGTGTAAGTGTAAGTCCGCATGCTGTCTGGAGCACACTTGCCGCTGACACAAGAAAAGCATTAACATATTCTGAATTCATCTGTTGGAACCTCCAATGGCATTTATATGCTTTTATCTAAGCGTATTAATAAATTCTTCCAGTCTCTCCATAGCTGTCTTAAGATTGCTGAGTGAACTTGCATAAGACATTCGTAAGAATCCCTCACCGCACTCTCCGAATGCCGTTCCCGGCACTACGGCAACCTTATATTCCTTAAGGAATCTCATCGCAAATTCATCCGATGTCATCCCGAATTCCGCAATATTAGGGAAAATATAGAACGCACCAAACGGCTCAAAACACTTAAGTCCCATACCGCGCAGTCTTGTTAACATAAAACGTCTTCTCTGATCGTACTCATCGCGCATATGCTCTATATTCTCATCACAATGTCTGAGTGCCTCAACCGCTGCATACTGGCTGTTGGTCGGTGCACACATGATTGCAAACTGATGTATCTTAAGCATCTGCTTGATGATCGGTGCCGGCCCGCAGGCATATCCGAGTCTCCATCCTGTCATTGCATGTGATTTGGAAAATCCGTTTATCACTATCGTTCTGTCCGTCATTCCCGGAATCGATGCAATTGAACAATGGCGCTCACCGCCGTATGTGAGTTCCGAATATATCTCATCTGATACAACAAAAATATCTTTGTCTATACATATCTGTGCTATCTTCTCAAGTTCTTCCTTCGGCATAATTGCGCCGGTCGGATTATTCGGGAACGGAAATACGAGTATCTTCGTCTTCGGCGTAATCGCTGCAAGGAGTTCTTCCGGCGTAAGCCTGAACTCGTTCTCCTCTTTAAGATTGATCATTACCGGTGTCGCATCGGCAAGGACTGCACATGGCAGATACGATACATAGCTCGGCTGCGGGATGATTACCTCATCTCCGGGATTAAGCATTGCCCTGAATGCAAGGTCAATAGCTTCACTTCCTCCAACAGTTACAAGCGTCTCGCCGTCAGGATTATAATTAAGTCCGTATCTGCGGTTAAGGTAGTTACATATCTCGGTTCTGAGTTCCGAAAGACCGGCATTACTTGTATAATATGTTCTTCCCTTTTCAAGTGAATATATACCTTCTTCCCTGATGCTCCACGGCGTGTCAAAATCAGGTTCGCCCACGCCGAGAGAAATGGCATCTTTCATCTCACTTACTATATCAAAAAATTTACGGATTCCGGATGGCTGAATCCCAACTACTTTGTCTGATAATGGATTTCTCATGGCGTTACCAACATCCTTTCGTCATTCTGAGTAACATTAAGTATTGTTCCGTGGTCTTTGTATTTCTTAAGCACAAAATGTGTTGATGTGCTTATTACGGAATCAAGTGTGGCAAGCTTATTGGCTACAAAAAATGCCACTTCCTTCAATGTCTTTCCTTCTATCATGACCGTAAGGTCAAATCCTCCTGACATAAGGTATACCGCATGTACTTCAGAATAATTGTAAATACGCTCCGCTATCATATCAAAACCGTTGCCTCTCTGCGGTGTAACCTTAACTTCAATAAGAGCCGATACTTTCTCTTCGCCCGTCTTATCCCAGTTGATGAGTGTATGATATCCGCATATGATATGCTCTTTCTCCATCTCCGCTATTTCATTGGCAACCGCTGCCTCTGATTCACCAAGCATTGCTGCGAGGTCGGCAACATCTATTTTACTGTTTTTCTCAAGAATCGCTAAAATTGTCTCTCTCATAACACGTCTCCTTTATTTTCTCTCTAAATAACTTATCTCTTCATCATTACAAAGAATCTTATCATTATTATCTGTTATATAACCTATGATACATGCAGGCATTCCTTCACGTCTCATAGCTTCAACCAATCCTGCTCCGTCCGGTGTCACGGCTATAAAGCAGCCCGAAGACTTCATTCTGTACGGATTCAGTCCCAGATAGGTGCTTATCTCGACTATCTCCTGTCGAAACGGTATCGCTTTCAAATCCACTCTGAATCCGCGGTGAGTTCCCAGTGCCATATCCCACAATGCTCCGAATATTCCTCCGTCGGATGCATCATGCATAACCTTAACACCGAACTTTCCCGCGACTGCAGCCTCATCTTCAATCGGAATCCATGCTTCACACTCCTTAACCGTCTCAAGGTATCTTGCTGAAAATCTCGTAAGAAGCTTACCGTATGTCTGCTCATCGCCAAGTATATATGCCGTCTCTTCTATTCCAACCGTGCCAGCCGCCACAATGGCATCCCCCGGCGCAGTCTTCGGCGGGTATACATATTCATCAGCCTCACCGGCCGCAGTTACCGTCACAATGTTATGCGAAAGTCCTTCACACACTTCAGTGTGTCCGCCGGTAAGTATGGTATGGCAATTATCGCATGCTTTGAGGATATTTCTGGTCATCGCCTTAAGTTCCGGTTCCTCAGCGTCTTCCCTTAACAAAAAAGCCGCCTGAATGCCCACAAGTCTCCCACCCGCGGACCAGATATTGTTAGCTGCCTTATATACAGCCATCCGCAGTGAGATATCATTACCTATTGTTCCAGCCTGTGTATTCGTGATAACCCTGCCGTCCAATATTCCAAGGTCAGCGCAGTCTCTGGCTGCGACCGGACCCCTGCCGATAAGGTTAGTGACACTTCTGTATAAAATATTACCGGGTACCTTTCCTGTCTGCATAAAATCCTCTTAATGCTCAAATTACAATATTCTTTATTATAGCATATATCAGGCATAATTCCAAACATTATATTTGCAAAGAATTATGTTGCCATATCCGGCTTAAAAAGGTATATTTTAAGTATATGCTGTCATGACAAGCGGAATTACCATTCCGAGAATCAGTAACACCGCTATGATGATAGTTACTATTTTAAGACCTTTTTTATTTAACATAATAATCATCCTTTCTAATCATATATATTTATATCGGAGGTAATTATATGAACGCAATACCGGCTGTTTTATCGGTCTCACATTCCATCGGCTTATGCATACTTATCGGTGTTATCATTCTCTGCCTTGAGATTCTCTATCACCGCAAGAAGGACGAACATGAAAGCAGGAACGCCCGCAAGCGGTTCTGGGAGAAAGAAGCTGAAGCCAATTCCGTCCGTAAGAAAGACATCACTTTTCTTAATTACATAGACATTCCGCTCGAAAGCCTTCCGTTCATACATACGGACGATGACGAGCTTAATGAATACCAGAATATCGTTAAGGACCTTGCCGGCAAGCGCATCCTTAATCTTGGCGGAATCAGCAATACTGACCTTAAACTGGAGTACGGACCTGCCAACCTTCCGGAACTCATGCAATATGACGATAATTATAACACACTTACCGCAACCCTTGCAAAGTGGGGTTCACATCTCGCCTCAATAGGCATGAGCGACCGTGCGATAATGGTGCTTGAATACAGTATCGATATCGGTTCGGATGTCAGTCTCGCATATTACACTCTAGCCGACGAATACCGTAAAAAAGGGCGCGCATCTGATATAGACGAACTCATTAAGAAGGCCGAAAAGCTCGATTCCATTATGAAAAAAGCTATTTTGGAAAAGCTTAACACTATCCGTTCCTATATCAATTAACTGTCCGTGCGGCTGCGGACAATGCCATATTCCGACATTATCCTGTCAATCATCCTTGATGCATCGCTCTTCGTAACAGTGTCCATATCGCAAGGTATCGATACATTATAACGCCTGATGAGTGCCGCAAGATATGATTTCTGTCTTGGCGTGGCCGGCTCTCTCTTCGGAAGCCTGTACACCAGCTGTACCGGCGTGATTTCCGTCTGCGATATTTCACAGAGTTTCCCATAAATAACGGACGCACTTCCGGCATCATCATATGCCCGGTGGTGCCTTACGTCTATTCCGAAATATCCGCACAATGCCTCCAGACTTCTGCTCGGAATATCCGGCAGGACCGACTTGGCAAACTTGCATGTATCAATCCCCACTCTCTCGTATGTAATCGAATGATCGGCGGCAGCTTTCTTAATAAAACTGTAATCAAATATAATGTTATGCCCAAGAAGCGGCAGTCCTTCGGTTATCCCGACAATGCGCTCTATTAAACTGTCTATCGCCGGTGCGTCTTTTACCATATCATCATCGATTCCGGTAATTCCCGTAATTCTGTCCGGAATATGATACCCCGGATTAACAAGGGCCGATAAACTGTCAGTAACCGCCCCGTTTTCCATTCTTATAGCGCCTACTTCTATTATACTGTCCTTGGCCGGATTAAGCCCTGTGGTCTCAATATCAAGCGCCACATATGAATTCAACATGCACAATCTCCTTAACGTGTCATAATTACAGTATAACGATTATTTTAACTATTGCAAGAATGTATTTCATACTGTAGACTTAAAATATGAGCAGAAAATCTTACATGATCAAATTAATACATGATAATGACTCCGATGCTGTGGTTTATTGTATAGGGATAGTTTCGGTTTTTCTGGTCGCAGTATCTTTTTTTACTATATCGGCGTTGCATATCATGCCGGATATCGGCTGCGCATTCAGGAATATTACAGGATTATACTGTCCGGGATGCGGCGGTACGCGTTCATTTGTCTACCTTATCCACGGACATATCATAAAAAGCCTTGCTTATCACCCATTTGTACCATATGTATTCACAATTGCCATTATGTTCTACATTTCACAAACCGTGCGTTTCATCTCCAAAGGCCGTACGCGCGCACTGCATCTTGGCATGCCCCTTATTATACCAGGTGCTGCGATTATCCTGCTTAACTGGATTGTCAGAAATATTTTTCTCATTGCGGGTATGAGTCTTTTTTAAAAAATACTTGCAATCCGTCCTTCTATATGATAATATAGTCTCTGTTGAAAACATATATCGTACATGCGGGTGTAGTTCAATGGTAGAACACCAGCCTTCCAAGCTGGATACGTGGGTTCGATTCCCATCACCCGCTTTTGTTGTGTCCGGATTTCTTATTTTCCCGATTTACAGACAAAATTAAAAGAGCATCAGCCTTTTGGGCCAATGCTCTGTTTTTCTTAATCTGAACTTTATTTTACCAATTATAATACGATACAGCTGATGCTCCTGCCATTCCGGCAGCCGCCACAAATATTATTATGTAGTATACGATAGCGAGTGCACCAAGTATGACACCTATGAGGCCGCAGATGAAACCTGCCTTGGACTGTCCGTTATGTTCACCATTATGTGCATTCTTATATTTGCTTGAAAGCACAAGTGCAATTATACCTGTGACAATACCGATTCCGCCGCATCCGAGAACGATACTTATGATACCACACACAAGTGCGCCCGTTGATGTTCCGTCATTATTGTTAACCGGAGCGTTATTGTAATTATACTGTGTATATCCGTTGTTATAACCATTCGGCTGATATCCGTTATTATATCCGTTCTGGCCGTTCGGCTGCTGATATCCGTTATTGTACCCATTCTGACCGTTCGGCTGCTGGTATCCGTTATTGTATCCGTTGTTATAACCGTTCTGCTGATATCCGTTGTTATAACCATTCGACTGATATCCGTTATTATATCCGTTCTGACCGTTCGGCTGCTGGTATCCGTTATTGTATCCGTTCTGACCGTTCGGCTGCTGGTATCCGTTATTGTATCCGTTCTGTGAACTTCCGCTGTATGACGGATCATTCTGCTGATAAATGTTATTGGCTGCGCCATTCATCTTCATGCGTTCTTCCTGTGACGGCGCCTGATAACTTCCGGGTTCTGCATTGCCCTGCTGTCCGCCTTGATATGTGTAATTAGTGTACTTATCTTCTTCATTCATATTATTGTTATCCATTAATTAAGTTACCTCCTGGTATTATCGCACGCGGCGTTAGTTATATTGTATTATAGCGGCACATAATTGTCAATGAGCAAAGTTGCATAAAAAAACTGCCGGCTTATGCCGGCAGTCCGTTTACTGTTTTTCTGCTGTTTTCATTTCCAGCACTCTGTTATCATTCACTTCATAGATGATAACATCTTTACCCTTGGTATACACCTTGTCACCTACCGCCACATGGCTGGCCTGTAACTGCTCCGACGGCATAGCTTTGTTGGATATTGATGTAATATCGCCTGCGTATTCATATCCCTCGTATGCTTTTTCAAGTTCATCAACCGAAGTTGCCACACCAAATTTATCCGCATATACATATAATTCATCATTACATGACAGATATATCTGCTGCAGCTCATCGGAAGCATAACCCGTTGACGGCTGTTGTACATCACCCTCTGCAACCGCTGTTGTTCCGGCTTCACCGCTTCCGGATGCCGCCTTTTTCGTGCATCCGTACATAAAAAGCATTGAACATACTAAAACGCAACATAAAACTGTACCTACTAATTTCTTCATACAAGTACCTCCTAAATAATTAATTGCTGGTATGTGTTTTATTTTACTATACATGTATAATTCTGTCAATAAATATGTATGTTTTTTTACACTTTTTAACATGTTTCTTGACAAATAATGCCTGCAAAGTATAATTGTATTATACCCACATAGGTATACAGGAGGTCTAATGTATGAGACAATGTATGGATTCTGATAATCTTCACCGCCGGCTTAAGAAAATAATCGGCCAGATACAGGCTATCGACCGGATGATAGACGAAGATATTCCCTGTGAGGATATACTCTCGCAGCTCAACGCAGCCAAATCGGCATTGCACAGCTGCGGCAAAGTAGTACTGGAAGGGCACATAAAGCATTGCGTGCGTGATGGTATCGAACACGGCGATGCTGATAAAACCATAGAGAATTTTACCAAAGCAGTGGAACGTTTTTCCAATATGAGCTGATATTTAATGAATTGCACCGTTTCCGTAAGTACGACAGTTTTGTCAGATTTGCGGGAGCGGTATTTTTTTGCCTCTTGATAACCTATACCCCTATATGTATATTATAGGTATACCCCTTAGGGTATATAAGGAAAGAGGTGCATTATGAAAAAAATAATGAAAAAGCTCGAACACGTTCTTGAGCTTGGAGGAACCAAAAAGGACATTATTTTTCTTGCAATATCAGGCGTTGCTCTTATTTTAAGCATAACCGGTGTTCTTAAATTTCTTCCTTTTGATATTTCGTGGGTATCCATTATCCTGTGCGGACTCCCGATAGTCCTCGAAGCCGTAATAGGACTTGTGACAGCCTTCGATATCAAAGCGGACGTACTTGTCTCGCTCGCACTCATCGCATCCGTCTGCATAGGTGAGGATTTTGCGGCCGGAGAAGTTGCTTTTATCATGCAGCTCGGCGGCCTCCTCGAAGAACTGACGGTTGCCAGGGCAAGAGCCGGAATAGAGAAACTCGTACATCTTACCCCGCAGACTGCCAGAGTAATAAATGACGGCAAAGAGACAACTATCGCGGCCGAACTCGTAAAAGTCGGTGATCTGATACGCGTGCTTCCGGGCGAGACAATTCCGGTAGACGGAATGATCGTATCGGGCCAGACATCCATCAATCAGGCTGTTATGACCGGAGAATCCCTGCCCGCCGATAAAACGGTCGGCGACGAAGTATCTTCCGGAACCGTCAATCAGTTCGGCGCTTTTGAAATGAAGGCGTCCAAGGTTGGCGAAGACAGCTCCATACAGCGTATGATACGGCTTGTGCAGTCCGCCGATGCCGGTAAAGCCAAGATTGTAGGGCTTGCCGACAGATGGGCCACATGGATTGTCGTTATCGCCTTGAGTGCAGCCGCTCTCACATGGATAATAAGCGGTCAGATTACCAGAGCAGTGACAATTCTTGTTGTTTTCTGCCCGTGTGCGCTTGTGCTTGCCACTCCGACCGCCATTATGGCTGCAATAGGCAATGCCACCAAGCACGGTTTTCTAGTCCGCGAAGGTGATGCTCTGGAGCGTCTTGCCAAAGTGTCCCGAATTACTTTCGATAAAACCGGCACACTGACCTACGGCACTCCGAAGGTTATTCATGTAAAGTCGGTATCGGATATGACTGACGATAAAGTATACTCTGTCTGTGCATCGGCAGAATTAATGTCCGAACACCCTCTCGGAAAAGCGGTTGTCCAATGTTACAAATCTGATATCGGAAATGACATAGAAGAAAGAGAAAATTTTGTGATGACTCCGGGCCGCGGAGTTGAAGCTGATGTGGCAGGATGTCACATTACTGCCGGTAACCTGCGTATGATGTCGGAAAAAAATATAATCATTCCCGAAAATGTGTCATCAGATGTTGACGGTTACATTAAAGAAGGCTGTACCGTGATATATGTTGCTTCGGATAATATGCTTGCCGGATATATTGTTTTATCCGACACAATTCGTACTGAAAGCAGAAATATGATCGACCGTCTCAATGCACTAGACGTCAAACCGGTATTGCTTACCGGTGATAATCCAAATGCCGCAGGTTCGATCGGAAGGCAGTTACACATAGAGGATATCCATTCAGAATGTCTTCCTGAGGATAAATTAAAATACATACAGGATTATCAGAAAGACGGCATGAAAGTATGTATGATCGGAGACGGCATAAATGATGCTCCGGCGCTCAAATCCGCCGATGTAGGAATTGCAATGGGCGGAGTCGGCAGTGATATTGCCGTTGATGCCGCGGACATCGCACTTGTCGATGATGATATCAAAGAGCTCCCGCATCTTATAGCACTTTCCAAAAGAATGATGACCACGATCAAGATAAACATGACCTTCTCCATGACGCTTAATTTCTTAGCCATCGGACTTGCAATAGCAGGAATACTCAATCCTGTTGTCGGTGCACTTGTACATAACGCGGGAAGCGTGCTCGTAATAATAAATTCAGCTTTGCTGTTAAAGTGGAAATAAATCTATCCTGCGAAACTTAAATACCGCTGCCACGATTGATTTCGGAAAAGTCATAATTTCCGTATTATATCTGGTGGCGGTGTCATTATAAAACTGCCTTGCTTTGGTTATTTTATCCTCTGTTCCTGTTAATTCCTCCGATAACTGCATATAATTTTTATTTGCTTTTAATTCGGGATATCTCTCGCACACCGCGAAAAACTGTTTCATGGCTTTGTTAAGTTTACCGTCTGCCGCAACCGCCTCTCCGGTATTGTTTCCCTCTATTACACCGGCTCTTAATCTGACTACATTCTGGAGCACTTCACTCTCGTACCCTGCATATTCCTTGGTAATGTCGACCAATGCCTGTATCATGAATTTCTCCTTTCCGCAATTTCATTAACTATATTTTTATTTTCCTCAAGCACAACGGCATATATGAGATAATCTGCAAATTTCGGCTGAACTGACCGCTAGTTTCACTAACGGCTGACCAGTCCTTTC
>CAMENP010000033.1 GCA_945928575.1 uncultured Butyrivibrio sp.
CCGCGCGGCTTTTTGTAGATTTTCCCGCGCGGTTTCACGGTTTCGTCTGCCTATGAGCCTTCTCCGCGCGGCTTTTTGTAGATTCTCCCGCGCGGCTCTTCGGTTTCGTCTGCCTATGACGCTTCTCCGCGCGGTGGTTTGTAGATTCTCCCGCGCGGCTCTTCGGTTTCGTCTGCCTATGGGCCTTCTCCGCGCGGCTTTTTGTAGATTTTCCCGCGCGGCTCCTCGGTTCCGTCTGCCTATGAGCCTTCCCCGCGCGGCCTTTTGTAGATTTCCCCGCGCGGTTTCACGGTTTCGTCTGCCTATGGAACTTCTCCGCGCGGTTTCACGGTTTCGTCTGCCTATGGGCCTTCTCCGCGCGCTATTTTACAGAAATTCCGATCATTACCGCCAGAAATGCCAGATTGGCTGTCGTGAAAATCGCAAGGTATTTTCCACCGCTGCGGCCTGATCCGGCCACATACCTGAAGCTTATGAGACTTGCCATGGATGCGATCAGCGTGCCGAGACCTCCGATGTTGGTTCCCACAATTAACTCCCGTATGTTGTCCGTAAATCCGGACAACAGAATTGCCGCAGGAACATTGCTCATGATCTGGCTTGCGGCGGCGGATACTATTATTTCGCGGCCGGTCACGATGCTTTGCATCCATTCATTAAAAGCCCCGATGCGGCCGATATTCCCGATAAAAATAAAAAGTGCCGCAAAAGTTCCGAGGAGTGAATAATCTATTCCGATGAAATTTTTCCTGTCAAATACAGCCATGCATATAATGACAAGTGCAAGCGGCAGAGCATAATGGATCACCCGCATGACTGCAAAAAAACTTACGATGAAAAGAACGGCATACATAATGACTGCCTTTAGTTTTACAGGCGGCATGTCTGTATGCATTGCAACGGACGATGTTCCGCGCCCGCGGCCGCGGATTCCTATTATTGAAATCCATATTGCAAGCATTATAAATGCTGCGGCGGAGTATGGAAACATTAATTTAACGATATCCCATGTTCCCATTCCGGATATGCCGGAGAGGTAAAGATTCTGCGGATTGCCTATCGGTGTTAACATGCTTCCGAGATTTGCGGCAATTGTCTGCATCACCACAATTGTCAGTGTGACAGACTCTTTTATGCGGTCTTTCATACTATCTGCTATTATCAGGGTAAAAGGCACAAAAGTTATCAATGCTACATCATTGGTTATGAACATCGAGCTGATGAAACATATTCCGACCAGAACGGCCGCTATTCCTCCGATACCGTGGACTTTTGCCAAAAGTGCCTGCGCCACCCTGTCAAATATTCCCATATTGCGTAAGCCTGACACAACAGCCATCAGGCAGAACAGGATTGCAAGGGTTCTGAAATCAATATAATCCGCATATCCTCTGTCCGGTCTGACTATGAACATCGAAACCACGGCTGCAAGTATTGAAATACACAAGACGGCTTCCTTCTTTACAAAAGATATAATCTTGCTCATCATTATGCCTCTTTGACAATGTGCCTGCCGTCAATGCGTACCGTATCACCCTCATTGATGTTATTATCGTACAGATAATCATCGGGTGCCCACATGATACGCTCACCGGCGGTGTCCGAGAAAAGTGTTACCATGTCCTTGCGGACGGCGCCTTCCGGCAGTCCCTCACAGCCGTAATCCGGCTCATCTATTCTTATAACCTTGTATTTATCCATCAATATTCCTCCTGTATTCTGCGGCCGATATCACGCATACGCCCGGTAACACTCTCCGGACTGATGATTCTGGCACCGCTTCCAAGCCCTATGATCCAGCCCAGGAACTGGTCGCTCACAGCCACACTGACACTGACGATAAAATGCTCATTGTCCGAAGCTCTCATATGCACATCTTTGCCGAAACGGTCAATCATGACGCCCGCCAATGAATTGATGCACTCTATCTGTACAATCTCTTCCTTTCCGTCAAACATGGCAAAATGTTTTCTTGCATACTCAGCCATATCTATTCCGTTATACTGCTCTCTGCCTTCCCTGCGCTCATCTATTTTATTGATATTAAGGATTTTATCGACACGTAAGTGTTTTATCTTGCCGGCCGTCGAATCGTATCCTATAAGATAATAGTTTTCATCATCCCATGAAAGCCCCCACGGAGACACATCATAAAATGTACCGTTATGCTTTAATTCCTGCTCTTTCTTAACATTCCACTGATAATACTGGAATTTGACGCGGCAGTTGGCGGCTATCGCCTCATGGATTGTATCTACTATGTAATATATGCTCTCATTCATATTTTTGATACGGCCGTGAACATATACCTGTCTGCGGAGTTTGACTGCTTCATACTTGCTCGTAAGCTTCTCCAATTTGCCGATGAGTTCCTCTGACTTCTTCTGGGTTATGAATTTGGAGGACTGGACGGCATCTACAAGGAGCTTAAGCTCCGGTACTTCAAAATCCCGGTTTCCTATCGAATAATACACATTGCGGTCGTGCTGTGTCTTGTTTATGTCTATTCCGTATATCTGCAAAGTCTCAAAATCATCATACAGACTCTTTCTTTCCGCAGATACGCCGTACGCATCAAGCTCTTTCACAATTTCTTTCATTGTGAGCCCGTGGTCATCGTCCGTATTCTCCGAAAAAATTTTAATAAGATATAGTAATTTTAACTTCTGGTTCGCTCCTTTTGCCATAGTCCGCCTCCCGGATATTTTTATTGTATTTTAGCACATTTGAAACTGTTTGTCAGAAAAATATAAATATATTATAATTATACCCGACATTTCTCAACCGTAAATCGTTATATAGTTATAAGGAGGATTTTGAGCTATGCCGGAAAATAGTTTTTTCGCCGCATTTTATGAACGTTATTACCGTCATGTTTACAGAACATGCTATATGTATATGAAAGATAATGCTGAAGCTGAAGATTGTACGGAGGACGTTTTTGTTAAAGTTTTAACCGGCAATTATGAGTTTAATGATGAAAATCATGAAAAAGCATGGCTGACCCTAACGTCCATCAACCTATGTAAGGACAGGCTTAAATCATGGTGGCGTCGTAAAACCGGCCCTCTTGAAGAGGCTGAGTTTTCTTCTTATAACGATACATATGGCATCGAATCCGCTGAAATTCTTAAAGCCGTAATGAATTTACCGGTTAAATATAAGGACGTAATATATTTGCATTATTATATGGGATACAAAACCGAACAGATTTCGGAAATATTGAAAAAACCGCCCTCAACTATTCGGAATCACCTGATGGAAGCCCGTCGTAAACTGAAAAAAGATTTAGGAGATGATATCTATGAATAAGAATTCAATTAAAGAATCCATTGACAAAATAGATCCCGGAAAAGATGTTCGGGACAAAATGTATAAAAACATACTTTCCAAATCACATCGGATGGCAACTCCGAAACGTAGATTTAATCCCCAAAAATTATCCTATCCAATTGCCGCTGTCGCCTGTGTATGTCTGATTATAGTATGTGCCATGCATTTTATTCCGGACAAAAATATACCGTCATATCCGGACTTTTCTAACGATTCGGATAATACCGGCACGGACGAACTGGCCTTTGCTCCGAGTCCGTATGTAGAGGTCGACGATGCGTCAGCTTATGAATCAATAGGAGTTTCAATAGATGCTCCCGAAGCTGCCGACGAAGTCACTTACTATATTTATGATACTGACATTGCATGCATTGATTTCACGTTGGATAAACAATCGTACCAGCTTATGGCATCCCGGAAAGATGGCGATTTCAGCGGATGCACCGGCAGCGTAATCTCATCCGAACAGATTGATTCACGTTACAATGCAATTATGTATATAATGGATACCGGAATCAAACTCAACTGGTCTGACGGTTCTGCACAATTTTATCTTACTTCTCAGGACAACAGCAATTCCGATTCGGTCAAAAAGGTATTTTCTTCCATAATTTCAAACAGATAATTATATATGCCGGGAAATTTTTTAATAATTTCCCGACATTTTTATATCTCCACTCGTTATATATACAGACAGGTTAAAAGTGCAGCGTACGGGCCTATGATCTGTCAATATAATTTAAGGAGATTTATATGAGAAAAATAGTAACAATTGCTGCAATATTTGCACTTGCTGTCGGACTTACAGCCTGCGGCGGCAAAAACACACAGAACAGTCAGAGCAAGCAGACTGAATCCACAAAGGCTGATGAGAACATCAATATCTCAACAGCCGATATTGAGAAAAAAATATCCGAAACCATCGGCAAAGACAACTATCTTTGCGATACTGACATAACGGTTGAGTCCTTATGCGATACCTATGGTTTTAACAAGAACAAAATTTTGTCATGCACCGCAAAGCAGAATTCCATGACCAGTCTCAATATGGATACCGTCATTATTCTGAATGTTGCTGACGGATATGCCGACTCGGCAGTTTCGCTTATCAACAATTCATATGCGCAGACAGTTTCCTATATCCGCCAATATCCGTTTGGCACAGCCAAGGTTCTGGGCGCAAGACTTTACAGCAGTAATAATTATGTAGTATTTATTCTTGCGGGAGCTTCCTACGACGGAGAGGATTCGGAAGCCGAAGCCAAACTTGCAGACACAGAATATGCCAAGATAGATAAATGTATTGAGGAAATATTCGGCAGCCTTCCTGAAAACAGGATAGTTGTCCCGGAAAAAGATGCTGATGACAGTTTTGACATGAATGACTTAATCGGAGGTTAATTCACTATGGTTTTTTCCAGTCTGACATTCCTGTTTATGTTTCTTCCGGCTGTGTTATTAACATATTACATCGTTCCCAAGTGTTGTAAAAATGTGGTTCTTTTCGCTTTCAGTCTCCTTTTTTACGCCTGGGGCGAACCGGTCTATGTCGGACTAATGATTTTCTCGACTATCCTCGATTATACATGCGGAAGGATAGTTGAGAAATACCGCCACAAAACACAGTCCCAGATTGCGCTTACAGTGTCAGTATGCATTAACCTCGGCTTGTTATGCCTGTTCAAATACAGTGGTTTTTTGGTTGAACAGTTTAACAACATATTCAGGACATCAATCGACGTTCCGGAACTTGCACTGCCAATTGGTATATCGTTTTATACTTTTCAGACGATGAGTTACACCATTGATGTATATCGCGGAGAAGTGAAGGCCCAGAAAAACATCCTGTATTTCGGAACATATGTTACACTTTTTCCGCAGCTTATTGCTGGGCCCATTGTGCGTTACCAGACTGTGGCAGAACAGATTGATAACCGTACCCTTTCATTTGACCGGTTCGGCAGCGGTGTCAAACGCTTTATCTGCGGCCTTGGGAAAAAAGTATTACTGGCAAATAATATCGGCTTGCTTTGGAGTTCGGTAAGTTCAACTCCATTATCACAGTTGAGCACAGTTTCTGCATGGCTTGGCATAGTCGCTTTTGGCTTGCAGCTTTACTTTGACTTTTCAGGATATTCCGATATGGCAATCGGACTAGGACGTATGCTGGGATTTGACTTTGTTGAGAATTTCGATTATCCGTACATTTCCCAAAGCATAACCGAATTTTGGAGACGATGGCACATGTCTCTGGGAACATGGTTCAGGGACTATGTTTATATTCCGCTCGGAGGCAACCGGAAGGGATTTGCCATACAGATGCGTAATATCGCCGTCGTATGGTTTCTTACCGGATTGTGGCACGGCGCCAGTCTTAACTTCATACTATGGGGAGTGTATTATGGCATATTATTAGTCATCGAAAAACTGTTTTTGACAAAATTGCTAAAGAAATTACCATCTGTATTCAGACATATATATGCAATAATTTGTGTTCTTATCGGCTGGGTTCTGTTCTCATTTGAAAATATGTCCGATGGGCTTTCTTATTTAAAAGTAATGTTAGGCCAGAATACATTTTGTACCGGCGATGCGATTTATCAGCTTTTATCGTACCCTCTTGTGTCAAGTAGTTGACAACATTTTCTTAAACTTTTTTCTTCCTCTCCATTATATCAGCTTTTGACAGATAATCTACCAAAAGCTGATACAATCTTCCTCAATGCTTAGTTGCTTCTGTTAGAGAACTTCCATCTTAATTCTATGGTCTTGTCTGCATAGACCACAATTCTTTCAAGCAGTGCATCCAGCAACTCATCCGTAATCTCTGTCACCTCTGAATTACCTTCTAAGAACTTTAAGCCACTGTTATCCGATGGTTTCCGGTTCTCCAGTACAAAGACTGCTTCTTTCTGTGCTTCAATCTTTTCTTTAATACCTGAAATCATTACTTCATAAGATTTCTTCTGCATTAGATAGGTTTCTTTGTCTGTAAGTCCCTTGACATAAGACTCATAAGCGGTACGAAGCTCCAGTTCCAGCCTCCTGAGTGTATCTTCTGCCATATTAAGGCGTTGCTTTGCCCCACGAATACGCTCATTCTGCTGTTCCTTTTCTTTATCTAACAATGTCTTAAGCCTTGCAAGCTCAGATATGTGTCTGGACAATTCACCTTTTATGATACTATCCAAATCTGTCACAAGCACTCTGTGGACACAGTTGTTTTTCTTACTGTAGTTTACTTCACAGTTAAAGAATCTCTTACCCAGACGATCCATATGATAAATCATGTTCCTGCCGCAACAGTCACAGACCACCCTCCCGGTATAAACAGATGCCCTTTTTCCTTTTGGCGTAAACGCCTCCGGCACTTTTCCCTTCATCGCCTGCACCTGCTCATACATCTCTCTTGACACAAGTGCTTCGTGATGGTTTGGTATCCTCTTCCACTCGTTTTGCGGTAACATCTGTTTTCTTCCGGAACCCACTTCTTTCACACGGGACTTTCCATAAACAAAAGTACCAATGTACATCTCATTATTCAGGATGGAATTTACCTTATAATCTGTCCACAGGGGAGAATCGCCCTTGGTATACATATTTGCATAAGTCCCCTTCCTTCTGTGATATGCCGCCGGAGTATCAATACCCTCATTATTTAGGATTCTGACAATGCCTGCAATGCTCTCTCCTCCGGTGCGAAGGGTAAATATACGCTTCACAATGGCTGCAGCCTCCTCATCCACCAAAAGCTCATAAGCGTTATCCTTGGATTTCAGATAGCCGAACGGGGCACAAATCCCGATAAACATTCCCTTATCTTTTCTTGCCATAACTGCCGTTGATACCTTCTGCGACAAGTCCTTGCTGTAAAAATCATACAGAAGGGATTTAAACTGCACATCTATGTCAGCGATACCACCCACAAAATCCTTGCTGTCATAATTATCATTAATAGCAATAAAGCGGATTCCCATAAAAGGAAATATCTGCTCGATATACTTCCCCGTTTCCAGATAGTTTCGCGCAAATCGGGACATATCCTTTACAATGATACAGTCCACCCTCTGCTCCTTTACCATTTCAAGAAGTTCCTGCATTCCCGGACGGTTCATGTTGGTGCCTGAATAACCGTCATCACACTTCTCCATCACATGCATGGTTCGTAAATCCTCATGGGCACTGATATACTCCCTGATCATTCTACGCTGACTGGTAATACTGTTACTTTCATCCACATTCACATCATCCTCCAAGGATAATCTTAAATACATAACAAGATTAGACATCGCTCCTGCCTCCTTCATTCCATTTGGTTTTTCTCGGATACTGAAATACATCCGTGTATCCTGCTTTTGTATGCCCGAAACGGTACTTTATCTCCATACACCTCTGTGGTGTAAGAACAATCTCCGAAATCAGCATACGGATAAGCTCCGGCGTTACTACAGACTTTTCCTTTACGGATAAAAGGGCATTTACAAATTGCTTCTGCTCCCTTTTATTCCGAAGAAAATTCCTGTAGTCTTTTTCAGCCTGCAAAAGCTTTTTCTCAAGGTTCTTAACTGCCTCTGCCTGTTTTTCATTGGCAAGCTGCAGCTCCTCCCTTGTGATTTCGCCTTTGACATAACTGCCATAGGAAAGGCTTCCTTCATATTCCAGACGCTCTTTCTGTTTCTTCAAATCCGTTATTCTTTCCTGTAGTTTTGTATCCACAGGCTGTAAGCTCTGCTCCAGAGTATCAAAAAGCTTCTTTTTATCCGGTGCAAGCTCTTTTACTGCCTTCTGCACCGATGCAAACACCAGTAAATCCAGCTGTTCCTCTGAAATCATCACCTTGCTTTTCCCTTCACGCTCCTCTATGGAAAGATGACCATGTCTGCAACGATAATAATACTGCCGCACATCACCATTTTCAGAATACATAATGGCTGATTCCCTTGGCATATTTTCACCGCATACGGAGCACTTGAGAATCCCCTTATATTTGTCCGGCGTTAGCGGTAAATCTTCTCTGACAGCAAAGGATTTTTTCTCCTTTTTCTTATCCACCACATTTCTGACCTCGTCAAAAAGAACTTTGGATATAATCGGTTCATGGGCATTCTCGTGAACAATCCATTCTTCCTTTGATACCCTCTGCTTATCCAGTCCCTGATACAGACATCGCTTTGTCTTGCCCTGAAGAAGATTGCCGATATAAGCTTCATTGGAAAGTATCTGGGATATGGTTCCGTTCTTCCATTCACTTAAGGGCTCACCCTCCAAAACAGTTGCAAGCCCGGTCTGTCTGTACCCTTCCGGTGTTCTGACACCTGACCGTGTCAGTTCCCCCGCTATGGCACGATGGCTCATACCAGACTTTGCCATAGCAAATATCTTTCTGACTATCTCTGCCGCAGGCTCATCAATCACGAGCCTGTATCCGTTATCATCCTTAATCCGGTCATATCCATAAGGCGTACTGCCAAGAACACTTCCCCTCTCCATACAGCTTTCAAAGGCTGTAGTAATACGCTTTGACACATCCTTTGCATACATATCATTGACAAGGTTCATAAGGGAAATCCCAAGTCCCTTGTTTCCATTGCAGTCCTCCACTGTATCAAAATGGTCATTTACGGAAATAAATCTCACACCTAAGAAGGGTAAAATTGTTTCTATGTAATTACCCGTTTCCAGATAATCACGACCAAATCGGGACAAATCCTTTACGATAATGCAGTTAATTCTCCCTGCCTTCACATCATCCATCATCCGCATAAAATCCGGTCTGGTAAAAGTGGTTCCCGACACACCCCTGTCAAAGTATTTCTGATACTGAGAAAGCTCCGGTTTATCCTTTATGAAATTCTCCATAATCATAAACTGGCTCTCTATGGAATCGCTTTTACAGCCATCCTTTTCCACGGAAAGTCTGGCATAAAGTGCCACGCTGTACTGCTTTCCGGCAGATGCGTAAACCATTGTATCATCCACATCTGTCATGCCATTACGCTCTGCGATTGCATTGTATCTTTCCGGTTTTCTTGCCATTGCTACGACACCTCCCTTAATGAAAGGGTTGAATTATCAGACACTGCCGAATCTTCAATCATTCCCACAGTTTCTGGTGCCACTTCATTCCCTGCTACTGCATTCCTTGCAACTGTGCCTGCATCCAATTCACCCTTAATCAAATCCACAGCCTTCGCCATCTCATTCCGATACTTAAACACAATCTCAACCCTCTTGTCCTCATACATTAAAATCTTGTCTATCAGAGAAATCAACAGCATACGGTCCAGCTTCTCTATCTCCATATTTTCACGAAATTCATCCAGCCACTGTCCGGCTGCAATGCCATTTTCATAAACGGATTTCACAGTTGCCTCCTGCACTTTAATAGCCTGTGCAATCTCAGAAAGCTTATTGCTGTAAATCTCTCGATAGCGGTTAAACTGCTCCTGAGTAATAAGCTTCTCCTGTAAATCTGCATAAAGGGATGTCTTCATGGCACTGTACTCCTGCTCCTTTTCCCGAAGTTTTGCAATCTCCTTATCACGGTTTAAGGCTTCCTCAAAATGAATCTGCTTCTCGTCTAAAATAGCCAACAGCTTCTTTGTATCCGTAAGCTGTTTCACATACTTTTTCACCTCTCCAATCACAATTTCATTTAATACATCCACCTTAATACTGTGACGGGTACATTCCTTGCCCCTGTTATAGCCGGAGCAGATATAATACTCATTCACGGTATCCTTATAAGTCACCTTACGGCTGACCATCCCCCTGCCACAGTCCCCACAGAAGATAAGTCCGGCATAGAGCTTCGGCTCCGTCATAGCTTTTTCTGCTCTGGTATCCCTTTTTAACAGTTCCTGCACCGCCTTAAAATCTGCTTCAGTTACAATCGGTGTATGATTATGCTCCACCCTGACCCATGCAGATTTTGGCTTTTCAATGGTCTTTTTTACCTTATAACTTACCTTTTCACGCTTCCCCTGCTCCAGCACCCCGATATAAATCTCGTTGGAGAGAATACGTAAAACTGCTTTCGGTGTCCACTTCGCCTCCGGATTACGCTGAAAGCTGGTTTTGTACTTTGCACCACTTGCTTTCTTATACTCTGCAGGGGAAAGAGTTCCCCTTTCATTGAGTTTTTGTGCAATGGAATTGGCACTAAGCCCCATCAGCTTCCATGCAAAAATATCCTGTACCACCCTTGCAGCTTCCTCGTCCGGCACAATCTTATTCTTGTCCTGCTCGTCCTTACGATACCCGTAGCAGACAAAGGCACCGATATATTCCCCGTTCATCCGCTTCGCCTGCTGGTTACTGCGGGATTTTATGGAAATATCCCTGCAATAACTTTCATTGACAAAGTTTTTCACGGGTACAATCATATATGTGTCACTGCTGTTTGCAGTAAGACTGTCATAGTGGTCATTGATGGCAATAAACCTGACATTCTTCTTGGGAAAATAATTCTGGATGTAATTGCCTGCACCAATGGATTCCCTTCCCAGTCGGGACAAATCTTTTACGATAATGCAGTCAATCTCTCCCCTTTCCACCATGGCAATCATCTCTTTAAAAGCAGGTCTTTCATAATCGGTTCCTGTATAACCGTCATCACAGACCTCTTTTACCAGTTCCACATCAGAAAGCCCACGCACAAAGCTTTCAATCATCATGCGCTGACTTTTGATGCTGTTACTCTCATCCATGCCTCCACGCTTATCCTCATCCTCCCTTGAAAGGCGAAGATAGGCACAGGCACGGTAAATCTTATCATTCATACAATCATCCTTTCCCGGTGGCAGCCGATGTGCCACCGCTTTCCAAATCTCTTAGTATTTCAGCGAAGCAACCCTGTCGATATAGGCTGACAATAAATCCGTGATACTCTCACCCGTATCCGAAAATGTGCTGACTACCTTGTATTCCCCATACTTTACGGTATTGGTATCCCCGGCAATCTTACAGACCTTTGAATCTTTCGTTACTTCACTGACAGCTTGTTGTTCCATCAGTTTGTCCATCTATCTAACTTCCTCCGTATTCACATATTAAATACCAATGAAATGCACTTCGATTTTGCTTCGCTCATCTTAAGTCGTGACATTCGTCACATATCATTAAAAATACTTCCGTTTGCCTGTGCAAGCACGGCATTCGTCACTATTTTTACCGCTGCATTTCTCATTGCTAACACGCAAAAAGACCGCCTTCATGGCATCAGAGTCTTCCTGCGTATACATCTTTAGAAACTCTCGCAAAAGCTTCCTAAAGGTGCACTGCATCAAAACAGATAATGGGTATCTGCTTCTTTTACTCTGTCTGCCATGAAAAGCGGTCACTTAATCAAATGTGCTTCTTATCTGCTCTCTCGCACTCACTATTGCTAATCATACAAACTATTCAGTTGTCCGGTTGCATACATAAATCCGACACTCGGCTGGCTGGGCTCCCTGTCGGCTCCGGTAATCCGGTATTATCAGTTACGGCTATCTTTTTTATGGTGGAAGATACAACCACCTGCAACCTGTGAGTCAGATTATACATTAAAATCTCCCGGCTGACAATCGAACATAAGATAAATTTTTCGATTCATTCTTCCACACCGGTTTGGGCGGTAACGCACTCCTCGTCCGTCTGGCTGTGCCCTGACCTTAATGCTTCTTCCCCACATACACTGAATGAAAGTAAAAGATTTGAATTCCCATGTTCCGTAAGGTAAAAGGCAAAACTGTCTTAGGAAAATTTTGCTGCATATTTTGCATCTTACCTTACGAAACATCTGTGAAAAGGAAGTTTGCTGTTCACCTTATGAAGAATGTTACCATTGCAGGTAACCTTACAGCCACTGTGTCAACCTGTCTGTCACAGCCTGCGTGGGCCTCTTCTGCGCAAGATCCTCTCCCACCCTTTACGGAAGTGTCATTATGTCTTCGCTCGTCCGGTTGTCTGACGGAGTCCTGGCGTAAGTCTGTTGTTCTTCATAAGCAGCTATTCTGTTGTCTGACGAAAATCTCTATTCGATTTTCTATTTTCGCTTTTGATTATAGTTGACTTTTTTCAGAATTTCAACTAATATTGTTATAATTCGTATTGATAATCGCTATTCTATTTTTAGCAGGATAACGATTTTCGCTAAGGCAAAAATAAGATTTTATATAGAGAAAGGCTGATATTATGGGCGTTTATGAGAATTTTGAAACGATAAAAGATGCGCTTGGATATGCAAACTTATCCACAGAAGAAATCATTGCAAAGGGACATTTGTCAGAAGCTTCCATTGCAATGATTGATAAAAAGATGGAAGAAGCACATGACCTGCTGTGCCACTTCCCTATCGGATACACTTATGATGAAAATAAGATGTCCAGCTACCGGATTGCTTTGAGTGAACAGTTCCAGATAGTAAAAAAATATCCTTCCGGCACCAGCATCCTGGATTTTATTGCACTGGAAACAGAGGATATTGTTGCATACATGAAAAATATGTCTGAGAACATTACAAAAATGATCGAGCAGAAAGCATCTACTCCGGATGCAGACGGAATTATCCGCTTTAATTTCACGGATGTAACCAAAACTGCCGTGAATTCCACGCTGGCAACACTCCACAACGACAACTTTTTTCTGTTCCTTGTAAACTGCTGTTTTCTCCAGTATGTAACAGAGCTGTTTGTCTATAACTTTTATCCGTTCATTGCACTGGAACATTATAAAAAAATCTTAGGGGATGACTTTTATTATGATGAAGATACCGACATTCTGATGCCGGAAGAAGACGGCGGTTTGTATGACATCTCAAAATTTATTAACTACGGCATACATATGACAGCCGCTTTTTTAGATTACCAGAAAGAATTATTACAGAGCGATTTTGATATGCTCCTTATGAAAGACAAGCTGTTTTCAGAGTATGATACCTTGCAGTATCTCTATCTTATGGAATCCAAGGACAATATGCGAGACACCTATACCGGCACAAGCTTCAATACCCATCTTATGCCTATCGGTGTACACGCCTTTAATCACCTAGACGTTGTAAATAAAATCATTGATGAAAACATGCCTGTCCGTGAAGTTTATGATATCAATTCCGTGCAGGACTGGTTCCGCTATGAATTTATGTATCTTGCCAAGGGAAATGTACTGTATAAACAGTGCAAGAACTGTGGCAGATTCTTCATTCCTTCCGGCAGATCTGATAGCGAATACTGCGAGCGTATTGATGCTGCCAGTGGCAAAACCTGCAAGGAAGTCGGTGCCATCAACACCTTTGCCAAAAAACACGAAAATGACGAAATCCATCAGGCGTACACAAAAGCATACCGCCGGATGGACTCCAGAAAACGCACTATGTATATATCCAAGAAAGAATTTACCGAATGGAGCAAAACTGCCCGTGAAAAGCGCAAGCTATGTGAAAAAGGACAGATTTCCCTTGAGGAATTTCAGGCTTGGCTGGATGAGAGTAAGTGCAGGTAAATTCCCCTTACCTGTTATCTTGTAATTTTCCCTGTATGTTGATACAACTTTATTTAGTTCGTTTTCCGACCACCACGAACCGTCCGTCCTCAACATGATAGGAACAGCAGGACAGGGTAAGAAATTCGTCCCCGAACTGTGCCGTTACGCCTGTGTCATATAGGGACATTGCCTTGATATTCTCATACCAGTCATCAAATTCTTCCTGCGTATCTGCCTGAAAGAACTTATAATACTTGAATACATTATCACTTTCGTAATAGACCTGAGAATAGAATACCGCAATCAGCTCATATTCCCGTTCTTCATACAGACTGTCATAACAGATGATGTTATGCTCCCTTCCATACTCTTCATCTGCATAGAGCTTCAGATTCCCAAACATTTCCCCGGACTTCATCGTATGCCCATGAATAATCAGATTGGTTGATGGGGCTGTCCCATTTTTATAATCACAGGCTTTCGTACCTGTTCCTGATGTGGAATCCGTATCCAGAATCAGACAGCCATTCTGATTGGGTTCTCCGTAAAAATCAAGCTGCAGATAATAGCATTCATCTTCCATCGTCTGCATAACAGGGTAATCAATGACCGTACCATCAATCGTAAGCCAACCAATCAAATCGGGATTGATCTCATACAGTTCCTTGTACTTAGGCAAGATATCCGGTGCCTTATTACATTCTTTTTCAGTCGGTATATCTTTGTAAATATCTGCGAAAAAGGCAGCTATTCCCGCTACGGGAAGTCCATTTTCATCATACTGCATCGCATACTGTGCAGACGTATCCGCTTCTTTTCGTATGTCCTGCAATTCTTTTTGAGTGGTTCTGCTGCTCTCATTCTGCCACAGATAGAATATGCCATATCCAAGAAGTCCCACCACAGAAAAAGCAAATAACACAACGAATAAAAGTCGAAGCGGACGCTCCCTGTTGTTTTTTATTTGAAGAAAAAGCGGACACATATGCCCGCCTTCTCTATGGTTATTTTCTCGTTTCATTTTTCAACTATCTTTTCGATGAATCCGGATTTACTCTGCGTTTCTTTGCTGTAATAATCAATCCTGTTCCTGAAAGAATGGATAGTATAAACAGCCATGCAACCGGCGTGTTATCTCCGGTCTTTGGAACATCATCCTTCTTGTTCCCATCATCAGGGGAATTGACCGTGCTCGAACCATTGTCAGGAGCATCGTTCTGTTGGTTGTTGTTCCCATCATCGGAGGTATCTGCCTTGATGTTAAAGGTGGTACTTGCAGAACCATCCGTCCAAAGGATTTCAAATGTATGTGTTCCCACGGAAAGGGTATTCAGATAGTCTGCTTTCAGTGTAACAATGGTAGAACCTTCCTTTACGGTGTAGTTCTTTGCATCTACAAGGCTTCCGTCTACCTTAACACCCACGAACTTAGAAAATGCTCCGCTTCCTCTGATGGAAAGGCTTCCATCTGAATTCTGTGTCCAGCTGCTGTTTGCACCGTCTAAAATATTATAATCAATCGGATCAGGGTCAGGAGTGCTATTTTCCGTAACAGTAAGCACTGCTGTATTGGATGTTACCGTACCTGCCAAGTTACTTACCACACACTGATACTTAAATCCGTTACAGCTTATATCAACTGTAGATGTGGTATAGCTTGTTGCGGTTGCACCCGCAATGTTTACCCATCCGTTTCCGTCATTTCTGTCTATCTGCCACTGATAGGTAAGGTCTGTACCTGTTGCTGCTATGGTGAAGGTTGCAGTCTCGCCTACCTTCACTGTCGCATTGCCCGGCTGTGTGGTTATGCTTGGTACAGTCACCACCGGAGTCTGGCTTTCCTGCTTAAAAGCAGCTTCTATGGTGTGGTTTGCATTTATATCACTAAAAGTGTAGCTTGTGGCTGCTGTCACTTCCAAACCATCTACCTTTAAGCTATCTATTACATATCCGGATGACGGACTAATCGTAAATGTCTGACTGCCCCCTGCTGTTACCCTGACAGCTCCGTTAGGAGAAATCGTTCCGTTTGCTCCGGCTGTGGCTGTAATGGTGTACTCTGTCACAGGGACTGCTTCATAGATTGCCTTCACGCTTACTTCTTCAGCAGGCATGGTAAAGCTGGTTGTTTCACTCGTACTGCTTGCCAGAGTAATATTTCCGCTTACTATTTCCCATTCCTTAAACTGCTGTCCGCTTGGTGCAGCACTCGCTGTAATGGTTACCGTCTCGCCCTGTGCATACTGTCCGCTGCCGCTTCCGTTGGTTACGGTCACTGTATATTTCGATGCCGGAACTTTAAAAGCAGCTTCTATGGTGTGGTTTGCATTTATATCACTAAAAGTGTAGCTTGTGGCTGCTGTCACTTCCAAACCATCTACCTTTAAGCTATCTATTACATATCCGGATGACGGACTAATCGTAAATGTCTGACTGCCCCCTGCTGTTACCCTGACAGCTCCGTTAGGAGAAATCGTTCCGTTTGCTCCGGCTGTGGCTGTAATGGTGTACTCTGTCACAGGGACTGCTTCATAGATTGCCTTCACGCTTACTTCTTCAGCAGGCATGGTAAAGCTGGTTGTTTCACTCGTACTGCTTGCCAGAGTAATATTTCCGCTTACTATTTCCCATTCCTTAAACTGCTGTCCGCTTGGTGCAGCACTCGCTGTAATGGTTACCGTCTCGCCCTGTGCATACTGTCCGCTGCCGCTTCCGTTGGTTACGGTCACTGTATATTTCGATGCCGGAACTGTAATGGAAACCGGTGTGCTTGCGTAGTCTGTTTCTTTTTCTCCGTTTACATCTTCTGCGATGATATATGCATAGTAATCTGTGCCACACGTCTTATTTAAAAGTTCAGCAGGGAGTGTGAAGGTACCTGTGCCTGTTACGGAGAAACTGTCTACCGCTAATTTCTCATAGGCAAGTACAGTAGCGCCGTTGGTGTTACCGGCTGTGTATTCTTTATCCAATATAAGCACGGAAACCTGTGTTGCACTACCACTATTCGTTCCACCTATGGTGTATGGAACAGTTACCGTATCACCGCTTCTTGAAACATTCCCATTACCCGCTATCGTCATATCATTGTCTAAAAGTGTCAGCTTATACTCTGCTCCTGTCTCTCCTTTAGTACCTGAGATGACAGATGAGAAGAGGACAGATGACAGATTGATATTGAAAGCGGGACTCACACCAACATGTGTGCTGACACTGAGGCTGGAGATCTTGCCGGCCGGATAGACGAGGCCGGCGGCGCTGGTGGGATAGGTAGGATCAGCCGACCGCAGAAACCAATAGGCGTTGCCGCCTGTTTTTTTTCTGTTTGCTGCAACACTATTGGTATTACTGTATCCATAACTTGTATTGGTTGCTTCCTTTGCATCAAGGAAGAAAATTTTATCATCGCTAAGTGAAGCATAGGATAAATAACTCCATCCATTTCCATCTGTGCCGTCTGCGACACTCTTGGTGCTTGATGCTATGGCACTCTGCTCTGTTGCAGAGAAGTTATTTGTGTTTGTCAGGAATGTTCCATTCAGATATGTTCTTATATCGCTGCCTGCCCATTCGTTTGCATTTGTATATCCAGTATTTGCATGACCATCTTCGTCAAATGCATGTGTCTCCAGAATACTGTCACAGTCAAGAAGCATGGTTTTGCCACCAAAGACTGTTGTGTTGCTGTCGAGAACTCGGTACTTTACCGAATTTCCGCCATAGGTTCCGAAATACACATAGCTTCCTTTCCACGCATCTGTATCCGCTGAAGGCACAGTCGGATCAGCTATCATACCCGTTCCAAGACCCGCAATCGTCTTATCCCCGTCAGCCGCCTTTACCGTCGCCATATTCCCCGGCATCATCGGCAATAACCCGACAGCCAGTACTGCTGCAAGCAGTGACGCAAGTCCTCGCTTTAATAATTTTTCTTTTTTCATGAAATAATACCTCCATTCTCAGGTGATTTTGTCAATACAAATTTTGACATAACTTTTTTCTTTAGTTTATATGTATGACCGTGACTTAAATGTCCATTGTAACTGACAATGCTCCGGCTTACATCTTCCAATGTTTTTGTTCCTTCGCGATATTCTCTTTTAAATTTTTTAAGTCTGCGTTTCCACCGCTTCTTATTCGATGTGCGAAGTCTTTTTATCACTTTTCCCGTATCCGTAAGATAAAATCGAAATCCCAAGAAATCCACTCCTTCAGATATAGGAAAAATCTGTGTCTTTGCATTAAACTTAATTTTGAGTTTATCTGCCATTATGTGCATTTCTTTTTTGACTTCATTCAAATACTCTTTGCTCTCGTGAATCATAATTCCATCATCCATGTATCTT
>CAMENP010000034.1 GCA_945928575.1 uncultured Butyrivibrio sp.
AATATATGCAAAACAAGCCTTATGAATTGCTAAAGATTTGTTGAGCAGATACTAACTAAGCAGCGCAAGAACAACGTCACTTATGAATGTTCCCAGCAGATTCTTCTCACGTCGCGTGTCTAACAGCGGCATATCTATCACGACAATATCCGCTTTTTTTCCTTCGTAATAACTCTCCATTGCTCGTTCAGTTCACTGTAATTTCTCCCAAGACGGTCAATGGATTTAATATATAGCACGCTATTTTCGTTCAGTTTCCTTAATAAACGCTTGTATTGCTTACGTTCAAAATTTTTGCCCGACTGTTTGTCCATATATATATTTTTTTCCGGTACACCCATCTCCGTTAGTGCTATCCGCTGCCTGTCTTCATTCTGCTCCTTTGATGACACTCTCATGTACCCGTATATTTTTATGTCTCTCATATCAATCCGCTCCTCTGTTTTGTTCTGACCGTATTAGGTTCTTTTGATATTTTATAGTATCATTTGTTACGTTTAAAATAATAATTTATCTTATGATGCGTGTCAACATCTTTTTTATTCATATGTTTATTTTGTTCGCATCTTATGTTATTATTAAGTTGCATTTGTTTAATTTATGCATATTTTAATTAATCCAGGAAGGAAAGTACAATGACAGTCGGAGAGAATATAAGACGTATACGCAAAGAAAGAGGATTTACCTTAAAGGAATTAGGTGACATAGTTGGTGTCAGCGAATCGTACATACGCGCATATGAATGTGGACGCAGAAACCCTAAGATAGGTTCTCTGGAAGCAATAGCAAAAGCACTTTCCGTGGACGTGGAGGTACTTACCGATACTAATTTTGACAGCGTAAAAGCTATGCACAGGCTGTTTCAGGTATTCCGCAAGTATAACGGTGAACTTCTTGAATATACGGACGAAGACGGGAACAATAAGGTTTGTATAAGTTTTGAATCACTTGAGCCGATGAGTTCGTGGCTTATAAGATACAAAGGATATATTGAAGAGGTTGAAAATTGCAATAAGATAAAGGATGTCAGGCAGCGCGGTGAAGCTTTGCTCAAAGCCGAGGACGATTTCAATCTCTGGATGGATATTTATCCCGAATCCAAATAATCCGCAGAAGGTTTATATATGTATCGTGACTTAACCAAAGGAAAAATATCATCAACACTTATTTTGTTTGCCCTGCCAATGATTGGCGGCAACCTTTTACAGCAATTCTACAATATCGCGGACACTCTTATCGTCGGACGGGTGATCGGACGCAACGCGCTCGCGGCGGTCGGCTCGGCATACACTCTTATGACATTTCTGACTTCGGTTTTTCTGGGTCTTTCGATGGGCTCCGGCGCACTTTTTTCCATATATTACGGTCAGAATAAAAAAGACAGGCTCCGCATTGCCATACTTCACTCGTTCGTGCTTATCATGGCTGTAACACTGTTGGTCAATATTCTGGTATTTGTATTTTTAGACCCGATACTCACATTTATGCGTGTTCCGGACAATGTAAGGCTGGATATGAAAATATATCTTAAAATAATTTTTGCGGGGCTTATCGCCACATCGTTATACAACTACTGCTCATGTATGTTACGCGCACTCGGCAATTCGACGGTGCCTCTTATTTTCCTCGGAATATCGTCGGTGGTCAATATCGGGCTTGACCTGCTTTTTATCGCCGTATTCAGGATGGGCGTCGGAGGCGCTGCGGCCGCAACGGTAATTGCACAGTACATATCCGGCATCGGTATACTATTATACACCTTTATAAAATGCAGGGCGTTTCTTCCGGGACGGGATGACAGACATTATGATCCGGGAATCCTCAAAGAAATAACGAAAATGTCATCACTCACCTGCGTCCAGCAGTCGGTCATGAATTTCGGTATCCTCATGGTGCAGGGACTTGTAAACAGCTTCGGGCCGGTAACGATGGCAGCTTTTGCCGCCGCGGTCAAGATTGATACATTTGCGTACCTGCCGGTGCAGGATTTCGGCAACGCATTTTCTACCTTTGTGGCACAGAATTACGGTGCCGGACAGCATGAAAGGATCAGACGCGGAACCAAAGAAGCCTTCGGCCTTTCAATGGTATTCTGTATCGTTATTTCCGCGCTTGTATTTATTTTTGCAAGACAGCTTATGGGAATATTTGTGAAAGCGGACGAGATTGACGTAATCGCATCCGGCGTAAGATATCTGAGAATAGAAGGAGCCTTCTATATAGGTATCGGCTGGCTTTTCCTGTTATACGGATATTTCAGGGCAATCAAAAAAGCCGGCATGTCAGTCGTACTCACAGTCATATCGCTCGGCACGCGCGTCCTTCTCGCCTATGTATTAGCATTTTTTATAGGCGAGACAGGTATCTGGATGTCGATTCCAATCGGTTGGGTACTTGCTGACATCACCGGCATTATATGCATCGGCGCCATCCGCCCTGACGGTAGCGGAAATAAGATATCATAAATCCTATCGTCCAGCCCACGCCGCTGGCCCACATGATAACGTATCCCTTCGTGATATCCGCCAGAATGTATACAAGTGCTACCCTGAAAGCAAGATTGATAAGGCTCTGCGCAAGGAACCATTTTTTGTCTCCGGCACCTCTTAGGATTGCAGCGGTGACATTCATCATTCCCATCATAAAATACTGTAACGAGATAATGGACAGATATTCGGTTCCTACGTGAATCGCAGCAGCTCCGTCATCCGCATCCATAAAAAGCCCGATAACGCTCTCGGAGCCGAAATGCAGCCATATTCCGAGTGCGACACCGATTGCCGCCGCCATGATAAGTCCGGTTCTGTATCCTTTCTTAACACGGTCAAACTGACCCGCTCCGATGTTCTGGGCGGTGAATGTGGACACCGCATTACCGACATTTACCATCGGCACGATTACAAGGTTATCTATCTTTATCGCCGCCGTATATCCGGCCAAGAAATCCGAGCCGAACCGGTTGACAACCGACTGTATGAGCAGAAGACCGATTGATACGATTGACTGCTGGATGACCGTAGGTATCGCCATGCTTACCATTTTCTTTAAAAGTCCCGGACTGAATTTATCATAATGCTCACATTGCATTCCGTGAATCTTGTTCATGAGCACGATAAAAGATATTATCGCCGAAACAGCCTGTGCTATAAGCGTCGCCCACGCCGCACCGGCCACGCCCCATCCGAATTTCCACACGAACAGAATATCAAGACCTATATTAAGCACCGAGGAGAAAATAAGAAACATAAGCGGTTTCGTTGAATCCCCGAGTGCATTGAACACTGCATTGAATGCGTTATACATAAAAAGGAACGCAAAGCCAAGAAAATATATTTTAAGATATTTATCTGCCTCTTCATATACATCCGACGGCGTGTGCATCCACTTAAGAATATTGCCGGAAAGCATGAATCCTATCGTACTCAGTATAAGGCTGAACACGAATATGGCAATGAGTGCCGTGGAAATCGAGCTTTTAACATCTTTCGTGCGGCCTGCGCCGAACAACTGCGATATGATAACCGAACATCCTATACCGGTTCCGATTGCAACCATTACAAAAAGAGTGGTGATCGAATTGGAAGCACCTACGGCCGCGAGCGCATCAGGGCCCAAAAATTTACCGACGATCACCGAATCGGCAATGTTATAAAACTGCTGGAACAGATTGCCGAGTATCATCGGAATGGCAAAAATTATCAGTTCTTTGGCGGGATTACCGCTTATCATGCTGCCCTTTACGGATCTGTCATTCATGAGGCTGCCTCCTTCTTGTCTTTTTCTTTAATATACCACCACTTGAATATGGCACTTCCTATTATTATGATATAACCTATTACACTGAATATATCCGGCATCTGGCCTAAGAATATGAATCCTAAAAGTGCCGCAAATATTACCTGCGTATAATCGAATACCGAAATTTCCTTAGCAGGCGCCTTGGTATATGCCTTGGTTATCGAAAGCTGTCCGCCGGCCGCCGATGTTCCCGCAAGCAGCAGGAATATAAGCTGTTTTGCACTCATCGGTTCATACTCAATTATCATAAAAGGCAATGTTACGAGGCACGAAAATACCGAGAAAAACATAACGATAACCGGGCCCCTCTCCCCGCTTTGGCCTAACTTTCTGACAAAAGTGTACGCAACACCCGCGCCGAATCCGCCGCATACTCCTACAAGTGCATAGACAAACTGCATATTCATGGACGGCTTAACTACGAAAACCGCTCCGGCAAACGCAGCCGCAACGCATATCCACTCAACTATATTGGCTTTTTCTTTGAGTATAAAATAAGACATTATAATAGTAAAGAAAGGTGACAGCTTGTTAAGTATATTGGCGTCCGCTATGTTGAGCCTGTCGACCGCATAGAAATTACATATGAGTCCGACGGTTCCGAAAAAACTTCTTAAGAAAAGTCCCGGAATACTCTGTTTATGTATTCTGAACTTCTCTTCGCTTCTAAGAAGCATGACCACCGCTATAACCGCTGCCACCGCATTTCTGAAAAAGGCCTTCTGCATTGTCGGCAGGTTGCCGGCAAGCCTTACGAAAAATGACATTAAGGCGAAAAAGAATCCCGCCAGTATAATAAATAAAATTCCCTGATGTTTCTTTATTGACATAAAACCAATCTCCGTTCTGACTTCAATTAGCTATTATACCACAAAAGAATCAAAACTCAATCTACAAATCTACAATTCCGACACCGTTTCATTAAGCGGTTTTCTGTCCGAATGCTGCGGTGCCGGCACGCTTGCATCCGACGCATATCCAAGATTAAGAAGTCCGTAGACCGTAACATCCGAAGGCAGCTCAAATTCCTTCTTGATTCTCTCAAGGTCCGCCCATCCTACCCATGTGGAACCTATGTTTAAATTGGCTGCCTCAAGCATCATGTGCGTTGCAACGATCGACACGTCCGTCTCAGTCGAATCCTTGTTGTCAAACGGATTGACCCAGGCCTCACTCTTACGTCCGGCAAGAATAAGAATCACCGGCGCATTGTAGGCGCACTGGGTAATGCCGCGCATTTTTTCTATAAGCTCCGGCTTACTGACTATATATATCTGCTGCGGCTGCTTGTTGCAGGCCGTCGGTGCAATCTGTCCCGCCGTTAATATTTTTTCAAGTGCATCCTGAGGTATTGCATCAGGCTTAAAATCCCTGACCGTATATCTGTTTTTAATAAGTTCTGAATATTCCATGCCGGTATCCTTCCTTTACTAAATATTATATTCAACTTCTCTGTTGATTCTTGCAAGAAACTGTCTCGTTCTTTCTTCTTTAGTATTATAAAATACATCTTTAGGTGTGCCCTGTTCGACGATCACACCACCGTCCATAAAAATCACATGGTTGGCAACATCCCTTGCAAAACTCATTTCATGTGTTACCACGATCATTGTAACACCTGCCTTGGCAAGATCCTTCATAACCTTTAAGACATCGCCGATAAGCTCCGGGTCGAGTGCCGATGTCGGCTCGTCAAAAAGAATGACATCCGGCTTGACCGCCATCGCCCTTGCGATGCTGACACGCTGCTGCTGTCCGCCCGATAACTGCGCCGGATAATAATCCGCCCTGTCGGCAAGACCAACGCCTGCAAGCGCTTCAAGCGCTCTCTGTCTGGCCTCTTCCTTTGGCACCTTATGCGCCGTCACAAGCGGCTCCATTACATTCTTAAGTGCCGTCATGTTGGCAAAAAGATTATAATTCTGGAATACAAATGCCGTCCTTCGTCTGACAGCAAGTATCTCTTTGGAGGACGCACTATGAAGATTGACCCTGGTGTCTCCTATTTCAAGTGTTCCCTCATCTGCACGCTCCAGGAAGTTAAGACATCTTAAAAAAGTTGTTTTGCCCGAACCGCTCGGACCCAGAATTGCCACAACGTCGCCCTGCTCCACATGTATGTCAACGCCCTTGAGGACATGATTGCTTCCGAATGATTTTTTTACATTTTTAACATCTATCATAATCTTTCATTCTCCTTTACGCTGTAAGCTTTTTCTGATAACGGCTGACCTTGCGGTTCACAAGTGACATGACACCTTCTATGATAATGCTTAAACCCCAGTATATAAGCGCTGCCGCAATATATCCTTCAAGAAAATCATATGATTTGGTCGCCACTCTTATGGAAGCGTTAAGGATATCCGTTACGCCGAGGCAGTAGGCTAACGCACTTGCCTTAAGCATTGACATCATCGTTCCCGAAAGACTCGGTATTATCTCAGGAATCACCTGCGGAAAAATAATCCTGCGCAACGTCTGCAGCTTTGTAAGTCCCGCCGCCGCACCGGCCTCATACTGTCCTTTGTTGACCGAGAGAAGTCCTCCTCTTATAATCTCCGATATTCCCGGCAGGAAACATATCGTGATCAGGAAAATTGCAAGATGTATTATATTGGAATTTGCGACTCTGGCGCTTATTCCGAGCCACGCCGCGAATTTATCAAAATACAGTACATACAAAAGGTTCGCTGCGACGAGAAGTAAATATATCGGGATTCCCTTAAATATGGTTAAAAGCACCTGGAGGATTTTGGATATCACCGGCACCTTCCACAATCTGATCACCGCAATTATCACGCCGAATATGATACAGAAAGCAAGAGGTACAAATAAAAGTATCAATGTTGTCGGTACATATCTGAGGGCAAAGCAGAAACTTTCCCAAATCTGTGAATAATTCATATCCGTCTTCCTTTCCGTTATTTTTTCACATACTGTAATTTCTTGTTGAGCAGGTTAAACAAAAGCTCTAAAAGAATACTTACAACTATAAATACTACCGCGGTACAGAAATAATTTTCCGTATAATGCTTGGTAAATGCGCCCATCAGACTCGCACGGCCCATAAGGTCCCTTACGCCGATGCTCGCCGCCATGGAAGTGTTCTGGAAGAGCAATACTATTCCCACTTCCACGCTCGGAAGCACTATCCTTGCCGCCTGTGGAATCACCACACGACGGAAGGTCTGGATTTTCGTAAGTCCGCATGCATATCCGGCCTCATACTGTCCCGAAGGGATTGCACTTAAGCCTCCGCGGAATATTTCCGAGAGGAATGCGCTTTCGTTAAGTCCGTATGCTACGATTACGAACAGAAGCGCATCCACTCTGTTAAGGTCAATTCCGAACAGATTCATGAACAGAAGCGGCATACCGTAATACACTAAGAACAACTGTATGATCTGCGGTGTTCCTCTGATAAAGGATACATATACACACGATAACTGGTAGAGCACCGGTATCTTATGGATGCGAATAAATGCAAGAATGATGCCGAGCACGATTCCTACCGCAAGCGCTGCCACAACAATTATGAGCGTTGTCGGGAAACTCGTTATGAGCTTCGGGAAATATTCAATTACTCTCTCGAATGAAAAATATTCACTCATTTATTCTCATCTCCTGTGTCACATTATTTGGCTGAATCTGTGCCGGATGCATCATATCCGATAATATCATTGGAAAGCTTTGTCAGTGTTCCGTTCTCTTTAAGTGTCTTGATTGCTCCGTCAATGGCTTCCTTAAGCTCTGTATCTCCCTTCTTAAGATAGAAAATGGAATCTGTCACAAGAAGCGGATCTCCGTCGGCAGCTTTAAGCTTATCACCGTAATTTTTGTTAAGGTCATCAAGGAAGCTTGGGTTGCAATACCATGCATCCATTGTTCCGCTTGAAATCTCCGCTACGACCTGTTCCATTGTGAATGCTTCGTATTTAAGGTCTATCTTCTTGTCAGGATTGTCTTTGTTCCACTGCTCAAGCAATTCACCGGTTGCTTCTCCGGTTGCTGCGAATACTTTCTTGCCGGCAAGGTCTTCTATTCCGTGAATATCATTATTATCCTTTGATACAACGATAACTACTTTGTTCTGATAGTGTGACTCTTCTGTGTAATCATATTTGGCTTTTCTCTCTTCATTGAGTGTAAAAGTATGTGATGCAACCTCGATCTTACCTGTATCAAGTGCTACAAGGATATTTCCGAAATCCATCGGCTGGATATCAAATTCATATTCCGGAAGAAGCTCGTCAACTGCCTTGAGAACTTCGTACTCATATCCTGCCGGATTGCCGTCCGCATCGATGTAATCGCAAGGTGCCCAGGCATTTCCCATTCCTACTACGACTTTCTTTACACCTGAATCGGATGTTTTCTTACCGCATCCCGCAAATGATGCTGCTGCAAGTACTCCCACTGTAATTAATGCCATTCCTTTAACAATTCTTTTCTTCATATTCTCTTTCTCCTTTTATGTGTTAATTGGCCGGGAATGGGTCGTCTCCCAGTCTTGTCCAGTTAAAATTACCGTTTTCGTTAAGGTATATCTGTAAAAGTGCCGATGCCACGCCTGCGGCTCCGTCATAATATCCGCGTCCCGTGTCAATGGCTTCCGGCTTGATTCTCTCCCATGCCATCGGCCAGTATGCTGCGCCGTTTTCGTCCGTCTCTTTTTCTCCAAGGAGGACATTGGCCGCTCTTAAAGCGAGATTATGGTATCTCTCGTTATGAGTTCCTCTGTAAAGTCCGACGAAGAACTGTACCATTCCGGCCTGTCCGCAGCATAAGCATACATTGTTCCAAAGTCCGGCTGACATTTTCTCAGGGGCTCCGAGAGCTTCCAGACCATCCACCAGATCTTCCGTCTCTTTAAGCCATTTGTCATCGCCGGTCAGTTCATACAGTCTGTAATATAATTTGGCTGTTCCCGCCGGTCCGTGACATGAACTTAAGTAAAATACCGGTTCCTCATCCGCAGGTCCGTATACATGGTGCGGAATCAGGCGTCCCTTGGTCTGCTTGATCTTAATGCTGTCCAGATAATCCGCACAGGCAAGTGCCGCATCAAGATATGCCTTATCGCCCGTGAAATCGTAGAGCTTTGTAAGCAGGTATCCGGAGCCCGACGTTCCGAACTCGAAATTCGGAAGGCTTATCGGAAGCACACCCTTGAAACCGTTATACTCAAGTGCTCCGTCACTCTTACGTTCACCTGCCGCAAGATAATGGGCGGCTGCATCAAGTATAGCTTTCTTAAGTTCTTCACCGCCGAAAAGTTCATACTGTCCGAGCAGGACTAGAATAATTCCTCCGTCCATCGCAAGTCCGGTTCCTCCGGTAAAAAATATACCGTTCTCATCTCTTGTTGCCGTATTTATGTAATGTTCTCCTATACCTTTAACGGCATCTGCAACCTCCTCGTCGGGATTTATCTTATAACTCTCTGCAAGCGCTATGCTCAATCCGCCGAGTCCGAAATGAAGTCCTTCATGTGCTCCCGGAAGCGGAAGTGTCGGTTCGGCATCAAGGAAATCCTTCCAGTGCCTTGCCAGACGCTTTGATGCTTTCTTTACGATTTCAAGGAATCTGTCATCCTTGGTCGTTTCGTATAATTTAATATGCAGATAAAGAATTCCCGCATCACCGCTGTACAATGTAGCGTTGTCCTGCCAGTATATTCCGTCTTCGTCTTCCTTGGCTGCCTCTGCGATATATTTTTCAGCCGCAAGCGCTGCGTCAAGATATTCTTCATATGATGACGGCTTCTCGTATAAGAACGGCTGTCCTATTTTAAAATCATGTACTTTCTTACTCATCTTCATCCTCCGTAATCTTCTAGTAGCTTGAAAATCCGCCGTCCACCACGAACACCGAGCCGGTTATGTGCTTAGCTTCGTCGCTGGCAAGATATCTTACCATTGATGATATATCCTCCGGTTCTCCGAGCTCAAATCCGGTATCACTTCCGGCGCCGCCCTGAATCCTGGCTTTGCCAAACGGGCTGTCATCCGGGTAATCTTCTATTATTGCGGTCTTGATGCCTCCCGGCGCGACCACGTTACATCGGATTCCCTCTTTGAGATACATATAAGCTGTGTTCTTCGACATTCCGATAAGCCCGTGCTTGGCTACCGTGTATGTCACGCCCGAAAGTCCTGCCCTTAGTCCGCACACGGATGCGATATTCACTATGTTACCGCCCTGTGGCTGACCTGACATGACCTGTACGGCCTTTCTCATGGAAAACATCGGTGCCTGAAGATTGACCTTCAGGACTCTGTCCCAGAGTTCATTGGTAAGTTCTCCGATAGGTTCGAATCGTCCGGCTACTCCGGCATTATTGACCAGGACATCAAGCTTGCCAAACTGTTTTACCGCAAAATCTATCATCGCTTCATTCACTTCCTGCAATGATAAGTCTCCGGCATAAGGATTAATCTTTCCGGCAAGTCCGGCTGCCCTGTCCTGAAGCTCTGCGAGTGCCGCTTCGTTGATGTCAACTGCAACAACGTCCGCACCCTCTGCGGCAAAATCAAGTGCTGTCTGTGCACCGAGACCGCCGCCAGCGCCTGTGACGATTACGCTTTTACCTTCAAATCTCATATTCGGTCCTCCGTTTCTTTCTTGTTATTTATATATCATACTTCTCCTACCTGTTTAGTAGGATTAATGATTAAGCATTATTATATACGGTTTTTAACACTTGTCAACCCGCTTTTTAAATTTTTTTCAAAATATCATCAAACGCTTCTATCACCTTACGGTTGTCCTCCGGTGTTCCTATGGAAATCCTCATCCATTTATCAAGTCCGAATTCCGCACCGTTTCTTATCAGTATCCTTCGCTTTATAAATTCTTCTTCCAGATAATTGCTGTCGATTCCCGTATACACCAGCACGAAATTTCCGTTGGAACGCACATACTTCATGCCAATCCTGTCAAATTCGCGGTAATAATAATCCAGCCCGTCACGGTTATTCTTAAGCACCCGGTTCGTAAAATCCTCATCATTCACAGCCGCATACGCTGCCACCTGTGAAGCGTATGCCACATTGAACGGAAGCTTTACCTTAGTAAGTGCGGTAACTATCGCAGGATTTCCGATGGCATACCCTATTCTGAACGAGGCCAGCCCGTATAATTTGGAAAAAGTACGCAATATCACAACATTGTCGTGCTCCTTGGTAAATCTCACGGTATCGATATATTTTTCTTCGGCAAAATCAATATATGCCTCATCAAGAACTAAAAGGATGTTATCCGGCACGCTGTCAATAAACTCTGTGAGAACCTCCGGCGCTATGATCGTTCCGGTCGGATTGTTCGGATTGCAAAGCCATATTACTTTGGTCCTGCCTGTGATGGCTGCCTTAATGCCTTCGATATCGGCTCCCATATCATCGCCCACCGGCACACCGATTGGAACACCGCCGTAAAGTTTCGTCACATTTATGTACCATCCGAAAGAAGGTTCCGTGTAAATGCTCTCATCGCCCTCATCAATATATGCCGCCGCCAGCAGGGATATCAGTTCAAAAGAACCGTTTCCGAATACGATGTCCGCCGGTTCTATGCCATGTTTTGCTGCCAGTTTGTTTCTTAATTTCGTGATCATCACATCCGGATAAAGTGCATACTCGGACTGCGCCTGCACAAGTGCCTCTGCCACCTTTGGCGAACATCCGAGCCTGTTTTCGTTCGCGGCAAGTTTAAGCAGCGAATCGATGCTTATATTGTTCTCCCGGCTGACTGATTCCAAGGTTCTCGCCGGAACATAGAGATTTAATTTGCCGACATTTTTCTTTTCTGCAACTGACATATTTACTGCTCCTTTCTGTATGCACGCACAAGCTCGTCCGCATGTATCATAGCCTGCACTATTGACTCAACATTCTTATTCTCATCGGGTATTACCGTACCCTCAAATGTATCAAGTATTCTTGCGGCCACGATCCGCTTATCGTTATCGTCCGCAAGGCCTATCTCATCCGCCGTAAAAGCCTCTTCAAACACATCAAAATCTTTTATGACCTTCGTAACTTCTGCATCGGTATGATTTTCCAATATAAGCTGTGTAAGGATTCCGAACGCGACCACCTCACCGTGGAGCTTCTGCCTTACCGCAGGTATTCTTCTGGCAGAATGATAGAACGGATGCGCGAAACCGCCATATGCCTGTCCTCCGATAAAACTTCCTACAAATCCGGCAAGATATATTATCGCATCCACGACGGCCTTGGAACTATCCGATTTTACCCCGTTTCGTGCCGCCTGTGATACCTGTAAACCCTTGTCGAGCAGAAGGTCGAGCGCGAGTTTTGAACCGTATACCGATATGTCAAGCGGAAGCTCGTCGGGATGCTCGTTAAGGCGCGGTGCAGTCTCATACCACTTCGCCATCGTATCAACTATTCCGGCTCTTATGTATCTGTCCGGCGCGCCCGCTATGATATCCGTATCAGCGATTATAACATCAGGGCATCTCTGTGCCGGCCTGAAGCCGTCAAAGTCACCCTCGTCCGTATATATAACAGACAACGCAGCCCATGCCGCACAGGTCGCCGCAATGGTAGGAATCGTAATTATGGCCGTACCGGCCTCAAAGCCTGCCGCCTTGGTAAGATCCATCACTCTTCCGCCTCCGGCTCCGATAACGATATCCGCGCCGGACTGTTTTATTTTCTCCGCATATATGCTTATGTTGTTATTGGAGGGAAATCCCTCAAAAACAGAATATTCATATTCTATTCCGTTCTCATTAAGGCTTTCTGTGAGATCGTCTTTTACGATATCAAGTGCCCTGCGGCCTCCGATAATGTATGCCCGACGTCCGTATCCGGCAATATATTTACCGCAATTTCTAATGCTTCCCGGTTCGTTAATATATAATTTAGGTGTCTGGATATATAACATTGCAATTCCTCCGTTCTATTTCCTAGTTATTCACTAGGTTTAATATGATTTATTGCGAGTATATATCATGACGGATTGTTTGTCAATAAAAAAAAGCACAGCCAATGAATTTATCATTCACTGACTGTGCAATGCAATTTACAATATAATTTCTTATGCTTCCTGCTTCTTGGCCGTAAACAGTTTTCTCAGACATCCGACTGCCACGCATATTCCAAGCACCATAAGAAGTGTCGCTATGATCAACTGCAGACCCTCCGAAAGGAATGTTGCGCTGTGCGCCATGATTGCCCTTACAAGTGCAATCGTTTTCTGTACAAGTGCCGTAAATGTCACGGCAAGCATCGCGAACATCGGAACATAAAGCGTCCATCCCGTTCTGCCTGTCGTCTTAAGAAATACAGAAAGTGTTATAAGTACAAGTGCTGCGAGGAGCTGGTTTGCCGAACCGAATAACGGCCAGACTTTGTTATAACCTCCCATCGCGAGCAGATAACCTATTCCGAGAGTGATCACCGTTGCAAAATATTTATTTGTAAGAACTTTGACCAGTGGATTCTTTGAATCTCCGGCAAAAATTTCCTGAAATGACATTCTTCCGATTCTGGCTACCGAATCGAGCGATGTGAGGGCAAGTGCCGATACACACATCGTCATGAATACTGTTGCGATCGTATTGCTTACGCCCAGTTTTTCCAGGAATCCGGCAACGCCCGATGAGAAGATTGCAAAAGGTGTTCCGTCAGGTTTGGTGCCGTTCACGGCAACCGAACCTACAACTACAAGTGCCACGATACCGAGCAGCGATTCAAAAAGCATGGCGCCGAAACCGATAAACGGCATGTTTTTCTCATTGCTTACGGTCTTTGAAGACGTTCCCGATGACACAAGGCTGTGGAAACCTGAAACGGCACCGCATGCTATCGTTACAAACAGCGTCGGGAACAGATACGAATCATTAACCTTAAATCCGTTAAATGTATTAAGATTCATTGACGGATGTGCCACAAGCACACCGATTACCGCTCCGCCTATCATTCCGAGCAGCATAAATGTTGTCAGATAATCCCTCGGCTGCATCATAAGCCACATAGGAAGTATGGATGCAAAAAAGAGATAAGCCATTACAATAAGTACCCATGTCTGTTTTGTAGCGTATATCGGCAGGTTCATACCGAGAGCGAACATACCGACAAGAAGCGCAACGGCAATAATTGCCTTCATCCATTCTTTCAATTTATCTCCGGTAAATTTGATTATAACGCCGAGGATGATCGCAACCCCGATAAACATCATTGATATCGAGCCGGCCGATGCATTCGCAAATAACTGTTCATCCGCAACCCCGTCACCGAGTCCCTTTGCGTTAAAGGTTCCGGCAACCATATCCGTAAAAGCTGCTATAACAAGAAGTGTGAACAGCCAGCAGAAAATCATAAAAAGCTTACGTCCTATTTTGCCTATGTATTTCTCTACGATCATACCGATTGATTTACCCTCGTTCTTAACTGAGGCATATAACGAACCGAAATCCTGGACCGCGCCGAAGAAAATACCTCCGACCAAAAGCCAGAGAAGAACCGGTACCCAGCCGAACACGCTCGCAAGTATAGGACCCGTTACAGGACCCGCTCCCGCTATCGATGAGAACTGGTGTGAAAATACAGTAAATTTGGATGACGGAACATAGTCGACTCCATCTTCCTTGGTATAAGCCGGTGTCTTTGCCTTAGGGTCTATACCCCATTTGCGTGCCAGCCATCTTCCGTAGAAAATATAACCGGCTGCAAGAACTACAATACCGATCAGAATAATAACCAAACCATTCATTTTATCTATTTCCTTTCCATATCAGCTATTACACAAAAGGGACCCACATTTCCGTTATCACTACTTCGTGTCACGAAAACATACGTCCCTGTTTATCAGTGCTGATGTTTGATTGCTGATATACTAGCACTTAAAGCCTGTTTTGTAAAGTGTTAAATTTATTTGTGCAAAAAAGAATCAATCGATCGTTTAAGCCATTCGGTGCTTATCGGTTTTACAAGGTATCCGTTCATACCTAACTTTGCCGTTTTCTCCATATCTTTCTTGGAAGAACTTGCAGACAAAGGTATAATAGGTATGCTCTTAGCATCATTCCTGTCAAGGTTACGGATACGTCTCGCCGACTCAAATCCATCCATAACAGGCATCATAAGATCCATGATTATGCAGTCAAAATATCCTTCCGGAGATTTTCTGAATGTATCATATGCTTCTTTGCCGTCGCAGACCGAAACCGCTTTTGCGCCGAGTTCTTCTATCATAAACTGGGTTATCTCCCGGTTCATGCTGTTGTCTTCCGCAAGAAGAATGGTACATCCCGTAAGGTCATCATTTGTTTGATTGCCGCCGTTATCAGCACTTACCTCGTATATATCCAACGGGAATTTAACTGTGAATACACTGCCTTCGCCAAGTTTCGTCTCAACCTCGATAGTTCCCTGCATATAGTCCATAATACGTTTGCAGATAGTCATACCGAGGCCGGTTCCTTCATAATGGGTACGCGCATCTTTAAGCCCTTGCGTAAAAGGTTCAAAAATATGTTTTACATATTCCTGGCTCATTCCTATTCCGGTGTCGGCAACCGTTACGAAACATAATACGGTATCTTCATCGGTCTTCTTATTCTGCACCGAAATCGAGATACTGCCGTCTTTTTTGTTGTACCGGATAGCGTTTTCAATGATATTATATAACACCTGTCTTATATGTTTCGGACTTCCCGCAAGTTTATATGGCTCATCACAATAATCCGTTGTAACTTTGAGGTTCATATCCTGAATCTGTTTATCTGCCAGATTCAGAATGTTTCCGATAATGGCCTTAACATCAACCGGTTCATGCGAAAGCTTCATTTTACTGCCTTCCATCTCGCTGAATTCAATGACATCATTCATGAAATTAAGCAGACGCTTTGCTGCCTCCCGTACATTATTGCACGTTCTTTCCTGCAGCTGTGCGTCTTCAAGATTCTTGGATGCTATATCAACCATACCGAGGATGCCGTTAATGGGAGTTCTTATATCATGTGACATATGTGATATAAATTCACTTTTGGCTCTGTCAGCCCTTCTGGCGCTGACGAGTGCTTCCATAAGTTCTTTCTCCTGTTTCTGCTTGCTTGTCATAATCTCGGTTACATCCTGATGATAACCTTTAATACGTATTCTGTTATGAACATCATCATAAGATTTGCTTCCGCCGCATCTGATATACATAGTTCCTTTGGTCGGGTGATTATAAGGATAATTGACCTCACTCCTGCCCTTTGTAAGAATCTCTTCCACATATGAATTAACCTGCGGTACAAAATCTTTCTCGATACGGTCATACCACCATGTATAACAGTCTTCAGGTGATATATCGTCATCAACTCCGAGCAATTCCCGCATCATCGAATCGGCATACAGTTTCGGCTTTACACCGTCCTCCATTACAATCAGCCATATTCCTATTCCGGATCCCTTAAGCGTCTCTTCATGGGCACGCGCCGTATTCTGACGCATCTCTTCTTCCTTGCGTACAACCGCATCCACGTTACGGAATGCCATTATGACATTCTTTTCGCCCGGGTTATGGCTCACATCTACATATTGTATATCAAAATAGCTGAACTCCTGTTTCTCGCCTCTTGCGCGGTATCTTATAATATAGTTGCCGTTTTGGGAAAGATGTTCCATAATGGTTTCTTCAGAAGTAGCATTACAGAAATAATCCATATCTTCCTGAATTACATATTGGAGTCTATGAAGAAAAGTCTGTAAATAAGAACTTCTATGATAATAGTTGGCTG
>CAMENP010000035.1 GCA_945928575.1 uncultured Butyrivibrio sp.
GCTGTTGTTGTCTCCGGCACTGTTGCCACAGGCGCTGTTGTTGTCTCCGGCACTGTTACCACAGGCGCTGTTGTTGTCTCCGGCACTGTTACCACAGGCGCTGTTGTTGTCTCCGGTGCTGTTGTTTCAGGCGCCGTTGTCTCCGGTGCTGTTGTTTCAGGTGCTGTTGTCTCCGGCACTGTCTTCTCCGGTGTTGTCGGTGTCTCTGCCTCTGTCGGGTATGAATCCGGCTCTGTCTCAATAGGTACATCTGCTGATACAAAATGCATCTCACCGCTTATATTCTCGAATCTGTCTGCAATAACTCTTCCTGAGCTTGTTACATAAAGGTCAACTCTTGCATCCGGTGCTACTAATATTCCACATACGCCGTTCATATTAACAGTTCCGTCATAATCAGCGAAATTCCAGATAATTGTATCCGATATTGTAGCTGAATTGTTAGCAGATGATGTAACAAAATTATTATTGCCTTCTTTAATCGAATACTCTCTTATTGAAATCTCATCATCCGTTATATCCTTAACATTAATTACTACAATCTTATCCTGTGGCTTGTATATTTTAAGTCCGCCATTCTGGATACTATTAAGTTCTGCTGCTGTAATATTAACCACACAAATCTGATCTGAACAATCACTTACATCTATAACACTTCTGTTCATATCCGAATAATCAGCTATAACACCCTTGGTATTCTGATATGATGCAAACTGTACAAATGTATTTCTTACATAAGCAATAGCTGCTGTCACATCAAGGAAGTTCTCCTCAAAGTAAATATTTACATTCTTATTGTTAGCAATATAAATATTCTTCTCAGGGCTGTCAAGTGTTACCAGATCTCCGTTAATCGTATACGGAACTCCGACAACAATATTGTTTGCCGACTTATCATTTTTAAGTTTAAGTGTTCCCGGTGTCATATCCTTAAAGTAAAACGTACCCGGATTGCTTGAAAGGTCACTTCCTACCCAATGCTCTGATGGGTGAAAGAGGTTGGCCGCAAAATTGGCCTGATAATCGTTGGATACATATACATCTTCCGCCGTTACCGCATATGGCTTTGCACTTCCGATGAGTCTCTTGAGCACAATCTGTACATTCTCATCTTCGGCATATGCCGCATTTGTAAAAATTCCCATTCCCACTGCTAATCCTGCAAGTAACATAGCAACAGCCATAAAAACCGCTCCGGTTCTTCTTGACATGTTCTTAATCTTACTAATCAGCTTCATCTCTTATTCCTCCGTCTAAGACTTTTCTATAACTTTATGCTATAACTTTACAACATTTTCATCAAATCTTATACCCTCTTTTAGGGGGTATTTTCACTATTTTTCCCGCTCCACATACACTAAATCATAGATATTATATGCCGCGGTGTGATCTTTATGAACCGAATAAGAAAAAAACTCAACATAGATGCAATCCACCGCCGCGGAATAACCGGACGCGGCGTGAATATTGCTATACTTGATACCGGAATTTACAGGCACAGGGACCTGTCCGGCAATATTGTAAAATTCGTGGATTTTGTGAATATGCGAAGCAAACCGTATGATGACAATTCGCACGGAACACATGTTGCGGGAATTATCTCGTCAAGCGGAGCCGCTTCGGACGGACTTTACCGCGGCATCGCCCCGGGAGCCGGAATCATATCGCTTAAAGTGCTTGATTACAAAGGAAGCGGTGACTCCGTTACCATGATAAAAGCTCTTGAGTGGATCAAATCCAACCGTAAAACTTATAACATACAAATTGTCAATATCTCTGTCGGAACTGAATCATCATCATGCCGGAATGAATACAGCAGACTCATAGATGTCGTCGAGGACCTGTGGGATGCCGGTCTTATAATAATCACTTCGGCCGGAAATAACGGTCCTGATTACCACACCATCACGATCCCCGGAACCAGCCGCAAGGTAATAACGGTCGGAACTGATGATGTTATGGTTCACACGGATTCAAAAGGGATCCGCCACCACACATATTCCAGTAAAGGGCCTACCATGTGTGAAGTTCCAAAGCCCGATATTATAGCACCCGGCAGCAATATCGTAAGTTGTTATAACGGTTACGGAAATTATATATCAAAAAGCGGCACCTCCATGTCCACACCGATCGTGTCAGGAGCCGCCGCTCTTGTATTGTCTTACAATAAAAATTTATCCAATAACGATTTTAAGAAACTTCTGTGTAAAAGTGCCGATGACGCCGGGCTCGATTACTATACCCAGGGCTGCGGCAGACTTAATGTCAACAAAATGTTACTGCTTTGCTAACCAGTCTTCAAGTCTGTCTTCATATACCGGAAAAGCAGTTATTCCGGTGTCAAGTATCCATTTATGGAATTCAAGTGCTTCAAAATCGCTGCCAAGTTCTTTTTCTGCCTTATCACGTAAATCCTGCATAAGGATGTTGCCGACCGTGTACGGCAGAAGTACTCCCGGGTCTCCGACAGCCGAATAAAACATATCGGTTGCCATTTTCCTGTCTATCTCGTAATATTGCGCCAGATAGCTGTAAACATCATCCACACTCCATCCTTCGTAATTGACTCCTATGTCAATTCTTGATGAACATATATAGCTTATCAGATTATTTACCCTGTTAAGTTCACGGACATTACGGCTCATATCAAGATATTCATCGGCGCAGTTCTCGACATATTTGGCCCAGCCCTCGGTAGCACCTATAAAATCAAGTGTTTTGCGCGCATTGCATATATCGTCATTATTGTAGAAATTCGTAAACTCATACAAATGTCCCGGATATCCTTCATGCGCAAGGGTTTCATACATCATAAGTGAACCACTCTCAACTTCCGATCCGTTGACCTTGATATTGTTAATGCTTATATCGTCGATACGTGATGACACATAATATGCCAGTGTTCCTTCGACTTCGCATGCCTTATTCTGATATTCTATCTTATAGTTGGTTGTCGCAGGTGCAGGAAAATCACTTTCCATTTTATCAAGAATGTATTTCAATACATCTTCCGGCGTATCAAATCCGGCTTCATAGTCCGTAAATTCCTCATACGCATTGTAGTCCAGCGCAATAACAGCCGTAAGCGATTTAATGCATTCACTCATCTCGTCATCCAGAAGTTTTATAACTTCTTCCGGGGTCATATCCGAACTTGTTTTATCGCGCAGGATCGCTTTATAAAGAGCCTTGCCCTCGTCTCCGAATCCACAGAGGCCGCCGTCATTGGTTCCTGTTGTTTTAAGCTCACTGACCGCATTTTTTACTTTCTCATATGAAGGCAGGTAGTATTTATCCACATACTGCTTATTGGTTTCAATATATTCGTCCCTGACCTTGTCATCAAGCCCAAGTCCGTCTATTTTGTCTTCAAATGAAACAACAAGCGCTTCCGTCTCTGCGTTAAGTATTTTATCGCATTGCTCTATAACTTCATCAGCCACATACTCGGGCATAAAATATCCCTTTTCCGACTGCTTATAAAGAACATCGACAGCCTCATCGATATATCTTTCACAATCCTTAAGATAATCAAGATAATGATCCACATCGTCCTGATCGTAGAACACATACTCTATAAAATTGCTTGAAAGATTGGATGTTATTCCGGATGTAGGTCCAAAATAATTATAATATATTTCAAGGCCTTCGTAATTTTTCTGTGTAACAAGGTAGAATTCAATGCTGTCATAAGCCGTCTTCTGCTCATCCGTAAGAGATTTGCGTGTTATTTTATGAAGCTTGTCAAGATACCTGTCAACATCGTCATCTTCGTCTTCGTCAATGAGCACACCTCCGAGAGTATAATCGTCTTCATTGAACTTTACACCGTATTCGGACGGATCAGATACCACAAAATGTGCATTAAAACTGTTATCTTCAAGCATCTGCTTAAAAATATCATCACACAGTTCGTCGAAACCGGCTCTTATTTCTTCATCAGAAACCTTCCTTACAGATACACATGATGTAAGCGACAGTGCAATCAAAATGCACAGAGCCGATACCGGTATGCTGCGCTTTATTTTCATTTTCAACCTCCTGTTTGTCTTAGTTAAAATATACAAGGTCGTCTTCCGGTTTGGACGTACTCTCTATATCCATTGCATATAATACAATGCCCTGTCCCTTGTATTCCTTACAAAACTCTGATTTTGCCCTTGCTGTAAGCATTATAAAATCTCTGTCATGATATCCTTCAAGCTGTTTGCCCGTAACATCGTCGCATACGCATCTGAAACCTATGAATCTGACATCCTCAACACAGCATGTCATTGCAAAACGTCCCGGAGCGAACATGCCTTTCTTAGCATATTGCTTAGGCTTATACACAACAGCTTTAGTCTTGATAATCTTATTATCGTATTTATCCGGATTATCCATCGCATCCATATACCATAATCCGAAGTCCTCATCCGCAATATCTATCTCATCTTTAGATACATCAAAAGGAAGTATCTCGTTAACTTCGTTCGAGCTTCCGTCGGATGACTCAAAATAAACCTGGGCTCTGGTATTTACGGCCTTTACGCTTCTTCTGTATGCCGCTCTGTCGGAATCCTTTGTACATCTGTTAAAAATAACCATCTCTGTTAATTTATACTGATCCATCATGACCTGTCTCATATTCGAGAGATACATATCATACGTCTCTGCATTTACAAGGGTGATTATCTGTACAACTTCCATGAAATTCGGAAGTGAATCGATAAATTCATCTAACTTCCACATTCCGTTAAATTCTACGAAAACACGTTCCGCTTTACAACGGTTGCTTGCTTCCACAAAGAAATCCTTTGTAAGATCTTCCGCATCTTCAACCATCTCAACCGTAACATTAAGGCCGGCCATTTCATTTTTATCGTATTCTTCTTCGCCGTCTTCACACGCGATCACAAGGCTTCTTGAACCGTCGTTAAAATCATCGCTGGCAAGTGTCTCTTTAATAAAAGTTGTCTTGCCGCTTTCAAGAAAACCGTTAATTATAAAAACAGGTATCTGCATAGTAATTGCTCCTAACAATTCTTATTTATGAAATATGCCGGAGAAAAATGCCTCCGGCATATAATTATTATTTAAGTCCAAACAATTCTTCCATCTTATCCGGATCAACATTGGTACCGATCACGCAAAGCTTTCCGGTATATTCCGGTGAACCGTCCCTGAGTTCATATTCACCCGGAACCGCATCGAAATAGATCCATTTGCCGTCTTTATCAGGAACCATACCCTTAGCCCTTAAGATAACTCCGAACTCGTCCGTCTCTACAAGTCTCTTAAGAATAGCTTCTATCTGGTCTCTGTCATATTTATGAGGTGTCTCTGTACCCCAGCTGTTGAATACATCATCAGCATGATGGTGATGATGATGTTCATGGTCATGATCATGTCCGCAGCAGCATTCTCCGTCATGATGGTGATGTTCATGTTCGTCCTCATCATGCTCGTGATGATGATGCTCATGGTCATGCTCGTCCTCATCATGCTCGTGATGATGATGCTCATGGTCATGTCCGCAGCACTCTCCGTCATGGTGATGATGATGTTCATGCTCATCGTCATCGTCATCATGATGATGTCCGCATACAGGACATACATCCATTTCCTTAAGCATCTCGTCAACAAGAGATGTTTTCTTCATGGCATCTTCAATCTGTTTGCCGGTGAGTTCATCCCAAGGTGTTGTGATTATCGCAGCCTTATCGTTATGTTCCCTGATAAGTGCCACAGCAGCCTCAAGCTTATCCTCTGTCATATTCTGCGTTCTGCTGAGAACTATTGTGGATGCGCTCTCAATCTGGTTATTGTAAAACTCACCAAAGTTCTTGATATACATCTTACACTTGGTTCCGTCGGCTACTGTTATGAAATTCTCAAGTGTAAGTTCTGCTTCTTCGGCCACGTTCTCAACAGCGGCGATTACATCCGAAAGCTTTCCTACACCCGATGGCTCTATTATTATCATATCCGGCTTATAATCGGCTGCAACCTGCTTAAGAGCTCTTCCGAAATCTCCTACAAGCGAACAGCATATACATCCTGAGTTCATCTCGTTAATCTGTACTCCGGCATCCTTAAGAAAACCGCCGTCAATTCCTATTTCACCGAACTCATTCTCGATAAGGACAACTTTCTGTCCCTTATAAACCTCCTCAAGAAGCTTCTTAATAAATGTAGTCTTACCGGCTCCGAGAAATCCTGAAATTATTGTTACTTTTGTCATTATTATCATCCTTTCCGACGTCTATAAAATTGTAGTTCCGCATTTACCCGCAAGTGCATCCTTGGCACTCTCAAGGTTGGCAATCACAGCTTTACGCTCATTGCCCGCAAGAACAAACTCTACCGCTGCCGAAACCTTAGGCAGTGTCGTAATGGCTCCCATATTATCTTCATTCACATATTCCTTAAGTTCAGAGGCCTTAATTGTATCAAAGCTCTGTTCCTTATCCGTTCCTTCGTTAATGACAAGCCTGTCAGCTGCCGTAAGGAAAAGAAGTGTATCTGCATCAATAAGTTCCGCAAGTCTTGCCGCAACATAATCTTTCTCAATTATGGCGCTTGCTCCCTTAAGTACAGTTCTCTGTTCAAGCACAGGTATTCCGCCGCCGCCGGCAGCGATTACGATCTGTCCGGCATCCAGAAGTGCTCTTACCGCATCGATTTCATATATATCCTGAGGCTTCGGTGCTGCAATTATTCTGCGATATCCTTTATCTTCTTTTACAACATAATTGCCCTTGGCTTCCTCAGCCTTCGCCTCTTCCTCTGTCATATATCTTCCGATAACCTTGGTAGGATTGGAGAACGCCCTGTCAAAAGGATCCACCTTAACCTGTGTTATAATGGTAGATACAGTCTTATATATTCCTCTGTTAAGCAGTTCTGTTCTTATCGCATTCTGAAGGTCAAAACCGATATATCCCTGGCTCATCGCACCGCAAAGTGACATAGGCGCAACAGTGTATCTCGAATCAAGTCTGGCAAATTCGGTCATTGCGGTCTGTATCATTCCGACCTGCGGACCGTTACTGTGTGTAATAACTATATTATACTTAGCTTCAACAAGATCGGCTATCGCCTTCGCTGCCTTGGCAACATTAGCTTTCTGTTCCGGAAATGTCTCACCGAACGCATTACGTCCGAGTGCAACAACTATTTTCTTATTATCCATTAACATACCTCTTTTCATATGATTTTATCTGTCTAAAGGGCCTGCGGCCATCAATTCATATTATATAATACTTTGATAAAAAAGTCAAAATGAGTTGCCTTTTATCCCTTAAAAACATAACTCAGCACATTATATATCAATGTATTGGAATATTTGGAATAAACAACCTCCCTGGCCATAACCGGATTATCCGTTATCAGTCCGTCGACGCCCATTACCGTAAGTTCTTTGGCCCGGCTTTCACCGTTAACGGTCCAGACATAAATTTCTTTACCCCGGTTATGAATGGCATCGACCATATTCTTATTAACAAATCCCGAATTAATACTGAACGCATCAACATACGGAAGATTGTAGAAATTACCGTATGCGACATTAAGCACATACCCTGTCTGTATCTTCGGATTAATCTGTTTTATTCCCTTAAGCGCCTCATAATTCATGGATGTTACGACACATTCATCAATATAATCATACTGCTCAATATATGCGGCAACCATTTCTACAAGATCCGGTTCATTATCCGTAAGCTTTATCTCGATGTTGAGACGGATTTTGCCCTTAGTGTATTCCATTACATCAGTCAAAAGCGGTATGCGGCAGTTCTTGAATTCTTCATCGTCGCCAAACCAGCTTCCGGCATCAAGAACCGCTATATCCTCGTAATTCATGTCCCAGACTTTCTTATTTACTCCGGTTGTTCTCTTAAGACTGTCATCATGCATGACCACGATCTGCCCGTCCTTCGTCTCATGGACATCCAGCTCAATATAATCGGCCGTGGCTTCCACAGCTTTTTCAAATGCGAGCATGGTATTCTCGGGCGCGTTATATGAACTTCCGCGATGCGCCATTATAAGCGTCTGGTCGAAGAATTCCACATTGGCAAAAGGGTTGCTGTCAAACGCCCTCACCACATAGACGACATTCATAACAAGCGATATGACTATAACTGCCGCCGATATCACAAATTGTCTTCTGCGGTGAAAATTTTCTTTGCTGCCAAGCAGGCTCTCCGTTACTATTCCCATATTAAATTCATCACCCTCGTCACATCTGTATCTGTAAAACATGCTCGTTATCAGACAATATGAAACAGGGAGAGATGTAATTACAAGAATTATCTTGGTCACAAAGAGCACGACCCTGAACACTGTAAGAAAGAGTGCCATACCAAGATTGGCCTTATCAAGTATCGTGACACCGAGGCTTATCAGGAGAATCATTATAAAATAAACCACATAAATTGCGGCAAGCAATGCCACATTCCAGCCCAGAACCACCCCAAACGACCTTATACCTCTAACCCTTACCATCTGCCTGCTCTTACGCTTGCTGTCCGATATGTCTCCGCCGTCATATGCCATGTAATTGATGGAAAACATATGAATAATGCAGTATACAAACAGAGCAAGCACCGCCAGCCCTATCGGGATAAAAATATATGCATGGCTCTTAATTGTACGCACCGCCACGTCCGGGAGTGTAATTCCCGATACAAGAAAACCTATAAGTGTAATATTCATCATCAATGATACAATCAACACATGCAGAAAAGTTCCGATGCGTTTCTTCTTCATTGTCTTACGGACCAGCTTCATGCCTGCCCTGAATATCTGGGCAATGGTTATCGGATTATTATGATACCCGGCATCAAAGCACACCGAAAGGCAGGCCACTTCATAGGTAACATAAAAGGCAAAAATCAGAATAATAAGCACAAAAAATATAATGGTAAACGGGCTTTTAAGATATGTGAAAAAATAATTATTTGTAAGGTATTTAAATCCCGCTTTCCTGAGTGTAAAATTCCACCCTGCCAGATAAAGAGGATACCCTATGGCAAACGCAGCCAGTTTGTATAGCAATTCAAAGACAATAAGACTTAAACCGCACTTTTTGATCAGTGCGGCTGTCCCGGAAATTATTCCTTTGTATCTGCCTTTGCGTCTCATACTCATAAAATTGCTCCATGCCGGCCTGCGCCGTTAAAATAACAGCGAGCAGTGTCATGCACTGCTCGTCGCTTATATTTTTATCTTAAAGTGATGCTTCAAGTCTCGTTCTTATTGCCTTGATAAAATCAAAACTGTTAAGAACTTTCGGATTATCAATCGAGGTTATAAGTGCGAGATCTTTTGTCATCTCTCCGCTTTCAATCGTATCTATGCACGCCTTTTCGAGCTTATCGGCAAAAATCTGCAGTTCCTTATTGCCGTCAAGTTCTCCTCTCTTTCTGAGAGCACCGCTCCATGCAAAAATCGTTGCAACAGAGTTGGTAGATGTCTCTTCGCCTTTAAGGTATTTGTAATAATGTCTCTGCACAGTTCCGTGCGCAGCCTCATACTCATACACACCGCTTGGCGATACAAGAACCGATGTCATCATGGCAAGTGAGCCGAACGCAGTAGCGACCATATCGCTCATAACGTCACCGTCATAATTCTTACATGCCCAGATGTATCCGCCTTCCGACTTCATTACTCTGGCAACCGCATCATCAATCAGTGTATAGAAATATTCAATTCCTGCTGCCTTAAATTTCTCTTCATATTCATTATCATAAATTTCCTGGAAAATATCCTTGAAATTATGATCATATTTCTTGGAAATTGTATCCTTGGTGGCAAACCACAAATCTTCTTTCTTATCAAGCGCATAATTGAAACAGCTTCTGGCAAAGCTTTCAATTGACTTGTCCACATTATGGATTCCCTGGATAATTCCCGGTGTTTTGAACTCGTGGATAGTCTCTTTGATAACTTTTCCGTCTTCGCCCGTAAATACAAGCTCGGCCTTTCCGGCGCCCGGCACCTTGATCTCAACATTCTTATATACGTCACCGTATGCATGTCTTGCTATTGTAATAGGCTTATGCCAGTTCTTTACAAGCGGTTCGATACCTTTTACGATAATCGGCGCACGGAATACTGTTCCGTCAAGAATTGCCCTTATCGTTCCGTTAGGACTCTTCCACATCTCTTTGAGATCGTATTCTGTCATACGTGCCGCATTCGGTGTGATCGTAGCGCACTTTACGGCAACTCCGTATTTCATATTGGCATTGGCAGCGTCAACCGTAACCTTATCATCAGTCTCGTTACGATGCTTAAGGCCAAGATCGTAATATTCTGTATTAAGATCTATAAATGGGCAGAGAAGTTCTTCTTTAATAGACTTCCAGAGAATTCTTGTCATCTCGTCTCCGTCCATTTCCACAAGCGGTGTAGTCATCTTAATCTTATCCATGGCATAATCTCCTTATAATATATTTTAATTAATTTATGTATTTTAATACTTGTCAAAAGCACTATCTTTTAAATTATACTACAATATCCGTGAAAATCAACAATTAATATAGTAACCAAAAAGGTGATTTTGCATATCTGTATAGTGTAAAGTTTATTTCCCGGAGGAAAAACAATGAGTGATTTAGCAGCAACAGGATGCGGATGTGGCGGCAGCCCGATTTCAGGATCAGGTAACTGCAGCTGCAATGTACTTCTTTGGATTCTTATTCTTTCATGCGCATGCGGTGGTGAAGGCGGAATCTTCGGCAATTCACTTTTCGGCGGTAACGGCGACGGCTGTGGCTGCGGATGTGGATGCGGCGGAAACAACTGGCTCTGGATTATAATTCTCATCGCACTTATCGGCTAATCTGCCCGGTATGCCGGTTCTCCTTAGCGGGAACCGGTATTTTCATATGTCCGTCTGCATATATTGTTAAAAAAAGAAGATATCTTATATGGAGCAATTTGAAACCCTTCCGCTTACCGAATTCGACATTGCCACATGTGGCTCATATTTTCAAATGATAAAAGCATATCTGCCTTACACATCCGGCGAACAGCAGAAAATGTTTGCCATTTTCATAAGACTTGCGGAACTTATGCAGACCCTTGAATTCTATAAGAATATGCCATGTCCTTCGCCACTTGCGCGCGTACATCACGACCCTGAGCATATCGCCAAGGATATCAAGCGTTTCTGCCCGAAAAAAGACTGTGAAATTCTAAACATGATGTCCAATTTCAAGAACATGAACGAGATATTCAGTGTATGCAATGCCATGAATTCGCAGGAAAACTCCAACAGCAATACCTCAGATATGCTAAAAAATTTTCTTTCGCCAAAACAGCAGCAGTTATATGAACAATACAGCCGGATGCTCAACAACAATCCCGGCAGCAAAGGAGGCATATGAACAATATAGACAGCCGCAAGTCGGCACTTTTAAATGAATTTATGGAACTCTCATCCGGGGCCTCATCAGATGATATTCTCCCGCTCCTTCTTGCATTTTCCAACAAAGCCAAGCAGGAGCACATAAGTTTTACCAAATCCGATATCGAAACTCTTTTTGAAAATATGAAAAAAGACATGAACCCGGAGGAACAGTCCAAAATAGAAACTCTTATGAAAATGGCTTCGGTACTTTAAACGTACCGAAGCCCAATATAACATCGCCTTATTTGGCAACAATATTTACGATTCTTCCCGGAACATAGATTTCTTTTACTATGTTCTTGCCGTCTATCGCTTTCGCAACAGCCGGGATTTCTTTGGCCTTGGCTATTACGGTCTGTGAATCCTCATCAACCGCAATCTCAACTTTGCCTTTAACCTTACCGTTAATCTGTACACCGATTTCAACGGTATCTTCCTTAACGGCTTCCTCGTCAAATTCAGGCCACTTCTCAAATGCGATCGTGTCATCATGTCCTAAAATGTTCCAGATTTCCTCACCTGCATGAGGGCAGATGCATGAGAACATCTTAATAAATCCTTCCGCATAATTGCGCGGGCACTTGCCTTCCTTCGTAGCGGCATTCATAAATATCATCATCTGGCTTATCGCAGTGTTGAATCCGAGCGTCTCGAAATCCTGTGTAACTTTCTTAACAGTCTGATGATATACCTTCTTCAATCCGTTGTCCGCATCTTCAATTATATTCTCCGGCTCGGTGAAGAAATTCCATACCTTACCGATGAATCTTCTCGCACCTTCAACGCCCTGCTGGCTCCATGGCTTGGAGGCCTCAAGCGGTCCCATGAACATCTCGTAAAGCCTCAATGTATCAGCGCCGTAATCTCTTACGATATCGCTCGGATTGATAACAAATTCAGGGAATCTCTTACCCATCTTAATTCCGTTGGAACCAAGTATCATACCCTGGTGTACAAGTTTCTTAAACGGTTCCTTGGTAGGTGCGATGCCCTTATCATAGAGGTATCTGTTCCAGATTCTTGAATACATAAGGTGTCCTACCGCATGCTCAGGTCCTCCGATATAAAGGTCAACCGGCATCCAGTGCTTAAGGAGTTCTTTATCGGCAAGTTCTTTATCGTTATGCGGATCAATATATCTTAAATAATACCAGCTTGATCCGGCGCTTCCCGGCATGGTGGATGTCTCTCTCTTACCCTTGATTCCGTTATGCTCGTACTGTTTCCACTCTGTCGCATTCTCAAGAGGCGCCTGTCCGTTCTTGCCCTTGTAATCCTCAAGTTCCGGAAGAACAAGCGGGAGCTCATCATCATCAAGCACATGAATTTCTCCGTTTTCAAGGTGTACAACAGGAACCGGCTCGCCCCAGTATCTCTGTCTTGCAAAAATCCACTCACGGAAGTGATAGTTTGCTTTCTTGCGGGCTACGCACATCTTAACAAGCTTATCCGTAATGGCAGTCTTGGCTTCCTCAACCGTAAGTCCAGTAAATTCTTCTGAATTCATGAGCTTACATCCCTTGCCAAGGTAATCATATTTCTCAAATGCCTGCTCGCTCACATCTGCACCCTCGATTACCTGAATCATCGGAAGTTTATGTGCAACAGCATACTCAAAGTCTCTCTGGTCATGTGACGGTACAGCCATAACCGCACCTGTTCCGTATGAAGCAAGTACGAAATCGCCGATAAATACCGGCACTTCCTTACCGTTGACCGGATTGATCGCATATATTCCTTCAAGAACGCAACCCGACTTCGTCTTGTTGAGTTCCGTCCTGTCCATATCATTTTTCTTGACTGTCTCGTCAATATATGCCTGAACCTCTGCCTGATTCTTAATTCTCGGCATCAATTCCTTAACAAGCTGTCCGTCCGGTGCCAGTACCATGAATGTGATACCGTAAATAGTCTCGATACATGTGGTGAATATTGAGAAGCTTCCTCCGCCCACAATATTGAAATCAACTTCAACACCTTCGGATTTGCCAATCCAGTGTCTCTGCATCTCTTTCGTGGACTCCGGCCAGTCTATCTCGTTCAGTCCTTCAAGAAGCTTGTCCGCAAAAGCCACCTGGTCGATAACCCACTGCTTCATGTTCTTACGTACAACCGGATATCCACCTCTCTCTGACTTGCCGTCAATTACCTCGTCATTGGAAAGAACCGTTCCGAGTTCTTCGCACCAGTTGACCGGCATGTCAACGTACTTGGCATATCCGTCAAGATAAAGCTGTTTAAAAATCCACTGTGTCCATTTATAAAATTCCGGGTCACTTGTCGCAATCTTGCGGCTCCAGTCATAATCGAATCCGAGTTCCTTAAGCTGTGCCGTAAAAGTCTCAATATTTTTTTCTGTAAATCCGTTCGGATGGTGTCCGGTCGTAACCGCATACTGTTCTGCCGGAAGTCCGAATGAGTCATATCCCATCGGATGTAAAACATTATATCCCTGCATTCTCTTCATACGTGACACAATGTCTGTCGCGGTATATCCTTCCGGATGTCCTGCATGAAGACCTACTCCCGACGGGTACGGGAACATGTCAAGTGCGTAGAATTTAGGTTTGGAAAAATCCCATACATCAGTCTTAAAGGTCTGGTTCTCTTCCCAGTACTTCTGCCACTTCGGCTCGATTGATTTAGGATTATATGTTGTTGTATTAGCCATATCTGCCTCCTATATATGACGGCTCATATTAATATAAAAATTCATAAGCTAAATATTAAACAGAAACACTCGATTTGTCAAGGATTGCGCAGTATCATTTCTGCAAAATATCTTCATTCAAAACCCAGATATTTCAGAAATCCCTTCAGTCCTCTCTCAATATCTCTCCACGTTCTGCCAAAATCCCCCGTGTACCACGGGTCCGCAACATCTCCGTTCTCTCCCGCAAATGTCAGCAGTTTGCGGATTTTGCCGTCCTTGTGTCCGGTCATCCTCTCGATATTCCTCATATTCATCGAATCCATCCCGATCAGCCAGTCATAATAATCGTAATCTTCCCTCTTAAGCTGCACCGCTCTCTTGCCTTCGCATCCAATCCCGTGCCTTGCCAGCTCGGCTTTCGCCGGCGGGTACACCGGGTTTCCCACTCCGTTCCATATCTCTTCCGTGCTCGTCGCCGCCGAGGCAATCTCAAACTCCTCTGCAAAGCCCCGACGGGCGGTCATATCTTTAAACATAAATTCGGCCATCGGCGAACGGCAGATGTTGCCGTGGCAAACAAATAAAATCTTGATTTTTCTCATATTTCCAG
>CAMENP010000036.1 GCA_945928575.1 uncultured Butyrivibrio sp.
CATAGAAGACCTATTGCTTAACAGCTTTTTACAGAAAAAGTTTCATACACTCTCATCACAAAGCCTTTATTTAAAGCAATTACAGGCTTTTTACGTCCACCCAGAAGCTTACCTGTCCCGGCTTTCCTACGCGGGATGCCTTATTGGTCATCCTGATTCTGCCATTTATGACCACCTCGGAATATACATAATATATTCCGCTTCTTTTGCCTATGCTCTTACCGGATTCACTGTTGTATACCGGAACATATATAAGTTTATGCTCACTTCCGGCTTTTGTGGAAACAGCCTTAATTTCTATCTTCTTGACAGGTTCATCCCCGCTGCCATTAATCACTGTTCCATCCGGTGCCACAGCATCCACTTCATATATACCGGACTTAATACCGGATGTATCAATCTTAATATTAAAAGCATGGTATCCGTTGCCTTTTCCCGCTGCTTTTAAATCAGGTCTGAAATTTCCTGCCTTCCCGGCAAATTCCTTTACCGGCTTTCCGCCGGACTTAATACGGATTGTAATACGTTCTGCTGTATCATCTATTCCGTTCCATATCCATCCTCCAACATTATCGGCTGATGCATTATCGATATAACCGGTATATGATTTACTCACGGGCAGGGCGGCATCTATATACCTTGTAGGATCAAGCCACTCATACTTCGATTCATCATGAAGGGATATCTCCGGCTTTATGGCCACACTGTACTGTCTGACTTCAAAATGCAAATGTCCTCCACGACTGCTTCCAGTGTTTCCCATAAAACCTATTCTCTGACCGGCTTTTACGGTATCACCTTCTTTAACATACACCTTCTCAAGATGAGCATACAATGTACATATCGTATTGCTGTGCTGAATTATCACATAATTTCCGTAGCCCATGCCTTCACGATCAGGAACACCGTTCGTTCCGGACAGGTAGTCAACTACTTTAATTACTTTTCCGGCCGAATGGGATGTGATAAAATCAAGCTGTGATTTGTATTTCACAATATCAATACCCAACGCCCAGCCTCTGTTGACCTTCTTGTTGCATACATGCGTATAATATGGACATGTAATCTGGTTATCTCCTGTTTCAAGAACTCTGCTCTTACTGCTCATCTCCTGCATCCTCCTTTACTTCCGGAAGTCCTGCAATTGATGTCAGCATTGATACCACTCCGGATAATACTGATGCTGATGCAACAAGCATCCAGTCTACACTCTGAATTACTATTGATGTGCCAATAATTGCCACTGCTGTCTGTGCCACCGTCTTGACTGCCCTTACTGCTGCCGCCTTAAGCCACACTTTCCAATTTCTTAATTTCATCTGTTCACTGCTCCTTCCAAATCTGCTATTCTGTGATTTACTACTTTAATCTGCTCTGCCTGAACCTCTGTTTTCTCTTCAAGCTTATAAGTGCGGTCGATAATGTTATTGTGCTTGTCCACTCTTTTTGTAAGCTCCGTTATCTTGTAATCCACAAGCACGGACATCTCCTGGCGCTGCTTTTTCATTGCAGCGAGATTACAAGTCGTTGTGATCACGCACACCATTATTGTTGCCGCCGCTGATACTATTGCTGTAAGTACCTGAACCGGCATTCTTCCTACCTCCTGTGTTTTTATTAATAATATGACATCACGTTATGCTTTTTCTAACCCATGAGCGAAAAAAACAGGAACCGCATCTGCGATTCCTGTCTGTCCTATTTATTTGACACAAGCCCTTTAAGATACTCATCAAGCTTACTTAACGATTTCCAATGACCGGTATTAAATAACTGCCTTCGTATATCGTTACGCTCCGTCATTGAATCTGCTCTGATATACTCATTCTTAAGTTTCGTAATGACCCATTCCATACACGTATCCGCAACATCGTCCTTATCTCCGTAAAGGCCGCTGTTAATCATGACATTCACTACATCGTCCTTTTCATTATCATCGCCATTGAGATATCTGCTCTTAAGTCTTGCCGTAAACTTTGCTTTGACCTTGGATACCGATTGTGAATGTACTTTGTCTTCCTCGTATGCAGGGTATTCCGAAGCAATGCTCTGTGCCGTTTCTTCTACCATATCATTAATCTCATCCGTTCCAGAGCCTGACTTTAACAATTCGATGATTCCATCCACTTTCTTGCTCTCACTCGTCTCCACATCGGACATGAATTTAAAAAACTGGCCGTTCTTAATATCGATTGCATGATATTTTCCGGCATTATACAGCTTCTTTGCGTTTGCCACCGGCACGCCGAACACCTTGCTAACATCATCAACAAGATTCCATATCTGTTTAGTGATTTTGCTCTTATCTCCAGATTCTGCCGCATCCGACAGATTCTTAAGATGTGATGCCATATCCGTCACGGATGACAATGCCGAAAGCTGTATTCCATAATAATACTTATCGCTTACAATAGAATTGATGAGGCTGTACAATTCACTTCCTCCAACGACATTCGCGCACAGGGATTCTATGAACTGGTCCTTCAGTGTGTTTGCAATACTCTCTGCCGTTATATCGTCATCATCATCACGGAAGCCTTTCACGTTATGTAAGAGAAAATTACAGATAGCTTTGCCGGCTACCAGCGTCGCTGTGGCCGCCATCTGTGACACAACCGCTCTTACAAATCTCTCACTCTTTTCCTTGACATCCTGTCTGGTAACTCCGTTAAGCCCACGCTTCGCATCTCTGCTGTAACATATAAGTTCTGCTGCCGCATCATACACAATATTGAAGTTCTGCAGTCTCTGTGTCATAAACATTGTCATTTGCTTAACAAGTGCGTTGTTACTTCTGAGAATATCCGGACGCTGCATAGTCGTGTAGTCAGGCTGGGTATTCTCAACAACTTTATTGAACACTTCCGCTACTTTTGAATAATATGCATCCTTCTTCTCCTGCAGGTTATCCTTTACATCTGCCTTTGTGTATTCATCAAGACCCGCCTTAAGTTCCGGATTGTGAGAATTGACATAATATTGAGCTGCATACCACAATCTGCCTACTGTCGCTGTATCCATACTCTGAATCCAGTCAAGGCCGAAATGTTTAAGCTTCGACACTGCCTTACTGCTTCCATACCATGTAGATCTGCTCTGTATGTCTCCAAGCTCCGTTGTGGAATTGCCCTGATTACGATACCATAATAACGGTGTGTATTCTGCAATCAGCTCCCTGTCGGCTGCGGAAAATACCCAGTTATTCTTTCCACCGCGGAAAAAAGCTTTTGCAAGGCTCGCCCAGTCCATCTCTGCGGCGGCGGTCGGGTATGATGCCGCCTGTCCGACTGTTACCGGAAGATTAAGTGTAAGTACCGCTGCCGCCGTATGACCTCTTAATCCATTGAATATCTTATCTGCGACCGTGGACTGTCCCTTTCCACCACCTTCAAGGTCTGTTATAAGTTTTTCAATATATTCCACTCCATGAGCTCCATAATTCTTCTCTATCGTCTTACGCACAGATTCCGCATAACCGCCATACGTGGCCGAATATACCTTTTTGAAATTACGGAGAGGAATGGCCATACCACAGAATCTTGATACTGAATCAAGCTGTCTCTGTATTACCCTGGTCATATCTTCCAAGTACACCGGATTCTTGGAAAAGCCTGTCCTGCTTTTTAAGAATCCCATGTTCTCAAGTGTCGCATCCATCTTCAATCCTTCTGGTGCAACATCAAGATAATCCTTATCAGCGTGTATCGGGAAATACTTCTGGACTCTTGCTTTCTTAAATCCATACAATTCAAGAGTAGTCTCATTAAGATTATCACGGCAGAATGTGTTAAAAAAGTAATCAGCTTTCTCAATCCACTTTTTTTCATAATCGGTCATAGACTTCTCTATATTGTCAGCGACACTATCCCATCTTGTCTCCGCTTCCCTCACAATCTGCTTGTACTGTTTCTTAAGGCTTATCCTCTCATCCTCGCTGAGTTCAATATCTCCATCAAGTTTGGCACTGATTGCATCAAGGTCAACACCTATTCCATGTACTATCGAACCCATATTATATGCCTCCGATGTCTTACCCTTACTGTACAGTTTCTGCTCCGGAGCTGTCATTCCTCCGTAAATAAGATGCCTTCTGTTATCCTTACTCTGCAGGTGCATATATATTGACAGCATCTGCGCTCTTGTAATCATTACCGGATTGCCTTCTTTATCGACAAGTCCTATGTCTACCATATCCTTGGTCGAATTAAGGCTCTTAAGGTTGTCATCTGCAACAAGTTCACGGAATATGTTGCTTCCCTGCTGCATAAGTCTCGTCTGCTTAAGCTGTCCGTTATTGAGCATTGTTCCAAGCCTGCTCATCATTCCGTTCTTGACATATCCTCCGATTGAGTTGAACATTCTCTCCGGCGTCAGCATTGTATCCTTAAACCTCTGCAGAAGTGCCAACGGTCCTTTGGCCGCTTTACGGCTTGAGATTTCCAGATTACACTTTCTGGCACATTCATCCGTACGCTCTTTGATGTCACTTGCAAGCATTTTGGTACTGTCACTTACCGTCTTTCTCAATGCTCCCATTACTTCTCTGGTATGTTCAAGCTGATTGAGTGTCATTTTATACAAAGGTGTATCCCCTATATCATCTGCCAGCTCATTTAACATATTCTTGATTACCGGATCATACTCATAATTGTATACAGGATCATTCTCAAGACTGCTGTACAGCCTTACCGTTTCTGCAAGCTTTGTCTGACCGTTCTCCATGTTCGCATACAAGGACGTATATCTGTCCATAAGTCTCTGTCTCTCCACCGGATCCGTCTCAAGATTAATCTTATTCTCCAACTTCATAAGACGCATTTCCTGCCCTGCATCCATATTTACCGAATTGAGCATCTGAATCACAGGACGGACAAGATTAACCGGCACATATTTCTTCTCGCTCGGATTCTTGAGCATTGAATCAAATTCCCCGGCAATTTTAACGATCTGATTTCTGGTAGCCGTTTTCTTACGACTCTCTGAACGTCTCTGCTGTGATTCAATATAAAACTTTCTCTGTTCTTCAAGTGCCGCTCTTTTAAGCGTGCGTTCGGTCTTAATCATATTCTTTGTGCGCACATCCCTGTACTCAATAGTACGTCTGAGTTCCGCCTCATACATTCCACGCATGGTATCTGACTGTTCCATCTCCTGAAGCTTTGTGTCTATCTCACGAAGCTTTGAGTTCATTCTGTCAACCGTGTCCTGCGTGAGCTTAATATGTTCTTTTACATCCGAAGTCTGATTGCCTTCTGCTTTTAGAGCATTAAGCCTCATTCTGGCCGCTGCCCTCTTCTCGTCAAATGTGTTGTACAATCTTAATGTATCCTGATACTCTGTCAATGCTGTAGTTTCTGCCTGTGACAGGCTTTCTATATCTCCGTCCGTCATTGTTGATAAGAGGACACGCGGAGTAAGGCTGGAAGATGATGTTTGTGAAAATATCGGATTTTTGATTTTACTATCAGGCCTTGCTGAGTACCCGAATTCTTTGACTACATCCATTGAAAGACCACCCACATAATCACTATTGACAATTTTCAATAATTCTCCTATACTAACAGTAGGATCGGTGATACCTGAAGCAACTGATGTTGTGAGCGGGGGTGCATTGTGCACAGCCGGTCCTTTATTTATGCCTACACTATGTAATCTATTCATCTCACCTGTTTCAGATGTAATATTATCTATAACCATAGGAATAGCACATATTCTTCCTTCTGGTGTTTTAACCGAGCCAATAAGCAAGTAACTTTTTGTATATTTTGATGCTTTAGGTTCCATTTGGTTTACTTCTATAGCATTTTCAATTACCTCTCCTATATTCTGTATTACCGGCGCTAATTCTGCTATCTTGTTACCATTTGTAAGACTATGTTTTAATCCCTTAGCATTCACAATAACTTCCATACCATTGTCTTTAACTTTAACACATATCCCCTTTTCATCTCTATATCCAAATTTCTCAGCATTTTCTCGGCCTTCCTTAACAAGCTGTTTTCTTAATACTTGCTTTTCTTGCTGGGAATAGCTTTTGGCACTCTCATATTCAGTTCCTATTTGTGTGACCTTCATATCTGGTTTAGAAGTCAGTGTTTTATATGAGTATTTCTTACCTTCATCAATCGAAAGCTGTGGTTTTTTGTCAGAACTTTCTGATATATTTCTATTGACATTACTCTCTGATTGGGATATATTTGTCGTAGAAGCAGTTACTGTTGTAGCTGCTGTTGAGGAGTGGGGAACTGCCGTCAATAGATGGTACTTGTACCCATTCCTCAATTTTTTTATGTCCACCAGATCGTAGAACACGGCTTTTCCTCCTGCAGTAATTCCTACTACGACATCTGCTGAATATTGTGTATTATCTATATCCAGATACACTTTTCCTCTGGCAAAGTTCGGGAAGTTTGAATGTCTTGGTTTCTCATTAATATAATCCACTGATGCCTTGAGTACATCTTCTATCATTCCGGCTGTTTTCATTTTATCAATATAAACATTCGGATTTTTTTTCTTAAGTTGCCCTGCACTTTTTGAATTAATATACTCATTATACGTCTTTGAATTTGTGGCTATTTCCTGTCCATATACATATATAGACTTATGCTTTTTCAGTTCTTCCTTAACTACTTTTGCGTAATCCTTCTTGTCCACTCCGTCAAGAATATTCTTATCAAGTACCGCTATCAGCTTTCCATCACTGGTCTTTCCTATACTGTACTTTGCCTGACCTTCAGTAATGTCTGATGTTACAGCACTGCTCAGTGCATCATTCCACAGTTTCTGAATGTCGTTTATATTCTCTCCCGCTACCGTCATGAGCTTGTAGGCCTCACTCTTTGAAACCTCAACACCTTTGAACGCTTTTGTGAACGCGGCCTTGATCTTATCCAAGAACGCGTCTATCCATGTCTTGATTCTGTTTCCAAGAGTTATGTTATCTTTCATCAGCTTATTGACTGCGCTTCCGTCCTTAAGCATCATCTCGCAAGCATCCGCTATTACCTCATCGGTTATCTCCTCTAGCGTCAGGTTCTTATACACATCCTGCTTGTCCCTGACAAGACCGGCAAATGTATCCGCATTGCCCTTATAATATGTATCTATTATGGCTTTTTTAAGGTCTGCATACATCTGCGGTGATGCTTCCTGGATATAATGTGTAAGCTCATGGGCGGCTGTACGCATGACTGCGTTCTCGCCGAAGTTTCCGGCACGCATATTAAGGTATACCGTACCGTCATAATATATTCCTTCTGCAGATATGGTTCTGTCTCCGAGCTTTGTGCTTCCGTCAAATATCTTAACCTTAACACCGGTTGCATCCGATACGACGGAGAGAACCTTGGCCGCTCCGCTAAGCTTCTCGTTGCCGTTAAACTCCTTCATATCCACATTATCATCAAAGCTTACTTTGTCCGAGTAACTGCCTTTTTCTTTGATGTCAAAAGTAAGCTCTTTTTTCGCCCTGTTTTTCACATTCTTCTTATCCTGTGCCGCCTTAACCTCAGCAGCTTTATCACGCACTCCGAGCTCGTATGCCGCCCTGTACTGTCCTTCAAGCATCACATCATCAGCCACCGCCGCATACGCATCCCTTATGTCAAATCCGGCACGGCCGTAGTTATACATATGTGCAAATGCTGTGGCAAATGCACTCACTCCGGCATCTGTTTCTTCAGTCTACTGAGTGAGCTTTCTGGAAACTGAGCTGCCTTATTTTCTCAGATTTTTCTCTTAATGTGCTAAATTATCAAACATTTTCTCAAATATACAAATTCATTAGTAAAAACCATTGTATATAGATCAATTATGATTTTTTTAAATTCCATATTTATCTTAGAAAAAATTTTTTTCGTCATATTTACGGCGAGAAAAGGAAAGGAGATTGAGATATGGAAAACTCATTTGTAAAATTAGCTGAGTTATTTGAAGATACTGTCAATGTCATTAATTTAATTGCTGCTCTTTTTAACAGTAAATTTAAACAGACAGATTTAATAGCACAAATACTATATTATGTGTTCAAAATTATAATTCAGTTATGTCTTTTTAAACATTGACATGTTCCCGCCGGATATTCCGGCGGGAATTTCATTTTCTTATACAAACTGTCTAAGAGATATTGCTCTCGTACGGCATATCTTTCTCAACATACCCAAGTGCATAAAGTGCCTGGCGGTTAAGTCTCTCTGATACTTCTTTTTTCTCTTCCTGCGTCAAATTGTTCCAGTCTATTGTCCTGCCATCTTCAATAATGTGTATTCTTATATTCATTCCGATCCCTCCATTACATATCTATTGCAATGAACGGTTGACCTATTCTTCAACAAATATGGTAAATTGATCGACAAAAATTTATGTTTACAATCATATTTCATAATATATAATAAGATTATCAAACATACTGTATTGGGCGAAATAAGAGACGGAACAAGCACGGCAGGGATTAAGTAATCCCTGCCGTATATGGAGGTATATATGAACAGATTATTCTATCCGGCATTATTTCATAAAGCTGAAGAAGGCGGTTTCTGGATTTCATTTCCTGATATTCCGGAATGCTTAACTGAAGGAGATAATATGGAAGAAGCCTATAACATGGCTGATGATGCACTTGGGCTGTGCCTTGAAGATATGGAGAAAAATAACATTCCGTTTCCTGTTCTTTCATCTGTTGACAAAATCACAGTTGATGATGATACATTTCTTGTTGTTATTGAGTTTCTTTTTAACAAAAAATAAAAATCGATCCAGAAGGAGAATAATATGAATGACATTAAAAAAATATCTCAGATCTCCAAACAGATAGAAATGCTCTTACAGATTTCAATAGCTGATGATCGCAACATATATATCGGTCCTTCAAATATCGCACATATGAAAAGCCGGCACCCTAATGACTTTGAAAAGTACGGCAACTACTTACCTGATATATTAAATTCTCCTGACTATGTCGGAATGAATCCAAATGATGGATCTATCGAATACGTTAAGGAATTTTGTATAAACAATGAATATGTCAAAGTCGCTGTACGTGCATCTGGCAAAGAGAAATACTTTGCACGTACACTTTATACTCTTAATGCAAGAAAAACAAATAATTACATAAAGGACAATCGCTTGAAGAAAATTTAAGTTGACAATCAAATTTAATAATGTATAATAAAGTTACCAAACACATAGACTGTATTGAATGAAACTGAGGACGGAACAGGCAGCCGTCGCCCATTGTTAGGAGATGTGGGAAATGTCACCCCACCTTTTCATTCGGTTTGGAAGCAGGTAACTTCGGTTACCTGCTTTTTTTACATAGGAAGAGGTGTATGTTATGAAATTAATCTATCCGACAATTTTTACTCCATTCGAAGGGGCAGAAGGTTATACCGTAGTCGTACCTGATCTGCCCGGTTGTGTGACAGAAGGCCACGACCTAACTAATGCCACCGAGATGGCGATTGATGCCGCCGGCGGATGGGTTCTTGATGAGCTCGAAAACGGCCATACTGTTCCGGATCCAAGCTCACCGGCTTCAATTACTGTTCCGGAAGGCTCATTTATGAATATGATTACTCTAAATATAACAGAGTAGTTTTCTTTTAACAAAAAATAAGCCCCCGGCAAAGCCGGGAGCCTATGCATATACCATAAAAATGATACACGCCCTGAACAAGCATATTGTATCATTTTCCCCGGTATTTTGCAAGTCCGGGTATTTTTGTACCCATTTTTAACATACAATACATGGAGGCGATACAATATGTTATCTAAAAATGCATGTGCTTATATCCGTGTAAGTACGGATAAGCAGGAAGAACTCTCTCCCGATGCACAGAAACGACTTATTCTTGAATACTGCAAAAAGAATAATCTCACCATAATGTCAGAACACATTTTTGTTGAGAACGGAATATCCGGAAAGAAAGCAGACAAGCGTCCGCAGTTCCAGCGCATGATTGCTCTGGCCAAACAGAAGGAACATCCTTTTGATGTAATTCTTGTCTGGAAGTTCAGCCGTTTTGCGCGTAATCAGGAAGAGTCCATTGTATACAAGGCTATGCTCCAGCGCGCCGGTGTGGAAGTCGTAAGTATTTCAGAGCCCATTATTGACGGTCCGTTCGGATCACTTATAGAGCGTATCATCGAATGGATGGACGAATATTATTCAATCCGGCTTTCTGGCGAGGTCATGCGCGGAATGACAGAGAAAGCCATGCGCGGAGGTTACCAGTCAACTCTTCCGTTGGGCTATCATATGAATCCGGATACCGGTGTTCCGGAAATATACGAGCCGGAAGCCGCCATATACAGAATAATACTTGACCGCTACCTCAATGCCGGCATGTCACCGTTAGCGATTGCAAGGGAATTGAACGCCGCCGGTTATCGTACCAGGCGCGGCGCTCCGTTTGAGCGGCGCACGATCATTTACATACTTGAGAATCCATTTTATACCGGAATGATAAGGTGGAACCGGCAGAACCACTCCGACCACACCATCAAAGACCGTTCAGAATGGATTCTTGCCAAAGGTGCTCATGCTCCATTGATTGATAAAGATACATATGATCACATTCAGGCTGTAACCGCGCTCCGGAGTCGGTCATATAAAGCCCGCGGAACATCTTCCATCAAGCACTGGCTATCCGGCATTGTGAAATGCTCCGATTGTGGCAAAAGTCTTGTCGGCAATGCGCTTTATAACGGTGTTCCCTCAAGCTGGCAATGCTCTGACTACAATAAGGGCCGCTGCTCTCACAGTCACTTTATTAAGAATACCGCCCTTGAGCAGGCTGTGTTCAATGCGCTTGAACATGCCATTATTTCAGGCGATATTTCATACACTCTCAAAAGTACCGACAGCTCATCCGAACTTGCATCGGATCTTGACCGCATGCTGTCCAGAATCGATGATAAAGAACGCCGCATCAAGCAGGCATACCGCGACGGCATAGATTCCATCGAAGAGTACCGCGAAAACAAAGAAATCCTGACAAAGGAACGTCAGGATATTCTCTCACGCCTTGCGGCTTTATCCGAGCGTTCTTCTGAGGATGATAAGAAGAAACTCCTCGCCGAAGTGCAAAGCGTCTATGATATTGTGACCGGAAATGCCGATAAACTTACTAAAGCCAATGCTATCCGGTCCATTGTTGACCACTGCGTCTATGACAAAGCAAACGACAGTTTTGATATATTTTTCTTTTTTTCTAAATGCTCTAAACCTCTATAAAATAAGGCCTTATCATAATTATACCTTGCGGAAGTATGGTGGACCTGACGGTGAAATAGGCGCCAGCATGCGTTACCTCTCGCAGCGCTATTCAATGCCCGACAATAAAGTTACCGGACTGCTTACAGATATCGGCACCGAAGAACTGGCGCATCTTGAGATAATTGCCACAATGGTTCACCAGCTTACCCGAAATCTCACTCCCGAACAGATCATGAATTCCGGTTTTGCCCCGTATTATACCGACCACACTGTCGGCGTGTGGCCGCAGGCCGCAGGAGGCATACCGTTTAATGCCTGCGAATTTCAGGTAAAAGGCGATCCTATCTGCGACCTCACAGAAGATCTCGCCGCCGAGCAGAAGGCAAGAGTCGTATATGATAACCTTCTTCGTGTTCTGGATGACCCTGACGTAGTCGCTCCGTTACGCTTCCTGCGTGAACGTGAAATCGTCCACTTCCAGCGTTTCGGTGAAGCACTCAATATCACTCAGGATAAACTTGACTGTAAAAACCTTTACGCGTTCAACCCTGCCTTTGACGATTAATTCATAAAGAGCGCCCCGTCCGACGGTGTAACATCCACTGCCGCGGAGCGCTCGTTCCATACATATTTATTATTGAAAGGATTTTTGCCATGTTAAAAACCAACCGCAAACTCTGGTTCAAAGCCGCGGCCATCCGCGCCATCCGCTCGATTGCGCAAACTGCTGTAGCGGCCATCGGCACATCGCTTGCCCTGCAGAATGTAGATTGGAGAATGGTCGCTTCTACCTCGCTGCTTGCCGGAATAATGTCCATTCTGACTTCACTTGCCGGTCTTCCGGAAGTAAAGGAGGGCTCCGGCGATGAACACTAAAAGCCGCATTCTTGAAACCGGTGATAATCAGATTTCCTACCCGTACAACCTTCATGTTTCCAATAAAAAAAACGGGCGCGGATGGGCGCTCGGAATTGATATCGTAAAATACAAATCTCAGATTGACTATATAACCGCTCATTCGCTCGGCACCGTTATCAAGTGCGTTGACTATCTCTCCGGCACCAACGGCGTACCGGACCGTGAAGGCATGGGTTACGGAAATTACATTATCCTCCGCCACTCCGACACTCTCTGTACTGTCTATGCCCACCTTGAAAAAGTCTACGTCAAGGAAGGTGACACCGTAATGCCCGGCACCCGTATCGGTCTTATGGGCAACACCGGCAGCAGCCGCGGCGCCCACCTTCATTTGGAACTCCGTGATTACAAATCTCCAATCAAGACCTCCTCTTCCCTAAACAATGAACAACTTTTTACCTGGCTTGACCCAACCCGTTATATCAACGCATCCCTTCCCATCTGCAAAAAATACTCCGGCTTCATCGACAGCATTTCCACATCCGGCGTAAGCGGCTGGCTCTGGAATGGCATCGACGATGTCGCTGAATATGCCACCGTTCGTCTTCTACGCTTAGGCAAGGTTGTTAAAACTTTTTCCGGCAAAGCCTCGGCTTATCGTTCCGACTTAGCCGTCTCCGGCAAGGGCAACGGGCACCATGCCTACGACGTACGCATAGATTTATCCACTCTTCCGTCCGGGACTTATACTGTCGATGTAATCGCTCCTGACGGCACGGTTCTTGGCTATAGTACACCTGACTCTCCACACACAATCACCGTTCCCACCCGCGTGTTCAGTCCCGGCAGCGCATTCCGGCTCTCATCCGTTCCGGTCTACAATGCCGAGACCGGGCCGTCCATCGGCACCCGCAGCGGAACCTACTACATTCACAGTCTGCCAATATCCAACGGCCGCATCCGCATGACTAATCTGCGTTCACGCGTCGGCAAACCGGGGCAGGTTAGTTTCTGGGTGGAAGCCGGCAAGCTTTAAAACGGGCAATAACTATCCTCAAAGCCGAATCTTATCCGACCAGCTCTTTAATCGCCTCTACCGTATGTGTCTCTTCATCACAATCATCTACAACCTGCATTCCGGTCACATCATTCGGCTTTGAAATGCCCATAATATCTTCTATTTCAGAAAAGTTTGCCTCGCAGGTATCCGCAAGAGCGTCGCAGTCCACATAATCTGTCAAAACATACATACAATCCAGTTCGATTGATTTTGTTTTTCTTTCAAGTCTAAGTTCTTTAAGTCTCTTAAACACCTTATACCCTTGCGCCACATTGCAATTCGCATCTTCTGTTTCCATCAAAATACTTTCAATCTCATCATCAATTTCTGCAATATCAAGCTTCAAATTTGTCATATGCTGTCTTGCATTCCTGTAAAAATCAGCCTGCTGCCTTGCAAACTCAAGCCAGTCATTATTTTTTCCATCATAAATTGTATATCTTTTTTCATCCGTCATTATAAAATCACCGCCTTCACTTTCATATGTATTTTCTTTATCAATCTGTGTCATGTCATTATCCGCGTTCGTTCGCACCGGTTTCAAATCTTCCAAATGCGTATGCCTGCACCTGAATGTACAATTTTCAAAAAGCTCCTCATACTTACGCGGTGTATATTTTCTGGTCTCAAGTCCCCTGATGCTTTTAAGTGCCTGCTTCGCTTTAGCCACATTGGCATTAGTACCCAGGTTACTCTGAAAATATTCTATCCTGGACATCTCATCCTTAATATCACGCCTGTTCTCCCTGCACACTCTGAGCAACTCAATTAAATCCATCGCCTCTCTGTCGTTGGTTTCACAGAGTTCAATATAATGCAATATATCGCTTATCTTCTGATCAATATCTGACTCTTTTTTCGACAACTCGTCCCTATAATTCTTAAGTCCTTCCGCCACATATGCAAAATGTTCCAGATATTCTTCCCAGTCAATTTCCGACAGATCATATGATATAACATTCTTGTCCCCCCGCTCTGCCACCTCATCATATGTCAGCTCTTTAATGGCCGAGGTATATTCACATTCTTCCTCATCGGCCACTGCCCTTTCACCCGTTTCCCCCTGCATCTGTTCCATGTAATAAAAAGTCTTTTTCTTTCCGGTTGAAAGCCTTCTGTCTGCCTGCGCATATGTAAATATCATCGCATTATTCTCGCTATCCGCCACCACCAGTTGATCATTCTTGTCGACCTTGTAATAATTTCCGTTGTAGTCTTTGATGTAATATAGTGTGTCCAAATTCATTTGTACCTCTTCCTTCCCATAAAAAAATAAGAACCAGGAGATAAAATCTCTTACCTTAAATGAAAAACTCAGTGCAAAATCAAAAGGTTTTCTAATACATTAAATATT
>CAMENP010000037.1 GCA_945928575.1 uncultured Butyrivibrio sp.
TACTTTATTCAAAAAATATCATTTTAAGGCTTGACTTTTAATAGTTAGTCTTTCTATACATAATTTGTAACAACGATGTGCATAGCCTCTGAATTAAATCTATTTCTTATATTTACCGAATAGCTTTTTTTATACTCATATCTAACAAAGTCACCATACAATTCTTCAGTTAATGGTGTTTTTCCAATTATCATTAATGCCTTACAGTTCAGATTTCTAAAATCCTGTGCCAACCTTCTATGCTCATCTTCATTAAATCCATCCTGCATATTTATATTTCCATAATCATTAAAAACACAATCATATGGGGGATCCAAAAACATAAAATCATCATTACCTGCCATATTGAAGACATCTGCATAATCAACATTCAAAATTTGTGCCCCTTGTAATAATCGACTGTGTTCTGGTGTTAATATTCTAGTATTAAAATTTACATATCTGCCAAACGGAACATTGTATTCACCATTTCTGTTATATCTTATCATTCCCGAATATGCAGTCTTGTTAATAAAATAATATAATGTTCCATTCAAATAGGGACTGTTCTCTATGCCATTATACATATCACGCATGTGATAATATAATTCTTCATTCAAATTTTCCACCCTAACATTAGGATCTTCTTCCGCATTTCTATTTAACACATATTGCTTCTGATTTTCCTCATATTCTTGCTGTAATAATTCTAATTCTTCATGCAATCTAGGGAAATCATCCCTAACTTCTCTATAGAATTCTATTAATTTCTGATTAACGTCGTTCAATATTGCTCGTTCTGGTTCTAAATAAAAATATACGGCAGCTCCACCTAAAAATGGCTCAATATATCTATCATATTCATTCGGTATAAAGTGGATAAATTCTGGTATTTCCCTACTTTTTCCACCTCTATATTTAATTATTGGTTTCATATTTCACCTCTGTCTATAACGCGCTCTTTCCGCTTTTTACCCACTCATCCACTTCTGAAAACTTAAATTTCCATAGCCTTCCAATTTTATGAGCTGGAATATCCGTTTTCTTAATCCAATTTCTTATTGTATCTTTTGTAACACCAAGATATTCTGCGGTTTCTTCTAAATTTGACCATTTTTCAGTTGTCTCAGACATACTTCTCCTCCGATTTCTGAAATATCTATAATATTAGATTAATTTTATCATACTAACATCTTTTCAACAACTAAAATTTTATGTATTAAATATGATTTAATAGTATTTATAGGTATTTATTTCAACAAAATGATTAGGTGCCACTTTGCCATGACACCATTCCCATATAACATCTCATCTAATACTTCTATTTTCTTGTTGCTCCCTTTGCATCCTCTCCTCATAAATTTTGTCAAAGACTTCATAACGTTCCTGCTTTTCCATATCAATTCCTAACTTATCCAGCACACGATTAAATAGCTTAATTCCTGCAAAATACTCCATATCCTCAAACTCAAATGCTTCAGACAACACATCTGTCTGAATATCTTTCACATTTCCTACATCAATTCCCAGCATATCCAACTTTTCTATTATCTGCTCTGTTCGCTCTTGGATAAGTGTTTTTGTCTTTTTCTCCTCGTAATAATCCGTCAAAAGCTTGGCTTCCTCATAGACAGAATCAAAATCTGTGCTTAACCCCACAGTTTCAAAATAGTCCTTTACCATCTCGAACGCCGAATCTGTTCCCTTGGTATCAAACGGATAACAACGAACTTTTTCAGCGATGCTCATTCTCATATATTCAGCCTTATTTGCTGGTAATTTTTCCTCTTGACGTTCCTGATTATCATTCTGCGTTAATTCAAGCTTATCATCCGCGCCAACAGGTAACAGTTTGTCCATTTCCACAACCTTCTCATGCTCAGATGCCCTAATTACATTAGCTTCCATAACACCAGTTTTCACAGTCTCATCCCAAGTAGCATCTTCTGCTTCTACATCTTTCTGCACTCGATATGGATTTGCTGGCACATCATCTTCATCAATCTCTGTCGTATCCTTCATATCACCAACAGGTATCCTAAGTTCCAGCTCTGCCTCTGCAAGACTTCCAGCTCGCTCAAGGCACCGTTCCACTGCCTGCAGCTTTTTATGATTGTCTTTCTTTTGAAGCTTAATCCGTTCCAGCTTATCATGGTATTCAGGTCCAGAAGTTTCAAACGCAGCCATATCTTCTTCCGTCTTACATGCCCCTTTCTGCCTTCGGCGCTCCTTATACATTTCCTTCTGTGCCTTGCACAGTTCCTCATCCACCTGTTGTAATCGCAGCTTCAAACAGAACAAATCTCCATATGATTTCACATCATACTTTACCGCCACCAGATACTCTTCCTGAAGCTCATGCATTTTCCGTATCTGCTCATACAGATAAGCAGATTTATAAGTAAACCGTTTTTTCTCAGCCAGCCGCAAACGATACATCCTTGCATAGCACTTTCTCTGGTACGGTGTAAGAACAGCTTTTCTGACCGGCAGCAATGAAACAGTTCGATTTACAGGAGATGCAAGACTCGCGTTCCCATATCGAAACATAGCTTCCAGACTCTCCCTGCTCAAATCCTCCGAAATGGTATCCAGTCTTTTAAACCGCTTCATCCCCGGAACCTTCACAGCGATATGCTTGCCCTGTTTTACTTCAAATCCCAGCTTCTCCAGAAGGAAAATAAAATGCTCCATATTTTCTGCACTGATGGCACAAAACAAGGCATCCTGCTTGATCCATTCGGAAAATGCCTGCTCACGCTCCCACTGTGGTCTTGCCATATTCTTCGGTTCCTTGCTGTATTCAGCCGGAGTGATATGCAGTCCGTATTCTTCACAGAGTTTATTGGTAATGGGCTGGAATTTATATTTCCAGTCGCCATCCCGGCACTGAAACTTGTATCCGGTCACCATGTTTACACTGTTTATTATGATGTGGGCATGAAGATGTTCCCTGTCTGTATGGACAGCCACCACCGCCTCATATTCCCCTGCAAATGTCTCCTTGGCAAACCGCATTGCAATATCATACATAATCTCCGGTGTTCCCTCTCCGGGTTTCAGGGATATTACAAAATGATATCCTTGTCTTCCTCCGGTTTTGCCAAACATCCGCTTTGTCGCCTTCATCTGTTGGTAAGCCATCTCCGGCAGGCAGTTGATACCGCCTGCCAGATTTGCCTCCCCAAGCTTTTTCGGTTGTAAAATATAGTTGATGGAATGCTCCAGATGAATGTCTATTCGAGCCTTGCTGCTTGCCTTCATATGCATCATCTTGGTTATTGCCACCTGTTCACCACCTCCTGTAATAAATCCTTTATCTGCTCAAGCAGATAATTTCCCGTCCGCATGGTGCTGTCAAAGACATAGCCACATCCGTTGGCAGTTCTTGTCATCTGATTGTAATTGTTGCAAAGACCTGAAATCTGACTGATTAGATTCCGTCTGTCATAAGCAAGCGTTGTATCTACTCTTCCACCATGAGTAATCAGATACCTTACATAATCCGATAATTTCATGTTGTTTGCTTTTGCATCGTACTCCGCCTGCTCCCGCTCCTCATCTGACAAGCGGATGGTAAAATTCTTCCTTGGTTCTATCAATTGTCCTCTTCGTCCTATAAGCAATCCCTTCTTTCGTTTCTTTGTAACAGTTCAGTCTGTGAAACTGTCCTATTACGTTTCTTTTTCTTTATCCGTCATTATTATTTGCCTTCCACCTGTCCTATCTTCCAAACTTGTGGGGAGAGAATTTGCCAGATACGTAAAACGCAGTGCGTTTTACAGAATCTGGTTAGGGGAGCCAAAACTCCCCTAATACCCCTGCTATCATATCCATATTGGTATCATACAAAATGTAATAATCAGCTCGGCTTTTATTACATTCTGTGATACCAGTAATATTTCGAATATCACATACTGTAATAAACATAGAAAAATTAATTACAATCTGTATTACTTCCCTCAAGCTTTTACAGGCTGTCTAAAAATTCAAGTGCTCCATCAGGAAGCCCCTCATTCTTATCAGATTCCGGAAGAACTCCCATAGCAGACTCTGGTTTCACCATCGCCCGCACATTCTGCTCATTTTCATGATTTTCTTTCTCCGTCATTATTCTATTTGCTGTAACGTCTGATGTTACAGTTTCTCCAGCAATCAATCCTGATAATGCCGATACCATGGCTTTATTCACCGCAATCTCTACTATTGTTCCGAGTTTCTCCAAATTATCGTCAATCAGTTTTCTTACTGTTTCCATCCAGTATTCATTGATTTCCTGCACGAAGGCATCTTTCAGTGAACGAATATCTTCTTTTGCATTATTAAGTTCATTAAAATTTTCTGCTGCCGTCAGCAAAATAAAGCGGATAAAATCACTTCTGTTTTCAAATACTGTACTGTTTTCTTCCGTATTCCTTATCATCTTCCAAACCTCTGCATCTTCCTTATGATTTAAGTTCAGCCGGAATGTCAGTGTCTGGAACATTTTCCTATTATTCATGGAGCCACCTGTCTTTCTTCTGGAGCGCCAGATATTCATAGCCTATGGCATTTGCCCTGACATCTTCCTGATAACAAATGTGAACACCACGAATATTTCCAAAAAGCCTCATAACCGATGCTCCACCACCCACATAGACTGTCGGTGTCAGTTCCGGATCATATCCGTTTTCTTTCAGCCGAGCTTCCACATTTTCTGCAAAAACCTTAAGTTCATCCCTAATAACTGTTGTAATGCTGTCGGGAAGAAGAGATTTTCCTGTCATCATCATCTGCTGGATGTCTGCCTCTGAAATCCGTTTATTACACCTGCGGTATACTGCATTGTTGATTTCTGCCATGCAGTGTATCAGTGCCTCTGGTATGGTAGTACAGCTTCTCTCCACCGGAACATAATTCTTGGTCTGGATGATATCGATGGTCTTGGAACCTATATCAACGATCAACTGGTTTGGCGACAGTTTTCCCAAGATATTTGCCACTGCCGCATAACACTGTGGAAATAAAAACACTTCCACGATGTTAATGCGGTATATCTGCCCTTCGTAGCGAAAAGTCTCCCTTCCCCGATGCAGATAATCATAAAAGGAATTTTTTTCATTACCGAATCTTGTAAATGGAAGTCCTGCTGCAATTACCACATCCAGCTCCATGCCATCCGTCAGCCCGTAATACTGTGCTTCCTTTGCTATAGCTGCAAATGTCAGAAGAAGAAAATCCTTATCTGCCGTCTTATCATCCTTAAGAGGCAGCCTTCCCTCTCCTGTTTTGTAACATTCATTACCATACTCCAGCGTGTTTTCCTGAAGTGTTGTGGCACTTCCCAGCTTTCTTACTCCATTATCAAATATGAAATGTGGTGTTTTTATGCTAGAAAATCCATGGTCTATCGCTGCGAGTAATATTTTTTCTTCTTTAAAATACATACTTTGTCCTCCTGTCGTTACGACTTAATATTCTGTTTTCGTTGCAACAGCCGGAAGCCTCTGCTATACTGTACTTGCGAGATACATATGCAGGGCTTCGGCTCTGTAATCAGTCCTGACCTGATTGGTCAGGACTTTTTTCTTCTGCCTGATAGCTGCTTTCTTCCGCTACCCTGTCTGCTTTCCATGCGAGATTATTCGACTTGGAATAACAGTCTTCATATCCGTATATCTTCTGCTCAAAATATTTTCTGGGACATTTTCCCCTCATTGTAAAATAATTCTGGGCAGCCAGTTCGGCATTGTATGCCTTAATAACCGCATATGCCTTTGTCATCCCGATACCAAGAATCTCACTGACTTCTTTTGCATCAATAAATGCGTCCTTTGTACTTATCATACAACCACTCCTTTCCTATAAACTTCATTATTAGTACGGATTTGTTTCAATTAATAACTTTATCGAAATATAATCCGCATTTATAATTCGCGTTTAATCATAATACCATCCACATAATTTGTCAATAAACCTTTCTAAAAATACGCACTTGCAATTCGTATTACTTCATGATATAGTATTCATACAGTAGTAAATCAGCTGTTAAAAATACGGATTATGACTATCATTTCACGAATCCGTACTTATCACATATAAGGAAGGTGAACATATGAGTTTATCAGATGACCAGCGTCTTGCCATGTATACGCCGCAGGAAATCGGTAAAGCAATTAAGAAAAGGCGTAGGGAATTAAAAATCACGCAGAAGGATTTTGCTAAAAGACTTGATAAATCTGAACGTACTATTCAAAAATACGAATCCGGTGAGATTATCATAAAGACAGGAATTATTAAGCAGATAGCAGACGAACTGGATATACCATGGCAGGAACTGTTAGAGGCAAAGACTGAACTTAAGAACACCATGGAAGATAATTCTCCTGATTACAATTTCCGCACATTGTCAGATGTAATCAAAGCATTATTTACCATAACAAAGATAAAGGATATTACATTCCAGCTTGCCTGCAGCAAGCCGCCGGAAAGTCCCAACTGGACTTCTTCTCTTATGGTTGATGGCAAAGGAAATGGTTTATATAACGCAGACTTCTGTCTATTTATGGAAAACTGGATGAATAAGCTTGCCGCACTGCAAAATGGAACAATTAGTGAAGAACAGTTTGAATCATGGCAGAATGAAACACTGGAATATTATTCAGAAAGCTATTTTTCAGATGCCACCCCTGATGTGAATGGTAATGACTCTGAAAAATGCCAAAAGAACAAAAAGAAAATTTCTACCATAGAGATAATTTAATGCATAAAAATACCCCGACACCATTCTTTTGCAGAAGAACAACTGCCGGAGCATATGTAAGTGATCTAACCTAAACGGCTATTATAATCACCCTGGACAAGTAGATTATATCATAGCCTTTGGATAAATGCACCAAAAATCTGAGTTATACACAGTATAGGGTGCCCACATACCATATTTATATGGTCAAACATTTTGATAAAGGAGATGATGTTTATGCCAGCTTACAAAGATAACAAGACTGGTAAATGGTTCTGCAAGTTCTATTATACGGACTGGCAGGGCAACAACCGACAGAAGTGGAAACGAGGCTTCGCCACCAAAAAGGAAGCTCTGGCTTATGAAAGGGATTTTCTTGAAAAGCAGTCCGCCAACCCGGATATGACTTTCCAGAATCTCTACGAACTTTATATGGAGGATATGACCGCCCGCCTGAAGCAGTCAACAATACTTACCAAGAAGCATATTTGTGAAACTCACATCCTACCTTTCTTCGGAAAGAAGCCAATCAATGAAATCAAGGCTTCCGATGTGAGAAGATGGCAGAATCAGTTGATGAATTCCCCAAAAGGATATTCAAAAACTTATCTGAAAACCATCAATAATCAGCTTACCTGCATGATTAACTACGCAAAACGCTTCTACGATTTAAACACGAATCCCTGTGGTCAGGCTGGAAGTATTGGACAGGCAAAAGCAGAGGAAATGGATTACTGGACTTACGATGAGTATATTGCTTTTCGTGAAGGCATTACGGACAAGCCTCTATCCTATATCTGCTTTCAGGTACTGTACTGGACCGGGATGCGTGAAGGAGAACTTCTGGCACTGACTGCCGCTGATATTGACCTTGTCACAAAACAAATTGATATCAATAAAACCTATCAGCGTCTTCACGGAGAGGATATCATTACCACTCCAAAGACAAGAAAAAGCAAACGGAAAGTTCCAATTCCGGATTTTCTGTGTCAGGAATTGCAGGAGTATATCACTTCCCGCTATATGCTTGCTCCGAACGAGAGGCTCTTTCCCATTACAAAATCTTTTCTCTCTCACGAGATGGAACGTGGTTGTAAGAAAACAGGCGTAAAACGGATACGTATCCATGATATCCGCCACAGTCACGCCAGTTTACTTATCAATCAGGGGTGTGATGCACTTATCCTCGCAGACAGGCTTGGACACGAAAAGGTATCCACAACATTGAATACTTATTCCCATTTGTTTCCACATAAACAGCAGGAGCTTGTCAGCAATCTGGAACAGCTTGCAGCAACTGTTGGTGTTACACCACCCCCGGAGCCTCCAATGGGTAATCCACTGCTTGAAACTATGGGAATTTCCTATGATGGTAACATGGCAAGTGATTCAGTTGCTTCGGATACAGCATTCACCAATGCAGGACTTCCATATGGTCCTATGCCAAAAGAAACAGCATCAGGAAAAGTAATCCCGATGCCTCAAAAAAAAGTTATCTAAGAAACCAAACGATGTGAAACAGAGTAGTTGCGGTTAGTAGCAAAATAGTAGCAGAGCAAAAGAAAAAGTCCGGGAACGCCCTGTTTATAAGGCTTCCCAGACTTGTGGCTACTATTCAAACTCAATCGTTCCCGGTGGTTTGCTCGTCAGATCGTAGAATACGCGGTTGACGCCACGCACCTCGTTGATGATCCTGCTCATTACCGTCTGGAGGACGTCGAACGGAATGTCGGCTGCCTCGGCGGTCATGAAGTCAACGGTGTTGACGGCGCGGAGTGCAACGGCATAATCGTAAGTACGCTCATCGCCCATGACTCCGACGGAACGCATGTTGGTAAGGGCCGCGAAGTACTGGCCGATTGAACGGTCAAGACCGGCTTTGGCAATTTCCTCGCGGTAGATGGCATCGGCATCCTGCACGATGCGGACCTTCTCGGCTGTAACTTCGCCGATGATACGGATTCCGAGGCCTGGGCCGGGAAATGGCTGACGGAATACAAGTTTTTCAGGGATTCCGAGCTCAAGGCCGGCCTTGCGGACCTCATCCTTAAAAAGATTGCGGAGAGGCTCAATGATTTCCTTGAAGTCTACATAGTCAGGAAGACCGCCGACATTGTGGTGGGACTTGATGACTGCGGACTCGCCGCCGAGACCGCTCTCGACTACGTCAGGATAGATTGTTCCCTGCGCAAGGAAGTCGACAGCGCCGATTTTCTTGGCTTCCTCCTCGAAGACGCGAATGAATTCCTCGCCGATTATTTTACGTTTTTTCTCAGGCTCGGTGACGCCGGCGAGTTTGCTGTAGTAGCGCTCCTGGGCATTGACCCTGATAAAATTCAGATCGAACTGGCCGTTCGGACCGAATACCTGCTCAACCTCATCGCCCTCATTTTTGCGGAGAAGGCCATGGTCAACGAACACACAGGTAAGCTGCTTGCCGATGGCTCTTGAGAGAAGACCGGCCGCAACGGAAGAATCAACACCGCCCGAAAGAGCGAGGAGGACCTTGCCGTCACCGACTTTTTCCCTGATTTCCCTGATGGTGTTCTCAACGAAAGCATCCATCTTCCAGTCTCCGGCACAGCCGCAGATACCGCGGACATAATTGTGGAGCATCTTGGTGCCCTCTTTGGTGTGGAGAACCTCCGGATGGAATTGTATTGCATAAAGGTTACGGGATGCATCCTCAGCGGCTGCGACAGGGCAGTCGGCTGTGTGGGCGCAGATTCTGAAGCCCGGAGCAACCCTGGAAATATAATCAAAATGACTCATCCAGCAAATTGTAGTAGGTGATACATCCGTAAAAAGAGCGGACGAATTGTCAACCATAACCTCTGTCTTGCCGTACTCGCGGACAGGCGCTTTCTCAACCTTGCCGCCAAGCACATGCATCATGAGCTGTGCACCGTAGCAGAGACCGAGTACAGGTACGCCGAGATTGAAAAGCTCCTCCGTGCAGGTAGGTGCTCCGTCCTCGTAACAACTGTTCGGACCGCCGGTGAGAATTATTCCCTTGGGATTCATCGCCTTGATTTTGGCAATGTCCGTCTTGTAAGAGTAAATCTCACAATATACGTTACATTCTCTGACACGGCGCGCAACGAGCTGGTTGTACTGACCGCCAAAGTCTATAACTATAACTAGTTCTTTGTTCATTACTGTTCCTCCTGATGTGTGTGCAATATACACTTAATTCTATATTACACTAATGGAGAACGCATTTCAACGGGGAATTATTTTTTACATAAAAAAGGGCGTGCGACTTACCACACGTCCTTATTCATAAGATAGAAGATACTTCCGATGAAACCGATAAATATTGCCGGATACCCCATCGCACAGATAAGGGAAATCACGGACAGATTGGCGAACCAGTCAACGATGAGCCATATTGCGGCTCCGATGGCGGCTGTGATTATCATATTGACAATCAGGAAAATGCTTCTTACTCCTATTTTATTCTCATTACAAATCCTACGGCTTATTTTTAATATGTAACTCATGATCATCACCTCTTTGATGATTACAAGATATCATTACAAGGTAAAAATAATTCTCAGGATTTGTAAAAATCAGGTAATTTATTTGTCAGGATCCGGGAATATGACCTTAATTGTCGTACCCACATTCTCGGCACTGGTAAGTTCGATCTTCGCCCCGTGCTGTTCGGCAATATGCTTAACGATGGCAAGTCCGAGTCCGGTGGAGCCGGTTTTTCTTGAACGGCTCTTGTCCACACGGTAGAAACGCTCAAAAATACGAGGCTGGTTCTCTTCCGAAATTCCGATACCGTCATCCGATACCAGTACAGAATGGTCATCCGGGTCTACCACAACCCAGACATTGCCGCCCTCACGGTTGTACCGGATGGCGTTGTCGCAGAGATTGTACACAAGCTCCTCAATCATGCTGTGGCTGCCCTTTACATGGGTTCCGCTGCCCTTAAGATGAAGCTTTACATCATTTTCCTCAGCGTGAAGGGTAAGCATATTCACGCAGTTTTCCGCAATGTCATAGAGATTGACATCCTCCATCGCAAGGTCTCCGTCATTGGAATCAAGCTCCGAAAGTCTTAACGTATCATTTATGAGAGATAAAAGACGCTTTGCGTTGCGGTGGATTTCCGTGGCGAACCGCTCAACATCATCGCCCTGCGCCATGCCGTTTTCGATCAGCTCCGCATATCCCGATATCGAAGTCAGCGGAGTTTTGAGTTCATGCGTGACATTGGCAGTGAACTCCTGACGCATCATCGCACTCTTAAGAATATCCTCATGCTGCTGTTTTATCGTAGTTACAAAAGGCTCAAGTTCCTTATAAATCTGCACATTCTCGATGTGATCCATATTGTTGGCGACACCCTCTATCGGCGCAATCAGGCTCTTTGCGAGGAAATGTGTCAGAATAAAACATGTCACAAATGTCAGCACAAGAACGATTCCCAGAATCGGGAAAGCCGAACGGAATATACTCAAAAGGCTGCTCGCTTCCTTTGCGACACGGACCACCATTCCGTTGTCCATACGGACCGCATAATAGAAAATATTCTTGCCCATCGTATCCGACTGACGGATCTGCTGTCCCTCGCCTTCTTTAAAAGCCTGCTCTATTTCAGGGCGGTCGCTGTGGTCCGGAAGTTCCGACGCGTTATAGCTGTTATCGTATATAACATTACCATCTTTATCTATAACACTCACTCTTATGCCGTTATTTTTCTCATTTTCAAGAATACCGTTCTCGCCCGAAAGCAGATCCTCGATGTTATTGGCCTCGTAATTTTCAATTGTATTGCTCAAAAGTCTTGTATATCTGGCAAGGCTGTCCGCCATCTCACGCTTGAATACCTCATAGAAAACCGCGATGGAAAGCACTGCGGTAATGATAATGGCCACACCCACCATGGCAAGCATCTGAATATTTATTTTCTTCTTCATAGTAAATTATTCTACCTGATATCCTACATTTCTCACTGTTTTGATATGTGCACCGGATTCTCCGAGCTTGTGGCGCAGCGTCTTGATATGCATGTCAAGAGTTCTTGATTCGCCCTCGAAATCCGCGCCCCAGATACGCTCCATGATTATGTCACGGCTGAGCACGATTCCGGCATTCTGGAGTAAGAGCCTCAGAAGCTCAAATTCCTTATATGTAAGTTCCACATGGACGCCGTCTGCAGTTACGGTTCTCTTGTCAAGATCCATCGTGATCTCACTGAGGGTAAGCACCTTGTCCTCGTTCATGTCATTGGTACGTCGCAAAAGCGCTTTCACACGCGATATAAGTTCCATTACACCAAACGGCTTGGTAACATAATCATCGGCTCCGGTATCAAGGCCCTTGACCTTATCGATTTCGGTTGTCTTGGCGGTCACCATGATCACCGGAATACGCTTGGTTTCCGGCACGCTCTTAAGTCTCGATAATATTTCCATGCCGTCAATGTCCGGAAGCATTATGTCAAGAAGAACCAGATCCGGCTTCTTGTCTGCCAGACGCTTAAAAAAATCTTTTGCATTTTCAAAACCTTCAACAAGATATCCGCTGTTCTTCAGCGCAAACATCTCTATTTCACGTATATTGCTGTCATCTTCTACGATAAAAATATTCGCCATAACTGCCTCCTTTTTTATGATTTACATTCTATCACATTGTGGCAATACATACAAATTCTTATATTTTTTATATTTCTGTTTGAAATCTTCATTGTCCGTTTTCATCTTTATGAGATAGTCATGTGCCTCAAGGTCACGCTCCTCAAGCTGGAGAACACACACTGCGATATTGGAGCAGTGATCCGCTATTCTCTCATAATTCGTCATGATATCAGATAAGATAAATCCAAGTTCAATCGTACACTGGCCATTCTTAAGTCTCTCGATGTGACGGAGCTTAAGGTCATCCTGAAGGTCATCGATCACCTCTTCAAGCGGCTCCACCTCTGCGGCAAGTTTCTTGTCATCGGCCGTGAAGCTGTCCACAGCCTCGGTAAGCACCTGCTTGACCGCATCCTGTACTATATTAAGCTCCTCATGCGCTTCATGCGAGAAATTCAGTTTTTTGCTGTTCATCTCGGAAGCCACCTGACAAAGATTGAGCGCATGGTCGGAAATCCTCTCAAAATCGCCTATACTGTGCAGAAGCTTTGACACAACGGTCGAATCATGCTCGCTTATGCTCTTTGTACTGACTTTTACAAGATAGGTTCCGAGTTCATCCTCGTAACGGTCCACAAGGCTTTCGGAATCTGCAATCGCCGCTGCCACTTCATCATCATAGTTGTCAAAAAGAGAAATCGCATCATCCACGCTTTTGCGTACGATGTCGGCCATGTTGGCTGCCGTCTTGATACACTGTTCAACCGCGAACGCCGGCTTCTCAAGGAAACGCTCATCCAGAAGTTTGAAATCTTCTTCGACCGGTTCGATACCCGTCTTTTTGTCGCGGACGGTAAGTGTTGCAAGCTTGACAAGGATATCCGAGAACGGCAGGAGTACAAGCGTTGCAAGCACGTTGAATGTCGTGTGCACGATAGCTATTCCCATTTCGTTGGCTGCCATATCCATAAAAGCAAAATGAGCAAACGCGTTTATTCCGTAGAACAATGCCATAAAAAGCGCCGAACCGATTATATTAAAATACAAATGTACAAACGCCGCACGCTTGGCATTCTTGCTGGCTCCGATACTCGAAATAAGTGCCGTGACACAGGTTCCTATGTTCTGTCCGAGGATGATAGGAATGGCGCTCGAAAAATTGATAGCTCCGGTAACGCAGAGTGCCTGAAGGATTCCGACGGATGCGGATGAACTCTGTATGATACCGGTAAGTATCGCACCGACAAGTATTCCGAGCAACGGATTGGAGAACATTGTGAAAAGGTGGGTAAATTCCGGCACATCTTTAAGTCCCGCAACCGCACCGCTCATGGCTTCCATACCGAACATAAGCACCGCAAAGTTCACAAGGATGGAGCCGACATTTTTCTTCTTATCCTTCTTGGAAAAAAGTAAAAATGCCACACCGATTACCGCAAGGACCGGTGAAAAAGAACTCGGCTTTAACAATCTTATGAAGAAATTATCGCTCTGGATACCGGAAAGACTCAGGATCCATGCAGTAATTGTCGTACCGATATTGGCACCGAAAATGATACCGACTGCCTGACGCAGTTTCATAATTCCGGAATTGACAAAACCTACAACCATGACAGTTGTGGCCGATGATGACTGTATAACCGTAGTTACACCGGCACCTAAAAGCACGCCCTTAACCTTCGTGGTTGTAAGTTTTTCAAGAATTTTTTCCATTCTGCCGCCTGATAATTTGGCGAGGCCGTCTCCCATGGCATTCATTCCGTAAAGAAACAGCGCCAGGCCTCCCAACAGCGAAAGTACATTAAAGAAATCCATAGTTTACCTCTCTTTTACATTTGATGTAAACATCATATAAATCCATTGTAAAAATCAAATAGCACTAATGTAAAATCAAAGTAAATTTCACAGGAATTTTACTTACTGTATAACATTGATGCAAATTTCGGCTGAACTGACCGCTAGTTTCACTAACGGCTGACCAGTCCTTTC
>CAMENP010000038.1 GCA_945928575.1 uncultured Butyrivibrio sp.
CCGACCCACGGCTTAGAAGGCCGTTGCTCTATCCAGCTGAGCTACGGACACATATTAATTAAAAAGTATCCCTATCAAGATACAAAGCGGGTGATGGGAATCGAACCCACGTATCCAGCTTGGAAGGCTGGTGTTCTACCATTGAACTACACCCGCATATAAGTCGGGGTGACAGGATTCGAACCTGCGACCTCTTGATCCCAAATCAAGCGCTCTAGCCAAGCTGAGCCACACCCCGATTATGCATTATGTGATTGCATCGGATGCGTTTTCGTCAAACGCAAGTGTTATTATACTTGACCATAAGACGAATGTCAACACCTTTTTTAAATTTTTTGTAAAAAAGTAGTTTTACCTGTCACTTCAGAGAAAACGCAGGTCAAAAGTAACCTCTCCGGCCCCGTCGGTCTCTGCAATGATATAACTTGGACGACGGCCCGGCTGTCTCGGAAGTGTCAGACTGCCCGGATTGACCACCGTTATACCGCCAATAGTCTCTATTTCAGGGATATGCGTATGACCGCACATAACAATATCGCAGTCGAGTCCGCGCGCATACCGGCGCAAATCGGCCGTATCACACGCCATCGCAAAATAGTGTCCGTGTGTGAGGAGTGTGCGGTGTTTTCCCACCATTATGACGCTTTCTGCCGGAAGATTTGAGCGGTAATCATTATTGCCGCGGACCATATAGCACGGTATTCCCGTCAGCTCTTCAATATAGTCCTCCAGGCCGCACAAATCTCCAAGGTGAATCATCAGATCAATTCCTTTTTCCTTTTCGAGAAGCAGGTTAAGGTTATGGTCCGAGCCATGAGTATCGCTTATTACAAGGATTTTCATTTAATTATCTTACGCTCCTCGAGAATCTTTTTCATTGCTGTAAGCGCCTTACCGCGGTGACTTATCGCGTTTTTGGCATCCGGGTCCATCTGACCCGTGGTCATACCGTATTCCGGAACATATACAATAGGATCGTAACCGAATCCGTTTTCTCCTGCCGGTTCTTCTGCAATCACGCCCTCTATCGTACCGCGGGTCGTAATGATCTCTCCATCCGGAAAAGCTGCCGCAATAACACATACGAAACGTGCACTTCTGTCCTTGCCCTTAACGCCCTTCATACGTTCTATGAGATTACGGTTTTTGATTTCATATGGGGTATCCTCGCCCATATATCTCGCTGAATATATGCCCGGTTCCTTGTTAAGTGCATCTATCTCCAGACCTGAATCGTCTGCAAGGGCAAGCTGGCCTGTACGTTCCATAACCGCTTTTGCTTTGATTATCGCATTCTCTTCAAAAGTGCTTCCGTCCTCAACAATGTCTATATCAATTCCGGCTTCTTTCATGGAGAGGATATCTTCTCCTATATCTCCGAGAATCGCCTTAATTTCCTTCATTTTTCCCATGTTTCCTGTTGCAAAAATCATTTTTCTTCTCCTTGTTCTTCTATATTATCAGTGTACATTTTAAGACATATATTGCAATTCTGGGTCTCTTCCACATGTTCCCAGCGGCTTCCCTTAAGGCTTATATATCCCTCTCCGTCCGACAGATCAACCGTAGCCGTAGCATCATCCGCTCTGTATTCTATCGCAATCGGATGAATCGAATTTGGTGTTTTAATATAAACAACCACAGCATACTTGTGTCCTTTTTTCATAGGAATCGGTTTATCAGCCTTGACTGTATAATATCCCGGATTGGAAAAAGAGCCCTTCGCAACCGGTATCCTGTTAATAAATGAACTGTCGTTTTCAAAATCTTCCACAAAGAACACTTCGTACTCCGTATCCGCTCCGGTGGCATAGAATCCCGCTGCCTCAAAAGTTTCGTCTGCCTTGGCCTCATATACATTGGCAAAATAAGCATATTCCCTGTTATATCCGAGCTGTCCTACCCATCCGCACAAATCACTCTGATATATATTATTATAATTATCTTTATTTTCTATATCGGTGTATACGACATTGTGGACACCTATGTTACTGTCATAATACGATACATAGAAATACCCTTTGTCGCCGAAATTCTCGCCCCAGCTGTTCATGCACAAGAATGCGCCGTCACCATCCGGCTCAGTTGCGAATGATGACGCCGGATATGAATCATCCCATCCGACAATTACAATATCATGATTAGCTTTTTCTGTACCGATATAACAATACGACTTGGTATCCGCATTATATGATGCACTTCCGACACCGTTTGCATCACTGACTGACAGATATAACGAACTCTGTACTCCGCCATACAGGAATACCGCTTTCTTGATTCCGTCAAAATTCTTGCTCTCAATTATCTGCATTTCCTGCACATGAAAAGCCGGCTCAAGTCCATCCGGTGAATATCCGTCACCATATGGATCCTCCTCTTCATATACCGGTCCCTTCCATGCGGCAAGATATGCCATGGACATATTAAACTCTCCGCCCTGATTCTGGTTAAGATTATATCCGCTGTGCCATGTCATATGGTCTTCCGAAAAATCATAAAATCCTTCCGGCATAAGCGATGACTCCAGTGCCGTAAGCGAAGCAAATGCCCAGCATGTTCCGTATTCTGCCTGATCTTTGACCGCTGCCCCCTTACCGACCTTGCGGTAATCGTATGCGTAAGGGTAAATCTTCTCATCGGGCTTCATATTAATAAGCTCCGCCGTATATGTCATGCTGTTCCATTTATATTCATAAGAAAAATACGTTGACATTATATCCAACGGAACATACATATTGCTGCCATGCAGTACCGCCGGCTTAACCATGATCTGCTCCTCACCGTCCACATTCACCGTATCGGATGCCGCGGTTATTATAATGCTGGTATTGCCCTTCTCTATCATTGTATAACCCGGATAATATCTGTTCACAGCGCATGAGAAAACAGAGGTAATAACCTCTTCATTTATCATGATATTCATATTCTCATCCATGTAAATATCATCCGGATCCAGACGTACTTCTTTACCGTCAACGCTTAACTTTAACCGTCCGTCATTGACCGTCTTGGATACCAGATCCGTCCAATCGTCGGCTATGACCATATTGGTCGAGCCATGCACGATTTCAACAGATCTGCTTGACTCGAAATATTTAACTCCGACGACTGCTATAATCAATATTATAATTATTATATAAAGCTTTTTCCTGCTTCTCACTTATCGCTACCGCTTTCTGTTCTCCTCGGTGGCTTCGGCCCCTGAAACTGATAATAAAATGTCTTAATCATACCGTTATAAATCTTACGGTTCTTATCGGCTTTACGCCCCACATACCGTTCCGTGTCTTCATATGATGTTATAAGATATGCTGACCAGGTTGGCATCTTGGCAAAACAGCGGCCGAAAGCACCATATATTGCCGGCAAAGTTTCCTTTTCTTCAAGTCTCTCGCCGTACGGAGGATTGGTTATTATAAATCCGTATTCTTTGTCCGACTCAAGAGATGCCACATCCCTTACGCGGAATCTGACTAACTTCTCGACTCCGGCCCTTACCGCATTTTCTTTCGCTACCCTAATAACTTCCGGGTCAATGTCACATCCCTCTATGCATGTATTTATATTGGTATCGGCCATTTCTTCCGCTTCATTAACGGCATCATACCACAATTGTCTGTCTATGAAATTCGTCCACTTTTCGGCAGTAAAATTTCTGCCTGCTCCCGGTGCTATCCCAGCTGCCATCATCGCCGCTTCTATAACGAAAGTTCCGCTTCCGCAGAACGGATCAATAAGCACTCTGTCCTTCTTCCACGGCGTAAGCATAATAAGCGCAGCAGCCAGAGTCTCGGAAATCGGTGCTTTACCTGCTTTGGTACGGTATCCTCTCTTGTGAAGTGACTCTCCTGTGGTATCCAGGCAGACCGTCACCTCATCTTTATTAAGAAAGACCCTTACCGGATAATCGGCACCGTTCTCCTCAAACCATTGCACGTCATAATGCTGTTTCATCCTCTCGACCATTGCCTTCTTGACAATTGACTGGATATCTGACGGACTGAACAGACGGCTGTTTACAGAACTGGCCTTTGTCACCCAGAATCTTGCGTTTTCCGGAAGAAATTCTTCCCACGGACATGCCTTGACGTTTTCAAAAAGTTCATCATACGTCACCGCGCGGAAACTTCCGACACATATCAGGACACGTTCCGCCGTCCGCAGAAAAATATTGGCGCGACACACTGCATCCGCATCTCCGATAAAGCTGACTCTTCCGTCCTCCACCTTATCAATATCATATCCAAGATCATAAACTTCTCTTTTAAGAACTGCCTCAAGTCCAAAATGGCATGGCAGGATTATACGGTATTTTTTCATATGTATTTCCCTTAACTGTTTTCTATAGTCAATACTATAGTTCTTCCATGGGCTTTATGTCAATCAAATTATTCCCTTTCCAGACGATTTCCATGATACCCGCTTATTCCGCCCATAAGAGCCTTAACAACATAACCTCTGTCATAAAGTTCCTTCGCCGCCAATAAAGATCTTCCTCCGCGTTCGCAATAGAGAACAAGTATTAAATCCCTTGGCATCTTATTATATTCTTTTTCCAGTTTTTCAAAAGGTATACAGATAGAATTTTCTATATGCATCCTGTTATAATCTTTATAATCTCTGACATCAATAACAAGACAGTGCCTGTCAACTGCGCATCTGTCCATCTGTTCCGATGAAATTGTTTCAAATCTAAGCATTTATACTCCTCCGGTTTCTTCTTTTATATATTATTATATTCATTCCAGCCACTGTCTGTTATACGGTTTTTCCTGTTTTTCCCGTATTTAAAGGCTTTCATAAAACATCATTAACTTTTTCAAAAAAAATATTCATTTTTTCGAAAAAAAAGCTTGCATATTTCGACAACATATGATATATTCTTATTGTAGAAAGCGAACGGAAATAGCTTTCTATATAACCCCTTATTAATTATTTATACTCCCCTCATTAAAGCGACTAGAGGTTCCCCCCTCTAGTCGTTTTAATTTGTCCAAAAGTATTTTTTTAGGCCGGTGCTCTTATTCAGAGTCGCCGACCTTTTTCTTTGTTTTCATATCCTTGCCCACTGCAAGCATTATTATAACACTTATAAGAAACGGAATATAATAGGTAGATATTCTGTACAGAACCATGCTTGATCCGGCCATTACCTTGCCGAACACCGCAGCAAACAGCAATGAGAATACTACTTCCAGAGAACCCACGCCGCCGGACGTCGGAATAACGCCCATAATGAGCTGCATAAGCGCTGTAACCGTAATCGCCTGCGCCACCGTAACGCCGCCCAAAGTTCCGCCTGATGCATAAATCGCAATAATCGGAATTACATACCAGCAGCTCATCTTAATCGTGTTAATAAGTGCAAATCTGATCCATGCTGCAGGACTTTTGATTATATTCTTGGTGCCGTCCCTGAGCGCCTCCACCTGGTTCTTGATCTTATTCTTAAAAGGAGTGAATTTCTCTTTTTTTAATATTTTGTCCAAAAGCTTCATAGCTAACTTATGAAACCATTCTGCCGCGCATATAAGTATAATGCCCGTAATGATAACTATATTTAACGCTGCTCCGATATAAATATATCCGAACGTCGACGAGAAATTTCTCAGCACAAACGTATTGTTAAAAAGCAACATGATCACTTCATACCCAACAATTACCGTCTTGTGAAAAACATAGGGCATCGTCGTTATAGCGCACGCCCGTCCGACATTAATTCCCTTGTTATGGAGATATACAACCTGACCCGGCTTGATTCCCGCACCAAATGTCGTAACGTTAAAAAATATACTCATATATGAAACTGCAATACATCTTAACATATTCACCGGAGTTCCGTCTTTTTTTAAAAGATGGCTGTACATTATAGCATCTATAATATAGTACATATTGCCCAGGATAATCATAAAAAGCAGCATCCATATATTGGTCTTAATAAGCTGCGCCGCAATCTCTTTATATGAATCCTTGAAGAGATGATAAAGAATAAAAGCCGTAAGCAATATTACCGCTGCATAAGCAGCCAACTTAAGACCTTTCTTAGCCTTATCGCTCATATCTAATTCCTTCCTGTATACATTCTGTGCCTTTAGATAAAAAAATAGAACCTGCCGCTTCCGACAGGTTCAGCGCGCCAGAGAGGATTCGAACCCCCGACACCACGGTCCGTAGCCGTGCGCTCTATCCAGCTGAGCTACTAGCGCTTACCATTGCAGAATTCTGCAACACGATATATTCTACAATGGTTATTATTAATTGTCAAGTCTTTTTCAAAAATTATGAATATTTCTCAAGCATTTCCTGCTTCGTCTTATAAAGCTCCATCGATAAATCAACATAATGTGTATGCGGATTCTCAAATCGCTGTTCCTCCGGCCATACCGAAGCAGATAACTGGTCTTTGACTTTCTGCTGGATTTCCTTAAGAGACGGCAGTTCATACACAAGCTCGCCGCCCGCGAAAATCTGCTTCTGAAGCTTCTCGCATGTAAAATTAGTAAAAGATCTTCTCTTCCACGGCTTGATTTCATCCATATAAGGATATGGCTTTGTATCGTCAATTGTCTCGTCCGCAAGTGTAATTACATCTGCAATGCCGTATCCGCTGTCCTTATCATATATTCTCCATAATGATTTGAAACCAGGATTCGTTATTTTCTCAACATTCTCTGATATCTTTATCTTCGGTTCAAATACACCCGGCTCGTTCTCAACAGCCGCAAGCTTATATACACCACCAAATACAGGTTCGGATTTGGCAGTGATCATTCTTTCACCGACACCGTATGAATCAATTCTTGCACCCTGCTTATTAAGTGAGGTAATAAGATATTCGTCGATACTGTTCGAAACTACGATGCTGCAATCCTCACATCCTGCTGCATCAAGGATTTTTCTGACCTTTTTGGTCAGATAAGCAAGGTCTCCGCTGTCGATTCTTATACCCTTAAGCCTCTTTCCCATCGGCTCGAGCACTTCTTTTGCAACTTTAATTGCATTCTGAACGCCGCTCTCAAGCACATTATAGGTATCTATCAACAATACGCAATTATCCGGATAAACTTCAGCATACGCCTTAAACGCCTCGTATTCTGTATCAAAAAACTGGACAAAAGAATGTGCCATCGTTCCTATGGCAGGCACTCCGAAGAGTTCGTCTGAAATCGCTGTAGCTGTTGCTCCCACGCCTCCTATATAACATGCCCTTGCTCCGTAAATAGCCGCATCACTTCCCTGTGCACGTCTGGCTCCAAATTCCATGACCGATGCATCTCCTGCGGCCCTGACAATCCTGTTCGCCTTCGTTGCAATGAGAGACTGATGATTTATTGTGAGAAGTAACATCGTCTCAATAAGCTGCGCATCTATTAGCGGCGCAACAACTGTTACAAGCGGTGTGTTCGGATATACAATTGTTCCTTCGGGAACCGCATATATGTCACCCGAAAACTTGAAATTACTGAGATAATCCAGAAATCCTTCATCAAACATATTCTTGCTCCTGAGGTATTCGATATCCTCCTCGTCAAATGCAAGATTCTGTATATAATTTACAAGCTGTTCCAATCCTGCGAAAATAACAAATCCACCTTCGTCCGGATTCCTTCTGTAAAACATGTCAAATACTACACGTTTGTCTTTCAGTCCTTTAACGAAATATCCGTTGCTCATGGTCAGTTCATAGAAATCCATCAGCATCGTAAGATTTCTCTTATCATTAACAAATCTGTTCATCATCTTACTTCCTTAGAATAAATGTATTTCCTCTATATTAGATCTCTTTGGTCCGCTTGTCAAGTTCTGTAAAGACAGCTGTCAAGACAGTCGTCTACAAAAATGCCAGTAATTCGTTCATAAAATCCTGTTCTATATTAATCAGTTCAAAAACAATATCCCTTACTTCCGATTCAGCTTTGGAGTAACGATTATAATTTTTACTTAACCCCTTAATTCCCATGTTGCACCCATCTACAAGCATATCCGATATTTTCTCACTGCTGTCGTCAAACGCAAGTTTTAACTCTGTTCCAAACCATGCCATTGCCTTGGTAACTTTGGGCGGGTCTTTCTCATCCTCTCCGTTATCGTTCAGCAGCTTATGACATTCATCTCCGATTTTGATATGTTTTCTATTATAGTCTTCAACCAGTTTTTTAAGTCCGGAATCTCCAATATACGGCAGAATCTGTTCCATACTGTCTGTGGCATTCTTACATCCGCTGTTGCATTCCCTTAACAATTTAATTCCGTCTTCGTTCATTGATCTGTGCCTCCTTTTTTCTTAATATGCTGTATCTGTACCTTTTTTATTCATAACTGTCATAATTTGACGTAAAATAAATACTATGCTAGTATCAGATTATCAAAACTTCATATCATGAAAAGGAGGTAAGCATGTACACTGCAATTGGACTGTTAATCCCATTTGCCGGCACCTCACTTGGTGCTGCCATGGTTTTTCTGATGCGCGACAAAATGAATCCACGGGTTGAAAAACTTTTACTTGGTTTTGCTTCGGGTGTTATGATTGCGGCGTCCGTATGGTCGTTACTTATTCCTTCAATTGAGATGTCAGAAGGAACCGGCATTTTACCCTGGCTGCCACCGGCCATAGGTTTTCTTCTTGGAATCGGCTTCCTGCTGTTACTCGACACGGTGACTCCCCATATGCACCTTAACAGCGATAAGCCTGAAGGACCGCGCACACATCTTAAGAAGACAACCATGCTTGTTTTCGCCGTCACTCTTCATAACATTCCGGAAGGTATGGCTGTCGGTGTTACATTTGCCGGTGCCATGACCGGAAATACCGGCATAACCCTTGCAGGTGCTCTCGCATTATCAATAGGAATTGCCATTCAGAATTTTCCTGAAGGTACCATTATTTCCATGCCGCTTAAATCAGAAGGCATGAGCAAACCCAAAGCATTCCTCTTAGGCGTCCTTTCCGGAATAGTTGAGCCTATAGCCGCCATAATAACTATTCTGCTCATAAATATAATAGTACCGGCGCTTCCATACATTCTGGCATTCGCTGCCGGAGCTATGATGTATGTAGTCGTCGAGGAACTTATTCCCGAATCACAGTCCGGTGAACATTCCAGCATTGGCACCATCGGCGTAGCAATAGGCTTCGTTATAATGATGATTCTCGATGTCGCATTAAGTTAAAAACATAACAAAAAAAGACATTAACCACTATATATGATTAATGTCTTTTAATATAATGCCGGCGACCGGGGTCGAACCGGTACGGGTATTACTACCCACGGGATTTTAAGTCCCGGGCGTCTGCCAATTCCGCCACGCCGGCTAAGTGGGACCTACAGGGCTCGAACCTGTGACCCTCTGCTTGTAAGGCAGATGCTCTCCCAGCTGAGCTAAGATCCCAATAAGCGACCCGAATGGGACTCGAACCCACGACTTCCGCCGTGACAGGGCGGCGCTCTAACCAACTGAGCCATCGGGCCATATTCTATTATTGTACAAATTCAGCAGACGCATGAACATATCTGTACACCAGCGTCTGCGGCCATAAGAATATTTCTTTTGACTAGTGGACCTTCGGGGACTCGAACCCAGGACCGACCGGTTATGAGCCGGTTGCTC
>CAMENP010000039.1 GCA_945928575.1 uncultured Butyrivibrio sp.
AAATGCCCTGTTTATAAGGCTTTCTTAAGCTTGTCACTATTATATCTCAATCCCCTGCCTCTCATTGTTATATGTCTTATAGGTGCAACGCCGCTTTCAGCAGATCTTTGGAAAAAAATTTCCCACAGATTAAAAGCAGGCCTGCAGGGTGTTACGGAAATTGTATGGATTTGTTCCGTTTTCTTTCTGTGCACAGCTTACCTGATAAGCGGTTCGTATAACCCTTTTCTTTATTTCAGATTCTAGGGAGGAGACAGAATGAAAAATAAATTGATTGCAATAACTTTTGTTTTCATGCTTGCCGGTGGCGCGATATGGGGAATCGCGTCTCCCGATAAGTATTACTCGGAAAGTGAAAAAAGGACACTCACCCAAAGGCCCACTATTACAACGAACAGCATAATAAACGGCAAATCGGCCACCGCAATTGAGAATTATATATCCGACCAGTTTCCGATGCGTGACAACTGGGTGACTATTAAGAGCCTCAATGAATTGCTGCTTGGCAAAAGAGAAAATGGCAACGTGTATTTTGCGGACGACGGTTATCTGATAGATAAACTGACCTGTATTGACTCCGCACAATATTCCGCTAATCTTAAAGCTATATCAAATTTATCGAAAAAACTTAATACCATGGATATTCCGTTATACTTTATGCCGGTTCCTACAGCATCATGGATTCTCAAAGACAGATTACCTTATTGCGCTCCCAATATTAATCAGGTGGATTTTATCAACAATGCATCTGATTACGGTATAAATGTAATAAATACATCTGATATTCTTAATGAGCATAAAGAAGAGTATATTTATTATAAAACCGATCACCATTACACCAGTCTCGGTGCTTACTACTGTTATCTGGCTTGGGCATCGGCTTGTGATCATACGGTACATCCGCTTTCCGAATGGAATAAAGAAGTATTGTGTAATAATTTTCGCGGAACAACTTATTCCAAGGTCAATTATCCGTTTGCTCCGTATGATACAATAACAGCTTATTACCGTTATGATTCCCATAAGGTAAATTACAATAACGGAAACTATATCACTGATTCGATATATGAGCGGAAATATCTGAACGGTCACGACCAATATGCTGTTTTCCTTAATTCAAACCAGAGCACAACGGTCATTAACGGCTCCGGAAACGGCAGGCTCTTAATACTCAAAGATTCTTATGCCAATACATTTGCACAATTCGTCATGGATGATTACAGTGAGACCCATCTTATTGATATGAGATTTTATAATGGCTCAATATCACAGTATGTCAAGGATAATGACATAACCGAGGTTCTTGTATTATACAATCTCCCAAATTTCGCCTCTGATACTTATATATCGCATTGTTCATAAAAAAACTATCCGGAAGATTCTTATTTTTCCGGATAGTTTTCCTATTTTCTTATGCGGTTTATGATAATACTATTTTACGTTAAATGCCTTAATTCCCGGATAAACTGCACTTGCTCCGAGTTCCTCTTCAATTCTTAAGAGCTGGTTGTACTTGGCAACTCTTTCTGAACGTGATGGCGCACCTGTCTTAATCTGGCATGTGTTAAGTGCAACAGCAAGATCGGCTATCGTGGTATCCGCTGTCTCGCCTGAACGGTGTGAGCTGATCGCGGTATATCCTGCTTTATGTGCCATCTTGATGGCTTCAAGAGTCTCTGATACGGAACCGATCTGGTTAAGCTTGATAAGAATTGCGTTGCCGGCACCAAGTTCAATACCTTTTGAAAGTCTCTCTGTGTTGGTTACAAAAAGGTCATCGCCTACAAGCTGTACCTTATCGCCAAGTCTGGCTGTAAGTTTCTGCCAGCCTTCCCAGTCCTCTTCATCAAGACCATCCTCGATGGAAATGATAGGATATTTCCCGCAAAGATCAGCCCAGTGCTCGATAAGTTCTTCTGCCGAATATTCTGTTCCTGCCTTAGGAAGTTTGTAATATCCTTTGCCTTTCTCGCTCTTCCACTCTGATGAAGCGGCATCCATGGCGATCCTGAAATCCCTGCCCGGCTCGTAACCTGCTTTTTTAACGGCTTCAAGGATTGTCTCGATGGCTTCCTCATCGGACTTGAGTGCAGGTGCAAAACCACCCTCGTCTCCTACGGATGTTGCAAGTCCGCGCTCTTTGAGGATTGATGCAAGTGCATGGAATACTTCCGAACACCACCTTAAACATTCTTTGAATGAAGGTGCTCCGACCGGCATGATCATAAATTCCTGAACGTCAAGTCCGGATGATAATGCATGGCATCCTCCGTTGATTATATTCATCATCGGAACCGGAAGCCTGTTTCCGGATACTCCTCCAAGGAATCTGTAAAGCGGAATGTCAAGTGAAATGCTTGCAGCGCGGCAGCATGCTATTGAAACCGCAAGAATCGCATTGGCTCCGAGCCTGGATTTGTCCTTGGTTCCGTCCGCAGCTATCATTGCTGCATCTATTGCGTATATATCAGACGCATCCATTCCTGTAAGTGCGTCGTTAATTGCTGTATTAATGTTGTCAACGGCTTTGGAAACTCCCTTTCCGAGGTATCTTGATTTGTCTCCGTCTCTGAGTTCAAGTGCCTCAAATTCACCTGTTGACGCTCCCGACGGCGCTGTTCCGCGTCCGATTGTTCCGTCTGCGAGATATACCTCTGCTTCTACGGTTGGATTTCCTCTTGAATCAAGGATTTCCCTTCCGATAACTTTTTCAATTTCCAAATAATTCATATTCGCTGCTCCTTTCGATTCGATCGACAGTGAAACTCCCGCCAAAGGCAATCACGACCTTTGGCTTATAATGGAGTCCACATGATTTACACACACTGGTTAGTGTAGTCTAACTATGGTTAGATGTCAATAACTTAAAATGAGATATTTTATCATATCTCTTTTACACTATTTTTACCAAAAATTACATTTACATTCCAATGAATAGCGGATATAATCAGTTCGAGGGAATTCATACCAAGGAGATAGTAATATGAAAAAACCAAATCTTTAACTTTTAAACTGTCCGCTGCTTTCACAGCGATCGTTGTATTCGTATGTATTGTTCTTGTAGGTACATTCGCACTTGTATTTTCACGTGTTAATTCATCAATTGAAGACATCCGTTACAATGATATACTCAACAGAAATGTCAAATCGGAAGTGCAGTCCGGAATCGCAATCGTACAGCATTTCTATGATGAAGCCAAGGCCGGAAAGATGTCCGAAGACCAGGCAAAAGAGAATGCCAAGGAAGCCATCCGTGCAATTCGTTACAATGATGACGAAGGCGGATATATATGGATAGATGATGTAAACGGCGACCTTATCATGCATCCGATCCTTCCGGAGCAGGAAGGCACTAACCGTATGGAACTTACCGATGTAAACGGTGTTAAGATTCTTGAGAATATTCTTAAAACAGCCAATGCCGGCGGCGGTTTCAACACATTTGTCTTCACCAAATCAGATGGCGTGACCGAAGCCGAGAAGACTGCTTACAGTCAGAAATTCGACGGCTGGAACTGGGTCCTTACATCGGGATGTTATATAGATGATGTACAGGCCGGTATGGATAATTCAAGGATCGATAACCTTTTTTCCAAAGGTATGATCGCAATAAGCATAGAAATAGTAATTCTCATCGCGATAATGATCGCGATTACGATATTAATAGTTAAAAAGCTCACAAAGAGCCTTAATACAATCAATAACGGGCTTGCCAAATTGTCGGTCGGCAATATGCATATTGAATTTGATTCAAAGCTTCTTCGCAAGAAAAATGAAATCGGAAATATGGCCAATAACACATTGCAGGCCGTTGCCCAGCTCAGCGATATGATAAAGCAGGGAATAGACATCTCACAGAATGTTACCGATTCGAGCGAACAGATGATGAGCGCTTCACATTCGGCAACCGAGACGATAGACCAGATAAGTACCGCCATCGAAGGTGTCGCTTCAGATGCATCCGATCAGGCCGGTGCTATCAATACAATGATGGATAATGTCACATCAATGGAAAACGGCACCAACGAAATCCATAAAGCCGTTACCGAGATAAGCACATGTGCTGCTTCATTAAGTGATGGTTCCGCCAATATGCGCAAACACCTTGAAGCAATGCAGAACGGAAGCAACGAAATGACAACACAGGTCAACAACATTGCCGCACAGATTGCCGAAACCAACCGTACCATAAGCAAGGTTTCAGACATTCTCGGTACGATAGAAGAAATTGCGAGCCAGACAAGTCTCTTAAGTCTTAATGCCTCAATCGAGGCTGCAAGAGCCGGTGAATCGGGCAAAGGTTTCGCAGTTGTCGCCGAAAGCATTAAGAGCCTTTCGGAAAATACTTCCAAGGAACTTGAAAGCATTAACGATATCATCAACAATCTCGTTACCGATTTCAGGGAATGTACGGAGTGCATAGACAAGGTTGTACAGAGTAATTCGGAAAGCATCAAGGATTCAACTGAAGTTATCGCTTCATTCAAGAAGCTTGATGAAGAGATTACACTTACCGACAGCAAGGCTGCCACAATAAGCACCGTAATTGCCCGCACTATCACAGAAATTGATAACATATCAAAGCAGGTCAAAAATATCGGTCAGGTTGCCGAGAATTCGGCTGCCGCTTCCGAGGAAGTCAATGCATCTGTTGAAGAGCTCCGTGCTTTGATGCAGACAATGGACAATCACTCAACCGTTCTCAACGAACAGGCAGAGAGCCTTAACGACAAAATGGGAGCATTTACAATCGCATAAATCCCCGCCATATAAAAAAGCCGGTCACCCGACCGGCTTTTATTATTATCTGTTGTCAACTTTTTCCGGGTTCAGATCATGCATGGAAAGTCTCTCCCATGCTACCTTCTCCCACCGGGTTCCGGCCTTGCCGTAGTTGCAGTACGGGTCGATGGATATTCCGCCGCGCGGCAGGAATTTTCCGTGTACTTCTATATACTTCGGATTCATCTTATAAATTAAATCCTTCATTATCACGTTGACTACATCTTCATGAAAATCCCCGTGGTTTCTGAATGAAAAAAGATATAATTTCAGTGATTTGCTCTCCACAAGCCTTTCGTCAGGCACATACGAGATTGTTATCGTGGCAAAATCCGGCTGTCCCGTTATCGGACAGAGGCTTGTAAATTCCGGGCAGTTGAATTTGACAAAATAATCATTGTCCGGATGTTTGTTTCCGAATGTTTCAAGCAGTTCGCGGTCATACTCCGTCTTATACTCCGTTTTCTGACTTCCGAGCTTGGTTAAATTTTCTTTTTCTCTCATAAATATCACCCTTTAATAACATTGTATCTGACATCATAGTCATATGTATCTATGCCCTCTTTGCGCTTTAAGAAACGCACAATGGCATATGTGAGCGGCGTGCAGATTATCTCATAGCACACCTTGAAAAGGTACTGGAAAAGTATCATCTGTAATACGATTTTGGTATCCATTGTTCCGAGAAATGATATCGTGACAAAAATTACCGAATCAAAACCTTCTCCCACAAGAGTTGAGAGGATCGTGCGCACCCACAATTTCCGGCCGCCCGTTCTGACCTTAAGTTTGGAAAGGATCATTGAATTGGAAAATTCTCCGAACAGATATCCCGCAAAAGAAGCAAGCGCTACTCTCGGTGTCGTACCAAGCACTGTTGCAAACGCATCCTGGTTCTGCCAGTATTCCGGATGCGGAAGTGCTATTGTCAGCATGTATACCGCTACCGCGAAGAAGCTGCATCCGAATCCCAGCCAGATAATTATTCTGGCGCGTCTGAATCCGTAAACTTCTGTAAAAATATCCCCGAAAATATATGTCACAGGGAATAATACCACTGCGGCCGGAAGTGTAATGTTTGATGATATTGCCCACATCTTACCTGCCACCAGATTGGAAAGCAGAAGGCATGTAACATAGATGATACCTATGCACATAAAAGTTTTTGTAACATTTTTGTTGTCCATAAATTCCTCCTTGAAAATAAAAAAAGCTTTGCAAAACACAAAGCTATCATTCAACATATTCAATTCTTCCGGGGATCTGGTTAGAATTATGTTAAAAAATAGTCCTGGTTTTACTTAACGACAGGATGGTACAAACGAACTGTCGGCATCAATAATGCGTCCTTAATTATAACATCAGCCGCACAAATGTCAATGATTTTGTGCGGCCGATGTTATAAGAGTATGAGACACATATGATAATGTCCTGATATAACACAAATGAAAATGTCCCGATG
>CAMENP010000040.1 GCA_945928575.1 uncultured Butyrivibrio sp.
GGACATTCCGGCGGCGGTTCGGATGGACCGTTTAATCCAGCGCCGGATATGCTTGAGGTTTTTAAGTGGATTCCGAATATCTGGCAGAAGGTAGTTGATTGGCTTTCATCCGCTTCTATCGTCCGCGGTTATCCTCTGCTTGGTTTTTTCGCGGCTGCCTTCCTGATAGGATTCTTGATCAGTTTTATCTTTTCAAGGTAGGAGGTGCTTATTATGGACTTTGCCGAAGCGGATCAGCTTGTGGAGTGGCTTCTTAGCTGCTGCACTGATCTATTTAATTTGATCAAGGGAAATTGGATTTTAATGTTATCCTTTTGTGTTTCTCTTATGTCTTTTGTTGTTTCAATCTTGCGCAAGATTAAGCATATAAAATCGTAACTGTAGTTTTGATTAAAGGAGGTTCTTATGACTGAATTTCTTTCGATGATTGGCGAAGGTGCGACCTGGGTTATGAGTCAGGCGACCACAATCGGAACTACTATTGTTAATACTCCAGTGTTAGCAATCGGCCTTGTTGTTCCGATTCTTGGTGGTGCAGTCGGTTTATTTACCAGACTTCTCCACCACTGATTTGTTGATATGGGATAAAAAAAATAAGGAGGTATGCGTTATGTTAGTTGCTGAAACTACTGCTATGGGTGCATTTCTCGCTATGATTGGCGAAGGTGCGACCTGGGTAATGAATCAGGCGACGACTATCGGAAAGACTATTGTCAGTACTCCGGTACTTGCAATTAGTTTAGTTGTTCCGATCCTCGGCGGTGCTGTTGGTTTATTTACTCGCTTACTGCGTCACTAGTTTTTATCCCGGATATGATTCTTATTATGTCCGGGATAGTTATTTTGAATGAAGAAATTGGAGGTTGATATTATGGATTTTCATATGATAGTACATATTATATTTTATTTTATTGCTTTTTTACTTTTTAATTTTGCTTTTGTGTTTTTGTTTAAAGGGTTATATTTGTTTGCTTTTATCCTTATTTCTATAGCTTGTATTATCATTTTAGTTATTGCGTTTTTAGATTTTCTTTTTTAGGAGGTTTTTATTATGCCTGATTTTCAGTTTTCGCTTACAGAAGTTACATGTTTTTTGGTTTTTTGCTGCGCTTTGTTTACCAGTGTAGTATTGCTTTATCGTCGCAGAAGTTAGGAGGTGTTTATTAATGTTGCAGCTTATTTTTGAGTTATTTTATAGTTTTGATCTGGCGGATATTAATAGTTATATCCTTACGATGTTCAGAACTGTACCGGGTGCGTTGGTTCCGATTGTGATGGTGTTGATGGCTGTTACCGGAACTTTAACCGTGTACCTGTTTACTGTGTTTCTTTCGCTTATCCAGCGTATGTTAAATAGAGAGTAGGTGTTTATATGATTGATTTATTATTCAACTTCATGTTTGGCCCGGATTTCCCGGAAGTGCTTGGATTCGGTCCGGCATATACTGTTAGTATTAAAATCCTTGCACAGTTGGAGTGTATGTTGGTTGCATTGTACATTTTTGTGTCTATCATTTATTTTTTTATCTGCCTGATGAAGAAAAATAAAAGAAACATATTGTAGGAGGTGGTTATTATGTGGACTTCGTTATCTTCCTTCCTGACTGACTTCGGAACTTGTTTCTGGGGATGTTTTAACAAGGTATGTTCTAATTATCTTGGTATTGCCTGCATTTTATTTATTCTGTTCGGAATCTTATTTTCATCTATATATAGATTTTCCGGACACAATTATTAGGAGGTGGTTTTATGCGTGTATTTTTTATTATAGTTTTAATAATATTTGGATTCATGGCCATTTATCTAATAGCTACAAATCCATACACTAATCCGTATAATCTTATCATGATTTTTGGAAAGAAGGGTTCCGGAAAAAGTACGATTCTTACCAAGTATGCCATTCAATATATTAAGCGTGGCTGGACAGTCTACAGCACCGAACACATTCCAGGCGTTTATTTCATCCAGCCGGAATATATCGGTAAGTTCAACCTGAAGGACTTTAATTACAAACCTATTGATCCGGATGATTACCGCGGTCTTAAAAAGTTATTAGTCAGACTCCGGTTAAAGTTCTTCCCCCACAAGCCGAAGGTACTACTTCTTATTGACGAAGTAGGTATGATTTATGACAACCGAAACTTTAAAAACTTCAATACAAAGGTAAGGGATTTTTTCAAGCTCCAGCGACATTATTATGTTAAATGTGTAATGTTTTCCCAGACATTTGATGTTGATAAGAAGTTAAGAGATCTGACAGATGCTATGTACCTGGTTAAAAACGTCGCGCGTGTGTTCTGTTACGGTAAAAAAATTCGGAAATATCAGAACATATCGAATGATTCCATGGATGGAAGTGGTGGCAAGATTGTTGATGATTATGAGTTCGAGCCTTTTATATTGTTTTTCGCTGGATCCAGAACTCTTACATATATCCCTAAATATAGCAAGTCGTTCAATTCCTTCCTTGCTCCTAAGCTGCCTGATATTGAGTTTCAATGTGTAACATATGACAGAGATAAACTTCCGGATATATCTGATGAAGATAAACCTGATCAGGATAATACTGATGATGATAAGCCGGATGATTCTGATGCAGCCATTGAAGAGCTGCCAGAGGATGAAGATAAAATTGAAGAAAATGAGCCTGATAAAAATACTGCTTTACAATGAGAAGGCCGCGTGTAGGCTTATAAGCCGGACGGCTCCAGCAAGTGCGCCCACGCGAAAGCGGCGCACGGCGCAGACGCCGAACGCATAAGCCGGATAACACGCAAGGCCTCGAGGCTCGTTGTCAAGCTGTATTTTTACGGCGGAGTAAAGGGCGTCAATCGCCCCCGGGGGACTACGACAACCCCCGGGTGTGCCATGTGCCGACTATAGAGGAGGTATTTTACTATGAACTATTATTTTAAAGATAAACGGTTTAAAACGCGTGCATGGACGTTTATCGTTTATCCTGATAGTGCTCCAGATAACTGGAGAGATATTTTAGATGATTTACATATTCCATGGTGTGAATCGCCTTTGCACGACAAAGATCAGAACCCTACCGGAGAGCAAAAAAAATCTCATTGGCATGTACTTTTATATGCTGATGGTCCAAAGTCTTTTGATAATGTTACTAAACTTATAGAAGATCTTAATTGTCCGGAAGTCCGGCCTTGCAATTCTATTGTTGGTCTTGTCCGTTATTTTGCGCATCTTGATAACCCGGAAAAATATCAATACGATAAAGATTATATTATAGGTCATGCCGGATTTGATGTAGACAGTTATTTAGCTATGAGACCGGGCGAAGAAATGGAGCAAATTGCTACAATGATGGATTTTGTAGTCAACAACTGTATTTTGGAGTACTTCGATCTGGTAATGTATGCCAGACAGTACCGTCAACACGATTGGTTTCCGTTATTGGCTAAAAGTTATAGTTATTTCATGAAAGAGTTTATATCGAGTTATCGCCGCAGCGTTGAAGCTGACGCGGCAGAAAGGAAGTAAATATGATAGTATACTATAAATTGTGGGATTACCTGCGTAGGCATAGAATGAGTAAGGTATCATTGCTTTATTGTATATCTTCCCCAACTTTGGCAAAGTTGAGTAAAAATCAAGTTGTTACTACAAGTACGATTGATAAGATTTGTACATACCTTGATGTAGATCCAGGCGACATCATGGAATATATGTCTGATTAGTTTTCCTTAACCTTCAGGTTAGCGCTATTTAATATACAAGTACCCTTGTGGTGCTTGTATTTTTAATGTAAAATATTAAATATCATGAGATATTTAGTGAGGTACTATAAGATATGGGTAAATATAAGCATTTTACAAAATATGATCGTATACGGATAGAAAGCTGGCTTCGTGCCGGAATGTCTGTTAAATTTATTGCAGCGGAATTACATAAAAATCCTTGTAGTGTATATCGTGAGCTTAAGCGTGGAGCATATGAACATACATTGTATGATCTGACTACCGAAACGCGTTATAGTTCCGATCTGGCTGATAGTCGGTATCGTGAGAATTTAAAAGAAAAAGGCGCTGGGTTAAAGATTGGTAGTGACCTGGCTTATTGTCATTACCTGGAATATATGATTCATGATCGGAAGTATTCGCCTGCAGCAGCTCTCGCTTATGCAGAAGTCAATGAGCTTGAATTTAATACCCGGATTTCAAAGACTACGCTTTATAGATATATAGATCAGGGATTATTTTTAACTCTGACTAATAAGGATCTATATATTAAGAGAAATAAGAATAAACGTAAACATAAGCGCGTTCATGCCTGCTCTGCTCCGGCCGGAATGAGCATTGAACAACGGCCTTTATTCGTAGATGATAGAACTACATTCGGACATTGGGAAATGGATTGCGTGGTTGGTAAACGATCAAGTAAGAATGTGCTGCTTGTATTTACTGAACGTCTTACCAGGAAGGAACTTATATATAAGATTCCGGATAAAACAAAAACTAGTGTGGTTAAAGTTATTGATAAGCTGCAACTGCGGTTTGGCAGCTCTTTCAATCAGATTTTCAAAACAATAACATGTGATAATGGAATTGAGTTTGTGGATGCGCACGGAATCCAGTTTGATAAAGCCGGAAATAAGCGTGTAGACCTGTATTATTGCCATCCTTATACATCGTGTGAGCGTGGAAGTAATGAGAATCAGAACCGGCTGATCCGGAAACATTATCCGAAGGGCTGCGTGTTCACACACTTAACCCGTTCGGATATAGTCAAATTAGAAGATTGGATAAATA
>CAMENP010000041.1 GCA_945928575.1 uncultured Butyrivibrio sp.
ATTTAATGTATTAGAAAACCTTTTGATTTTGCACTGAGTTTTTCATTTAAGGAAAGGCACAGGAGGATGAAAATTATGAGAAAAACAATCGGAAAAATCCGCTTATCGGATTTGCTTCTGGCAGTGGTCACGGTAATCATTGTATTTTCTATTCTTGGATTTATCGTAATCAAAAGTGAGGCAGCGGATAAGTCATACATGCACAAGCATGGAAAAACCGGCGTTGAATATGTAGCTGACGCGGATTGATGAGGAAAGGAGAAGTATCAAATGTGACGTCGCATATCAGGCGACCACGGAAAATGAGAAAAATGATACAACATATAAGTAACTTACACAGGGGAAGGCAGAGCGCATATGACAGGTGATGAAATATCCAGATCAACCGGAAATTACAAAATAACGGACCTTTTGGAAGAAACTTTTTCGCAGAAATTAATGGAACTTATTGAACAAAGTGGCAAAAGTTATGCCGAGATATACGGCAGAGCGAATGTGGACAGAAGACATTTCTTCAAAATTAAAAACAATGTGAGGTACAGGCCGACGAAACGTACGGTATTTGCGTTTATAATCGCATTGGAACTCCCGCTTAAAGAAGCAGAGGAACTGCTTTTATGCGCAGGATTTGCTTTTACAAGAAGCTCGAAACAGGATATAATTGTCAGATTTTTTATAGAAAACGGCAATTATAACCTGTTCGCAATAAACGAAGTTTTGTTCGCAAACGGCGAACAGACAATATAAAAAAAGGAGATATTATTATGGATAGCAATCTTAAAGAGTTAATTAATTTAACAGTGGAAACAATGGACAAGGCCGGAAAACTGGTCGGTATGGAGGCAAGCGCCGGAAAGGCTGCGCTTGCAAATCTTGTAAATTATCTTATGTATTTATCATCCTCTGACGGACAGATAAAGCCGGAGGAAGTGCGTTTTATAAGTGATGTGGCCGATGCCCAGATACCGGCAGAGTGTATGGCTGACTATATTCGTGAGAATAATATATATTCGACTGAATTTGAAAATGATGTGCCGGCTGCATTGCAATTTGCGGTTGCATTGGATAATGAATTATATAAGAGAGGACTTAATGAACAGCTGGATAATAGGAATCTATCGGAAATCATTATGCAAACCTTCGGATATGTCGGAAATGCTTTGATTGGATCCGATGGAGATATTGATGACAATGAAAAGAGTGATTTTATGATATATATGGGTATGATGAACAAATATATCAAGGACAATCTTCTCAGCAGGAATGGGGCTTCAACCGGGCCGGAAGAAGTTTATGATAATTCAATACCGGTGCCTCCTAAGAATGGCTGGGTGGAAGCTCCGAGAAAGGCATGAATATGAATACAGCATTAAAAAAAGCAATACAGAATTTATTTGCACTTTGTGATGATGAGGAAAAAATACGCAAGGAAACCGTGGATTTTCTGTCATATCTGTCAGCATCGGACGGAAAAATATCTGATTACGAATCTGCATTTATAAAAGATTATCTTAGTAATGATATGACTCCGGCAATGCTTAGTGAATACATACAGGAAAACAATACATACAGTACTGCTTTTGAAAATACGGTTCCCGAAACCCTTAAGACCGTGATGGACAAAGACAACGCAGCCTACGAAGAGGACAATAATATGTCCGCTTCCGTATCGGAGGCTTATATTGCTGTTATGGAATGCATGGGGCGGGAATTCATAGTATGCGACGGAAAGGCTGACGATGCAGAAGTGTGTGATTATACAACATACACGACAATGCTCCGTAATTACAAAAAGGAAAATGCAAAATTTCCGGGAACGGTACAAAGCGCAATTGATATTGCGGGAATACATTCCTCTAATAATATAGAAACATTAAATGAGCAGGAAACAAAAAAAGAAACCGACGACAATAACAAGAAGGAGAACCTGGAAGATCTGTTAAAAGAACTGGATGCAATGGTCGGATTGCAGTCGGTTAAGAAAGATGTCAATTCACTTATTCATCTTCAGGAAATTAAGCGCCTCAGGAAAGAAAGGGGATTGGCGGAAATACCTGTATCGAATCATGTGGTTTTTTATGGAAATCCGGGAACAGGCAAGACCACAGTTGCCAGACTGTTGGGCAGAATTTACCATTCGATGGGTATTCTTTCCAAAGGGCATATGGTCGAAACGGACAGAGCGGGAATGGTAGCCGGTTATGTTGGTCAGACGGCATTAAAGGTAAAGGAAGTTGTTGAACAGGCGCTGGGCGGAATTCTGTTCATTGATGAGGCATATTCACTTACATATTCCGGTAGCGGAGAGGATTACGGACAGGAAGCGGTTGATACATTATTGAAACTTATGGAAGACCACAGGGATGATTTGATAGTTATAGTTGCCGGTTATCCGGAACTTATGGCTCAATTCATCAATTCCAATCCGGGACTGAGTTCAAGATTTAATAAATATATTAAATTTGAAGATTATAATGTACAGGAACTCGGGGAGATATTTAAAGCTCTTTGCGATAAATCCGGTTATAAGCTCACAGAAGAGGCGGGAGCATTTCTGAAATCCGTTCTTGAAAATAAATATAAGAACCGTGGGGACAATTTCGCTAACGGGCGCATGGTAAGAAATATTTTTGAAAAGGCAATTGTCAATCAGGCGGATCGCCTGTATTACCTCAAGGATAAGACCAACGAACAGCTTGCAACACTTGAAATTACTGATTTGCAAATGATATAAGCTCATGAAATGTGAGATAAATCCTGAAATACGCTCATAAAACGTGAGAAAAGTCAAAAATACGCTCATAAAATGTGATAAACTGATTGAAATGGCTCATGAAATGTGATAATGTTGTAATCAGGAGGAGATATTTATGTATTTGAAAAGAAAAATAGATGATTTTCTGATTAAGTGGAAGGAAGACATTAATCGTAAGCCGTTGATAGTAAAAGGCGCAAGACAGATTGGTAAGACAGAATCTATTATGCATTTTGCCAACGCTAATTATACAAGTGTTATATATATTAATTTTGCACTGGATAAGAGGTTTATCAAGATAGCGGAAGATGGATATGATGTAAATACCATTGTGAAGAATATATCATTGATAAATCCGTCATTTAAGTTTGTTCAAGGTAATACGATTATTGTTTTTGATGAAATACAGGAATATCCTGATATAGCTACCGCATTGAAGTCTTTTAGAATTGACGGGCGTTATGATATTATATGCAGTGGTTCAATGCTTGGAATCAATTACAGGAAAATTCACAGTAACAGCGTTGGAAATAAGACTGATTATGAAATGTTTTCAATGGATTTCGAGGAATTTTTGTGGGCTAAAGGATATGACAACACTCAGATTTACAGTATTTTAGAACATATGACAGCTATGAGGCCATTCGGTGAAACAGAATTGTCTGTATATAAAGCACTGTTTCTTGATTACTGTGTTCTGGGCGGGATGCCGGATGTGGTTAAGGGATATATCGAGTCAGGAACTTTTCAGGCTTCGTCAGATATCCAGAATCAGATTCGACTTGATTATGAAGAAGATGTCAGAAAATATGCGCAAGGGCTTGATCAGACCAAAATAATCAGTGTGTATAGGAGTATACCGGCACAGCTTGCCAAAGAAAACAAGAAATTCCAATACAGTCAAATCAGCAAAAATGCACGCTCCAGAGAATATACCGGATGTATAGAATGGCTGATTGACGCGGGCGTTGTGACGGAATGCAACTGTCTGCTTATGCCGGAACTTCCGCTAAAAGGGAATGTTGATACAACTAAGTATAAGTTGTATTACCCTGACACGGGACTTTTAGTATCAGCGCTGGATGATGAAGCGCAGGAAGATCTGAGGGTTAATAAGAACCTTGGCGTATATAAAGGTGCCCTATACGAAAATTTTGTTGCAGAAGCATTTATTAAGCAAGGTTTGGGACTGTTTTATTATAAGAAAGAAAACGCAACTCTTGAGGAAGACTTTTTTGTGCGTTCTCAGAATGAGCTTATTCCGGTGGAAGTCAAGTCTAATAATGACAGAGCCAAGTCGCTCAGGACGCTTATCAGGGATGAAAGATACAGCGATATAAAGCATGGAATAAAATTAGGGGATTTTAATATAGGGTGTTCTGAAAGTATATACACGTTTCCTTATTTTTGTGCTTTTATGCTGAAAGAATATCTTAAAACGTGGAATTAGCTCACCGCCGGCCGTAATGGCCGGCTTTTTTATTTTCCAAAGTCATGATATGAAAGTCCTTTTTATTGGACATATAGTATGCGTATAATATGTGTATAAAGAAACCAAGACCTTTAATTGAAAAACTTAACGCAACAAAAAAGTTATGAAATAGAGAAATCTGT
>CAMENP010000042.1 GCA_945928575.1 uncultured Butyrivibrio sp.
ATCTTTGTTCCACGCTGTCTGTAAAGAATGTTTCCGGCTAATACGAACTGTCCGTCAGCTCTCTTTGCACCTAATCTCTTAGACTCTGAGTCTCTGCCGTTCTTAGTAGAACCAACACCTTTTTTATGAGCGAAAAACTGAAGGTTAAGTTTTAACATAAGTGTTACACCTCCTTGAATGTCTTATGCAGCCGTGATACTAATAATCACGGTATTTAATCGATACGTTCCCCGGATAGTCCCGTGCAATCTCCGTAAGTCCTAATTCAAGCGATTTAAAGAAAAGCTCTGATTCATTACTTATCGCACCGTCTATCTGGAACTCAATAATTGCTCTTCTGTCATTAATATTCTCATCAAACTTGTCATGAGTAAGCTTCTCAATCGAGTTAATGGTATTAATGATGAGTGCCGAAACCGAAGCACATACTACATCGGTTCCTCTCACGCCGTGTCCGGCATGTCCTTTGGACTGAAATCCGATAATATCACCGGACTTCCGATAAAAAATTATATTCGTCATAGACCCGGTTATTAAGCGTTGATTGACTCAATCTTAACCTTTGTGAATAACTGTCTGTGACCGTTCTTCTTGTGATAGCCTGTTTTTCTCTTGTACTTGTAAACAACGACTTTCTTGTCCTTGCCTTCACATACAACAGATGCAGTAACTGATGCTCCGGCAATTGTCGGGTTACCGATTACGGCTTCTCCATCACTTACGAGAAGAACTTTATCGAATGTTACAGTTTCACCTTCTGCAACTCCGAGCTTCTCAACTTTGATAACGTCGCCCTCAGATACTTTGTACTGCTTACCACATGCTGCAATAACTGCGTACTTCATCTTGGTTTCCTCCTATTATCAATACTCGCCAGCTATGGTGGTCTTATCGACACTTACTACCTCGCTGTGCGGCACACTAGATTATAGTAATATATACAATGGGATTTGTCAAATGTTTTTTCAAATAAATCATGAATTTTTTGTGATACCTGCAACATTATCCGGCGTGAATTTCTGCCATACAACAGTGTCGGTCACATCCGGCACAAGCTTCATTATATAATCATTGTACTCATCTTCTGTAACATTAACGCCTAACCGATAATACTCGACCGTGTCATTAACCGTATACTCTTTCTGAGCAAGCGTTATCATATACGCCCTGCCTTTTCGCAGTATCCAATAATCATATCGGCTTTGCGTAACAGAATTGTACACGATTCCATTATTCATTATATTATACATTTCTTTATTAAACAGCCGTATGCCAACCGGAACAGCATAAATCTCCCCGTCATAGTTATACAGTAAAAGTGTACCTTCGTCCGACAGCAGTATAACCTCTTTTACGTTGTCGCCATTCAGATCCACAACCGCAAATTCATTCCATTGCAACGGTTCTTCTGATACTGTATTTCCCATATCATATATCAGATTATAGTCTTTTAAATACATTTGTTTGAACTTGGAGTTTTGTCCACAATCCACTGCATCACCTTCATTGGAAATCCAGTCTATTCCTTCTGATATTATATTAATTTTCTTTTTGCTGCCAAGGGCCTCTGACATACTTTCCTTGGCATCCTGTACAACTTCTTCCGGTTGTACGGTATGCGGCAGGGTCTCATATTCCGTTGGCTGCGTCTGCGTTTGCGGTTCTGTCATTTCAATTGTGGAAATTTCAACCGTACCCTTAGTGTCATCATGGATCACGTCAACTTCGTTTACACTTGTTTTTGCGCTTGAGCACGCTGTCAGAAATAATGCAAAAAAGAATAATAATCCTATTTTTTTGTACATACTTAAACTCCCTTCATTGTGTTGATTTTCCTCTTGCTATATACCTTCTCACCAGATTCAACCCGTCCACCGGAACACAGAATTCCGGAGAATGGTTCACACATGCTTTGTATACTTCATCAATCGCAAACCATTTCACGGACTCAACTTCTTCCGCCTGAAGCGCAAGTGCATTGATGTCTACCGGTTCGGTGTAAAGATACACAAAAGCCACTTCGCAGTCCCTAAACGGCTTGCCGAAAAATTCTTTTTCATATTGGATTGGAAATTTGCCGATGTATGTAAGGGCAGATGGCTCCGCTTTGATTCCCAGCTCTTCACCAAGTTCCCTCAAAGCAGAATCGAGCGGTTCATCCCCGGCCCTTATATGACCCGCGGATGAGGTATCATATCTGCCCGGAAAAGAGTCCTTATTATACGAGCGCTGCTGCAAAAGTACCTCACAGCCGTTGTCAGTATTGCGCACGATCCATATATGCGCCGTCCTGTGTCTTATCCCTTTATCATGCGCAACATTTCTTTGAACCGTTTCTCCGGTAGGTATTCCGTTCTCATCTACAATGTCAAAAATTTCCATACACCCAAATTCTCCGTATCACAATTTTTACAGATTTAATCCTAACTCATATGCTTTCTGCATAATGTCTTTATGGGACGATGCCGTGTTGGAGTCATCTATGCCGCCTCCGGCTACAAGACCTTTGAGTTCTGCTTTTTCAAAACACTCAACCCAGCCCAGAAGTCCGTTGTATGCTTTGGTAAATGCACTGTCCGCATCCTCCGCTGCCGTTGCGATCATATATATGTCCCGGAATTTGTAATCCATTGAATACATTGGATTCATTCTGTCGAGAAGGGTTTTCATCTGTCCGCTCATCTCATAATAATAGATAGGCGTTGCATATACAACAACATCTGCGTTCTTAACCTTGTCCATGATTTCTGCCACATCATCTTTATCTTTAAGAACACATTCGCCTGTTTCCTGACATTTCAGACATCCTATGCAGAATTTAATTTCTTTTCCTTTAAGTGATATCAATTCAACATTATGTCCTGCTTCTCTGGCACCTTTCTCACATTCCTTTGCGAGAATTTCCGAATTGCTTCCGCCACGAAGACTTGTCGATATGATTAAAACATTTTTTGCCATATATAAAACCTCTTTTTATTTTTATAATTTTCCGCCGTATACCGGAAATGCACTGCTTGCGCCATAGCTTTCAATTTTCCTGAAATCCTTAAGCGCTTCCATATCTTCCTTGCTGATTTCAAAATCAACATCCGCATTAACCTTCATATGCTCAGGATTAGCGGTCTTAGGAAGTGAAACAGCGCCGAGCTGCAAAGTGTAACGCACGCAAAGCTGCGGAACCGTTACACCATATCGGGAAGCCATTTCCTTGATCTGCGGCTGGTTAAGTATTTCACCGTGCGCAATAGGCGAATACGCTTCCACAACTATATCATTCTTCTGGCAGTACTCCACAAGCTCTTTTGGAGTATTGCTGATGTGGAGCAGAATCTGGTTCACCATAGGCTTAATCCGGGCAGTCTCAATGAGGCTCTCAATATCTCCTGCCTGAAAATTTGAAACGCCTATTGCCTTTAATTTGCCGGCTTTATACGCGTCCTCAAGCGCCCTCCATGCCGCACGGTTGCCTTCAACATATCTGTCATCGCTCTGATTTACTTTCACCCACGGCTGCGGGGAATGTATGATCATCATATCAAGGTAATCAAGTCCCATTTTTGCAAGAGTATCGTCGATGCTTTTTGCAGCTTCATCATAAGTCTTATATTCTGCTGCCACCTTGGATACAACAAACAGCTCTTCTCTGGCAACGCCGCAGTTTCTGACACCTTCGCCAACGCCACGTTCATAAGCATATTGTCAAGTGTAGGTGTCAGATTTTATATTCAAAATAGTAAAAAGCTGTTACTCCCTAAAGAATAACAGCCATTCTTACAATATCAGCCTTTTGGAATTTGACCATCGACATACAGAATGTGATTAACTAACCACTCTGTGAGATATTTTAAAATCCCCATAATCTGTTCATCCTGATCTTCTATCTCATCATTATGATGCTCCATAAATTCATCAAGTTTATGTATAAATTCCTGATGCTGAACTTTCTGTGTAAATAACTTCTTATAATTAATAGATTCCATATACTGTTCTTCATCTGTAAAGTGTTTTACTGTATAATTTCGAAGATTTTCTAATATTATATCAATCCTATCATATTTATCCGGTGTATGCTCATCATGAAGCAGTTCATATGCCTCATCTGCATATTTAAACAACTGCTTGTGTTCTTCGTCTATCATATCTATGCCGATATAATATTCTGGTTTCATTTCATACATCCATTAGTCCTGCTTTCATTTTTATTCAGCCTTTGAAAACTGGTCTTTGCCTACAGAGCATAACGGACATTCAAAATCTTCCGGAATATCCTCCCACTTTGTAC
>CAMENP010000043.1 GCA_945928575.1 uncultured Butyrivibrio sp.
TTCCGTCCTGACGTCTGTTATCTCCAGGTCTTCCGTCCTGACGTCTGTTGTCTCCGGTTCTTCCGTCCTGACGTCTGTTGTCTCCAGGTCTTCCGTCCTGACGCCTGTTATCTCCGGTTCTTCCGTCCTGACGTCTGACATCATCAGGTCTTCCGTCCTGACGTCTCTCAGCCGGCTTAGAATCCGGTCTCGGTTTTCTGTCAACCATTGTTCCGTCAGGGCGCACTCTGTCGCTTGGACGCTCTCCCGGCTTGGCATTATCTCTCGGGCGGATTCTCTCTACAGGTCTTCCGTCAGGGCGAACTTTATTATCTCTTCTGTCACCCGGTCTTGCCTCTCTTCTGTCACCCGGTCTTCTCTGATCCCTTACTTCTTTACGTCCGCTGTTCTGCGGGTTATATGAAGCAAAAATCTTTTTCTTCGGCGCTGCATCTTTAGGTGCATCTGTCTTGACCGTTGTTTCTGCCTTAGGCGCATCTGTTTTAGGTGCCTGTTCTTTGGTCTGTGGTGCATTCTGACATTTTGCAAAATGCTTTCTTGCACTTTCAGCCTCCGCATCTGACACAGAACTTGAATGTGTTTTAATATCGCTGTTGCTCTTTGAAAGATACTCTACAAGTTCTTTGTTGGGCACATTTATTTCTTTTGATAATTCGTAAACTCTCATTTAGTTAAAACTAACCTCCTTGATATTTAAGGATTCACATTCCGTTTATACGGAATCTATAAATCTAATTTACCGATAAGTGACTTCGCAAGTCCCTCGTCCGTAACCGCTGCCGATGTACGGATTTCACATCCGATGCTCTTTCCGAGTGATTCTTTGTCGGCATAGAACACTATCGGGACATTGTAGAAATTACACTTATCACTGAATTTTTTCTTAGTCTTATCAGAGGCATCTTTCGCTATCACAACAAGGTACGCACTTCCGTCCCTTATCGCGTTCTCCACCGAAAATTCGCCGCTGACGATATTTCCGCCACGTTTAGCAAGCCCGAGCATGGAAAGAACATTATCATTTTTCATAATCGGTCATCTCCTTCTTAAGCTCTTCATATACTTCCTGCGGAATACGGACTTTCAATGAACGTTCAAGGCCTTTATTCTTAACTGCTTTTTCAAGACATTGCATTGTCTTACAGATATATGCGCCTCTGCCGTTTTTCTTGCCTGTATCATCAAGAAGTATTTCACCTTCACTTGTCTTTATAACACGCAGCATTGCTTTTTTTTCTTTATCTTCGCCGCATCCTACACACTGTCTGAGCGGTATTTTTCTTTCTGCTGCCATAATATTACCTATTATTGCTCATCCGGATATTCATCTGAATATTCCTCGTCATATTCAGCCTCCGGATAATACATATCAAGTAATCCAAGCTCTTTGGCCTGTGATTCACTCTTGATATCAATCTTGAATCCTGTAAGTTTGGCCGCAAGTCTTGCATTCTGTCCTTCACGTCCGATTGCAAGTGAAAGCTGGTAATCCGGTACTATAACCTGTGCCGTTTTCTCTTCATCATCAGCTACCACAGATACAACTTTGGCCGGGCTGAGGGCATTCTCGATGAGGTTAGCCGGATTCTCACTCCAGTTGATGATATCTATTTTCTCGCCGCCGAGTTCATCTACTACAGCATTAACTCTGGCTCCGTTAACTCCGACGCATGCGCCTACGGCATCAACATTAGGATCTTTGGACCATACCGACATCTTGGTTCTTGAGCCGGCTTCTCTTGCAACATTCTTGATCTCAACTGTGCCGTCACGCACTTCCGTAACTTCTTCTTCAAAAAGTCTCTTAACAAGCTCCGGATGTGTTCTTGAAACGAGGATACGCGGTCCTTTCTTATCATCCTTAACTTCTACAACATATACTTTAATTCTGTCATTAGGTTTGTAATGCTCACCTTTGACCATTTCACTCTCATTAAGAACGGCATCCGCTCTTCCGAGATTAATTATAAGATTACGTCCGGCATATCTTTGTACAACACCGGTCATGACATCTTTCTCTTTGCTGTAATAATCATCATAAAGAACCCTGCGTTCTTCTTCACGTATTTTCTGAAGGATCACATTCTTGGCAATCTGGATTGCGATTCTTCCGAGTTCTGCCGATTTAACATCGATATTAACCGTATCTCCGATGTCGTACTTGGAATTGATCTCTTTTGCTTTTGCGAGACTTATCTGTGTAACGTCATCCTCGACATTCTCAACAACTTCCTTAGCCGCAACCACTGAGAAATCTCCTGTATCCGGATCAACTTTGACAATAAAATTGTCTGCTTTGCCGTAATGGTTCTTGCATGCCGTAAGAAGTGAATTCTCTATTGCTTCAATTAAGGTGTCTTTGCTGATTTTCTTTTCTTTTTCCAAAGCATTAAGTGCTTCCATTAAATCACTGTTCATTTTTCCATTTATCCTCCTAATTATCTAAAAATATACAGTCTGTCTTATAACGGCGATATCACGCCTCTCAAAAACCTTCTCGCTGCCATCTTCCAGTCCGATAGTGACCGTGTCCTTATCATATGCATTCAGAAGTCCGACATAATCTTTCTTGTGCTCAACCGGCTTATATAACTTAAGTTCAACTTCTTCACCGATATTGCGTTCAAAATCTTTGTCTTTTCTGAACGGTCTGCCAAGTCCCGGAGAACTTACCTCCAATATATAGGACTCTGCAATAAAATCCTTCTCATCCAGCTTGTCACTGAATGCCCTGCTTACCACTTCGCAATCATCCACGGTAATTCCGCCCGGCTTATCGATATACGCCCTGAGGTAATTATTCTGTCCCTCTTTGACATACTCAATATCCACAAGCTCGTATCCGTTGGATTCGATTATCGGCATAATAAGCTTCTCTGCCATGGCTTCGTAATCGTCACGCTTTGCCACACTGTCACATCCTTTCTATGGCATTTGTCTTCCATACAAAAGAGTGAGCTCCGAAAAGCTCACTCCTAGTAAAATCATCATTGACTGTAAAATAGTATCATACTATCAAATAAAATGCAAGTATTTTTTATTCAGCTGCCGTGTCTGTGCAGTTTTATACTAAGTGCAAGAGCAATGTTTTATATATTACTCTGGTACCCATATCAACCGCCGGGGTGGAAACGCCCCGGAATTGATATAAAACTTACATACACGCGTAGGAAAACGCGAGAAAGAATGAGGTAAAAAATTATGTTAGTTATTGGTTATTGTAAGTTGACAAGCAAAAAAGGCCTTCCTATGGCTAAAGTTCAGTGTGTGCGTGATTATACGCCGGAAGAGGTTGCTCGATTGGATGGTGTTGGTGGCTCATGTGTTGAGGATATATGGATTTACCAGCCGCTTCTTGATAAGCTGACACCTGCTTGTATTTCTAAAGAGATGCTTATAACTGCCGCCTGGCAGAATGGCAGAATGGCAATTACTGATATTAATTTCAAGTAAGGAGATTTAAAGGAATGACACTGGAGAGTTTTTTAGAAAGTTATTGCGGATCCGCTTGTATTACTATCAAAGGATATTGTGAAGAGTTGCATTATGATTATAATCATGAGGTTGCATTATTATATTTTTGCATTGTCAGAGAGTCATGGTGGAATGAAATCAAAGATAAATCTATCTCTTATTGGTTTTTTACCGGAAGTGAAGATTATGGATCTAAACTGTTTATAACACTTGAGGATTAACTTGGAGGAATTAAATGGTTGCTATATTGATACTGGTTTTATCTGTAATTAATACCGCTTTACTTATTCGATTAAATAAGTGCGGTAAGATTGTACATGTGCATGAGGAACATACATACGTTCCGCAGCCAAAGAAAAAGAAAGTTGTGAAGGAAATCCTTGAAGATGAAGAGGATTAAATGATATATCCTCCGGATTATTCTTCCGGAGGATTATTATTAGGGTTATTAGGACATTTTTTCATATTGCATTTTTCACATCCTATATCACAGCCTTTATCTGTTGATTTGTTTATTAACTTTTTTATTGCATATACTATTAATTCTATTATTGCATATGCTGCTATGACGTATCCGATTAAAAATGCAATGTCTGTTATTTTTATTGTTCCTGATATCATTTTTTGTATACTCCTTTCGCTTTTTATTAAATTATACATCAATTTCAATGGAGGTTCAAGCATGGATTTTTTGAGAAAGCATAGAAAAATATGTTCAGCTGTGGCTGCTCTTATGGTGGCTGTTCTTGTTGTGTATAGCTATGGCTCTTTTAGATCTTATGCGGCAGCTCCGG